>NC_009634.1:0-600000 GCF_000017165.1 Methanococcus vannielii SB
AAAGTGATCGCCTGAACTAAATCACTCAGGTGTGATGTAAGCCCACAATCTAGGTGAAACCTAGATAGCGACCAAATAAAATGTCATTTCCTTTAATGTAAAAATGACGTACTCCACGAGAGTGTGAGCGTAAAATTCTTTTACGCCACAAAATTCCGGTTGATCCCGCCGGAGGCTACTGCTATTGGGGTTCGACTAAGCCATGCGAGTCTATGGTTTCGGCCATGGCGGACGGCTCATTAACACGTGGTTAACTTAACCTCAGGTGGAGCATAACCTTGGGAAACTGAGGATAATTCTCCATAAGAAAAGCAGTCTGGAACGATTCTTTTCTGAAAGCATATGCGCCCGAGGATAGGACTGCGCTCGATTAGGTAGTTGGTGGGGTAATGGCCCACCAAGCCTACGATCGATACGGGCCTTGAGAGAGGGAGCCCGGAGATGGGGACTGAGACACGGCCCCAGGCCCTACGGGGCGCAGCAGGCGCGAAACCTCCGCAATGCACGAAAGTGCGACGGGGGGACCCCAAGTGCTCATGCACAGCATGGGCTTTTATCAAGTGTAAACAGCTTGAGGAATAAGGGCTGGGCAAGTTCGGTGCCAGCAGCCGCGGTAATACCGACGGCCCGAGTGGTAGCCACTCTTATTGGGCCTAAAGCGTCCGTAGCCGGTCCAGTAAGTCCCTGTTTAAATTCTCTGGCTTAACCAGAGGACTGGCAGGGATACTGCTGGACTTGGGACCGGGAGAGGACAAGGGTACTCCAGGGGTAGCGGTGAAATGTGTTGATCCTTGGAGGACCACCTATGGCGAAGGCACTTGTCTGGAACGGGTCCGACGGTGAGGGACGAAAGCCAGGGGCGCGAACCGGATTAGATACCCGGGTAGTCCTGGCCGTAAACTCTGCGAACTAGGTGTCACCTGGGCCTCGAGCCCAGGTGGTGCCGAAGGGAAGCCGTTAAGTTCGCCGCCTGGGGAGTACGGTCGCAAGACTGAAACTTAAAGGAATTGGCGGGGGAGCACCACAACGGGTGGAGCCTGCGGTTTAATTGGATTCAACGCCGGGCATCTCACCAGGAGCGACAGCATGATGACGGCCAGGTTGACGACCTTGCCTGAAGCGCTGAGAGGTGGTGCATGGCCATCGTCAGCTCGTACCGCGAGGCGTCCTGTTAAGTCAGGTAACGAGCGAGACCCGTGCCCTATGTTGCGACTACTTTCTCCGGAAGGTAAGCACTCATAGGGGACCGCTAGCGCTAAGCTAGAGGAAGGAGCGGGCAACGATAGGTCCGCATGCCCCGAATCTCCTGGGCTACACGCGGGCTACAATGGCTAGGACAATGGGCTGCTACCCTGAAAAGGGACGCGAATCTCCGAAACCTAGTCGTAGTTCGGATCGTGGGCTGTAACTCGCCCACGTGAAGCTGGAATCCGTAGTAATCGCAGTTCATAATACTGCGGTGAATGTGTCCCTGCTCCTTGCACACACCGCCCGTCACACCACCCGAGTTGGGTTCAGGTGAGGCCTTGGCCTTTGGCTAGGGTCGAACCTGGGCTCAGCGAGGGGGGTGAAGTCGTAACAAGGTAGCCGTAGGGGAACCTGCGGCTGGATCACCTCCTAAAAAAAGAACATTTTGGTCGCTACTAGGCACTAAATGATTGTGGGCTTAATTTTTTTGCCCAGCTCGTAATTTTTAGATTACGATCTAGGGGCCGGATATTAATGATGGTCGTGCACAAGCTTTCATATCTGGTGTTATCCAGATGTCTAATTTTATCTATTACCCTACCTGGGGAATGGCTTGGCTTGAAACGCCGATGAAGGACGTGGTAAGCTGCGATAAGCCTAGGCGAGGCGCATACAGCCTTTGAACCTAGGATTTCCGAATGGGACTTCCTACTTTTGTAATCCGTAAGGATTGGTAACGCGGGGGATTGAAGCATCTTAGTACCCGCAGGAAAAGAAATCAACTGAGATTCCGTTAGTAGAGGCGATTGAACACGGATCAGGGCAAACTGAATCCCTTCGGGGAGATGTGGTGTTATAGGGCCTTCTTTTCGCCTGTTGAGAAAAGCTGAAGTTGACTGGAACGTCACACTATAGAGGGTGAAAGTCCCGTAAGCGCAATCGATTCAGGTTTGAAGTGTCCCTGAGTACCGTGCGTTGGATATCGCGCGGGAATTTGGGAGGCATCAACTTCCAACTCTAAATACGTTTCAAGACCGATAGCGTACTAGTACCGCGAGGGAAAGCTGAAAAGCACCCTTAACAGGGTGTGAAAAGAGCCTGAAACCAGGTAGGTATGGAATGGCGTGGCCCCAAAGGCAACTGTTCTGAAGGAAACCGTCGCAAGGCGGCTGTACGAAGAACAGAGCCAGGGTTGCGTCCTCCGTTTCGAAAAACGGGCCGGGGAGTGTATTGTTGTGGCGAGCTTAAGATCTTCACGATCGAAGGCGTAGGGAAACCAACAAGTCCGCAGAATCTTTAGGGACGGGGTCTTAAGGGCCCGGAGTCACAGCAATACGACCCGAAACCGGGCGATCTAGGCCGGGGCAAGGTGAAGTCCCTCAACTGAGGGATGGAGGCCTGCAGAGTTGTTGCCGTTCGAAGCACTCTTCTGACCTCGGTCTAGGGGTGAAAGGCCAATCGAGCCCGGAGATAGCTGGTTCCCCTCGAAGTGACTCTCAGGTCAGCCAGAGTTCAGGTAGTCGGCAGGGTAGAGCACTGATAAGATGGTTAGGGGAAGAAATTCCTCGCTGTTTTGTCAAACTCCGAACCTGTCGTCGCCGTAGGCTCTGAGTGAGGGCATACGGGTAAGCTGTATGTCCGAGACGGGAATAGCCGAGACTTGGGTTAAGGCCCCTAAATGCCGATTAAGTGTGAACACGAAGGGCGTCCTTGGTCTAAGACAGCAGGGAGGTTGGCTTAGAAGCAGCCACCCTTTAAAGAGTGCGTAACAGCTCACCTGTCGAGATCAAGGGCCCCGAAAATGGACGGGGCTAAATCGGCTGCCGAGACCCAAGGGCACCGCAAGGTGATCCCGTAGGGGGGCGTTCTGCGAGGGCAGAAGTTCGGCTGTGAAGTCGAGTGGACCTCGTAGAAATGAAGATCCCGGTAGTAGTAACAGCATAAGTGGGGTGAGAATCCCCACCGCCGAAGGGGCAAGGGTTCCACAGCAATGTTTGTCAGCTGTGGGTAAGCCGGTCCTAACTCTCGAGGTAACTCCTTTGAGAGGAAAGGGAAACAGGTTAATATTCCTGTGCCATCTAGATACGCGTGGCAACACAAGGTTAGTTTCCAACGCTTCTGGGTAGGCTGAGTGTTCTTGTCTGGACTTTCAAGCTTATAAGTCCGGGGAGAGTTGTAATAACGAGAACCGGATGAAAGAGTGATGAGCTCTCCGTTAGGAGAGTTCGGCCGATCTCTGGAGCCCGTGAAAAGGGAACTAGCAAGGATTCTAGATGTCCGTACCCAGAACCGACACTGGTGCCCCTAGGTGAGTATCCTAAGGCGTAGCGGATGAATCTAGTCGAGGGAAGTCGGCAAATTGGCTCCGTAACTTCGGGAGAAGGAGTGCCAGTGATCTTGTTTAAATATGGGATCGCTGGTCGCAGTGACCAGGGAGGTCCGACTGTTTAATACAAACATAGGTCTTAGCGAGCCTGAAAAGGTGTGTACTAAGGCCGACGCCTGCCCAGTGCTGGTACGTGAACCCCGGTTCCAACCGGGCGAAGCGCCAGTAAACGGCGGGGGTAACTATAACCCTCTTAAGGTAGCGAAATTCCTTGTCGGGCAAGTTCCGACCTGCATGAATGGCGTAACGAGACCTCCACTGTCCCCGACTAGAATCCGGTGAACCTACCATTCCGGCGCAAAGGCCGGAGACTTCCAGTGGGAAGCGAAGACCCCGTGGAGCTTTACTGCAGCCTGTCGTTGGGGCATGGTTGTGAGTGTACAGTGTAGGTGGGAGCCATCGAAACCTTTTCGCCAGGAAAGGTGGAGGCGATCCTGGGACACCACCCTCTCATGACCATGTTCCTCACCCTTTTAGGGGACACCGGTAGGTGGGCAGTTTGGCTGGGGCGGTACCCTCCTAAAAATGCATCAGGAGGGCCCAAAGGTTGGCTCAAGCGGGTCAGGACTCCGCTGTTGAGTGTAAGGGCAAAAGCCAGCCTGACTTTGTTGCCAACAAAACGCAACGAAGAGGCGAAAGCCGGGCCTAACGAACCCCTGTGCCTCACTGATGGGGGCCAGGGATGACAAAAAAGCTACCCCGGGGATAACAGAGTTGTCGCGGGCAAGAGCCCATATCGACCCCGCGGCTTGCTACCTCGATGTCGGTTTTTCCCATCCTGGGTCTGCAGCAGGACCCAAGGGTGGGGCTGTTCGCCCATTAAAGGGGATCATGAGCTGGGTTTAGACCGTCGTGAGACAGGTTGGTTGCTATCTGCTGGATGTGTAGGCTGTCTGAGGGAAAGGTGGCTCTAGTACGAGAGGAACGGGCCGTCGGCGCCTCTAGTCGATCGGTTGTCTGACAAGGCACTGCCGAGCAGCCACGCGCCAAGAGATAAGAGCTGAAAGCATCTAAGCTCGAAATTCATCCTGAAAATAGACAGCCGTTTCCTTCGGGAACGAGAACTCCCGTAGAAGACGGGTTTGATAGGCTAGGGGTGTACGCATCAAGGTTCTTCCGAGATGTTCAGCCCGCTAGTACTAACAGTTCGAGAGATAATTTAGGCATCTGGACACTTAAAGATATGAAAGCTAAAATGCACTTTTAATTTAACACTTTGACATAACGGTCAAAGCGGAGGTGTAACATCCGATCCCATCCCGATCTCGGAAATTAAGCCCTCCAGCGATTCTTTAAGTACTGCTATCTAGTGGGAACAAAGTGACGCCGTTAGTCACTTTTTAATTTAACTATATATATTTGTATATATTGATTGATAGATTTTACTTTTTATTACTTTTTTATATTATGTAGAGTATAATTGGCTTGATCATTTTTAGTATTTTAAAGGGGGACTACACCATGGATAAAAAAGCTTTAAAAAAAATTTCTTATGGATTATATGTTGTAAGCTCTGTAAAAAATAATAAATATAATGGCCAGATTGCCAATTCGGTTTTTCAAGTTGCGTCTGACCCTGCGTTAATACTGGTAAGTATTAATAAAACGAATTTTACGCATGAATGTATTATTGAATCAAAAAAATTTACTGTTTCAGTACTATCTAAAAACACAGACTTTATGTTTATCGGTCTTTTTGGATTTAAATCTGGAAAAGATATTGATAAGTTTGAAAATGTTAAGTTTAAGCTTTCAAAAAGTAATATTCCAATCCTACTTGAAAATTCGATAGCTTGGCTGGATTGTGAAGTTATAGATACTTTTGATGCAAAAACACATTCCCTTTTTATTGGGAAGCTTACGGATAGTGATGTTTTAAATGACCAAGAACCTTTAACCTATGATTACTACCAAAACGTAATAAAGGGTAATACTCCTAAAACTGCAACGACATATATTAAAGACGATTTTAAGTAATTAATTAAAGATTAAATAGTAATTTTAAACATATTAAAAAATGTAAATGTGATAACATGAGAGCGTTTAAAGTAAAAAGGGATACCAACGAAACCAAAATCCACCTCGAATTAAATATAGATGGAACAGGGAAGTATTCTATTAATACGGGAATTCCTTTTTTTAATCACGTTTTATCATCTTTTGCAAAACACGGTGCATTTGATGTTATTTTAGATGTCTTGGGAGATTTAGAAATTGACGATCATCACACGGTTGAAGACACAGGCATAGTTTTAGGAAAGGCTTTTGAATCTATTGAAAAAAATAATATTAAGCGATTTGGATTTGCAATTATTCCAATGGATGAAGCAAAAGCAACTGTTACGATAGACATTGGTGGAAGGCCATATCTAGTTGGAAAATATAATCCAAATACTGAAAAGATAGGTAATTTTTCAACTGAAAATGTAGTTCATTTTTTTGAATCCTTTTCAAATAATGCAAAGGTTAATATGCACTTTGAAGTTACTGGTGAAAACGAACACCACAAAGTAGAAGCATTATTTAAGGCATTCGGGATTGCAATGGATATGGCAACTCAACCGGATGAACGAAAAGGAATTGTAAGTACAAAAGGAATAATTTAAGAGAATGCCTTAAAAAACAATTGGAATAAAAAACTTTTAAATAATTTTTATCTTTAAAAATTAAAATTTTTTAATATACTATATAAAATATTTAATAACTAAAACACGTATCATTTGTTTCAAAACGATACTCGTGTAGTTTATGAGCAAAGTAAAAGGAATAATGTACACATTAATTTCATCGATTTTATTTGGAATAATGCCCTTTTTAACAAAATATGCATATTTAGGCGGAGCAAATGCAGTTACTACTCTTTTACTTAGATTTTTAATTGCGGCAGTGGCCATATACTTCATATTAAATATAAAAAATATAAATTTAAGGATAGATCGCAATATTTTCCTCGAAATCTTGGTCTACGGGGCTTTTTTATATGCATTAAATACAATATGGCTTTATGAATCATATAACTACATTCCAACAGGAATTGCAACAACCCTCCACTTTACATATCCAGTATTTGTAATGCTTGCTATGATAACCGTATTTAAAGAAAAAATTGGTACAAATAAAGTAATTTCAATGGTTTTTTTGTTTTTTGGATTATATTCGCTTGTAGGGATGAATTGGACTAATTTAGATTTTTTGGGGATCATATTTTCAGCAGGGTCGGGCCTAATTTATGCAGGATACATCGTTTCGGCTGAAAAGTGTAGTTTTTCTAAATTAGATCCTTATGTAACCATATTCTACCTATCACTTCTTTCCGCAATTTTTTTATTTATTTACGGATTTTCTACAAATTCTTTGACATTTAAAATGGACACTTCAAGTTACCTTTTAATTATCATAATTTCATTATTTTGTACGGTCTTGGCATTAGTTACATTTTTAAAAGGTATAAAATTAATAGGTCCATCAAACACGGCAATGCTCAGTACTTTAGAGCCAATTGTGAGCATTTTAATTGGAATAATTGTACTCCACGAGGTTTTAAGTCTTGAGATGGCGTTTGGAAGCATAATGATAATAATTTCCGTATTTTTAGTTGCAACAGAAAACTGCTAATAATCATGCAATTAATCATACAATTTATTAAAAAAGTAAATACTAAAACGGATTTAAAGTTTAATTTTTCCTTCAAAAACTTTTGTTGCGGGACCCGTCATGTAAACGTGATTATTTGATTCACTCCATTCGACTATCAAGTCTCCACCAAGTAATTTTACAGTAGCTTTTCTTTTTGAAAGGCCATTTAAAACACTTGAAACCAAAACAGCACACGCCCCGGTTCCACATGCAAGCGTTTCACCAGCTCCTCGTTCCCAGACTCTCATTTTTAACGTTTCATCATTTATTACATTTACGAATTCAACATTGGTCTTTTTTGGGAACTTTTCGTGAGCTTCAAAAAGAGGCCCTATTTTTTGAAGCTCAAAATTATCAACGTCTTCAATATATGTTACAGCATGCGGGTTTCCCATCGATACACAGGTAAATTTAAAGTTGTAACCGTTTGAATCGATAGTTTCATTAATTACTGGGTATTTATCGCTAATTACGGGAATTTTTAAAGCTTCCAATGTTGGTTCACCCATATCGACTTTTACTAAAACCACTTCTTCACCTTCAACAGTCATTTCAAGAACTTTTACTCCCGCAAGCGTTTCAATTGTTATTATTTTTTTATCCGTTAATTTATTATCATAAACAAACTTACCAACACATCGAATTGCATTCCCACACATTTCTGCTTCTGAGCCGTCTGAATTAAACATTCGCATTTTAAAGTCTGCAATTTTAGAATCGAGAATTAAAACAAGACCATCTGAACCTATTCCAAAATGACGGTCGCTTACAAATTTTGAAAATTCAT
Source organism: Methanococcus vannielii SB (assembly GCF_000017165.1). Taxonomy (NCBI): domain Archaea; kingdom Methanobacteriati; phylum Methanobacteriota; class Methanococci; order Methanococcales; family Methanococcaceae; genus Methanococcus; species Methanococcus vannielii. Next base: position 7,998 of record NC_009634.1, read on the forward strand.
TTGGATTTTTTATATCTTCCAAAACTGCATTTATATAAATATAGTCATTACCAAGACCATGCATTTTAGTAAATTTAACGACTTTATCTGAATTTTTAGGTAATATTGACGATTTAGGTTCCATTAAACCACCGCAAAATAAATTGTTAATAATACTTTTCATCCTTGTATAATATAATGTTTAAATGTGCATTACATCTTACTTATACTCGGATAAATGTTGCAGGTGTATTTAAATATATCGCTAAAAACTCTGAGTTATAACATAAAACATTATCTTTAAAATAATATACTAATGGAATAAAAATAAAATTAAATATAAAAAGATCCAAAATGGATTAAAGATTATTAATTAGACTTAATGCTTCCTACTTTAGTTTCATCAATTACAACAACATCCCTAATTGCTGTAACGGTTCTATACGGAACAAAAGTATAATTTTCAGATGACGGAGAAACTGGGCTTTGTTCTGAAGGCTCAATATTTAATGAAATTATTCTTCCTGTTTTTTCATCAATTACGACATCGTCTACGGTTCCGATAATGCTTCCAAGACTTCCGACAATGGATCTTCCAGCTAATGATTTGAAGGACACTCTCATTTAATCACCTTTCTTGATTATATTCTCTACTAGGTTTTTATCTATTAACGTATTTACATTTACAATTTTTTCATCAATTAAATAAAGCATTTCAGTTTGTTCGCCATATTTTGGAGAGATTATATTGAGGCCTAGTGGAATGTACCCCTTAATATCTATAGTGGGGGTTCCAATATAATTTTCCTTTAAAGTGACTGCACATAGGGATTCTATAGGGTTATTACTATTATTTATAATTAGATACTCATTTATTATACTATTAATAGTTTTCGACTTAATCGTGGGGATATCGCTTGTTAAAATTAAAAATGGTTCTTTAAAATATTCTATACACTCATTTAGGTCGTTTATATAGCCTATTCCTGAAGTATGGATAATTTCCACTCTTTGATTATATTTTTTAGTATTGATATAATTATTTTCAATATATATTTTCGTATTTGGAGTATGTTTAGATACCGATATTCGTATTTTTTCAATATTTGAGTTTAATACTGCTTCCATAATATAATCTATCATTGGTTTACCAGATATTTTTAAAAGTGGCTTTTCAATATTTTTTTTTAGGCGAGTTCCCATTCCACCTGCCATTATAAGTACATCCATATTTTCACGCAAAAAATGTGTTAGTATGATTTATATAGCTCCAAAAACATATTTAAAACTGTTATTCTTACAAAATCTTTAATTTTGTAAACTTGCTAAACTTCATTTTGAAAGACGACAATTCGGGGGATAATGATGGAATTCGTTTCTAAAAAAGAAATAAACTTTAAAGAACCCCTGGTGGTTGTAGGTTTTCCAGGAATCGGGCTTGTTGGAAGTATTGCTTCTTACCACCTTCTAAAAAATCTAAAACTCGAATATTTGGGACATTTTGAAGACCCAAAAATTCCCGGAATAATGATTGTTGAAGAAGGCATTGCTTACCCTCCAGTTAGGGTTTATGGTCGTGATGATCTTTTAGTATTCTTTTCAGATGTAATGATACCTCCTGAATTAGTTCACGAGATGTCAAAAAATACAGTTGATTTTTTAGAAAATCTAAATCCAAAAATGGTTATAACATTAGAAGGCTTTGCATCAATGAACCCTGAAAATGTATACTGGGTTTCTTCGTCAAAAGATGTTTTAAAGCCGCTTTTAAGTGAAACAGTTGGTGCACTTGAACTAGGAATGCTTGGTGGAATTTCAGGAATACTAATGAAAAAATGTAATGATAAAAATATCAACTCCGCGTGCTTGATTACTGAAACTATTGGTTTAAGGCCTGACCCAAGGGGCGCATCAAAAATTATTGAAATTCTGAACAATTACTATTCTATTAATGCAGATATTGGAGAACTGATAAAAGAAGCGGAAAATATCGAAGAAAAAATGAAAAATCTCGCAAAAGAACATGCAAAGATGATGTCAAAGCCAAAAACTGAAAATCCGATGTATATGTAAAAGCAGGTTAAAAGTGATATCATGAAAGTACTAGCTTTGACAGGAGTAGCACCCTATGCAATTTCTGAAATCGTGAAAAATCATGTAAAAACATTAAATTTGAAAAATTTTTCAAATCTGGTTGTGGTAGAGTCCTCAACTGTCGGGGACATATTATTTGTTACAAATACGTTAAAAGATGATGTTATTTCAAGTACTGAGGGCTTGATTGTCCAAATAAAAAAAATAGAGATTACTAATCAGATTAAAAATTCCAAAGTAACCGAAGAATCAGAAATTATTGTATCAAAAGTTCAAGTGGAACTTTTAGGATATGCAAGTTGTTTAAAAGTTTTAAAAACTGAATTAATGGATCCTTTACTGGTAATTTTGAAAATAAAGTCATTATACGAATTATAACTTATGCCATATTACTCTACTACGTTAAGTGCCCATATAACTAACATACTTACTTATTTAAATATATACTAAATAATTAAATAATTATTAAAAATTTAAAACAAATTCTGGAGTGTAAAAATGCCCGTAATTACAATAGATGTAGGTTTAGTATCAAACGAACAGAAAGAAGAATTAATTAAGGAATTTACAAAAAAAGCAAGCGAAATAATCGGACTTTCTGAGGAAAAATTTGTGGTATTTATACGAGAACATGGTTATGAAAATATTGGTGTTGGAGGAGTTTCACTTTCTATAAGTTTGAAAAAATAAGTAACCGATAAACATATAATCCATTTTCAAGTAATATTCTTTTGATTTTTTAGATTTAATTTCATGAAGATACTAATTGTAAATATAATTGTAACGAGGCGATTTTTTTGAAAATAGTGGGTATTAGCGGTTCACCGAGAAAAAACGGCAATACGAGCTATCTGGTAAAAGAAGCACTAAAGGCAGCTGAAGAAAAAGGCTTTAAAACAGAATTTATATCACTTTCAGGTCTTGAACTAAATCCTTGCATTGCATGCGACATGTGTAAAAAGGAAGACAGTTGTATAATTGTTGACGATATAAACGAAATAATGGAAAAAATTGAAGCTGCAGATGGACTAATTTTGGGTTCTCCCGTATATTTTGGAGGAGTTTCTGCCCAAACAAAGACGATAATTGACCGTTCAAGGCCACTTAGGTCAGGATTTAAATTAAAATACAAGGTTGCAGCAGCAATTTCATCAGGAGCTTCACGTAATGGCGGGCAGGAAACTACAATAAGGCAAATTCACGACTTTTTCTTAATCCAATCAATGATTGTTGTTGGCGATTCAGAACCTAGTGCACATTATGGTGGAACTGGCCAGGGTAAATCGCCTGAAGATACAAAAACAGATGCATTTGGAATTGAAACATCCCGAAATACTGGAAAAAGAGTTGCAGAAGTTCTAAATATGCTAAAAAGACAATAAAAAAAGTAATAAAATAATTAAAATATAACTATACTATTTTTTTAGATAATTTATTTTTATATACTTTTAATGAGGGATTTTCATGGAATTAACGGAGACAAATGACATAAAAAAGTACATTATTGAAAATAAGCTTTTAATATATCCAACTCAAGACGTTCCAGAGGACTTTCCAAATATCTCATGGGGAAATGAAAACTGGAAGGACTTTATAAATGTTGCAGTTAAACAGGGTGCATCTATGATTTTTTTTAAAGAAGAAGTATTTAAAGAAACACACATTTCTTCAAATATAATTCCCACAAGTGATTCGGATGAAAGAATAATTGAATTTAACAATAAAATAAGAGCTTTTGATAATTACGTTGGAGAACTTGCAATATTTACAATGTACTGGATAAAAAATGATATAATTCACTCTTTTATAAAAACAGCATCTTGGGCTGATGATTTTTTAAGTATATCAGTAATGCTTGAAAATACTGAAGATAGGGAAGTTCTTGGAATGTAGATATATATTCTATACCAAACGCTTTTAAATAAGCTACCCTGTTATTCCAAATAATATTCCTACCCCATATCCAAAGTATGCAATGAGTAAAAATCTAGGGAGCCTCCCAATTAGTGTACCAATTGCAAAATGAATCGGATTCATATTAAATACTCCTGCAAGCCATGCAAAGACTTTGTATGGTAAGGGTGAAAATCCTGCAATTACGACTGCCCACACACCATATTTTTTAAAATAGTTAAAACCTCGATTATAATTTTTTTCTCCAAAGATTTTTATAAAGTACTCGTTTCCAAGCCTTTTACCAAGATAATAACCAGTAAGTCCTCCAAAAAGGGATCCAAAAGTTGCAATAAATGCACATATAACTGAACTTAATCCAAAGGCGGCCGCCCCAATAATAAATATATCCGGAGGCACTGGCTGAATAACTGATTCTAAATACGATACAATAAAAATTCCTGCGTATCCGTATGTATTTACAATATCTTCAAAATACCCGTAAATATCCATTTTATCCTATACTCCTTTAACAAGGGCTCTTAGTATATCAGTCTGTGAAACTACGCCTAAAGGATCGTTTTTAGAATCGAGTACTAAGAGTCCTGAAACATCGGCATGAAGCATGAGCTGTGCGGCATGTTCTACCTCTGCACTGTCGGAGATTGTTAAAATTTCTTTTGTAAATATGTCTTTTAACTGCATATCTATTAGTTCAAAAACTCCTTTATTAAATAAAACGTTTACAAGGTCCCTATAGCTTATAATTCCTTCGATACGTTCATTTACAGTTACAAAAACCCGCCTAATCCCCTTTTCATGCATTAATTTAAATGCTGCATATATACTTTTTTCCCCTTCAACTGTGAATATTACTGGATTCATTATCTCGCTTACTTTCATAAATAAACCCCTTTTTAGTTTTAACAAGATATTTATATTTTGAAAACAAAGTAATGTATTATTATGACACACTTTTTCAATAGTATTAGTTATCTACATAAAATATAAGTTTTATTTTGAGTTATTAGTATATAATAATCCTCATAGGATATATCTTTGGTGGTTAAATGAGTAAATTAGTACTTAATATGCCGTGCAGTACATTTACCCTTGAAAGTATTATGTGTTGCGTATTTGGATTAAAGGCGTTTGACGTTGCAGTATATTTTGAAATTTTAAAAAATAACCCGTCAAAAATAAATGAAGTAGCCGACTCTTTAAACCGTGATAGGAGTACTATTCAACGTTCTGCTCAAAATTTAATAAATGCCGGACTTTTAGTTCGAAAACAAATTAACATTAAGGAAGGTGGCTATTTTTATAAATACGAAGCTATTTCATTTTTAGAAGTTAAAGAGCTAGTTAAAAAGTCTATGGAACAGTGGTGTATTGAAGTTAGGAATTGGATAGATGAAATAGATGAAAACGATGCAAAAGAAGTATTTATGGATTTAATTTAATTACCTAAAATAAATAATCAATTTGTGAAAAAATGAAGCTTACATTTCTTGGAACTGGTGCTGCGGTACCAACAAAATACCGTTCACACCCTTCAGTAGCACTCAAGTTTGACGGCGAAATATTCTTATTTGACTGTGGGGAAAATACTCAACGGCAGATTATATTTACAGATGTTTCGCCAATGAAAATTAACAATATATTCATATCGCACCTTCACGGAGATCATATTCTTGGTATTCCGGGGTTATTACAGTCAATTGCATTTCAAGGTAGGAAAAAACCATTAAATATTTATGGCCCTCCTGAAACTAAAGAAATGATAAAAAATATGTTAAAAATTGGCTATCATTCAATAGATTATCCAATAAATATTCACGAAGCATCTATCGAATCGCCAGAAATGATAATAGCAAGTAGCAATAATAGCAATGGAAACAACTATGAAGTTTACACTTTTCCAGTAAAACATTCTGTTCCATCCATTTCATACCTATTTAAGCAAATAAAAAAACCACAAATGGATATTAAAAAGGCAGAAACTCTTGGAATTGAAATCGGCCCAGACCTTAAAAAATTAAAAGATGGGTTTTCAATTCAATTAAAAAATGGAAAAGTCATAACTCCAAAAGACGTTACAATTCCTCCGAAAAAAGGATATTGCATAGGTTACAGCGGGGATACGATTCCAATTGATGAATTTGGAAAGTTTTTAAAATATCACGGCTGCAATGTTTTAATTCACGAAGCTACTTTTGATAGCTCAATGCAGAAAAATGCTGTTGATACAATGCATTCAACGATTTTAGACGCACTAGATATTTTAGAAAAATCTGGTGCAAGAACACTGATAGCCACCCACATTTCCGCACGTTATGATGACATAATGTCCTTTGAGCGAGATATAGTTAAATTTAAAGAAAAAAACCCAGAAATTGAAATTTTAATTGCAGAAGATTTTTTAGAATATGTTTTAAAATGAAAATGATTAAGTTACAATTAAAAATAAACTAAACTAAACTAAGTCGTAAAATATGTACTAAATAATGATTAATTAAAAATTTACCGGTAATAGATAAAATTGTGGTGGTATTTTGACAGAATATTTTGAAAATTTTGGTATTGAAAATACTGAAAAAACCCTAAGGCTCGCAGTTTCTAAGGCTAAAGAAGGAATTACAGATATTGTTTTAGCATCTTCTTATGGAGATACTGCAAAAAAACTCGTTGAAATACTTGAAGAGGAAAATTTATCCGTTAATTTAGTAGTTATAACTTATCATCAGGGGTTTTCAGGGCCCGATGTAAAATCAATGCCTGAGGATATAAAAGAAATGCTTTTAAAAAAAGGTGTTAAAGTATACTCTGGAACTCATGCATTAAGTGGGGTTGAAAGAGGTATTTCAAAAAAATTTGGAGGATATGGCCCAGTAGAGGTAATTGCACAAACCCTAAAAACGCTTGGTCAAGGCATCAAAGTATGCTATGAGATAACTGTAATGGCGGCAGATTCTGGCAATATTTCAACTAAAAAAGATGTAATTGCAATTGGCGGAAGTGGAAAAGGTGCAGATTCCGCAGTAGTTATAAGGCCGGCTAATATGAACACTTTTTTTGATATAGAACTTAAAGAAATAATATGTATGCCAAAAAACAAAAAATAGAATGGTTAAAACTTAATAGGAGTATTGCAAAAATATAATACGTAATTAGGGTGATAATCATAGAAAAAATAAAACTTACTGAAATGGTTACGCTACACGGATGAGCGTGCAAACTTCCAAACACCGAATTAGAACAATTAGTAAATGGCATAATCTTAGAAGGCGACCTAAAGCATGCAAAAGTAGGTCTTGGCGATGATTCTGCAGTAATTATTAAAAATAATCTTGCAATTGTAAAAACCGTTGATGTATTTACTCCAATTGTCGATGACCCCTATATTCAGGGAAAAATTGCAGCATGTAATTCAACTAGCGATGTTTATGCAATGGGTGTTTCAGAAATTATTGGAGCACTTGTAATTTTAGGAATTCCCCCTGAACTTCCAATAAACACTGCAAAAGAAATACTGCGTGGATTTCAAGATTTTTGTAGGGAAAATGATACTACAATTATTGGCGGGCACACAATATTAAACCCTTGGCCATTAATTGGTGGTGCAATTACTGGAGTTGGAAATCCAGAAGATATACTTGCAAAAGCAGGCGCAGAAAAAGGTGACATTTTAATTTTAACAAAACCGCTTGGAAATCAGACTGCAATGGCATTATCTAGAGTTACCGAAGATTTTAACGACCTAATTGGGATGACATTTGAAGAAAAAAATAATGTCATTAAAAACGCAATAAAATTAATGACAACATCAAACAGAAATGCCCTTTTAGTATTAAGGGAGTTGGAAGAAGAAATTGGGGAAAAAATCGCAAATTCAATGACTGATATTACGGGATTTGGAATTTTGGGCCATGCAAATGAAATGGCTGAACAAAGTAACGTTGAAATTGAAATTTCGACTCTTCCAGTAATTAAGGGGACAAAAGATTTGGCTTCATTATTTGGTCATGCATTATGCAAGGGTTACGGTGCAGAAACTTCTGGTGGACTTTTAATTTCAGTTAAAGAAGAATATTCAAAAAAATTAATTGAAAAACTAACTAAAAACGGCATTTACGCATTTAATGTTGGAAAAGTACTAAAAAACGGTGTTGGAATAGCTAAGTTATCTGAAAATGTAGAAATATTGGAGATATAATTATTGATATTTCCGAACCTAAATAGGAGGACTTATCAAAATATTAAAAAGCTAAGGTTTGAATATAAATTTACATTTTGGACATATTATTTTTTTTCCAACGTATTTGAATATAAATTTACATTTTGGACATATAACTTCGTTAGTTTTTAATTTTTCCAAGTTTATTAAAGTATGTTCACTTATTTCGCTTTCAAAGTCCATTTTATTCCTCGAGCTAATAATATTTATATTTAAAATTATAATGTTTTATATATTGTTATCCTAATTTTTATACATTACAAAATATCGTGGGAAAAAATGGGCTTAAAATTTTTGAAATCATTAATTTTTAATTATCGAGGACAAATATCTCTTGAAACGGGGATTTTAATAGCCGCAGTTTTAGCAGTTACCATTTTTTCCGCATACATATATGTTAAAAGTATTGTTAATGCAACAGTTACGGTAAATGAATCCACAACTGGTACTGTTGGAGCATATAATGCGGAAATTGGTCGATTTACAGAATCAGTTTATAATCTTACTAATAAATAACTTTAAAATAAAAATAATTTAAAATATAACTTTAAAATAAATTTCGCCGGTGGAACCTTGAAGGAGCTAAAAGGAAGGATTATTTCAAAAGGAATTGTAGAAGGAGAAGCAATTATTTCAAAATCACCTGTTTCATTTCTTGGAGGGATAAATGAGGAAGGAATAGTTACTGATAAAGAGAATGAGCTTTTTGGAAAAAGTATTGTTGGAAAAATATTTGTGTTTCCAACGGGAAAAGGTAGCACTGTTGGCTCATATGTAATATATGCACTTTCAAAACAAGGTATTTTAAAAGGAATGATAAATTCTGAGTCAGAACCAATTGTGGCAACAGGTGCAATTTTGGGGAAAATTCCACTCGTGGATAAAGTTAATATAGATGAAATTAAAGATGGCGATATAGTAGTAGTTGATGGAAACACCGGAACTGTTAAAATAAAACAGTCAAACTAGAAATACATTTTTTCTACTATTTTTAAAATTTAATTTCAATTTAAACTTTTGTGAGATGATATTATGAGAAAATCGAGAGACGCAAACCCGTTTAAAAAAATGCCTAATATTTTATATCCTGACGAAATAATGGATAAAGCATATAATCGGGCAGAAAAAATTGCAGGAGACCTTAGGACTACTGAACGGGGATTAAGCCTTCCAAAATCAAGAATAATTGAAGATAATAAAATAAGAACAACTTCATCGGTTATTTCGGATAATCTATTACAGATTGTAGAGAAAACGCCGTCAATTGATCATTTAGACCCATTTTATCGTGAAATACTGGAAATTATGGTTGGAAGCGATGAATTTAAAAAGTCCCTTGCTGCGATTAACTGGGCAGCAGACCTTGTAAAAAAACTAGGGATGCAATATTCAAGAAAGGTTAAAAAAGCACCAACACCACAGGCAACCTCAATCGTTAGAAAAGAGTTCATTGGGAGAGTTGCATCTATTTTAAAACAGATTTACCCTAACATGGCATTTTTAGGAGTTGCAAGAAACAAGTTAAAAAATATGCCAACAGTAAAAGATTTACCTTCCGTAGTTATTGCAGGATACCCGAATGTTGGAAAATCAACACTTTTGAAAACCTTAACAAATGCTGAACCCGAAGTAAATTCTTACCCATTTACAACAAAAGGATTAAATATAGGCTATACTGAGGAAGGAATTCAAATTATTGATACACCTGGCGTTTTAGATAGGCCAATTTACGAAAGAAATGATATTGAACTTCACGCAGTAGTTGCAATAAACTATCTTTCAGACATGATTTTATTTGTAATTGACCCGACAGAATTTTGTGGATTTACCATTGAAGAACAAGTGAATCTTTTAAATGAAGTAAAACGAACATTTAAAGTTCCAATTTTGGTTGCCATGACTAAAATGGACGTTGATGAAATTGAAGGCCTTGAGACACTTGAAAATGAATTAAAAGGATTTGATAAGATAAAAATTTCTTCACTTAAAAAAGAAGGAATAACTGACTTAAAAGTTAGAATAACCGAAATACTAGATGAACAAGGACTTCTAAGTCTTTTAAATGACATCGAATAACATTAGGCGCATTTTAAAATATATTTAGATATATATTTAGATATATATTTAAACTATTTTTAAATTAATTATGATTTTGTTCATGTTTTTTTGATAGATTATAGCTTTTAAAACCACCAATAAGACGCTTTACTTTAAATCCTAGAAGTTTTAATATTGTTGAAACAGATTGGCTTCTCATTCCACCCCTTGCACAAAATACAATTATTTCTTTATTGCTATCTAATTTTAAAGATTCAAAAACTATTCTTTTTATCCCTTCCTGAATTATTTGGGCCGCCATATTCATTGCAATTTCTTTCCCTTCATTTTTATAGGTTTTACCTATTTTTTCATGTTCTTCAGTTAAAAAAAGTGGAATATTCACTGCACCAGGTACTGTCTTTTCAAAATACTCTTTTGGCGACCTTGCATCGACTACTTGAATTTCATCGATATTCATCGTTTCAAAATTTTTTAGCGTTATTAATTCATCAGAAAGCTCTTTACCTATCGAATCAAGGTATTTTTTGATATTTATTGGTTCAAAATATATCATTTCACCATTAAAATCAATAACTTCAGGTTTTTCAATCTTCTTAGAGTTTTCCAATATAAATGATGCAATTTTTCCGCTTAATTTTCCTGAAAGCACAATATTATTTCCAAGTATCATTTTTTGTCCAGTACTAAGCCTTATTGCCAAAACAACATCATTTTTAAATGTAAGCAACCGTGATAGTGTCTCTTCATCCATATTAATCACATTAAATTACGGGTTTATTTCATGTTTTTTCAGAATTTTATCAACATACTTTGATATAATTTCGGCAGATTCTAAAATATTATTATTTTCAACCAATAAATCATGTTTTACCTTACGAATATGCCTTAAATAATGTTCACTATATAATTCTTTTTCAATCATCCTTGAAGCTTCCAAATAGCGGTCATTTTGGACTAAAAAAATAATTTCATCTAAAATTTTAAGTTTATCTGGCTTTGAAAACGCTTTTTTTAAATCTAGAAATTTATTAATTGCAATTTCCTTTTCAAAGTCGTTTTTTGGAATGTATAATCTTAAAAGTCGTTCAATTTGAGAATCATACGAGCACTCTATTAATATATTATATGAATATTTCTCAAGGCTTGAATACGGTTCTGGAATATCGATTTTTTCTGCCCCACCAATCTTTCTACCTTCAAATTCAACGATGCAGTACCCCTTATTTTTTGCAAATTCGTGCTGTTTTTTTAAACAATTATCAAATTCACTTTGAGTTTTTTGTTTTAAGTCATAAAGATCGCCTAAAACACTCCCTCTTGTATTTGCACAACATTCAATATCAACTACGGAGTAATTTTTCTTTAGTTCTTCAAGAATTTCAGTTTTTCCCGAACCCGTTTTTCCAAATAGTCCTATGATTATCATATGTTCACCACGAACATGATAGTTGTTACATATTAAAAAACTTAATGGATAATGTATTTAAATATATAAATAAATTCTTAAAAAAATATATAATTAACAATAAATCTTAAAAAATTAAACATTTTAAAATTGAAATTATGTAGTATATTCTGAATTTATTCTAACGTATTCATAACCTAAATCGCATCCAAATGAAGTATTTTTAAATTCGCCCTTTTTTAAATCAACAGTTATTCTAATTTTACTATCTTTCATAATTTCTTGGGCCATTTTTAATTCAGCAGTTCCTTCGTCAGCAAGCTGTTCTCCACACTTTACAAGGTATGTTTCTTTTCCAGAAGTTATACTGCTTATTATAATATCAAAATTATTCATGTCCATTTCAGCACCACTATAGCCAACGGCAGCAGCAATCCGCCCCCAGTTTGGATCAGCACCATGTATTGCAGTTTTTAAAAGAAGCGATCTTACAATTGACATTGAAGCTTTTTTTGCATCTTCTTTTGTGGCAGCCCCTTTTAAAACCGCTTCAATAAGTTTTTTAGCACCTTCTCCATCCGAAACTATCATTTTTGCAAGTTCTGTTGAAATATATAAAAGTGCTTTATCAAATTCTTCAATGCATTCTCTATAATTTACATTACTTTTTCCATTTGCTAAAACAAAGACGGTATCATTTGTACTCATATCGCCGTCAACAACTGCATTATTAAAACTTTCATCAGCCGCATTTTGAAGGGAATTTTTAAGTTCTTCTTTTGATATTTCAATGTCTGTGGTAATAAATCCAAGCATAGTCGCATGTAACATGTTTGGTGCAATCATACCGGCTCCTTTTGCAATTCCTCCAATTTTAACAACTTTTTCTCCAACGTTAAATTCAACTGCAACTGTTTTTTTAAATGCATCAGTGGTCATTATTGCTTTTGCAGCATTTTCATTGTTACTTTCCAATTTAAGGCTTTCATATGCCTTTTCAACTTCCCTATTTAGTATGTCCATTGCCATTTTTCTACCAATTACGCCTGTTGACGCAGATAAAATCTGACTTTCTGGAATATTCAATAAACTTGAAGCTTTTTTTACAAAAGCCCTTGCATCGTCCATTCCGCCCTTAGTAAAGCAGTTTGCATTACCGCTATTTGCAATAATTGCACGAAAAGTATCGCTATTTTTTAACGTCTCTTTTGAAAGTGAAACTGGATGTGCAAACACTTTATTTGTTGTAAATACACCTGCACAAACCGCATCAACTTCTGAAGCTATTATTGTTACCCCGTATTTTCGGTCTTTATGACCGTTTGCAATAAAACCTTTTGGAGCAGTAACTCCACCGTCAATAATTCTAAAATTTTCGGCCATATTTTCTAATCTCCATAATTATTTGAATAATTAACTATTCACTTTAAGTATATATCTTTAAGTAAACTCTGTAATTTTGATTTGATTATTAAATAAACTTTTACTAAGAATATTTAACTTTTTTTAACTTTTTTAACTTTCTAAATGTAATTATGGAGATTATTAAAAATACAGAAAATGAAGACGTTAAAGTTGCAATAGCACCGCCCGTAATTCCAAGATTAGATATTAAAATATAATTTAATATTGCATTTAGGATTATTCCAAATGTTAATATATAGACTGGAATTTTAGCATATCCTAAACCTTGAAGTGAGGATGCACATATTGTATACATGCTCATTAAAAGTGCTGAAATTGAGAGTATTTTAAGGCTTAAGTTTGCACCATGATCAGATATTCCAAAAAAGAACATTAAAAGATTTTCTGAAAATAAAATCATAATTACTACTGCTGGAAGCACAATTATGCAATTTAAAAATATTGCTTTTTTAAATTCTCCAATATCTTTAGATTTTGAAATTCTGGGAATTAAAACAACAGCTATTGCTGATGAAAATAAGAATAAAAACCTTGAAAGTAGTGATGCATATCCATAAGTCCCATTTTCAAAAGCCCCTAAAATTGAAAGAATAAATATACCGTCAAGATCATTTAAAAGCCTGTAAGATGCAGTAGTTAGTGCAATTGGAATTGAATAATAGATTACGTCTTTTACTGAGATTTCACTATTTTCATTTAAATTATTTTTTGAGGTTTTATTTTTTAAAATTTTTAAAATTGAATAGTCTTTTAAATTCTTAGAGATTAAATATAATCCAAAAATTCCCCCAATTAAAAATGCAACAGAAATTGAAAGAATACTTCCAAAAATTCCAAAAAAATATGTTAAAATTATTAAAAAAACGATTTTTGAAGTATTTTCAATAATCCATGTTTTTGAAAGATTTTTTATTTCTAAAGACCCTTGTAAAATCCCTCTACTCCATGAGATAATAACTGAACATGGTAATGCAATTGAAATTGCATAAAAATAAGATATTGGAAGGTCAATATAATTTCCACGAAGAATATACTTTAAAAATACCGTAAAAATTCCTCCAATAATCGATAATATAAACATGGTTTTTAAAATATCAAAAACCCATGGATTAAATTTTTTGCCACTTTCTGAAATAAATTTTGCCATTGCAGGAGGAATTCCAGAACAAAAAACTATAACTAAAGTGTCTAAAATTGGCAGTAACCCTTTAACAATTCCAAAACCTTCTGTTCCAAGGATAAACGGGATGATAAAATAAAATAGATACGCTATAAATTTTGAATAAATATTTGAAAAAATCATATATGTACTATCCCTTAAAAGCCCGTCTTTTTTAAAAGTTTTAAGCATAAACTCACAATTACTTAAATAATTTACTATTAATATAATTTGAAAACTAAACTTTGAACAATTTTTAACTATTTATTAATTAAATTTTCAACCATTTTTTTATTTTTCAGCGCAGATTTTAAATTAGGTTCTAAAATAACTGCTTTTTTAAAACATTCAAGTGCTTTTTCGTACTGACCTTTACGATAGTACTCTACGCCTTTATTATTCCATTTTACTGGAATTAACTGTTTTAACTTTTCACGGGTTTTTTCTAAATTTTTTATCAATGCATTTGAATAAGGGTCGATAAAAAAAGCATTTTCAAAGTAATTCAATGCTTTTTCGTACTCCCCTAATGAATAACATTCAATTCCAAGTTTAAAAAATCTCTTAAAATTTTCTTTTTCAATTTCTTTCTTTTTCTCTTCAATTATTTTTTTATTTTTTATTGCGGGCGTGTACTCTGGATTCATATTCAAAACACTATTAAAACAACCCAGTGCTAAATCATATTCTTTAAGTTTTAAAAATACTACTCCTTTTCCAAAAACTGCTAAAAAGTCTTTTGGATAATTTGAAAGGATTTTATCATAGTACGTTAGTGCTTCGGTATATTTTTTAGAATTAATGAGGAGTACTGCATGACTGTGCCATTTTTGAATTCCTGAATTGTTATTCATTTTTTCACTGGATAAATTATGGTTTTTTAACTATTTAAAAGCATTTATTATTTTATTTAGTTTGTTTGAAGTATGATCTAGTTCAAGTGCTTTTTCAAAGCATTTTGAAGCTTCTTTTAGATTTTTATTTGCAAGAATGGTCCCTTTATCTATCCATATATTGTGGTTATTTGAATCAATTTCTAATGCTTTTTCTAAACATTGAAGGGCCATTTCATCATTTTTTAATCGATAATACGATTTTCCAAGCAGATTCCAAGTTTCAGAATTTTTAGAATTTTTTTTCAATGCTTTTTTAAAACAGTAAACGGCTTTTTCAAAATCAGGGTCTTCTGATTCAAATATTAATATCCCAGTTTCTATCCAGTCCTTTTCAGTCATTTTACCCACATTTCGACGTATTTTTATTCTGAATATATTTAATTTATTTTAATTCATATATTATATTTTCAAAATAAATAATTATTGTGTAGGTAAAAAATTTTGATAATTTATTGCTATATTTAAAATAATTCTAAAACGCAAAAAATAAATTAAAAAGCAAAATATTTGATTTTAAATAATTATTATTTAAAAATTATTTGAGTTATTCAAATTTATTCAAATTCAATTGTTGCGGGAGGTTTATCCGTTACATCTAAAACAACACGTGTAACGTTTGGAATTTCAGATGTTATTCTTTTACTGATTCTTTTTATAAGGTCAAAAGGGATTTCTGGTGTGTGGGCAGTCATTGCATCAAGTGATTTTACGAACCTCAATGCAACAACCCAGTTGTAGTCCCTAATATCTCCTTTAACGCCAGTGGCCTTTGTATCGAGTACCGCTGCAAAATACTGCCACAACTCTTTTTGAAGTCCTGTTTTTTCAATTTCTTCTGAAACAATAAAGTTTGCTTCCTTACATATTTCTAATTTTTCTTCAGTAATTTCCCCAAGTATTCTAACAGCAAGCCCTGGTCCTGGGAACGGCTGCCTATGTGCGATTTTTTCAGGTAATCCAAGTTCAGTTGCTAACTTCCTTACTTCATCTTTATATAGGTCTCTTAGTGGTTCAACAACTTCTAAAACCATTCCACTAGGAAGTGCAATATTATGGTGAGTTTTAATCTGGCCTTCACTCTCTATCCAGTCTGGTGCAATTGTGCCTTGTACAAGAATTTCCTCACCTTGCTCTTTAGCAACTTTTTCAAATACTTCAATAAATATTCTGCCAATTATTTTCCTTTTTTGTTCGGGGTCATCTATTCCTGCTAATTCGCTTAAAAATAAGTCTTTTGCTTCGACTATTTTTAGATTAAGTCCCATCTGTTCCTTAAAAATATTCCATATTTCATTGGATTCATTTTTTCGCATTAGCCCCGTATCGACGTAAACTGCAAGCAACTGGTCTCCAATAGCTTTTCCCGTAAGAACTGCTGCAACGGAACTATCTACTCCGCCACTTAATGCGATTATTGTTTTTCTACCATTGATCTGTTTTTTAATATCTTCAACTGACTCTTCAATAAATGATTTAGCATCAAACATGGAATTACCTCCAAAATTATATAGTATGCTTATTTGTACGTTTATTTTTTAAGTGAAGCTTTTATTAATCCATTAAACAATGGATGTGGATTATTTGGCCTTGATTTAAATTCTGGATGACCTTGTGTTGCTATAAAATACTTGTGGCTTTCAAGTTCAACAAATTCTGCAAGTTTTCCATCTGGCGAAATTCCAGAAATTTTCAAACCGTTTTTTCTTAAAATTTCATGGTATTCTGGGTTTACTTCATACCGATGTCTATGTCTTTCAGATACTTCAATTGAATTATAGAGTGTATTTACTAGTGAACCATTTTCTAAAAATGCAGTATATGCCCCAAGTCTCATAGTGCCACCTTTTTCGGTAACATCACGCTGTTCAGGAATATAGTCAATTACAGGGTGCTCGGTTTTTTCGTTAAATTCTGTTGAATCTGCACCATTTAATCCGCATACATTTCTTGAAAATTCAATTACTGCACACTGCATTCCAAGGCATATTCCTAAAAATGGAATGTTATTTTCTCGTGCATAGCATACTGCATTTATTTTTCCATCTATTCCCCTATCTCCAAAACCTCCGGGTACCAATATTCCATCGATTTTTTCATCTTCACGCATTTTATCGAGAATTTCTCTATAATTTTTGTTTTCAAGTTCTTCTGCATTAATCCATGTTACGTTTACCTTAGTGTCATTTTTAGCACCGGCATGTCCAAGAGCTTCTAAAATACTAGCATACGCATCTTTTAATTCAACGTACTTTCCAACAACGCCAATTGAAACAGAATTTAATGGGTTTATTATTCTATCAACGTTCGCCCTCCATTCAGAAAGATTTGGGGCGGAATCCCGTAAATTAAGTTTTTTGATAACGAGGGCCCCTAAACCTTCTTTTTCAAGATTTAATGGAACTTCATATATGGTTTTAGCATCTTTTCCTTCAATTACGGCTTCCTTTTCAACGTCACAGAAAAGTGCTAATTTTTCCCTTAATTTTTCATTTATTGGAATTTCAGTTCTACAAACTAGTATATCGGGCTGAATTCCGATACCTTTAAGTTCTTTTACTGAATGTTGTGTTGGTTTTGTTTTTAATTCGCCTGCACTTCTAATATATGGTAAAAGCGAAACATGAATATATAAAACATTTTCTTTTCCAACGTCTTTTTTAAACTGCCTTATTGCTTCTAAAAAAGGTAAACTTTCAATATCTCCAACAGTTCCTCCAATTTCCACAATTGTAATATCGCTTTCGCTTCCAAGTTCTTTTATCCATTCTTTTATTTCATTTGTGATGTGTGGAATTACTTGAACAGTTTTTCCCAAGTAATCGCCCTTTCTTTCTTTTGAAAGAACGTTCCAGTAGATTTTACCAGTTGTAATATTATTTTTCGCTTTTAAACTAATATCTATAAATCTTTCGTAGTTTCCAAGGTCAAGGTCAGTTTCTCCCCCATCATCAGTTACAAAGACTTCGCCGTGTTCATAAGGCGACATTGTTCCAGCATCGATTTGTAAATAAGGGTCTATTTTAACCATATTTACGTTAAAACCACGTGCTTTTAAAAGTCTTCCAAGAGATGAAGCAGTTATTCCTTTTCCTAATGAGGAAACGACACCACCTGTAACAAATATATACTTCATAGTAATCCCTCGATAAATAGTAAAAATTTAAATTTTGAAATGAATTAATTTTCAAAATGAAATAATAATTTTAAACATTTTCTTCAATTGAATATAAATGTTATCTTAAATTTATAGGTTTTAAACTTTAGATAAAAATTTTAATGGTTTGATAACTTAATTTAAATAATTTAATTTGAAAATATAGATTATACCTAAAATTTCTATACATTTACTATTTTTGCTAATTTTTATTACGTTTACTACTATTCATTACTACTATTCCTTTCCTACCTATTTCATTTACCATATTTAGTTATTATTTAATATGTCTTAGTTCAACTCCTTTTTTGTAGCAAAGATACATTACTCCAGTATCAAATCTTGCATCGTGAAAACCAACATCACTGCAACCATATGTATTTTTTGTAAATTTCAAGCCTTCTTTAGGGCATTGTTTTAAATAATCCATTAATTCAATTAGTTTTGGACGTTTATACTGCCTAACTCCCGGAATTTTGCAGATTTTTGTAAAGTGGCACATTGTACAAAATTTTTCTTTTGGAACATATTCTTCACCCAAACGCTCAATTTCAGCTTTTAAAAAGCGAATATCGAAAGAAATATTATGTCCAATTATCACGGAATATTTTAGGTCGCTTAATACTTCTTTAATAGTATCTTCAAATACCAATCCTGATGAAAGTTCTTCTAAAATATCCTGCGTAAGCCCGTGAATTCTTGCAGCGCTCCTTGACATATGTTCTACCGAGTAATACTGATTAAATGCCTTTTTTATGTTCAATTCTTCATCGGTAACAAGGTATGAAAGCTGAGCAATTTGGCCAGGGTGGAGTCCTGTTGTTTCAGTATCCAAAAATACATACATTTTTTACACATCTTAAACATCTTTAAATTCTATAACTTATTTTTAGAATAACTCAAGTTTATATATAAGGTTATTTAAGATTTAATAGAAATTATTATTCCGACTTTAAATATGCAATGATGAGTGCCGACTTCACTGAGAATTCGTTCGATGAAGACAACGGGGACAGCTGAGCATATCTTTTTTAATATTAAACAGCATTTTCTTCAATAATTGCTTCTAAAAGCCGGATAATTTTTGTTGACCGTATTTTAACCCAAATTCGTCTAGTATTTTTTTACCGACTTTATCTCCAAAAGTAGAAATAATTTTTTCAGGATTTTTTAAAATATCCATTTTTGATTTTATTCCAATGTTAAAAAGTCGTCTAGCTCTTACTCGACCAATATTTTTAATTTTTAAAAGTTCAATCAACTCTTCTTTTGCACCATATTCAATCCTAAATTCCATTTCTAAAAGTGCCTTGTAAATTTTATCATTATTTAACTTTACAAGTTTTGCAATTTCTTTTGAAGAATAAGTCATCCATCTAGCTTGGTCTACCTTGTATCTTAAAATTCCCGGCTCAATTCCATATTTTTCAAGAATTACTTCTTCAGGAGTTTCATTTATCCAGTCAAGAAACATTTTTGAATTTTTAAATGCTTCAATGTTTTCAATTGAATAGTCGGATATTTTTAACTTATCCATTTCTTGTATTAACTCAAGTTCTTCATCCATTTTAACCCTTAAAAGGGGCCTCATTTCAGTAGCCTTTGAAATTATGTAAAATATATACTGGTCTATGTTTGACCTATCCATATCGTTAATTTTTTCTTTTAGTTCATTTAACCCTTCAATTATTATTTCAGAACTTAATGGGTCAATATATAATTCGGAAACACGTTTTCCAAGATTTGTAGGTTTGAATGATAAATTTGTTAATGTATCCATCCTTCTTTTTGAATCTAAAACTAAATTATTTGAATTATCAAGCGTTAATTCTAAAACACGGTTTTTTTTTGGAGTAAAATCATCATCTAATGTTTCTATAAATTTGTTTTTTTCTAAAAATTCCACAACCTTTGAAACATTCGTTAAAACTCCATGCAAATTTCCATATTGGTGTGCATAAAATGTATTTTTTATAAAATTAATTAATTCAGAAGTACTTTTTATTTCCAACGTAGCGATAAGTCCCAATATATGAACACGGAGTACTTTTTGGTTTGATAATTTTGAATAAATATTTTCCAAAGGTCCAGTTAAAGCTAAAAATGCTTTTTCAACGTCTTTTTCATTTTTTGCAAGGATTATTCCTTCACCATACGGGTCAAGGCCCGGCCTTCCAGCTCGCCCGATACACTGATGAATTTCTAATTTTGGAATATCTATAAGACCGTTTTGACTGTAACGCCTGATATCTCGAATAATTGCCCTTCTACAAGGTAAATTTAATCCTGCTGAAAGTGTAGGAGTACAACAGATTACTTTTATAACTTTATTCCTAAATCCTTCTTCTACAGCTTTTCTATGCTGGTACGTAAGCCCTGCATGGTGAAATGCGACTCCTTTTTTTATACATTCTGAAAGTGATTTACATGTTTCAGTTGGGGTTTCTAAAATAGATAATATTTCTTCAGAAATGGAATTTAGATCGTTTAACTCTGCTTTTGAGAGATATTTTGTTAAATTATGTTTTTTAGATTCCCCAACTGCATTTCTTTTTGAATTACAAAATATTAAACAAGAACCCTTCTCATTTACTGAATCCACTATTAAATCAGTTAAGTTATTTCTAGAAATCGATTTAACGGCCTTAAATGATTTTTTTTGAGAATCTTGATTATTTATATAATTTATTTCATTTTCAAGGTAAATTCCTTTTTTTAATTCGACAGGTCGCCATTCATCCGTTACTAATTTTGCATTTAACCAATTTGCAATTTCTTCTGGGTTTCCAACAGTTGCTGAAAGGCCAACTATTTGTGCATTAATGTTTTTTAATTTTGTTAAAATTACTTCTAAAGTTCCGCCACGTTCATTATCGCCTATTAAATGAATTTCATCGATTACTGCAAGTGATAAGTCTTTTATCCATTCAATATTGTGCCTCATTAATGAATCCAATTTTTCAGACGTTGTAATAATTATATTATATTTTGAAAGGTCTTCCTTTGTATCATAGTCCCCAATAGACATTCCAACTTTTATCCCATACGTTTCATACTTTTTTTGAAATTCATCAAATTTTTCACTTGCTAATGCTTTTAGAGGCACTATAAAAAGTCCTTTTTTTCCAGTTAAATTATAATTTTCGTCCAAAACATGATTTAATAGTGCCATTTCGCCAATTAGTGTTTTACCACTTGCTGTTGGTATACATATTAAAAAATTTTTGGATTTATCAAGTAAGCCTTCTTCAATTACCTTTTTTTGAGGCGGCCTTAGTTCTTCAATTCCAATTTCATTAAGTAAGTTTAGTACATTTGTCATGTTTTCCAACGTTTTAATTACTCTTATAATTTACTAGTTATCTAGTTTAAAAAATACCCCTATAATTTTATATAACTCTTAATATTCAAAAGTGAACTTCCGCTATATTTTAAACCATGGAATATTATTTAAGTCTTAAAACAAAGTTATTTTATTTAAACATTAGGTTCTGTAGCATTTAACTTAATAAACTCTATAATTTAATAGATATAATAAGATATATATACATATTAATTAAAATATTATTTGTAATACTTAATTACAAAAAAATACTAATCATTATAATGACTATAATGATTAAAAAATACTTTATAATTTAAAAAATCAGGGTGTTATAATGCATATACCGGACGGATTTCTCCCATTATGGTTAAGCGCAGTATTTTGGGTAATTTCCATTATATTTGTAAGTTTTTCCTTAAAATGGGCTTCAAAAGAGATGAATGAAAAAACAGTCCCGATGTTTTCTGCACTTGCGGCAGGTATTTTTGCAATTCAGGCCATGAACATGCCAATTCCATGGGGTACAAGTGGCCACATGATTGGCGCTGCACTAACTGCAATTGTTTTTAACAGTCCATGGGCTGGAGTATTAATGCTTGCACTTGTTTTAATTGTTCAAGGACTGTTTTTTGCAGATGGGGGCTTAATAGTAATGGGTGCAAATATATTTAACATGGGTGTTATCGGCGGATTTTTAGGATACTATGTATTTAAAGCGTTAAAAAAAGTAAATTTTCATTTAAGCGTATTTCTTTCTGGATGGGCAGCAACATTTTTTGCAGCGGTTTTTTGTACAATTCAACTTGCAATTTCTGGAACATTTCCAATTGACTTAGGATTACAGTTTATGGGGATTTACCATGCCGTTATAGGTATTATTGAAGGCATTATTACATTAGTTGTTATAAGTTACGTCTCATCTGTAAGGCCTGACCTTTTAAAGGTTTCTAAAAAGGTGATTACTCATGAATAAAAACAATAAAGTAATTGTTTTTGGGCTAACAATTGCATTAGTAATCGGCCTTTTAGCACCTTTTTTAGCATCTGGAAATCCAGATGGACTAGAAAGTGCGGCTGAAAAAATTATGAACGAACACATTCTTTCAAAAAATTTAGAAGAAATCGGTCTTGAAGAAGAAGGAACAATCATACCTTCCCCAATGCCCGACTATTCAATTTCTGGGATGGAAAAGCTTGGCGAGGTCATTGCAATGATTATAGGGATTTTCGTAATGACAGCTTTTGCATTTTTGGTAGGATCCATCTTTAAAAATTCAAGTTCAAAAAATTAATTTTATTACTTAAATACAATAATGTTTAATATATAAATATTGAAATATTTATATATTAATATTTCAATAGTTAATATCTAATTTTTATCCTTTTATTTTAATATTTTTAATTAAATGTATTTTTAAAAGTTGTTGGTGATTTCATGATAAAACACGTTGTAATGTGGAAATTAAAAGACGAAAAATCTAAAAAAACAAAGTTTGAAAACGCTAAACTTATAAAATCACGTCTTGAAAACTTGCAAAATATAATTTCCGAAATAAAGTATATTGAAGTTGGAATAAACCTTGAAAATTTTGAAAATAACCATGATGTCGTTTTGATATCTGAATTTGAAAGTTTAACTGCTCTTGAAATTTATCAAAAACATGAGTCCCATTTGGAAGTTTCAAAATTTGTAAAATCAATTACAGAATTAAGAACAGCAGTGGATTTTGAATTTTAAACATTTTTTAGTATTTTATTATTTATTTTAGTTATTACCTATTTCAAATTATTAATACTATTTAAAATACTAGAAAAAGCAGATAACAATTTAAAAACTTTAGAATTTTTAAACTAAAAATGGTGATTTTTTGCATAATTATCTATATGAACTGGAAAAAAATACTCTTATAAAAAGTCCAATTCATGACCTAGATGCAAGAGTTAAGCTAATATTTGTTATATTGGTGGTTTTAATCGCCACGATTTTTAATCACATTTACATAATGGTTTTACTTGAAACTTATTTAATTATTTTACTGTTTTTTTCAAAAATACCTTTTTTAAACATTGTTAAAAGGATTTTAATGATTCTTCCATTTGGGATATTTATCGCCCTATTCCAGCCGTTTATCCGTGGAGAATTGGTAGTTTTTAATTTAGCAGGATTTAACGTATATGGTGAAGGACTTTATTTTGGAACTTACTTATTTTTGAAATTTTTAGTTTCAATTACGGCAATTGTTTTTTTATCCTCAACAACACCAATGTACGAAGTAATAAATGCAGGACGGAAACTTGGGGCTCCAAATATCATTTCGACACTTCTTGGAATGATGATAAGATATCTTTTTTTAATGTACTCTTTAATAGAATCTACAAAAATTGCACAGACTTCAAGGGCATTAAATCGGAAAATTTTAAGTTATTCAAATATTTTAAATGTTTTTGGTTCTTTAATAGGGCTTACTTTCTTAAAGTCCTACGAACAAGGTGAAAGAACATATATTGCAATGCTTTCAAGAGGATACTCAATGGATACAAAATTAACGACTTTCAATGAAAAAATACGTTTAAATGATGTTATTTTTTTAATACCTTGTCTTTTAATCGTAATTTTAAACTATGCTTTTTAAATTATTTTTAGTCGGTATTTTCATGAGTTTATTGTTTAAATTTGTTCAAGGTACGTTATTATATAAACAAAGTTAAATAATTAAGTAAGTACATAATGCGGAAATTTAAAATTTAAAAATTAAAATTTAAAATAACAATCCGTTTACAAAATTTAACATATTTTTTAAAAAAACGTAGTTGGTAACTTATGGGAATTTTATCAATTTTTG
The DNA here is from genome assembly GCF_000017165.1 of Methanococcus vannielii SB. Lineage (NCBI taxonomy): Archaea > Methanobacteriati > Methanobacteriota > Methanococci > Methanococcales > Methanococcaceae > Methanococcus > Methanococcus vannielii. The sequence continues at coordinate 32,469 of NC_009634.1, forward strand.
AGACTAAAAACCCGGAAAAAATACTTGAAATGGGAAATAAACTATATAAATTGGGTAAATATGAAAAAGCAATTGAAAAAGCAAATAAGGTTTTGAATATAGGTAGTGAAAACTCAAATGCATACTATCTAAAAGGAAGTTCATGTTGGAGGCTTGGAAAAACGAAACTTGCAAAGGAGTTTTTTGAAAAAGCTTTAACTTATGAACCTGAAAATATTAAATTTATTCAAAAATATTCGAGTCTTTTAAATTATCTTGGAAATTTTAGGGAAACTATTAATTTTTTAACAAATTTAAGTAATTTAACCGATAAAGAAGAAATTTTAGAAATTTTAGGGGATGCATACGAAAATTTAGGAAATTTTGAAAAAGCAGTTGATTGTTACGAAAAAATACTTGAAATATTTCCTAAAAATAATGAAATCCTTGTAAAAAAAGGAAGTGCACTTGTATGTTTAAAAAAATTTCAAGAAGCAATTGAAATTTACGAGGAAGTTTTAAAAACAGGTTTTTATGATGTTAGAATATGGAAAAATATGGGGCATGCACTTTATACTGCTGGAAAGTATGAAAAAGCAATAGAGTTTTTTGACATATTTCTTTTAGAAAATAAAAATGATTTTCAGGCCCTACTTTCAAAAGGAGATGCCCTTCGAAAATTAGGTAGGATGAATGAAGCACTTGATTTATACACAAAAGTCCTTGAATTGGATACTAATAACTTTGACCCATGGTGCAGAGTTGGTACTTTATATTATGATATTAACGACTTTGAAAAGTCATTATACTACTTTGAAATTGCACATGAAAAAAACCCATTTAATCCATTAGTACTTTTAAAAATGGGTAAAAATTACTTAAAGTTGAAAAGATATGAAAAAGCAATTGAATTTTTAGAAAAAGCAATTGAAAAAAGTGAAAATTACGAAAGTGCATGGTACTATAAAGGCTTAGCTCTTTTTCTTGAGGGCCGATATTATGATGCAATTACTTGTTATGAAAAAGCAATTTTGATAAATGACAAACATCCAAAATATCATTTAAGGATTGCAGATGCATATAATAAACTTGGAAAAACTGATTCAGCAATTTCTTATTACACTATTGCTTTATCGATTGATTCTTCATTACTTGAAGCTAAGGAAAAATTAAATGGCTTTAACCTGCCAAACCTTGATAATACATAAAATAATGTCTAATTACAATTCAAAAGCAATTCAAAACATGAATCATTACATATAAATAGAATACCTAATATAATAATAAAAAACTTGTTTTTATTCGGGTGAAATAATGGAAGAAGAAAAGTTCTACGTAACCCAAGGGTTATGCGAAGCAGAAGTTTTTGGAAAGTTAAGGATGTTAATTGCTGAAAATGTTTCGGGGATATATAACTTAAAAGTTACGAACTCTCTAAACCACAAGTTTTATTTTTTAAAGTTTGTAATAAAATCAAAAAGTGAAAATTTCGCAAAACTATGCGAGTTACTTCAAAAAAACGAAGTGATACTTTTAAGTTGCTACGAGATGCTTTTTCCATCGTATAAAATACGAATTTTAGGTGATGCTGAAAAATGTCTTATTTTACAAAAAGAACTCCTTGAAGTGTTGATGTCTTATGGTTCAGTGCCCATAAAATCTGCAATGTTATCGGAGGAATTTACCAATGCAACATTAGAATTAACTGTTACAAATAAAGACCCTTCAAACAGCATAAAATTCTTAGAATTAATGCGTAAAAACACGAATCTTGAATATAAGATTACACCCGTAGATGAAAGTGACATTTAATTAAAATTAAGATAATCGGGGAAATGGGTGAAATAATGGTCCTTGGATTTTTGCGGTCGAAATCTGCAAAGCTTAAAAACTTACTTGAAGAAGATAAATTATCAGATATTCAAAAAATTCTTGACGAAGATAGTTCGGTAGCTGACGAGCTAAAAAAATTTTTAAAGTCTGATAATATTACTTTAAAATCAAATTCTATTTATATACTTACAAAATACTATTTAAAGCATAACAAGGACATTTCAGAATTATTTCCCTCTTTAAAATCATATTTAACTAGTAAAAATGAAAACCTTGTTTTGAATTCCATAATGTCGGTTAAATTAATTACTGATATATTTCCAGATACATATTCAATTTTTGAATCTGAAATTACCCTAATAAATCGGAATTTTATCAACTTAGATATTCGGGAGTATTCTGGAACACTGATTAAAAAATACGGAACTTTTAAAACATACAATCTTCAAGAAAATCAAAGAGTTCTACAAAAACACGTGAAAAAATTAATGAATTCATCAAAACAAGAATCACTATTTGGAAAATTAATGGAAATTGGGTCTTCACTATTCTTTGTAATGCCAGAAAAACTTGAAATAACTGAAAAAATGTTGGAAGACTGCTTATCAAAGCAAGATTTGAAATTTAATTTGTTTGCATTAGATAATATTAAAAATGGCACTATAAAAGAAATGGATCCACTAAATATTGTTTACCAGCTCTCAAAAATTCCTACACTTGGTGAAAATGAAGTTGATGAAGTACTTGACCAAACTCTTGACCTTATGGTTTCATCAAAAAACATGGTTGTAAGAAACATGGTTTTAAATACCATTTATGAAATTTCAGAAACGTATCCTCAATTATTATTTAAACATATTTCCGGCCTTGAAAAGTATGCGGAACAGTATGGTGGAAATGACCCTATTTTCAAGGCAATAATTTTAGAAATTGGGCGTAAATATGATATTAAACATACTAAACTTTCAAGATTCATTTAAATAAAATAAAACAAAATTTTTACTAATATTTATACGGGAAGTTTTTTATAAGCTCATTCATTCTTTCTTTAGTAATATACTCTTTATTCCCTATTTTAAGTATTTTTTCAGATGTAACTACTCCAAAAGGCATTACTGGACATCTTTTTTTCATTGCAATTTCCAAGACATTTGGTAACTCATATTCAGGAATGCTTACTAAATACGTTCCAAGATATCGTGTAGCTCTCGGATAAGGCATTGAATTTATTAAAACTCCTTTTTCAGCTTTTAATAACATTTCTAAAATATTGCAAAGCCAGCCGCCTCTTGAAGCATCTTTACAGGCATGAACTTCAATACCTGACGATACAAGTTCTAAAAACGTTTCATACTTATTTTTCGCCTTTTGAACTCTTTCACCAATATCTCCTTCAACGGGGTGTCCAAGCATTATCATTATGTCATTATCTTTTGAACCGGAATCTTTTATTATTTTTTCAGTTATTAATTCTCCAAAAACAACAACGCTTAAGCAGGATTTTAAGGATTCAACAGTCTGGGTATTTCCGCCAATTATGGGGATATCTAATCCAATAGATTGTTTTTTTAGTCCGTCAATTGCAATTTTAATTTCTTCTTCGTTTGAAGCTTGGATTGCATCCATTGCGTAAAGAGGTCTTGCACCCATTGCAACAACGTCGCATGAAGTATGGATTAAAGCAGTTTTTGAACCTAATATTAATGGATAGGGCCCTTCCATATTGTATACAGATTTTCCTAAAACTACTGCATCATCCCCTGCCCTAATTCCACTTAAAAGCCCCGGAACCTTTGAATCCATATTCCATAATTCTTTTCTTGGGTAATTATTTTCCATCATATGTTCTATAGCATACTTTATTTCATATTCGATATTTTCCATGTTTTCACGTTTAAATTATAAATTTACCTATTTTTCATGTTTTTTATGATATTAATGTTTCCCTATAAATAATATGTTAAATAATTATTATAATACGTATAGTAATTATAAAAATAATTATAAAAAAGCTAACTTAAAACTACTTTAAATCCAATTTTTTACAATAATTTTTTATCCTTGGTTTTACTTAATACTACTAAATTTGTTATTCATGTTTAAATTTATATTAAACTATTATATGGGTGAACAATGTCAAATTTATCTAAAAAAGATATCGAGTATATAACTTCAATGCTAAAAAAAGCAGAGGAAATTTCAAGAAACGCTTCAGCGGAATCATTTTTATATTCTGACGATATGTATATTGGAAGAAATGATTCATGTAAAGTAGCACTTCATGCCCTTAAAAATAAAGATTATTATGATGATTTGGGTGAAGAACAGTTTCACGAAATAATTTTTGATGAACTTGAACTTTTAAAATATTATTTATCAAACGAAGAATTTGAAATAAAAAACAGGTTAAATGAAGATAAAAATTCAAAAGATAGTATAGGTATCTCTAGGCTCAATGAAATAAACAATGAAATTTTATATATTAAGCAACTTTTAAAGAAAATATGGGTTCAAGACTAATTATTATTAAATTTAGTAAGTCATATTTTTATACTTTTAAGCGCAATATCTTCTGCGTATTTTAAAACTAATTTAGAATTTTTGGTGGTTTTATGGGCTATATGCCAAAAATCTGTGTCATAACTGGTGATGGAATTGGAAAAGAAGTCGTGCCTGAAACATTAAGAGTTTTAAACGAAGTTCACGACTTTGAATATATTGAAGCCCATGCTGGGTACGAGTGTTTTAAGAGATGCGGAGAATCAATACCTGAAAGCACGATTCAAACAGCTAAAAATTCTGATTCAATTCTTTTTGGTTCAGTAACTACTCCAAAACCAACTGAATTAAAAAATAAGCCATATCGTAGTCCAATACTTACGTTAAGGCAGGAATTAGACCTTTATGCAAACATACGGCCCACTTATAATTTTAAAGACTTGGATTTTGTCATAATACGGGAAAATACTGAGTGTCTTTACGTAAAAAGGGAGTATTATGACGAAATAAACGAAGTAGCAATTGCCGAAAGAATAATTTCAAAAAAGGGAAGCGAAAGAATAATAAAATTTGCATTTGAATATGCAAGGTTAAATAATCGAAAAAAAGTGTCTTGCATACACAAAGCGAATGTATTAAGAGTAACTGACGGATTATTTTTGGAAATTTTCGAAAAAATAGCTAAACTTTATGAAAACTTTGGTATATCGAGCAATGATTACTTAATAGATGCAACAGCAATGTACCTTATTAAAAATCCATATATGTTTGATGTAATGGTTACAACAAACCTTTTTGGAGATATTTTATCTGATGAGGCCGCAGGACTTATTGGGGGTCTTGGAATGTCGCCTTCTGCAAATATTGGGGATAATTTAGGATTATTTGAGCCTGTTCATGGTTCAGCCCCAGATATTGCTGGAAAAGGAATATCTAATCCGATTGCGACAATTTTAAGTGCTTCAATGATGCTTGACCATTTAAAAATGAATAAAAAGGCGGAAATTATAAGAAATGCAGTTAAAAAAACGATAAATAATGGTTATTTGACACCCGATCTTGGTGGAAGCCTGAAAACTTCCGAAGTTGTAAATAAAGTTATAGAATTTATTCGGGATGAAATCTAAAATGGCCGTATGAATAACGTAATTTATTAATAACTTAATATTAATTATGAATAATTTAATATTAAAATACTAAAATTTAAAAACAAGTTATGGTAAATGAATAGTATTAATATATTATAACCATTATTTTCTTTTTAAATTAATTTTGGTGAATATCATGAGATTTGAACTTGATGGAAGAATTATTTTCAGTAAGGATGTTACAAAAGAAGCCCAGATTGAAATTTTAGAGGTTTTAGAAAATAGGGATATATTTTTAAAGGGGGTTCCCGAAGGAAAAGAAGGTGACGCATCAAAAATTGAAAGTTATAAGTTTGAAGGAAAGGATTTAGTTCTGAAAATGACTTCAGGAACTTATACGAGAGCACATGAAGGGATAGTGCGACTTAAAAAGCCAATAATGGAAAAAATTGGAAGGAATCACCAGATAGGAATTAGGGATGTTACAATTGATAAATACGTAATTACAATAGATTCAGAAATTTCAAAAGTTGAACAGTTAAAAGGATTAAAAGTTCCAGAATGTGAATTGAAACTTGAAGGGGAAAAAATAAATATTATATTTAAAAACGTTGGAGACGGGGAATTAAAGAGAAATATCATTGATAGGGCAATAAAGTTTGTTAAAAATGAACTTGATAAGCAGGATCAAGATTTAACCTATGAAGTATGTAAAATTGCACCGGGAACTATTGTAAGTGAGTATCAAGCTCAAAGAAAAACTGGATTTTTCAGTGATCCAACAGACCTTGCAGAAAGCCTAGGATGGGTTAAAAAATTCCCAGGAAGAGGTCAGTGGTTTTATACTCCTCCCATGGCAAAACTTTTCAGAGCATTTGAAAATTTAATAATTGAAGAATGTATTCAAAAAATTGAATTTGATGAATGTTTATTCCCTAAATTGATACCTTTAGATGTAATGTATAAAATGAGGTATTTAGAAGGGCTTCCAGAAGGAATGTATTATGTATGCCCTCCAAAAAGAGAGCCTGAAATGTTTCAGGATTTTGTAAATGAAATGATGATTAAAAAAGAAATACCTATTGATAAATTAAAAGAATTACTAAGGGATCCTGCATACGTTTTAGCCCCTGCACAATGTGAACCATTTTACACGCTTTTTGACCATGAACTTGTAGATATTGATAGCCCAGTTAAATTTTTTGATAAAAGTGGTTGGACATACCGGTGGGAAGGAGGCGGTGCAAAAGGTCTTGACCGTGTAAACGAATTTTTAAGAAGTGAATGTGTTTGGATGGGTAGCCCAAAGTTCGTTGAAGAAGTACGTGATGATACATTAAAATACGCCGAAGATTTGGCAAAGAAACTTGATTTAGAGTATTGGACTGAAGTTGGGGACGATCCATTTTATTTGGAAGGTAGGAAAAAAGACGATAGGAGCATTGAATTTCCAGACGTTCCAAAGTATGAAATGAGACTTTGGCTGCCACACATAAAAGAGGAAAGAAAAGGAGTTGCTGTAACTTCTGCAAATATTCACGGAACTCACTTTGTAGAAGGTTTTGGAATTAAGGATTATAAGGATAGAAAAGTATGGACAGGATGTACTGGTTTTGGCCTTACAAGATGGATAATCGGGTTTTTGGCACAGTATGGGTTTGAATATAGTGATTGGCCAGATATGATAAAAGATAAAGTTTTAGAAATGCCCAAAATACCAAAAATGATTACATGGCCTTAAAATAGTTAATTTTTAAACCTTTTTATTATTTTTGACACCATTTAATTGATTTTTTATTTAAATTCCAAAAAAATATCGTTTTGAGGATAAAAGTTATATAGTAATATTTAAAAAAATATTAATGTCACTGTGGGGGTGGAGTTCATGGATGGAATATATGTAATTCAAAATTTAGGTAATTGTTACGATAACCTATTTATCTCGTTAGCAGTTATTGGAATTACCGCATGGAGCACGTTTTGGTTTTATGTATCCGAATATGAGGTATAGTTATATTACTTAACAAGATTTCTCTTTTTTAGTTTTTGTATAACTTTATAGTATGGCTCGTGGGAAACGTGTAAAAATTTCTCACGAATATGTTTTACTGAATTTGAAACGCCTATAATTCTGATATTTATTGGGTTTCTTTTATATTCGTCAAATAGCATTAAAGAGCTTCTTAATAAGTCTAAATATTCTCTTGAAACACGTAATATTCCAGAAGGGTGCCTATAATCTATAAGCCACGGATTTACCTTTGAACACCCGTGTATACCGCAGTAAATAAGTACTGCACTTCGAATAATCCCTACAACTTCTTTTTGTGGAAATTCAGATTCAGAAATAATTTCAAAAGCGACATATCTCTTTTTTTCCCTTAATGTTGGAGGCAGTGTTTTTAACATGATGTATTTCCTCGGCTAATGCATTAAAATAAAAGTAATGAACTTAAATATTTATAATAATTTTACAAGTTATAAAAACTTGGTGATTAAATTGTTAAAAAATCAAGCTTTAAAGATACTCGAAGAATCACTTGACTACGATACTGGTTTTGGAGATATTACGACAGAACTCGTGATTTCAAAAGAACACGAATCAAATGCAGTTTTTATTGCAAAGGAAAAATTGTTAATATGCGGACTTGATTTTGCAGTAGAATTCATGGAAAGACACGGTATTTCATGTAAATGTACTGCAAAAGATGGAGATTTAGTATATGGGCCATTTTTAGAAATTAATGGACGTACAAAAACAATATTAACTCTTGAAAGAACTGTTTTAAACTTTTTAATGCATCTTTCAGGAATATCTACAAAAACATTCAATGTAATTGATATGGTTAAAAAAGTCAATGAAAGCGTGAAAATTGCAGGAACTAGAAAAACACTTCCCGGTCTTTCAATGGTTGAAAAATATGCCGTCTTTGTAGGTGGTGGAGATACACATAGGTTTAGGCTCGATGACATGGTAATGATTAAAGATAACCATATCAAGGCTTTAGGAATTTTTGAATGCTTTAAAAAAATAAAAAAACTGAGTTTTTCTAAAAAAGTAGAAATTGAAGTAGATACACTTGAACAACTAAAAGAAGTATTGAATTATAAACCAGACATTGTTCTTTTAGATAATTTTTCTACTGAAAAAATCGAATATGCACTTAAAATAATTCTCGATTTTGAAAAAAATAATAATTTTAGGCCAATTATTGAAGTAAGTGGCGGAATAACTGAAAAAAACGTTTTAGAATATGCAAAGTTTAATGTAGATGTAATTTCAATGGGTTCATTAATCCATTCTGCAAGGGCTGTTGATATATCACTAGATTTAGAGTAAAAAATGATAATAAACTCCAAACATGTTATTTTTGGTGAATCCATGTTAACACGGGAAAAAGCAATTGAATTTTTAAATTCAAACGATACTGGTCCAATTTTAGAAATGTTAAATCTGATTAATGGTACAAACAACGGAAAAAATATAACATATTCAAAAAACGCATTTATTCCAGTCTGTAACTGGTGTCGAAACATTTGCGGTTACTGTACATTTAGGGCCGAAAACTTTAAAATAATGACCAAAAATGAGGTAAAAGAAATCCTTTTAAAGGCGGATTCGCTTGGATGTAGGGAGGCACTTTTTACATTCGGTGAGAATGTAGATGAAAATGAGTTAGTTAGGGAAAAATTAATAAAAATGGGTTATAAAAATATTTTAGAATACCTTTATGATTTATGCGACTGGTGTTTGTCAAATACAAACATTCTACCCCACACTAATTGCGGGATACTTAATTATGATGAGTTAAAATATTTGCGCAAAGTAAATGTTTCAATGGGGCTCATGCTTGAAAATTCGAGTGAAAGACTTTGTAAAACAGTTGCACATGAAAAAAGCCCTGGAAAAAATCCTAAATTAAGAATTGAAATGATTGAAAATGCTGGAAAATTAAAAATACCTTTTACAACCGGTATTTTAATTGGAATTGGGGAAACTTTTGAAGAAAGAATTAATTCCATATTTGAAATTAAACGAATGCATGAAAAATACGGGCACATTCAAGAAGTTATAATTCAAAATTTTAGGGTAAAAAAAGGCATTCCAATGGAAAATTTCATTGAACCAAGCCCGATTGAAATGTTTAAAATGGTTATGATTTCAAAATTAATTTTAGAAGATATTTCAATCCAAGTTCCACCAAATTTAAACCGTGAAACGGGACAGTTATTTTTAATGGGGGGAATTGACGACTTTGGAGGCGTTTCTCCATTAACAAAAGATTATGTAAATCCTGAAGCTCCATGGCCCGACATTTTGGAATTAGAACGTTTTTCCAACGAATTAGGATTTAAATTAAAAGAAAGACTCCCAATATATGAAAAATACATAAATGAGAACTGGATTGATAGTGAAATTTTAAAAAAGTTAATTTAAATAAAAATTTAAATTATTACATCATTTCAATTAATGCATTTGCAGCTTCACTTGTTTTATCCCTATTTCCGCCTGCAACGATTAAAACATCTTTTCCATTTGCAGCGTCTTTTAACGATACAAGTGTTGCGGGTGACTTTTCATCGATAACAACTAAACCTTTTTTAACCAGTTCATCTGTTAGTGAATTTACAACTGGCCCCCCAACAAGTATTAGATTTTTATCCGTATTTTTAAGCGATGTTTCAGTATCTAAAAGTGCAACTGGGGCATTTAATTGAACATTTTGTTTAGCTGATGCTTTAAGTTCATTTAGTATTATTTCAGTATTAAGAACTCTTGCCTTTTGATTTTTTGAAATGCTAACATCTTTTTCAAGATCCATTTTAAAGAACATATTTAATTTAGTATTACTATTTTCATCGTCAAATGCTAGTTTAGCATAGTCTGCAATTTTAATTTCTTTTCCGTCCTTTAATCCTTTTAAATCATCTCCAACGTATTTTAATGCAAATCCTGCTCGTTTCTGCCCTTTTACAAAGTCGTCAGTATATTCTAATTTACCGCCGTTATGCAATACTGCATAAAGTTCATAATTTGGAATTACTTCCGAACCTAAATCCATTCCTTTTACATTGTTTACAATTACTACATCAGCATACCCGGAATTTTGAGATATGTCTTCATATACCTTTTGAAATCTTATTCCAACACCGCTAGACATTAAATTTACCGGAGTAGTATCTGAAACTTCCCTTACAACTTTTCCATCTTTTAATATTTTTGCAGTTACCCTATACTCATTTCCTCTTTTAATAACTGACTCAAGTTTTATTTCAAACCCGTTTAAAAAATAGGATTCCCCTTCTTTTAATGTTCCCCGGTAAACTTCTTTTCCAAGAGTTAATCTGTCTGCATCTGCACTCATTCCCATTACGACCCATTCTTCTCCTAAAAATGCAATATTTCTTCCCGGTGCAGTTCCTTTTAAACCTCCTGGAACCCCAGTATTTTCATCAAATAATAGTGTCATGTAGGCCATTTCATCAGAATTTACTCTCCAATTTGCACCATCTGGTTTAATTCTTGCAAACAAAAATTCAGCTGAAACATCATCATCAGAATTTGCAAACCAGTTTGATGGGTCAGTATCAGTTACTTCAAGTAATGTAGATACTTCTTCAAGGGAAGTATATTGAGTAGCATCTAGGTCTGTTGAACTATCAAAAAGTGCAGTAGTTATTAAACTTACATAATCATCGTTAACACTTGCCGCAAAAAGAGAATCCGTAACGCCTGAACCAAAAAGGTTAAAACTGTCAGATTCAGAATACGCTTTAACAGAAAATTTTGCATTCCCTAATTCTCCAGAACCTTCCTTAAACATTAGTGAACCAACCTTTGCAGCAATATTTGCAGCAGCTACAACGTCTTTTGAAGCGGCATTTGAACCAACAACAATATTAATATTAGGATTTCCATTGGAAACCACATTTGAAGTAAAAGAATCAACATCTCCAACTTTTTCAACTGCAAAAACCCCTGTTAATGCCATTGAACCAAAAAAAAGTCCTGAAGACAACAATGCACCAATTTTTCCCATACTATATGCCATATATTCACCCATTTTTTACTACATTTTTTAAAAAAGTTTTATATTGTATTAAAAAAATTCTATAATATAATATTTATGAATAATATTTAAATGTTATTATTTATTACTAAAATTTTTAAAATAAATCGTATAATATATATATCATTTGGAAATAACTTAAGATAATAAACAGAGGTGGTTTAAATGGAAATTGATTGGGCTGAACACTTTAGAAAAAATTATGCTAAAACCCAGTTTAAGTCGGAAACTGAATCTAAAAATTTTTGGGATTCATTTTCAAAAAATTATGCTAAAAACGTTCTGAAAAATGAAAGAATCGAAAAAAACATGAATTATTTTAAGAATAACTTTGAATTGGATGAAAACACTTCAATTCTTGAAATCGGGCCCGGACCAGGAACTTATACTATTCCGTTAGCAAAAGAAGTAAAGGAAGTTACCGTTATTGAACAATCGACAGGAATGATAGACATTTTAAAAAATAGAATGGAAGAAGAAGGCCTTACAAATATTAATATTATTAACAAGCGATGGGATGATGTACAGCTTGGAAATGACTTTTTAAACCACGATATCGTATTTTCATCGTATTCTTTAGGCGTTGATGACATGGAAGACTCTTTAAAAAAAATGAATGACGCCGCAAAAAAATATTGCTGTATATTAACTTTTGGAACCCGCCAAGCTTGGAAAGAAATATATAATAAAATTGGGGAAGTTTTGATTGAAAATGATGAAAATAGAAAAGAATTTGGCCTTACTTATATTTTAATTTATAATATACTTCACCAAATTGGAATTTATGCAGACGTTAAAATTACTGAAAAGCCCTTTTCACAAGTATTTTGCGACCTAGATGAAGCGGTATCTCATTATCTAGAACGATTTAAGGCAAGAGGGAAAATTTACCCAACAAAAGAGCAGATTTCAAAAGTAAAAGATATTTTGTCAACAGAATTAACAAAAACAGAAGATTCTTTTAAATTTGAAAAGTTTTCAAAAGAGGCAATGATTTACTGGAAAAAGGAAATTTAACTTAATTTTATTTAACTTAAATTCTATCACTTTAAAACTACTTATTATAGTTTTGAATTTTAAGTTTTTTAAGATGCTTTACAAGCTTTTTTAATTCTAAAACGAATTTAATATTTCCTTCTGACCTAAATATCTTTATAATTGACTTAACTTGAATAATTGCTTCATCATATCGTTTTATTGTGGCATACATTGCCCCTAAGTTATAAATTGCTTCCCAGTAACACGGGTTAATCTCAATTGCTTTTTTGTAGTGCTCTTCTGCTTTAGCATAATTATCAAGTCTTGCAAAAAGCGTTGCAATATTATTTTGTGCTTTTGAATTATTTTTATCGAGTAATATTGCCTTTTTAAATTCGTTTTCCGCTTCTTCAAATCTTTCAAACTGTTCTAAAAGACATCCGTAATTATTATGTAATTCTGAATTTTCAAAATCATTTTGAATTGCATTTATGTATTCTTCTTCTGCTTTTTCAAATTCCCCTGATTCATAATAACTATTTGCAGACTCAAAAAATTTTAAACCTTTATTATTGTTTTCTTCATAGTCTTTTAAGTTTTTTAAGGTTACATCGCTAATTAAGGATACATTTTCAATTATCTCTTTATTAATTGTTGGATTTTCTTCTTTTGTATTATTTTTAGGTAAATATTCAAAAGATTCTACATCGTTTTTTATTTCTTCAGTAACCTTTTTTTCTAAATCCAAATCTACTTGAAATTTTTCTAAATTGCTAACTTCTATTGATTCAATAGGGACGTAAGAATCATTCTCTATTTTTGATAAATTATTTTCAAGATTATTATATTTATTATCTGAACTTTCTACGTTATTAAATAGGTCGTCCGATATCAAAATGCTGTTTTCTTCAATTTTAATCCCATCAAAACTTTCAAAATTTTCATCTACACTTTCAAAAATATCCGGAATAAGTTCTTCAATTTTAGTTTCTCGATAATTAATAATTTTGAATTCTTCTTTAACGTTATTTTCCCCTATTTTAGAAAGTTTTATATTGGAAAGGATATTCACATTATTTATCGCATCTAAAAAGTCAGGCATGATTTTAACGGCCTTTTTGTAATTTTTAAGGGCTTCGTCATACTTTTTAAAATTAAAAAAGATGCTACCAATATGGAAATGACTGTTTGCTTCAATGTAGTCAGCACTTCTTTTTTCAAAATCATTTATTTTTTCAAGTTCTAACTCGATATTTTTTGAAAGAGTATAATTATCGTTAAATTCTAACTGGAATACGTTAAATTCGTTATCTATACTTTTATCGGCTAAATTCATCGAAATTACACATTTTTCCATTTCAAAAGATACTTTAGATTCTGAAATAATTTTTTCATTTGGAAACATTGAATTAAACAAAAATATAACGTATTTACTTGTTTTTAACGCATATGTAGGATTTAGATTTGAATTTGGATTATCAAAATTTATTAAAAAACAATCCCGCTGAAATCCCTTTTCAAGAGTTTTTTTAAGCTGAATGGCATATTCAATTCCATTATTATCATGATAAACCACTGCATTGTTATAATCGGCCATATATGACTCCCTCAGTATACCTAATGGATAAAAAATATAATTGTTAAAATCATTTATAGTTATTTAAAAATTTTATGTTATATCTCAAAAATATCTGATTCTTTAAATGATAGTCCAACTCTTTTTCCGAGGTCTTTTGAAAGTTCAACATCATTTACATTACAGTAAACAAATCCTTCTTTTGAAATTGAGATTTTTTTTCCATGAATCTCTTTTACAAGGTCGCATTTAAGTGTAAGTATCCCTTCATCAAAATCATAAAAGGCAAAAGCTCCAAATGGGGCTTGACATCCGCCACCATATTCTTTTAAAGACCACCGTTCTGCAACTGCTTCAAGGTAAGTTTTTTTATCATTTATCTTTTCTAGGATTTCGTTTATTTCATAATCTTTTTTTCTTGAAGCAACGCCTATTACGCCTTGAGCAGGTGCTGGAAGTATTTCAAGTTTTTCATAGTTAAAATCTGATAAATCAATACCTTGTCGAATAAGCCCTGCTTTTGCCATGATTATTCCATCATATTCATTGTTTCGAAGTTTATCAATTCTTGTTGCAACATTTCCACGTAATAGCTTTACTTTTAAATTGGGGTTTGAAAGCTCTAAAAATGCAGTTCTTCGAATGCTTGACGTTCCAACGATTAATTCATCATATTCGATATTAAAATTACTATTTTTATTCCATAAAATTAAGTCATCAGGACTTTCACGTTTTGGAGTTGCAGTAATTTGTAATTCATCACTCCATAGTGTTGGAACGTCTTTTAAACTATGAACTGCAATATCAATTTCATTTTCAAGCATTTTATTGTCGAGTTCTTTTGTAAAGACGCCTATTCCAAGATCAGCAAGTTTTTTATTCTGGTCTTTATCCCCCGTCGTTTTTATAATAATTATCTCCGTTTCTACGCCGAGTTCATTTAAAAGACTCGCAATATATTTAGTCTGAATCATTGCAAGCTTACTTCCCCTTGTTCCAATTCTTAATTTCAAAATTTCACCGCTAAAATAATTAAAAACATTATATTATATAAAAACACTGAAATTTAAACTAGGTTACTATGGCATCATTTTAAAGGTAAAATGTGCTACAAAATTATAAATTTACCTTTACTTTTAAATTTTTTACTTAATATTACTTTTGTTTAAATTTAAGAGTTTAAAATTTTATTTTAAAAATTCTATATTCAATGAAAAAATTATTCACCCCTTAAAGTATCAACTGGATTTAATTTAGCTCCACTTCTTGCAGGGAAGTATCCACTTAATATTCCTACAACAAATGAGAATATTAATACACCAAATATTAATTCTGGAGAAATCCATGCTCTAATAAGCCCATATCCTGCAATCTTTGCAAAATATTCTATTGCTTTTGCAATTAAAATTCCAAAAACCGTTCCTATAATTCCACCAAATAATCCTAAAAATCCAGCTTCTATAACAAATATTGAAAGAATTGTATTATTTTCAGCACCAAGAGCTTTTAAAATTCCAATATCTTTTCTTCGTTCTAAAATACTCATATGCATGGTATTTGATATTCCAACTGCACCAACTAATAATGAAATTCCAGCAACACCTACTAAAAATAGTGTTAAAACTGAGAATATACTGTTAATTGATTCTGCAAGCTGTTCTGAAGTTAACACTGAAAAGTTTTCATCTCCTCGTGACTTTTCAATTTCTTTTTTAATATCTTCTGAAATTTTTACTACATCTTCTCCGGGACGAACGGAAACGGTTATGATATTATATTCGTCTTTTATTTTGAAAAGATCGTTTGAAGATTCATAAGGTAGCGTAATTGCGTTGTCATTTCTTGGGTTTCCTGTTTCTTTTAAAATGCCTACAACTTTATACCTATTATCGCCTATTGTTACCCGATCTCCAACACGAACTTCCCTGTTAAACGTGTTTTTTGCAACATTATATCCTAAAATACATGAATTTTTGTCATTATCGTTTAACCACCTTCCACTATCTAATGAATATCCAAAGGAATTTATAAATATGTCTGAATAGATTGAAGGAGTTATAAGGTATGTATTTGCATAACTTTTCTGATCACGATATTCTATAATTTGACCTCCAAACCACCCGGGGAGTACATTTGAAATGCCTTTAACATTTTTAATTGCATTTACATCTTTATCCTTGAAATTTTTACCGGATACGGGCCCTCCAAACTCTTGTGAAGGGAGTATTGAAATAATATCCGCCCCAACAGTCGTAATTTCTCCACGTATATAGTTTTGAACGCCGTAGCCAAGAGAGATTAAACTTACAATTGCTAAAATCCCTATAACAATTCCAATTATTGTAAGACTGCTTTGGGTTTTTTTTCGAGTTATGTTTTTTCCAGCAAACGAAATAATATCTTTTGTTTTCATATTTAACCCCATAACTCTTTTTATATTATTAAATATCATTAAATAACTCTAATTTAACAGTTAATAATTTATTTACAACAGTTATTGGTTTATTTTGAAAATATGCTTTTAAATTTGATATAATAGTATTAATTAACCGGATTTTATCTTCTTTTGATATCCAAGCTATATTGGATTTATCAGAATATTTTTAGCATTTAAAAGCGGATTATCTTTTTTTCGAGGTTTTGTTGAAAGGAACTCTAACCTGTACCAGAAAATCCTTTGAATTAACCCATTCGACCAATTCTACACTTTTTGAATATTTGGAAAAATTTTGACATTATTCAAGAAAATTAAAAATACTAGCTATGAAACGGAATCTGTCGAATATGCTGGAACGTTTGTTACAATTACCCCAAATTCCACAGCTGAAGTAACATCTACTATATTATACCCTGTTGCAGTAACCCATATATATTTTAAATTCGGGCATTTTTCAAAAACGTTTCTATCAATCACTACTTTATTTGTAAGTACTATGTCTACATCAAAAATTCTTTCAACCATTTTTTAAGACGGCGTTCGTTCATAAACAATAATTTCCCTAAATTTTTCCAATTTATTCCAAGATAATTCCTAGAAGTTATGCATATCCCTCAAGAATTATTATTTTCATAAAAAACCACGATTCCTTATTTTTATTTTTTATTTTTTTATTCTTTACCAATATCTTCATTCCATAGTTCTTCATTACTTTTTATAAATTCTTCCATCATATCTATGCAGTTTTTATCATTTAAAACTTCCAGTTTAACACCATTTTTTTCTAAAAGTTCTTCTGCACCTTTAAACGTCTTATTTTCCCCAATAATCACTTTTTTTATATTATATAATAAAATTGCACCGCTACACATAATGCACGGTGAAAGAGTAGTATAAAGCTCGCAGTCTTTATAAATACTAGAATTAATGCGTCCTGCATTTTCAAGTGCATCCATTTCTGCATGAAATACTACACTATTTTTTTGAATTCTTTTGTTATGCCCTCTTCCGATAACTTTATTTTTATAGACTAAAACTGCCCCAATTGGAATTCCACCTTCAATAGCCCCTAATTTTGCTTCTTTTATAGCTTCTTCCATGAATTTTGTCATTATACCACCATTTTTTAAGCCTAAATTATTTCTTTTAAAAAACGTATTTATATGTTCTTAATTTTAAAGGGGTATTATACTGTCAACTTATAAATTCTAAAAAAACAGTCCTATTAAATAAAATAGTCCATTTTAGAGTAAAACAAAAAATCTAATATATAAACCTAATCCAATAATTATTTATGCAATGATTAAAAAGTTAGTATATGGAGCATTTTAGACGATTTAGGTATTTTTCAAATATTTTACTAAAAGATTTATTAAAATTTATTAAAATTTATTAAAATTTATTAAAATTTATTAAAATTTATTAAAATTTATTAAAATTTATTAAAATTTATTAAAATTTATTAAAATTTATTAAAATTTATTAAAAAAAATGCTTTTTTAAATCATTTTACTTGAAAAAATTTGAATTTAAAATTTTAAAATGGTGATAACATGGGAGAATCAATACTTCATGTTAGTGAGCTTTATAAAATATTTGGAAAAAAACCTGAAAAAACCTATCCTTTGATTAAAGAAGGATTATCTCGACAGGAAATAAAGGAAAAAACAAAACAAGTTGTTGGCCTAAGAAATATTAATTTTGATGTTAAAAAAGGAGAAATATTTGTAATAATGGGACTTTCAGGAAGTGGGAAATCCACCCTACTCCGTTGTATAAATCGGCTGATAAAACCTACTTCTGGAAAAATAATTCTAAATAACAATATTGAAATTTCGAATATGGATGAAAAAAAATTACTTGATATTAGGCGAGAATACTTTGGAATGGTATTCCAAAAATTTGGATTACTCCCTACCCGAACTGTTTTGGAAAATGTCTCTTTAGGGCTTGAAATTCAAGGAATGGGGCTTGAAGAGCGAATTAACATGTCTGAAAAAGCAATTTCTTTAGTTGGACTAAAAGGCTGGGAAAAAAGTAAAATTTCAGAATTAAGTGGGGGTATGCAGCAGCGTGTTGGACTTTCAAGAGCACTTGCAATAGATCCAAAAATACTACTGATGGACGAACCTTTTAGTGCATTAGATCCATTAATTCGGCTTGAAATGCAAGAACTACTTTTAAAAATCCAGAAAAAAATGAAAAAGACTATCATATTTATCACCCACGATTTAAATGAGGCCGTAAAGCTTGGGGATAGAATAATGATATTAAATGAACAGGGAAGTATAGTCCAGCTTTCAAGACCCGAAGATATTTTATTAAACCCGAAAAATGAATTTGTAGAATCTTTTGTAAAAGACATCGATAAAACAACAGTAATAAGGGCAGAATCCCTTGCTAAAAAACCTGAATTTACACTAAATTCTCAAATGGATGCAAAAAATGCAGTTAAAATTTTAAATGATTTAGAGTACGATTTTGCGTATGTGTTGGATGAAAGCGGAAAATATCTTGGAATTTCAACTAAAGATGGCCTTGAAAAATCGGATTTAGTATGTAACGCCATTCATAAAATTAAGCCGTTAAAAGATATTAAGACAATAAATCAAGGGTTACCCCAATTTATATCTTCAGAATATCCCCTTCCCGTTGTTGACGAGGAAAATATGTTTTTAGGATATATTAAATTTAAAGAAGTAATCGACCTTGTAAAAAATTAATAGGGGTGAATCAATATGATCGAGTCAATTAATCTTGAAATTGGAAAATCTTTAGTAAATTTGATTGAATTTTTAATTAAGAACTATTCGTGGTTTTTTGACATAATTTCACAGGTAATAAAGACTATTGCAAATTTTTTCAGTACTTTACTTTTTTCAATTAATCCATATTTACTGATTTTAATAATCGGGATTATAACTTGGAAAACGGTAAATTTAAAAACTGTTCCATTTGCAGTTATTTTTTTATCAATAATACTGATGATGGGATTATGGAATATGTCAATTGCAACAATATCTTTGATTTTAACTTCAACGATAATAGCGCTTTTAATTGGGATCCCTCTTGGAATATTAAAAGCACGTTCTAAAACTATCAATTTAATCATTAGCCCCATTCTCGACATTATGCAAACCCTTCCATCGTTAGCATACTTAATTCCTGCAGTACTTTTCTTTGGAATTGGTGAAGTTCCAGGGATTATTGCAACAGTTATATTTGCAATGCCTCCAGCAATAAAACTAACCGCACTTGGAATTGAGCAGGTATCGGATGAACTTGTGGAGGTGGGGCGTGCATTTGGGAGCACTTCTTGGCAGATACTAACGAAAATAGAACTGCCAACAGCGCTTCCTTCAATAATGATGGGGGTAAATCAGGCAATAATGTTATCATTTTCAATGGTCGTTATTGCAGGGTTTATTGGTTCGGGCGGGTTAGGTGAGGTTATAATATCGGGTATTCAAAGATACAGTTTAGCACCGGCTCTTGAAGCAGGAATTGCTGTTACATTCCTTGCAATGATCTTTGATAGAATTACTCGTAACCTTGTGGGTTCTAAAAATTAACTTTTAAAATATCATTTAAAAATGAATATATTGAAAATTAGTATGGTGAATATTATGAACTATAAAGCATTACTTATGATTCCAATCTTAAGTTTGGCTTTACTTTTTTCAGGCTGTCTTAATGCTTCTGAAAATAATGATTCCGAACAAAAATCACTGAATTTAGGACTTCCCCCATGGCCGGGAGTTACCGTTAAATCAAACGTTGTAAAAGTTATTCTTGAAGAAAAAGGCTATGCTGTAAAATTAAATTCACTTGATGCAGGACTTGTTTACGCAAAACTTGCAGAAGGGGAACTTGATGTACTTCTTGCAGGATGGCTACCTGCAACCCATGAAAATTACTGGAACCAGTACGGTGACCAGTTAGATAAAGTAAATGTAAACGTTGAAAAAACTGCACTCGGACTTGCGGTTCCAAGGCATACATATGAATCAGGTATTCAATCGATTACTGATTTGAAA
This sequence comes from Methanococcus vannielii SB, assembly GCF_000017165.1. Taxonomy (NCBI): domain Archaea; kingdom Methanobacteriati; phylum Methanobacteriota; class Methanococci; order Methanococcales; family Methanococcaceae; genus Methanococcus; species Methanococcus vannielii. The sequence goes on from NC_009634.1 coordinate 52,967, forward strand.
GGTAATGGAAAAATATTTAATAGTAGAATCGTAGGGATTGAACCTGGTGCAGGTATCATGTCAAATACTGAAAATGCAATTGAAATTTATGGATTAGAAAATTATGAATTAAAGTCAAGTAGTACGCCCGCTATGATGGCAGAACTAGAACGGGCATTTAATAGAAATGAAAATATTATCGTAACAGTCTGGGAACCTCACTCCGTTTTCTTCAGGTTTGATATAGTAATGCTAGACGACCCTGAAAGAGTATATGGGGATGGGGATAAAGTATATACCATTGCAAGAAAAGGTCTTGAAAGTGACGATCCAGTTCTCTATGAATTTTTTAAAAAATTCAAAATTACGCCAGAAATTCAAAGTGGATGGATATACGAATATAGTGATGAAGGAAGAAATCCTGAAGATGTTGCAAGAGAATGGGTTAGGAATAATTCTGAAATAGTATCTGAGTGGACTTCCCATATGAATTAATTATTTAAAAATACTCTTTTAATTTTTTGTAGTTTTAAATATTATAATGTTTAGAATACCTCTAAGTTTAGAAAATTTACAAATATAAAAATTATGTAGTTTAAAGGTGTTAAAATGGAAAATAGAAACTATTCAAATGAAGAACTTAAAAAATTTGATAAAGAATATGTTTGGCACCCATTTACACAAATGAAAGAATATCAAGAAGGAAATCCACTTTTGATTGAAAAAGGAGAGGGAATTTATTTAATTGATGTTGACGGCAAAAAATACATGGATGCAGTTTCTTCAATTTGGTGCAATTTTTTTGGGCATTCTGAAAAGAGAATAATTGACGCAATTTATAATCAAGCTTTAAAAATTGGCCATTCAACACAATTAGGATGTGGAAATGTTCCTTCAGCAATTTTGGCAAAAAGGTATGTTGATTTTTCACCAAAACAGTTTACAAAAGTATTTTTTTCTGAAGATGGTGCAGAAGCTGTTGAAATTGCTGTAAAAATGGCCTTTGAATACTGTAAATTAAAAGGATTTTCAAATAAAACAAAGTTTGTATCTGTAAAAGAAGGTTATCATGGAGATACAATTGGAACAATGAGTGTTGGAGGTAGTGAACTGTTTCATGGGTGTTTTAAGCCGTTATTATTTGATGGATACCATGCAAGTACTCCTTATTGTTACAGGTGTAAATACTATGACTTTAAAGATACTGATGAAAGAAATAAACTAGGATGCGAGATGAAATGTCTTTTAGAAATGAAAGAATTAATAAAAACCCATAAAAATGAAATATTTTGCGTAATTTTAGAAGCGGGCGTCATGGGTTCTGCAGGAATGATTCCTTATCCAAAAGGATACATCGAAGGAGTTGCAGAACTCTGCAAAGAACTCGATATTATATTAATACTCGATGAAATCGCAACTTTTGGAAGACTTGGGCGAGTATTTTATTCTGATTTAGATGAACTAAAAGAGCTTGAAAAACCCGATATTCTATGCCTTGGAAAAGGAATTACTGGCGGATACTTACCACTTGCATTAACTCTTGCAACTGATAAAATATACAAAGAATTTTTAGGAACTTTTGATGAGTGTAAACAGCTTTTCCACGGCCACACGTATTCTGGAAACCAGATAACATGTGCATCAGCAATTGAAACTTTAAATATTTTAGAAGAAACTAATATCTGCAAAGAAATACGGCCGAACATTGAATTTTTACATGAACGTTTGGATAAATTAAAAGAACTAGCTCCAGTTGGAGATATTCGAAAATCAGGATATATGATTGGAATTGAACTTGTAAAATATAAAGAAACAAAAGAACCTTATGATTATGGTTACAAAGCAGGATATAAAGTTGCTGAACGGCTCCTTGAAAAAGGAATTTATATCCGGCCAATTGGAAATACATTAATTTTTGTGCTTCCACTGGTTATCAAATTAAGCGAAATCGAGTTTTTATGTAAAAAAATTTATGAGTCAATTTCAGAACTTTTAGCTGAAAAAATACTATAATATTTAGTAATTATAATTATTTTTTAAATATAAATTACTCGATTTTATTACTTATCTAAATACTTTTTTAAATAAAAATGGTGTTAAAATTATTGTAAACATTATAAATATCAATGTTGCAGCAATAAATGTTGATATATTTTTTTCCAAAATTATTCCGGCAGTAACTGCAATCATTAAGTTAATTAGCGCAATTTCTGCCCTTGGAACTGATGTTGAAGCAAGTTGTAATGCTTCTTTAAGATTCCATTTTCCAAATACTTTTGCTCCAATTCCCCAGCCTAAAAATTTACTGAATACTCCAACAATAATAAATATTGCTGAAAGAAAGAGGGCATCAAAATTTAAAAATGCGTATAAATTAAGTTTTGCTCCAGTATATATAAAAAATAAAGGGATTAAAAACGAATTTCCAATAGATTTCAATTCTTTTGAAAGCATTTTTCCTTCTGAAGTTTTCGATAATATTAAACCAGCCATAAACGCACCTTCAATTGCAACGTCAAACCAGTTTTGGGATAAAAAAGAAAATAAAAACATTAATCCGAGTGTAAATGATAAAACACTTTTTTCAATGTGCAATTTTTCAGCTAAATTTATATATTTTTTAATTAATTTAAAGCCTAAATACCCGGTTAATATAAAAAATAATATAATTTTTCCAGCAATTTCAAATAAATTTCCAGAACCAATCACTACAATTAAAAGAATAATCCCTAAAAAATCATCAATAATGCTTGCACTAATGGCTACAGCACCTACATCGGTTTTTAAAACATTTAAATCCATTAAAAGTCGTGTAGTTATGCCTATACTAGTTGCAGTAAGAATTACTCCGCCAATAACTGATTCTTTACTGGTATATCCAAAATTTGAAAGAATAATATATCCTAAAATTAATGGAAAAACCACGCCAAGAAGTGCGGTTATAATAGATATCCCTTCTGTTTTTTTAATTTTATGTATGTCTATTTCAAGCCCACTTAAAAACAAAAGAAACATTATTCCAAGAGTTGATAAAAAACTAAAAACTTCATTTTCATGAATAGTTATGTATTTTGGATCAATTATTCCAAAAAATAAAAGATTTCCAAAGATTATACCAACAAGTAATTCCCCAAAAACACTTGGAAGCCCGATTCGCCACATTATTTCGTTTCCAATTTTTCCAAGAATCAGAAATATTCCAATAGTAAAAAGCACCCAAGAAAGTTCCAAAAAAACACCTTAAAAACATAGTTCTAAAAACTTATTTATTAAAATCCTAAGACTTATTTCTCCTATAAGCCTATTTTCATCATTTACTACTGCAAGTAACTGTAAATTATAATTTTTCATTTTTTCTAAGGATTCCAAAACCGTTTTTTCATGATTTATCGTAACTGCACTTTTTTCCATCACATCACCTGCTGTTTCGGCCCCACTAAACGCAGACACAAATGCCTTTTTGGAATTTCCAATAAACATTGAATGTTTTTCTGGAGGCATTAAAAAATTAATAACATCAAGGTACCTAATAACTCCTATAAGTTTTCCATCTTCTTTACAATCAATTACCCAAACATGGTGCCGGGTTTTTAATATTTCTAAAACCTCCATGATTTTTGAATCAAAACATAATACAGGCATTGTTTTTGGAGGCGGAAGAATATGCTTTATTTTTATTGAATGGTATTTGGAAATTGCACTTTCAAGGTTTTTCATACTAACTCCTTTAAAATAGCTTTATTCTATATATTTATTTGATAATTAATTAAACCTTTCTTTTTCTTTTTAATATTGATTTATAAAATAAACTAAAATAAAAAAATATTTAACGATATCCTCAAACTTTTGGATTTTTAAAAAATGTCATTATATTACCATATTTTACCATCTATTTTAATAACTAGTAAATACTCATGAAAACATATATTCTTTTAACGCTTCTTTTAATGTATTCTTAGATATTACTACCTTAATACCATTTTTTTCCAGTATTGACTTTGGAATGTCCCCAATTTTACTACAAAATATTATTTGACAGTCTTTTAATAGTTCAAGTGCACCATTCCACCGGTCTTTATGTTCATTTATATGCTTTGTAGGGTTTTCCCTTAACTCTAGGAATTCTGCTATTTTATCGTTTATTTCAAAAATAAGAAAATGAGTAGACGATCCAAAATGCATGTTAATGTTTACGCCATCAGTTGAGGAAACAGCTATTTTTAAGGTTTTCATTTTGTACCTCCTTATCTTCATCTAATGCCCATCCAAACTCATCAAAGTACCTGTCGAGAATTGTATTTGTTATTGTATCCACAAGTTTAATTCCTGCTGAATAGCCTAAACAGGTTATTCTTTGAGCTCCAACCCTATCGTAAATTGGGAACCCCATTCTAATCAAGGGTATATTTTCAGCACCTGCAATTCTTGATCCATATGAATTTCCAATCAATAAATCCACTTTTGATTTTTTTATTTCCTGATGAAGGTCATATAAATCCCCTCCAGAAAGAATTACTGGCTTATCCTTACTGTTTTTTGTTATTTCATTTATATCATTTATAAACGCTTCACTTTCGTTACCAGTACAGACAATTGAAGGAATCATTCCAAGTTCCATTACAAATCTTGTAAATCCAACTACAATGTCAGGGTCGCCATAGATTGCAACTTTTCGTCCAAAATTATGCTGGTGGGCGTCAATCATTGCATCAATCAACTTTCCACGTTCTTTTTGAATCTTATTGGGGATTTCGACATTTGAAATTTTAGTAATTTCATTTAAAAATTCATCAGTATTTTGTAGCCCAATTGGAAGGTATGTCGAAATTGATTTTATTTTATAAGTTTCTTCAAGGAATTTTGCAGCAGAACTCGCATGTTTACACAGTGAAACTGTTGCATAAGAATTTGCAGTATCTTTAATTTCGTTTACCGTTGTTCCGGCATTTGGCATGAATGAAACGTCTCCATCAAATGGGGCGTCCAATGACTCCGATGTATCAGTTAAAATTATGTAATCAATACCAATTTCCTGTAATATCCGTTTAATTTCTGCAGTATCGCTTGGTGAGACCATTCCAGTAATTAAATTTAATTTGGAGTTTGATTTTGATGGAGTTGCTAAATTCGAAACAAGTGCCTTAACTGTTGAATCGTATCCTTCTACATGGGTATTTTTGTAACTTGGGGTTGATATTGGTACTAAATACGGCAAATCTTCATTTTTTGTTTTAAAAAGCCGGATTATTCCTTCAACGTCGTCCCCAATAGTTTCACTAAGACAGCTTGTAGTTATGCCTATTATTTCGGGTTTATAAATTTTGCAGACGTTTTTAATTGCATTCTTTAAGTTTTCTTCACCTCCGAGTACGGCGTTTGCTTCACTCATTGATGTTGACGACACGCTTACAGGTTCTTTGAAGTGACGGCCGAGTTGAAATCTCATGTACGTGCTGCATCCGTGAGAACCGTGTATCAACGGCATTGCATTTTTCACACCAAGTAATGCGAGTATTGCCCCCATTGGCTGGCATATTTTACAGGGATTTATTACAGCAAATTTTTTATCATTCATAATATTCCTCTACGTCATTTTCTTCGAAAGTCTCCAAACCGGCGTCATAACTGCCGTATGCACAACTCTTGCAAAATTTATAAATCCGTTATATCCTGAAAACGCAGTTATCCGATCGTGATTGAAATCACAGTGCGGAACCCCGCATTTTAGGGAAATATATTTTTCTTTAGCCCCAGAAATTAATATATCCGGCTTATATTCTTTTAAAAGCTTTGCAAGTTCCATTGAATTTGCATCGTCTACAATTAATGTGCCTTCGCAGACGTGTTCCCTGATTTTTTGGTAGTCTTCGGGCTTTCCGTTTTGAGTACCGCTCATGATAATTTCCATGTCGAGTTCTGAAAATGCGCTTACAAGTGCCCAGGACTTATGGGCTCCAGAATATATTGCAACAGTCTTTCCGGAAAGGTCTTTTTTGTATTTTGCAATTTCATCCCTAAGATTTTTAATTTCTGAGTTTATGAGTTCTTCTGTTCTTTTAATCATTTCTTCATCGCCGAAAAACTCTGAAACAGCCCTCAAAGACTTCGTAGTTTCTTCCACTCCAAAGAAATTTACCTTGATAGTTGGTATTTGGTATTTCTCTTCCATTTTACTTGCAAGATAATTGGAAGATTTCTGGCACTGCACTATGTTTAACTTAGCATGGTGGCATTTTGCAATTTTTTCTACAGTTGAATCCCCAGTAATTGCAGTCTGTACCTTTACACCCATTTTTTCATATAATGGTATAATTCCAAAGAGGTCTCCTGCAACGTTGAATTCCCCAATTATATTAATACTGTACGGGTGAACTTCTTCTGGTTCTTTTGTACCTATTAAATAATCAATCATTGCGTCACATGCAAGTTTGTGACCTGCTGACTTGTTAAAGCTTTTAAACCCTTCTGACTGTACCGGAATAACCCTACATCCTGTTATTTCTTGTGCTTTCTTGCATACTGCTTTTATATCATCCCCGATTAGGCCAACTACGCAAGTAGAATAAACAAATATTGCAGAAGGAGTGTACAGTCTATTTAATTCAAGTATTGATTCGTATAATTTATTTTCTCCCCCAAATACCACGTCTTTCTCCCGTAAATCAGTGGAAAATCCGGTTTTATAAAGTTTGTCCCCTGAAGACGTACTTCCCCGAATATCCCATGTACATGCTGCACAGCCTATTGGCCCGTGTACGAGGTGTATTGCATCAGTTATCGGCATTAAAACGACTCTAGCTCCACCGTATACGCAGGATCTTTGTGTAATCATGCCCGGAGCTGAATTTTTGTCGCAGTCTGGAATTGAGTCGCTTTTACCGGAAACACACATGTGTGATTCACGGGATTTTAAAGTATCAATAATGTAGTTTGGGATTTTGACCTCTATGTCAAAATCACCGTCTTTACTTGAAATTTCAGTTTTCCGGTTTTCTGTAGCCAGGTTTAAAACCATAGTATTCCTCGGTTCAATCGATTCCTTATTGTTGGAGTTTCCAGTCTTGAACTTCGTAGTATTTGTCAAGAATCGTGTTCGTGATTCCGTCAATCAAGTTAAGGCCACCGTTGTATCCAACAATAGGCCTTCTTGCAGTTCCCACTCTATCGTAAACTGGGTATCCAACCCTATAAAGCGGTATTTTATGGTCTTTTGCCATTAATCTACCGTCTGAGTTACCTATCATGATGTCTACCGGGTTTTCTTTTATGTAAACATCCAATGCTCTTAAATCCTGTCCTAAGAGAACATCTACATCGTCTTCTGATTCTTTAGCTACTTTTTCCATTTCTTTAACGAATTCCGGGTTTTTAACACCGACACAAACTACTGAAGGAATCATTCCAAGCTCCGTTACAAATCTTGCAAGTCCTGCGGTTAATGCAGGATCCCCGTAGATTGCCACTTTTCTCCCAAACAAGTATCTTGATGAAAGGTCGGCCATTGCGTCAATTAATAATCCTCTTTCGTCGAGAAGGTCGTCTGAAACTTCATTTCCAGTGAATTTTTTAACTGTTCTTACGAATTCATCAGTATTTTGAACGCCAATTGGAGTTCCACCCACTTTTGAAGGAATTTTGTATTTTCTTTCAAGCGACTGAGCACCAGTATTTGCATAACTACAGAGTGATATTGTACCAAGCGAATTTGCTGAATCTTTTATTTCTTCGAGTGGAGTTCCACCTTTTTGGTAGTAGGGATTTTTTTCAGCTTTTGAAGGCCTGAGTGGTGAGTCAAATGGGTCTGATGTATCGGTAAGCATGATTCCTTCTGTTTTCATGAGTGAAAGAAGGTGTTTAATTTCCCTAATGTCACCAGGGTTTACGATTCCAGGAACGATGTTTATTTTTTCGTTCTGTTCATCTTTTGGTTCAGCGAGCGTGTCTACAATTGCCTTTATTGCATTGTCGTATCCCTTGTAGTGCTGTTCAACAAAACTTGGGGTATTTATCTGGACAATTTTTATTTTTTCAGCGGCAGTTACGCCCATTTTCTTTACAATTTCGTCTTTGGCCATTTTAATGAAACCACCGACATCATCCCCAATAATTTCACTTGAACATGTTGTTACTACGCCCATGACGTCAGGTTTGAATCTTGCTGCCAAATTTCCGATACCCGAAATCAAATTTTTTCTTCCACCAAATACTGCGGCATCTTCGTGAAGTGAAGTTACTGCGATATCAGCTGGTTCCCTAAAATGTCTTGCAAATCCGTATCTTACAAATGTTGAACATCCTTGTGATCCGTGAACTAATGGAAGTCCCCGTTTAATTCCTGATACTGCAAACATTGCACCTAATGGTTGGCATGTTACGAGCGGGTTGATTACAGCGGTCCTGTTTTTGTTGATTACGTTTAGATTACTCATTTTGCATCACCTGGCTCTTCTTCTTGGAATTCCATCAATTTCCAGGCTGGGTTATATATTGCTGAATATATGTCTTTTGCCATATTCACAAATCCTTCAAATCCGATGTATGGGCCGTTTTCGTATGAGTGGATCATTACTGAAGGTACACCCAATTTGTGGAACAGATATTTCTCTTTAATGCCGCCAAGAACAATTTCAGGTTTGTATTTTTCCACAATTTCTTCCATTTCGAGGGTGTTTGGGTCATCAATGATAATTGTACCATCTTTTGCCCTGTCTTTCATTTTTTCATAGCCATCTTCATGTTCGAAAAGACCCGAAAGTGCTACAATTTCCATTCCTAAGAATTCATTAATTGGTTCTGCAAAGTGCCAGCTTTTTGGGCCCCCTGCTGAAATCCAGATTTTTTTGCCTTGTAATTTTGATTTATAAAAGTCGAGTTCAGGCTGGATTTTGTCCATTCTGTCTTTGATAACTGCGTTTGCTTCTTCCTCTTTTCCAAAGTATTTACCAACTGCAATTAAGTTTTCTGCACAGTATCTTGGGCCGAAAAAGTCTACTTTGATATATGGAACACCGTATTTTTCTTCGATTAATTTTGCAACGTAGGTAGCAGATCTTTGGCACCTTACAAGACTTAATTTTGCTTTGTGCATCCAACAGAGCTCGTCGTGGCATGCATCTCCAGTAAATTTACTGAGAACGTTAATACCCATTTCTTTAAAATATTTTTCAAGTACCCAGTAGTCACCATCAATGTTATATTCCCCAATCAGGTTGATGTCGTAGTCCGTTGTTTTTGGTGGCTCTTTTGTACCGACTAATTTTGAAAATATTGTGTAATTTCCAACGTGGTGTCCTTTTGATTGGGTAGGCCCTGCAAAACCGGGGGCATTGAATGCTACAACGTCTTTTCCAAGTTCTTCGGACATTTCTTTACATACTGCATCTAAATCATCCCCGATAAGGCCGGTTGTACATGTTGCGTAGGTATAAATTGCATTTGCTTCAGGATATTCTTTTGCAGCTTCCCTAATTACTTTTTTAAGCTTGTTCATTCCACCAAACACGACATCGGATTCGTTTAAGTCAGTTCCAATAATGTGCTTGAGGTTGAAGTTTTCAATTGGAAATACGGTTCCATCAGGCATTAATGGGTTTGTTGGGTATCTTTTTGTTGTACCATTTCCGTATGCAGTGCATCCAACAGGCGAGTGGACTACGTGTGCTACGTCTTTTAAAGCACCGGTTATTACGCCCTTAACTCCTGCAAATGCACAACCTCTCTCAGTCATACTTCCGGGGATTGTACTTTTGTTACAGTGTGGCTGGCAATGTCTTGGTTCGTTTGAGTTTTTGATGTAAACGTGCTTCTCTCTTTCGGGGATGTCTTTATCTACATCTAGTAAGCAGTGTGGCATTTTAGCACTCCTAAAAAATTTTTAAATGTAATATATTCTGTATATTTTATTTTAAGTTTATTTTGGACATGAATTTTCTTTTTTAGTCTTGATCATACTTTAAATTGCTAAATCTCCTTTTTCAAAAGTTCTTAACCTTACAACTTCCTCAATTGGGCATACGAAGATTTTTCCATCTCCGTATTGACCAGACTTATTTACTTTCATTATTGCTTCAACAACAAGGTTTACGTCTTCGTCTAAAACTACCAAACTTAACATTGTTTTTGGAACATATCTCATTCCACCCTGCTGGCTTAGAAGTTCTTTATTTTGAATTTCAAAGGAAATTTCTTGAATGATTGCCTTTTGTTTTCCCCGCCCAAAAACTCTAGATGCAGTCATTGAGGGAAATCCTAGGCCTTCAAGGATATTTTTAGTGGTTGCCATTTTATTTGGTCGGATTATTGCAATTATTTCCTTCATATACTCACCTATAATCCGTTTGATCTAGTTCTTACAGTATATACTTCATCTACGGGACTTACAAAGATTTTTCCGTCACCGAAATTTCCAGTATACGAATTTTTTGTAACAATTTCAATTACATTTTCCACATTGGAATCGTCTACAACAAGCATGAGCATTGTTTTTGGGAGTTCATCGTAGTATATTTGGTCGATTTTAATTCCTTTCTGTTTTCCCCTACCTATAACGTCCATTTTTGTTAAAGCGACGTATCCAGAGTCTGCAAGTTTGTCAACTACTTCTTCTGCTTTACTTGGCCTAACAATTGCTCTAATCATTTTCATTTTTTGCCCTCTTTAAATTTAAAGTAAGTAATTTATTTTAATTAATCTAAGAAACCGTATTTTGAAGTTAATTCTTCTAATTCGTCCATTGTCATTGGTGTTGGGATTACGAGGTTTTTGTTCTCGATGATTTTTCTTGCGAGTTCTTTGTATTCCATTGCTTGGTTGCATGTGTCGTTGAAGTCAACTACGGCTTTTTTCTGGAACTCTGCTTTTTGAACGATGTTGTCCCTTGGAACGAAGTGGATTAATTGTGTTCCGAGTTTATCACAGAATTCTTGTAATAATTCAAGTTCACCATCCACGTTTCTGCTGTTACAGATGATACCACCGAGTCTTACACCGCTTTGTTGTGCGTATTTAACCATTCCCTTACAGATGTTGTTTGCAGCGTAAAGAGCCATCATTTCTCCCGATGCTACAACGTAGATTTCGTCTGCTTTACCGTCCCTTACAGGCATTGCAAATCCACCGCATACAACGTCCCCTAAAACATCGAAGAATACGAAGTCAAGGTTGTCTTCGTAAACACCGTGTTGTTCCATGAGTGTAATTGCGGTTATAACGCCTCTACCTGCACACCCCACACCTGGTTCCGGCCCACCTGATTCTACACACCTGACTCCACAAAATCCGGTTTCAATAACTTTATCAGGAGTACATTCGTCTTCCCCTTTTTCCCTTAATGTGTCCATCATTGTTGTTTGTTGTTTTCCGTGCAAGATTAACCTTGTACTGTCTGCTTTCGGGTCACAGCCGTGGATAAATACCTTTTTATCGTGAAAATATGCCATTGCTGCTACCGTATTTTGGGTGGTTGTTGACTTCCCAATCCCACCTTTTCCATAAATTGCGATTTTTCTTACCATACTAAAGCCTCTATTGCATCATCATTTTAGGAATTTTAATTCCTTATATTTATTATTTAACGGAAGTAACTTTCCGGTGAAATATCATATACTATATTCCAATATATAAATCTTTCGGATTAGCTAATAAAATAACATTAATCATAAAATAAAGATTACATAAAAGTTAACTGTGGATTTTAACTTTTTATTTAATTCAATACGAAACTTCTTTAAATTACTAAGAAAATATATTAAGTATAAGTTTTTCTTTCAGGTGGTAAAAAGATGGTCTTTAAAATACCTAAAATGGAAAAAGAAGAATATGATAAACTTATAATGGATAATTACCTTTCAAGAATCGCATTTTCCGGTTTAAAATATCCTTACATCGCACCATTTTTATACATTTTTGATGGGAAAAATTTGTATTTCCTTTCAACAAAATATGGGCGTAAGATAGACTTTTTAAATAAAAATCCTTATGTATCTGTTGAAATTGAGAATTATTCAAAAAATATGTCTTGTTATAAATTTATAACAATTCAAGGGAAAATAATTCTTGAAGAAGATTTAAAAAACATGAACAAAATAAAGGAAAAATTTGTAGAAATGATAATTTCAAAAAAGTTATCCACTACAGTACTTGAAGCATTGGGGCACAATAAGGATGAGCCAGTAAATTCTTTAGTTGAATCAGATAACACTTATGTTTGGAAGTTAGTGGATGTAAATGATATTGTAGCATTAAAAAATTCAAATTAACTGTTTTTAATATTTTTAATCAGTTTAATTCAAGAAATAAGTGCTTTGATAAAAAATTAAATATTTATTAAATTAATTCTTCGACCTTTTTAAATATCTTTTTTAATATTTCTCTATCAGGAAGTGTTCCATTGGGTGGATTTATAACTTTTTTAAGTTCTAGTGGAACTCCATCCATTCGGTAAGCAGTCCCTGTATCTTCAATGCCTGCAATTGTTGGCGGAAGAATAATATTTGCAAGAACTGATGTTGGAGTTTCATGTGGGTCAATACATATAAGTGGAATTTCAGACATTCTTTTAACTGCTTTTTGAGGAAAATGCGCTCCAGGGTCTGATGCGATATTTAGCATTGCATCTGCTTCATTTCTCATCAATGAGTCTGTAACCCCTGTTTCTCCAGGGTTAAATTCTGGAAAACCTTTTGAATAGTCCACACAGAGTGGAAATCCACTAATCCAGGTACAAACTTGATTAAATCCATTTACATTATAGTGTCCCCTCATCGGGATTAATGTAAATTTAGTAAATGCATTTAAATCAACTATTAATTGTATTGCTGTATCAATATTCCTGTGTTTCCCTTTAGTCTGAGTTACCCCCATTGCAAAGAACAGTTCTCCAAATTGGGCATTTTTTAAAACTTCTACTGCTTTTTCAATAGTTTCTTTTGGAATTCCTGCAATTATATCGGATTTAAGTTCAAAGCCTTTCAATGAGGCCCTTAATGCAGAAACAAGTTCATAATCTTTATGAGGATCCACTTTTAAATGAATATCTGCTAATTTTGCAGTGTCGGTTTCTCTTGGATCTATAACTATTACGGTTCTATCTTTTCTCCCTCGTTCTCTGAAAAATCCTCTTGCGAATACTCCGTATCTACTCATGTGTCTTGGGTGTGCGTGCATTGGATTTGAACCCCAGTAAATTACTACATCTGCTCGATTTTTAACTTCTCCAAGCGTACATATTGGGTATCCAACATCTTGAAGTGCCCAAACACTTGGTCCGTGACATACTTCAGCAGTATTACTTACTAAGCCCCTTATTTTTTCTGCCAACTTCATTCCTTCGATATGTGCATGGCATTCAGTTGCAGAAAATCCATAAATTAATGGTTTTTTAGCATTTACCAATATTTCGGCAGTTTTTTCTATTGCAGTGTCCCAATCAATTACTTTGAATTCATCTTTTTTATTTTCCCGAAATAACGGTTCAGTATATCTTACAGCACCCTCTCGGTGTGTAAATTTACTATGTCCAATCCTACAAGCATTTCTAGTTTTTACAATATGCCCATGATCTACATGACACTCAATATCGTCACAAAGTGTTCCACAAAATGGGCAGACTATATTTTTAATAACTTCCATAAATACCACCAGTTAAAGATCATCCAATTTAAAAATAGTAAAAATGGAAATAGGATTAGTATGAGTCTTTAAACACTCCTTCAATCTGCCCATAAATTTGGTTTGTTTTAAAGTGTGATTGTTCAAGGGCCCCACTAGGGCATCCTCCAGCACAGGTTCCGCAACCCTTACACAATGCTGAAAGAACTTCTAAAGCCTGTTTTCCATCTTTTTCAACAAATCTTGGGGCGCCATATGGACACTGTTGAACACAAATACCGCATGCACCACAAACATCTTCATCAAGTGTTACAACTATTGGTTCAACCTGAACTTCCCCTTTTGCAAGAGGTATTGCTGCTCTTGAAGCTGCTGCTGAACCTTGTGCAACTGATGCAGGAATATCTTTTGGACCCTGACACGCACCTGCTAAATAGACACCATCCGTTGCAGTATCAACTGGTTTTAATTTAGGGTGGGCTTCCATGAAGAATCTATCAGTTGTTCTTGAAACACCGAGTAATTTTTGTACTTCGTCAGCACTTTTTGACGGAACCATACCTACTGAAAGAACCACTAAATCGTAGTCATTTTCGAAGATTTCTCCTAAAAGCGTGTCTTCTGATCTTATTGTTGGATTATCTGTTTTAGGATTGTCTAAAACTTGTGCAGGTCTTCCCCTAATAAACTTAATTCCGTATTGTTTTGAGCTTCTTTCGTAAAACTCTTCATAACCTTTACTAAATGCCCGGATGTCCATATAATAAATATCAATTTCAGTTTCAGGGGATTTTTCTTTAATTAACTGTGAATTCTTCATTGCATACATACAGCATACGTTTGAACAATACTTTTTACCGATTTTTGCATCTCTTGAACCAACACACTGGATAAATGCAATCCTTTTTGGTTTTTTACCATCACTTGGCCTGATTACCTTCCCCATTGTAGGGCCTGACGCATTAATCATTCTTTCAAGTTCCATTGACGTAATAACGTTTGGAATTTTTCCATAACCATACTCTTCTTTTTCTGTTGGGTCGTATGGGTCATAACCGATTGCAGAAATAATTGTACCAATTTCTGCTTCAATAATTTCTGGTTTTTGATTGTAATTAATAGCTTGTGGGCCACAAACTTTTGCGCATAATCCACAATCAATACAGCTTTCTTTATCGATTGTGTATTTTGCAGGAACTGCTTGTGGGAATGGTTTGTAAATGGCCTTTCTCATTCCAATTCCCATGTCAAATTCATTTGGAACGGTTATTGGGCAGACTTCTTCACATGAACCGCATCCGGTACATTTTTCTTCGGATAAGTATCTTGGTTTTTTCTCGATTTTTACTTTAAAGTTTCCAATGTATCCGCTTACATCTTTTACTTCTGAATAGGAGTAAAGTTTAATGTTTGGGTGTTTTGCAACATCAACCATTTTTGGAGCTAAAATACAGATTGAACAGTCATTTGTTGGAAATACTTTATCGAGTTGTGCCATTCTACCTCCAACTGAGGGAGTTTTTTCAACTAAAATGGTTTCATACCCAGAATCCCCTAAATCAAGTGCTGCCTGAATTCCTGCAACCCCTGCACCGATAACAAGTGCTCTTCTTGTAACCGGTACTGTTAAGTAGTCTAATGGGTCTAACTGTCTTGCTTTTGCAACCGCCATTCTAACGAGATCGTTTGCTTTTTCAGTTGCTTTTTCTTTCTCTTTCATATGTACCCATGAACAGTGCTCACGAATATTTGCAAATTCAAACAAAAATGGGTTTAAACCTGCTTCTTCAACACATCGTCTAAATGTTGGTTCGTGAAGTCGTGGGGAACATGCAGCAACAATTACTCTATTTAATCCAAGTTCTTTGATATCTTTCTTTATAAGTTCTTGTCCCGGATCTGCACACATGTATTTATATTCTCTTGAAATTACAACGTTTTTGAGTCCTTCTGCAGTTTTTGCAACATTTTCGCAATCAACTACGCCACCAATGTTTACACCGCAGTGGCAGACATAAACTCCTATTTTTGGTTCTTCCATAATATCACCAATATTTGGCCTGAACTGTTATTCATAATAAATATATTAATGTATATATTAATATTTCTAATAGGTGGCCCTATTAAAAATTAATTTAAAGATAGTGCATTCTTTTTAGCTTTTTCGCAAGCTTCAATACATTTTAAACACATTACGCAGAACCCTTCAAGTGGTTTTTCGCGTTTTCCAGTTAATTTGAGTATGTCATAAGGACATGTTTCGATACATTTTCCGCAATTATTACATAAACTAGGACTAAATTCGATTCTGTCGTAATCTTTCCCTTTATGATTAATTTTTCCAAGTCTTAATGCTCCCGTGGGGCAGATTTGAACGCAAGCACCGCACCTAATACACATCCTAAATTGGTTTTGTTTTTCAGTTTTCAATTTGCTTGGAATTTCGAGTCCTTTTGGATTTACTACTGCTATTGCTTTATTTGGACATTTTATGGCACAAGGCCCGCAGTATACACATTTTTCTTCATCCCATATGATTCCTTCAGAAGTTGCAGGTTTTGCTTGCCCATATTCAACTTTTAAATCGACTGCATCAACAGGACAGGTACTAACACATAATCCACATGCAGGACATCCTTTTGGAGGTATTGCAACCATATCTTTAACTACAATTAAATTTCTTGGACATTTATCAGTACAGTCACCACAACCAATACATAATTCATCATCAACATCAAATTTGATGATTTTTTTATCTCTTTTTGGTGATTTTTTGCCTGCAACAAAAATTGCGTTCCAAGGACACGTTTGTGCACAAATACTACAATATATGCAAGATTTTTTGTCAACAACTGCTTTTTCATTTTCTAGTGAGATTGAAGCAACAGGACATTCTGGAACACAAATTCCGCAACCAACACAAGTATCGGTTACTACAATTGGTTCCTTTGGAATTACGAAATTTCGTTTAGCAGGTTCAATAATTCCTTCCATTCCAACGTAGTCGTCAGGACATATATCAACACACTTTGTGCATCCAACACAAAATCCTTTAAGCTTACTATTTTCTATTTTTAGGTTATTTGGACAAACCTTAACACATTCACCACATAAATTACATTTTGTTGGTTTGTATTCGATTTGCTTAATTTTTTTGCCACTTAATTCAATTTCCCTTAAGTGGAGTGCATCGTTTGGACATACACTTGTACATTTTCCACAAAGCTGGCATACTTTAAGAGGATTTAATTTTAAAGCTTCCGTAGGGCAGTTATTTTCACAAGCTTTACACAAATAACAATCTTCAGTGTTTATCTTGATCATAATATCCCCTATAATGTTTTAATTAATTTTCCGCCTTTTAATACATCAATTGAAAGCATTCTTTCTTTTCCGTCAATTGTATGGGTTGCACATGAAAGACATGGGTCGTATGCCCTAATTACCATTTCCATGTAGTTTAAAACGTGTGGTTTTGCATCTTCTGGGGATTTTATGAATTTTTGAGCAACTTTTTGAACTCCGATGTCCATTGCAGGGTTATTTTGAACGGTTGCCACAACTAAATTTGCATCCGTAATTATACCTCTATTATCGGTTTTGAAGTGGTGTACCAATGTTCCTCTTGGAGCTTCTACGCATCCAACACCTTCTCCAACGATATCGGTCGGTTCAACCCTTATGTCGGTTCCAACAATTGTATCATCTTCTAAGAATTTTCTAACAAGTTCGGCACTTGAAACCAATTCTATTAATCTTGCGTAGTGGAAAAGCATTGGATGATGTGCAGGTTTTCCATATGTTTTTACAAATTCTTCGTAGTATTTTTGAGCAATAGGTGTTGGCATTTTGTCGCAAACATTTAATCTTGAAAGGGTATTTACCCTATAAACTCCATCAACAGGCCCTTTTTCAGTGAGGTACGGGAATTTGAGGTATGAATAAGGCCTTACACCTTCTGACATGTATTTTGCATATTCTGAAGGGTCGTATTCGTATTCAATTTTTCCTTCAGGGTTTACAACACGGATATTTCCTTCGTAAATGTCTTGTGCACCATTATTTACTAAACCCATGTGGTATGACTCAAAGTATCCGATGTCAAATAAGTCTTTTTCTTTTAATCCTTCAACTAACTGTTTTCCGAGAGTTAATGTCTTTTCAGCAGTTTCTACTAAATTTTCAGACATTTTTAAAAGTTCTTCTCTTTCTTTTTCAGTTAATGGTTTTGATTGTCCACCTGGGATTGCAGTTACTGGGTGAATTGCTCTTCCACCAACTTTTTGTATAATAGTTTGCCCGATTTTTCTCATTGCAATTGCATCTTTTACAACCTCAATGTTTTCTGAAGCGACACCTAAAACGTTTCTTTTTAATGCGTCATCAGTCATTGGAAACATTAAATCTGGAGATGCAAGCATTCCAAAGTGTAGCGCATGGCTGTGTACATTTGAAGCTTGTTGCATTAAATTTCTGAGCATATTTGCAGTTTTTGGAATTTTTACCCCAAATACATTATCTACTGCTTTTGCACTTGCTAAATTGTGTGAAACCTGGCAAATTCCACAAATTCTTGGCGTAAATACTGGGGCATCTTCAATGTATCTTCCTTCTAAAAATTTTTCAAATCCTCGTACTTCCACAACGTGAAAATTAACTTTTTCAAGCTTCCCACTGTCATCAAATGAAAGTGTAACCTTACCGTGTCCTTCAACCCGTGATACAGGTTCTACTGACAGTTTTGTCATCATATCACCGTATTTATGATATTATCTTTTGTTATTTATTGGAATTAAAGCACTTGGGAGTGTAAATTTATAAAAACTACCTATTTTATCTATTATTTGTTTTGGAAGATCTTTTGCATCCATTGTCCTATCTTCACTGACTTTATAGTCGGATGAAAGTGCAGAAACCATTTTTGCACCTTGATCTACTACTTTATCGGTAGGGCCATAGCATCCAGTACATGGCACTCCTGCTGTAGGGCATAAAGCACCGCATGCGGCTCTTGTAGCAATTCCCATGCATACATACCCCTGTTCAAGTAAACACTTTTTAGAATCGGCCGTCCCTTCGTAGCTTCGTTTAATCGACTCAATAGATACTCCTTCTTTACTTTTTTCTCTTTCACATACTTCACACATGTTTTTAGTCGATAATTCTGGAGTTTTACCCTCTAAAAGCGAAGTAAGAACGTTTGCAATTAATTCCGGTTTCGGAGGGCATCCTGGAAGTATGTAATCAACATCTATAACTTCTGAAAGTGGCATCACTCTTGAAGTTAATTTTGGAACTTCTTCGCTTGGAATTATTCCTTCTTCGTTTTTAGTCGTCACGGTAGTTTTATAAGCTTTTTCTAAAAGGGCATCATTTGAGTGTAAGTTACCCATTCCTGGAACTCCGCCGTAAACTGCGCATGTTCCAAATGCAATTACAATTTTTGCCTTTTTTCTCATTTCTTTTGCAGTATGAAGGTTTTCTTCGTTTCGTATCCCCCCTTCAATTAATGCAACGTCAATATTTTCTGGAATTTCTTTAACGTCCATTAAAACAGGGCTGTGAACTAATTCAACTTGTTCAAGGATTGACAGTAAATCTTCGTGTAAATCCAAAAGACTTATGTGGCATCCAGAACAGCATCCAAGCCAAGTTGTAGCTATTTTTACCATTATACCACCTTTAACGATTATTTAATATTTTCTTTCAAGGTGCACGGACCCATAGTTTTTATTCTACTATAAATTTCATTCATTTTTATCTGGAACTTTTCCCCTTCTGAAGCAGAAATCCATTCGTGCATTAATCTTTCTTTTCCGATTCCAAGCTCATCAAGCATGTCATAAAGCATCAAAACTCTTCTTTGCCATTTGTAGTTTCCGGCATCATAGTGGCAGTCGCCAAGGTGGCATCCACCTATAAATACACCATCAGCCCCTTCTTTGAATGCTTTTAGAATAAATGACGGTTCAATTCTTCCAGAACACATAACTCTTATAATTCTAATGCTTGGGGGGTACTGCATCCTACCAACTCCCGCTGTATCTGCACCACCGTATGTACACCAGTTGCAACAAAAGCCGACTATTTTTGGCTCCCATTCTTCAGACAATATTTCACCTCAGATGTTATTAGATATTTGGTAAATTAATACCTACAATAGTTAATCTAATTGATGTGAGTATAACGATTAGTTATATATAAATTAAACAATTTGATATCAAATAGAAAAATATATATGTTAATAAAAATTTTTAATAGGTACATCTGTAATAATATTTAATAATATTTAATATTATTTTATAATATATTTTATAAAAAAGTAGTAATAAATATTTAAAAAACCGATATTTGTTTTAACATATAACTCTTTTTATTTAATGTAATTAACAATTTTTTTAATATATATCATATAATATAATGTAGGTAATATATTTTTAAATATCTAATTGGTTGTTTAGGTGATTCTATGGGAAAGACGGTAGAAATTAATCCTACAACAAGACATGAAGGGCATACAAAGCTTGTCTTGAAAGTGGATGATGAAGGGATTGTTGAAAAAGGAAACTACTTAAGTGTAACTCCCGTTAGGGGTTTTGAAAAATTCTTAGTTGGAAAATTGGCAGAATTTGCACCGATTGCAGTTTCAAGATTCTGTGGAATTTGTCCAATAGCACACGCTACATCAGCAGTAGAAGCTATTGAAGATGCATGTAATATTACTCCTCCAAAAGATGGGTTATTATTAAGAGAATTAACTGGACTTGGAAATAAATTACATTCACACCCATTACACCAGTTTTTAATCGCTCCTGACTTTATACCTGAAGCAGATCGAGTAGAATACATAAAAAGAATCCAAGAGATGAGAAAGACGGGGCAATACATTGTTGACGTTGTTGGTGGAGAAGCAATTCACGCACCAAATATCAAGGTAGGGGGTATGTTAAAAAATATTACCGAAAATGCAGCCTCAAAAATGTATTATAAATGTAAAGAATACGAAAAATTAGCAAAAGAACAGATTGAATACCTAATTCCTATCTTTGAAAGTAGAATGCTTGTAAATGGAACAGAAATTCCAGAAAAATTAGGTTACCACGAATTTGGATATCTTGCAACTGATCCGACATACGGAAACAGAGAAAAAATTGAGCAAAATAAAGTTGTAGAATACACACCCTACGACGTTTACGAAAAAGACGTTGCAATGCAAGCTTGTACAACTATTCCAACATATAATGGAAGACTTATGGAAGTAGGCCCAAGAGCAAGATTTGCAAAATTTTTTGACTTTAAAGATAAGGGTGCTATGGCAATACACATTGCGAGAGCTTACGAAATGATTGTAAATGTAAAAAGGGCACTTGAAGTTCTTGACAAATTAGATGTTAACGGAAAAACAAGATCCTCTGAACCAATACTTGGTGATGGTGAAAAAGTAGGTCTCGGCGTTCACGAAGCTGCAAGAGGTCACAACACCCACCAGGCTGCAATTGATGGAAAAGGAAGAATTACATACTATAACGCAATCGTTGCAACAACTTGGAATATTCCATTAATTGGTAAAGCTACAGAAGGAACGCACTACAAATTTGCAGAACACGTTGTAAGAGCATATGACCCTTGTGTTTCATGTGCAACTCACGTAATTACAATGAATCATGAAAATAAAGTTATTGATAAAAAAATAATATTATAAGTGGTGAATCATGCCTGGATACCTTAATAAAGAAGTATTGGTTTTAGGATGTGGAAATGTCCTTTTTGGTGACGATGGATTTGGATATGCTATCGTAAATAAGCTAAATGAGTTAAAAGAAGAATATCCAATTCTAAAATCCGATAAAATACAGATAATTGATGCGGGAACTGGAGCTTCGCACTTCATATTGTCATTAATTGACGACCAAACTCCATTAAAAAAAATCATAATTGCTGACATTATTGATTATGGGTTAATTCCAGGCGAATTAAAGAAATTGTATGCTTTTGATCTTCCAAATATTGCAAAATACCATATAGATGCTCACGACATGCCCCTTGCAGGAATGTTAAAAGATATTCATGAAAATTACGGTGTAAAAATTGTTGTTGTTGGATGCCAGCAGAAAAACGTGCCTGCACCGGATATTCTTCTTGAACTATCCCCTGAAGTGAATTCTGCAATAGATGATGCTGTTAAAATGATAATAGATGAATTAAACGAATAATGGTGATATAGTGGTAAGAGTTGCCCATATACACATGAGTGGTTGTACAGGATGCTTAATTTCCCTTGCTGACACTTATGAAAAGCTTTTGGATATATTAGGTGCTGTTGAACTTGTTTATGCACTTACTCTTTCAGACGAAAAAACAGAAATTACGGAAACTAACGATAAAATTTTAATTGAAAGAAAAATTCCTGAAAATATAGATATTGCACTTGTTGAAGGTAGCGTCTGTTTAGATGATCACCATTCATTGGATGACATTTTAACAACGAGGAAAAACTCAAAAATTGTTGTTGCACTTGGTGCTTGTGCCGCATCAGGGGGCGTTACAAGATTTGCAAGAGGGGGACAAATGTCTCAACCTTCACATTCTGCATTCGTTCCAATCGGAGATGTAATAAAAGTAGATTTAGCACTTCCAGGATGCCCCCCATCAACTGAATCAATTGTAAACTTAATCATGGCTGCGTTAAATGGCGATATGGAATACCTTGAACCATTTGCAGAAATTGCAAAATATGGAAAAGATGCTTGTGGTTGCGATGTAATTAAGGGAGTTATTGACATGTCACTTTGTATGGGGTGTGGAACTTGTGCTTCCGCATGCCAAGTAAAAGCAATAGACATGATTGATGGAAAACCAAATATTATGACTGAATTTTGTATAAAATGCGGTGTTTGTGGGGCCCAATGCCCAAGAATTAGATTCCCAAAAGTAGTTCAAAAAATCGAGTAATTAGGTTTAAAGGTGGTAATTATGGATCCATTTGGAACATACAATAAAGCGATATCTGCAAGAGCCACAGATAAGGCAATACTTAAAAAATCACAGGATGGAGGAATAATTTCTGCTTCATACATTTATGGCTTAGAAAGTGGCCTATTGGACGGTGTAATCGTTGCAAATACTGAAAAAGGATTTAAAGCGGTTCCAAAAATTGTAACGACCCCTGAAGAAGTACTTAACGCTGCTGGAACAAAATATACAATATCTCCAAATGTTTCAGTTTTAAAAGACGCAGTAAGGGAATATGCACTTGAAAAAGTTGGAATTGTTGGCACACCTTGCCA
Source organism: Methanococcus vannielii SB (assembly GCF_000017165.1). NCBI lineage: Archaea > Methanobacteriati > Methanobacteriota > Methanococci > Methanococcales > Methanococcaceae > Methanococcus > Methanococcus vannielii. The sequence goes on from NC_009634.1 coordinate 75,841, forward strand.
AGTTCAGGCGATTAGAAAATTAATAAAATACCCAATGGGATTTAGACATACTGATTCAAAAATTGCACTTATATTGGGAATATTCTGTATGGAAAACTTCCCCTACGAAGGTATGAAAGCAATTGTAGAGCAATATGCAGGAATTAGGATGAATGACGTTTTAAAAACAGATATTGGAAAGGGTAAATTTTGGGTATATTCAAAGTCTGGTGAAGTAAAAACCGTAGCTTTAAAAGATACTCACATGTATGAACAAAAATCATGCCACGTTTGTATGGATTACACCGCAGAACTTGCAGACATCTCAACTGGTTCTGTCGGTAGCCCTGATGGTTGGAGCACAGTATTTATTAGGACGAAAAACGGAGAAGAATACATAAATAAGATGGTTGAAGCGGGAGTACTTGAGACAAAACAAATTGAAGAAGTAAAACCCGGACTTGAATTAGTTCAAAAACTTTCCCTTCAGAAAAAAGAGAAAAATGAAAAAGAACTTGGGCATAGAAAAGAACTTGGGCTTCCAATTCCCTATTAATCTTTTTTATTTATTTATTTATTTATTTATTTATTTATTTATTTATTTATTATTTTAAAATTTAAAAATTTTAGAAAAAATAATTATTGAATTTACTTTAAAATATCCATTACAAACTCTTCAATCGACTCATTTTTAATGTTTGTTTGATTTTTATTACTTTTTGTAATTATTCTAACAATGGATTTATCAAAAAAACCCATTTTATCAAATAAAAATTCTCCGCCTAAAAAACCTTTTGTCTTACAATTTACAGCTAATTCATTAGGAAATGCATTATTGAACTGCTCAATTTGTTTTTCTTCATTCATAAAGCAAATAAAAAGAGATATTTCTTTTTCTTTTAAAATTGATAGGTTTTTTTCTAAGAATTTTTTCATGTTTTTTTGAAAGTTACCAGCATATATTGGCCCACCAATAATTATTCTATCATACTTATCTAATTCTAAATTTTGATTTTCATTAATATTTGCTACTTTACAATTACAACCATATGTCGTTAATTTTTCAGCAATGATATTACTTACTTTATTAGTTGTTCCATATCTTGTATCAAATAAAATTATGGTTTCCATATTTTAACTCCTTTAAATTTAACTCCTTTAAATAAAGATTAGAAAAGAAAAACTAAATTATTCTTTAAAATTTACAATTTTTTCATAATCTTTTTCACTAATCTGTGCCATTGCCCGTCTTAATGAACCTGACCAGAATTTTTTATTTGTAATAAAATCCATTTCTGGAACTAATTCTTTAAACAAAATCGGTTTTTCAAATATTTTAACTTCTTTTAACTTAATCCTTAATGGATATGTTTCATTTGGACTGTATGATTCAAACAATTTTTTATTATCTTCTTTAATCTCTGAAACTACTTCATAAATTGCCCTAATATATTGAGGTTTTGGCTCTTTTCCTTGTTTTCCCATTTCGTAAATTATTAAATAATCTCCTAAATTTACCTTTGAAATTGTATTTTGATATTTTTTAGAAACCCCCCATATTTTTTTTTCTTTTATTATATTCCAATTTTCTTCTGTTGTAATACATAAAAAATAATTCACGTTATCCCCTTAAAATTTGTTAATTAGATTATGTTTAAAAAAGAATTTAAAATGATTGGTTTTGATATGGTTTAAAATAAGAAGATTATAACTATATATGTTATATCTATATTAAATATATGATTTTTAAAACGACAGTTTAAAATTTTTATAAGGGAAAAAGTATGATTTCAAAAGAACAAGAACGAGCAGAATTACATCGAACTATTTGGCAAATTGCAAATAATTTAAGAGGTAGTGTTGATGGTTGGGACTTTAAACAATATGTATTAGGAATGCTTTTTTATCGGTTTATAAGTGAAAATCTAACTAATTATATTAATGAGGAAGAAAGAAAAGCAGGAAATAAAGATTTTGACTATTCTAAACTAAGTGACAAAGAAGCAGAATTTGGGCGAAAAGATACGGTTATAGAAAAAGGATTTTACATTTTACCAAGTGAATTATTTTATAATGTTACAAAAAATGCGAGAAATGACCCAAATTTAAATGAAACTTTATCTAAAGTTTTTAAAAATATTGAAAGTTCTGCTAAAGGATTTGAAAGCGAAGACGACTTAAAAGGATTATTTGATGATTTAGATGTTAATTCAAATAAATTAGGGAGTACTGTTGAACAAAGAAATAAACAGCTTGTTAATCTTTTAGAAGCAATTAACGAACTTAAATTAGGAAATTATTCCGAAAATACTATTGATGCATTTGGTGACGCATATGAATATTTAATGACCATGTATGCTGCAAATGCTGGAAAATCTGGAGGAGAATTTTATACACCACAAGAAGTAAGCGAACTTTTAGCAAAAATTACTATTGTTGGAAAAAAAGATGTAAATAAAGTTTATGACCCAACATGTGGCTCAGGCTCACTACTTTTAAAATTTGCAAAAGTTTTAGGAAAAGAAAATGTTAGACAAGGATTTTACGGACAAGAAATTAATTTAACAACTTACAATTTATGCCGTATTAATATGTTCTTACATGACATTAATTATAATCATTTTGATATTGCTCATGGAAATACTTTAACAGATCCAAAACACTTTGATGATGAACCTTTTGATGCAATTGTTTCAAATCCTCCTTATTCAATTAAATGGGAGGGTGATTCAAATCCAATTTTAATAAATGACCCTCGTTTTTCTCCTGCTGGAGTATTAGCTCCAAAAAGTAAGGCTGACTTAGCATTTACTATGCATATGTTAGCATGGCTTTCAACAAGTGGGACTGCCGCAATAGTTGAATTTCCTGGAGTTTTATATCGAGGAGGAGCTGAACAAAAAATTAGAAAATATTTAATTGACAATAATTATGTTGATTGTGTTATTCAGTTACCTTCAGATTTATTTTTTGGAACTACAATTGCAACATGTATAATAGTTTTAAAGAAAAGTAAAATTGATAATAAAACTTTGTTTATTGACGCATCAAAAGAATTTGTTCGGGCCGGAAATAAAAATAAATTAAGTGACGAAAATATTAATAAAATTTTAGATGCATTTCTTAACAGAAACGATATAGAATATTTTTCAAAATTAGTTGATAACACAGATATTTCTAAAAATGATTATAACATTGCAGTTTCAAGCTATGTTACTGTAGAGGACACAAGAGAAATTATTGATATTAAAGAATTAAACAAAAAGATTTCTGAAATTGTTAAAAGACAAAATGAATTAAGAATTGAAATTGATAGTATTGTTGAAGAGATTGAAGGAGATAAGTAACAATGGCTGAAACAATTACTAAAATTGATAAGCTAATCAATGAACTTTGTCCTGAAGGCGTTGAGTTTAAAGAATTAGGAGAAATTTGGAAAAGAGCACCTAAATCAAAAATAGGTGTTGGAAAAATACCTTTATTAGGCGTTGGAAAAATAATTTGTTTTACTTCTGGTTCAAAAGATTATTTAGTCAATGATTTTTTAGTTGATGGTGAATATATTTTTGTTAATGACGGAGGAGTAGCTGATTTCAAATATTATAGTGGAAAAGCATATTATACTGACCATGTTTTTACATTTGGTATTGAATCAGAGCTAGTTAATGTAAAGTTTGTTTATTATTTTCTAAAAGATAATCAATTTATGATTAATGAAAAAATGTTTCAAGGCTCTGGTTTAAAAAATTTGCAAAAAAAATTATTTGAAACATTAAAAATTCCTCTTCCACCTCTCCCTATTCAAGAAGAAATAGTTAAAATTCTTGATAATTTTACGGAGCTGGAAGCGGAGCTGGAAGCGGAGCTGGAAGCAAGAAAGAAGCAATATGAATATTATAGAGATGAATTATTAACATTTGGAGATGATGTTGAATTTAAGGAGTTAGGAGAAATTTGTCTTAATACTAATAATATAAAATGGAAAGAAAATCAAAATACAAATTATGAATATATTGACCTTTCTTCCGTAAGTAGGGATAATAATCAAATTTCTGAAACAAAAACAATCAATTCCGATAATGCTCCAAGTAGGGCACAACAAATAGTAAATGAAGGAGATGTAATTTTTGGAACAACAAGACCCACATTAAAAAGGTACTCTTTAATTAATTCTGAACATCACAATCAAATCTGCAGTACTGGTTTTTGTGTTCTTAGAGCAAATCCTAAGAAATTATTGCCAAAATTTTTATTTTTTATATTAAAAACTACTAAGTTTTATGATTATGTTGAAAATAATCAGGAAGGAGCAGGATACCCTTCAATATCTAATGGCAAAGTAAAAAAATTCAAAATCCCATTCCCTTCCCTCCAAGAACAAAACCGAATAGTCGCAATCCTTGATAAATTTGATGCTTTAGTTAATGATATTTCAATTGGACTTCCTGCAGAATTAGAATTAAGAAAAAAACAATATGAATATTATAGAAATAAACTTTTAACATTTAAAGAAAAGTTAACGGTATAAAAATGAAAAACCAAAGAATTAAAGAAATACTTAAAAAAGGAGAAGGAATTTCAGTTGAATTTAAAGAATGTAAAGATGAAATTCCTCAAAGTGCTTATGAAACGGTTTGTGCATTTCTTAACAGAAACGGCGGAGATATTCTTTTAGGTGTAAAAGATAATAAAGAAATTCAAGGAATAAATAAAGATAAAATAGAACAAATAAAAAAAAATTTTGTAACTGCAATAAACAATCCTCAAAAAATGTCACCTCCTGTTTATCTTTCAATTCAAGAAGTAACTATAAATAATAAACAAATTCTGCACATTTACGTCCCTGTTGGTTCTCAAGTTCAAAAATGCAAAAATAGAATATTTGACCGAAACGAAGATGGGGATTTAGATATAACAAATAATCAAACACTCATAACTCAATTATACTTAAAAAAGCAAACAACTTACTCTGAAAATACAGTTTATCCGTATTGTGAACTAAAAGATTTAGATGAAAATTTAATAAATAAAGCAAGAAAATTAGCTGTAAATCAAAACAATACTCATCCTTGGAAGGAAATGACTAATTTAGAATTATTAAAAAGTGCTAAATTATATTCAAAAGATTATCAAATCAATAAAGAAGGAATAACTTTAGCAGGAATTTTATTATTTGGAAAAGAACAAACAATTTTATCAGTTTTGCCACACCATAAAACAGATTTAATCTTAAGAAAAGTGAATTTAGATAGATACGATGATAGGGATGATGTTCGAATAAACTTAATTGATAGTTATGAAAGAATAATTGCTTTTGGAGAAAAACATTTACTAGACCCCTTTTATCTTGAAGGTACTCAAAGAATAAGCGTTAGAAATAAAATTTTAAGAGAAATTGCATCAAATATTTTAATGCACAGGGAATTTACAAATCCTTTTCCTGCAAAATTCATAATTGAAAAAAACCAAATAAAAACCGAAAATGCAAATAAGCCTCACGGACATGGAAAAATAAATCCAAATAATTTTTCTCCGTATCCTAAAAATCCTGTAATCGCAAGAGTCTTTAAAGAAATTGGTTTTGCTGATGAATTAGGCTCAGGAATAAGAAATCTTACTAAATATGTTAAAATCTATTCAAATAAAGAACCTGAACTAATTGAAAATGATATTTTTACAATTATAATACCATTAAACGAGCAAGATACCCAGCAAGATACCCAGCAAGATACCCAGCAAGATACCCAGCAAGATACCCAGCAAGATACCCAGCAAGATGAAATCTTAAAATTCTGTCAAACTCCAAAAACAAGGGGGGAAATACAAAAACATATCTCTATAAAAGATAGAGAACATTTTAGAAAATCAATACTAATTCCATTATTAGAAAAAGAACTAATTGGATTAACAATTCCAGATAAACCAACAAGTAAAAATCAAAAATACGTAACAACTAAAAAAGGTTTAGAACATTTAAAAAAAAGGTAAAAAATGTCAAATAATAATTATAATCTTGTGGTGCAAAATACTGAAAGCACAGTTGTAGCAGAATATTCCCCCCATAATGGGAAAAGACCTGAAACTTACCAAAGCGAAGCAGATTTAGAAAATGCATTTATTAAACAATTAAAATCACAAGCTTATGAATATGTAAATATTAATTGTGAAGACGATTTAATAAAAAACTTAAGAAAACAATTAGAAAAATTAAATGATTTTAAATTTTCAGATAATGAATGGGACCAATTTTTTAAAACAGAATTAGCAAATAAAAATCAAAGTATTGCAGAAAAAACAAAGACAATACAAGAAGATTATATTAAAATCTTAAACTTAGATAGTGGAAACACTAAAAACATTTACTTACTAAAAAAAGATAATATTCACAGTAATTTTTTACAAGTTATTAATCAATATGCTACTGATGAAGGAAAATATAAAAATCGTTATGATGTAACTGTTTTAGTAAACGGCCTTCCATTAGTACACATTGAACTTAAAAAAAGAGGAGTTGCAATAAAAGAAGCATTTAACCAAATTAATCGTTATCAAAGAGATAGTTTTTGGGCAGGAAATGGTTTATACGAATATATCCAAATTTTTGTAATTTCTAACGGAACTCATACAAAATATTACAGCAATACAACAAGGTCAGAACACCTTAAAGAAGCAAAAAACGAAACAAAGAAAAACGGAAAAAGAACAAGCAATAGTTTTGAATTTACTAGTTGGTGGGCTGACTCTAAAAATAAACCAATTACTGATTTAGTTGATTTTACAAAGACTTTTTTTGCAAAACACACAATTTTAAACATTTTAACTAAATACTGCGTATTTACAACAGATAAACAGCTTTTAGTTATGAGGCCATATCAAATTGTTGCAACCGAAAAAATATTAAATAAAATTGAAGTAAGCACAAATTATAAACAACTAGGAACGGTAAAAGCAGGAGGGTATATTTGGCATACAACTGGTTCAGGAAAAACTTTAACCAGTTTTAAAACTGCACAATTAGTAAGTAAGCTTCCTTTTATTGATAAAGTCTTATTCGTTGTTGATAGAAAAGATTTAGACTACCAAACAATGAAAGAATACGATAAATTTGAAAAAGGTGCAGCTAATAGTAATACAAGCACAGCAATTTTAAAAAAGCAACTTGAAGACAAAAACTCAAAAATAATTATAACAACAATTCAAAAATTAGACCGATTTATTAAACGGAACAAAGGGCATACTATTTTTGATGGTCACGTTGTGTTAATTTTTGATGAATGTCACCGTTCCCAATTTGGAGATATGCATTTAGGAATTACAAAAGCATTTAATAAATATCATCTTTTCGGGTTTACTGGAACTCCTATTTTTGCAGTAAATTCATCTTCTGGCGGTAGAGTTGATTTAAAAACAACAGAACAAGCTTTTGGCGATAAATTACATACTTATACTATTGTTGATGCAATTGCTGATAAAAATGTTCTACCTTTCAAAGTAGATTATATTTCTACACTTAAAGAAGCAGAAAATATTGAAGATAAAAAAGTTAGTACTATTGATAGGGAAGCTGCACTTTCAGCTCCTGTTAGACTAAATAATATTGTTAAATATATTTTAGAACATTTTGACCAGAAAACAAAACGAAATGTTTCGTATAAATTAAAAGAAAGAAGATTAAGGGGCTTTAATTCTATTTTTGCAGTTTCTTCTATTGATATGGCAAAAAAATATTATACTGAATTTAAAGAACAACTAAATGATTTACCAAGCGATAAAAAGCTTAAAGTTGCAACAATTTATAGTTTTGGTGCAAATGAAGAAGAAATTGACGGAATTATTGATGAAAATTCGGAAGAAACAAGCGGACTTGATGCAAGTTCAAGAGATTTTTTAGAAAATGCAATTAAAGATTATAATAAAATGTTTGGAACATCTTATGATACAAGTTCAGATAAATTTCAAAATTACTATAAAGATGTAAGTGAAAGAGTAAAAAATAGGGAAATAGATATTTTAATAGTAGTAAATATGTTTTTAACTGGATTTGACGCAACTACCTTAAACACTCTTTTTGTTGATAAAAATTTAAGATTACATGGATTACTTCAAGCATATTCTCGAACTAACCGTATTTTAAACAGTATAAAAACTTTTGGAAATATTGTATGTTTTAGAAATTTAGAAAAAGCAACTAATGAATCAATTTCACTTTTTGGAGATAAAGAAGCTTGTGGAATCGTTTTGTTAAAAACATATCAAGAATATTATAATGGATATGAAAAAGACGGAAAAGAAATAAAAGGATATAAAAGTTTAGTTGAAGAATTACAAGATAAATTTTCTATTGGGGAAAGAATACTCGGAGAACAAAACCAGAAGGATTTTATCAAACTTTATGGCAGTATTTTAAGAGTTAAAAATATTCTTAATACTTTTGATGAATTTATTGGAAATGAAATTTTATCAGAAAGAGATGTTCAGGACTATCATAGTTTATATATTGATTTATATAACGAATTTAGAAAAAACGATACAGAAAAAGAAAATATTAATGACGATATTGTTTTTGAAATGGAACTCATTAAACAAATTGAAATTAATATTGATTATATTTTAAAGTTAATAAAAAAATATCATGAAAAAAATACTAAAGATAAAGAAATTTTATTGGATATAAATAAAGCAATAGATTCAAGCGTAGAATTAAGAAATAAAAAAGACCTTATTCATCAATTTATTGAATCCATCAATAAAAACTCTAATTTAGATGAAGATTGGCAGAAATTTGTAGAAAAAAAGAAAATTGAAGAATTAGAAAAAATAATTAATGAAGAAAATCTTAATCATGACGAAACATGCAAATTTATAAAGAACTCGTTTAGGGACGGAAATATTCAAACAACAGGAACTGCAATCACTAAGATTTTCCCGCCAGTTTCAAGATTTTCTAAAACTGGAGAAAGAACTAAAAAAAGAGAAATAATTATTGAAAAATTAACTAGATTCTTTGAAAGATTTTTTGATATATCGAAATTTTGATATATCGAAATAAGATTTTAAATACTTTTTATTATATAAGATGTTTATTTTAAATTAAAAGAAAATAACATAATTTTAAAATGCTTTAAATTCTTATAATGTAAAAGAAATAAAAAAATTATTGAAGAAAGTTTTAAAAATTAAACATTCAATATAAATTTTTAAATTTTAGAGGGTATAACAATGGCAGAAGTAACTTTTGAAATTGTAAAACATATTAAAATTCTTTCAGAATCCAAAAAAGGATGGAAAAAAGAATTAAATCTTGTTAGCTGGAACAATAATGAACCAAAATATGATATAAGAGAATGGAGTCAAGACCATACTAAAATGAGTAAAGGAATTACAATTACCCCTGAAGAATTGAAAATATTAAAAGACATTTTAAATGAAATTGAAATTAAACTATAATATAACAATCCTCCCGTAATCAGTCAATTTTAACCCATCAGGAGTTTCTTCTAAGATATCCATATCTTTTAACTCTTTTACGTGTTTGTAAAGCATTGCTTTACTTACACCTACGTTTTCAGAAAATTCTGCCATTGATGAAATTTTATTTTTATTAATATATTCGATAATTTTGTACTGGGCAGGAGTAATCTGATAAGATAATTTTGGAAGATAAACAAGCTGCTTATTTTCTTCTTTCACATACATTATTCGTTTAATTCTTGAAATTCTAGCGTATGCACCAAACAAAAGACCTAATGCTTTTGTTTTTCTCCCGGCCGTAATATCAACATATATTTCATCAGTGTCAGATAGTGAATCGATTATTTCCACAGTTTCTTTCGAAACTTCTACAATATCATATACATCAGTGTTAACTGTATCTATTTTTAAAACCGAACCTAATGAATCATTTATTAAATCAATGGACTTTTGCTGCGTTTTGTCAGGTTTATAATCGACTAAAAGAATTAATCGATCTGCACCTATTTTGGTTGATGCAGCAATAATTGGTTCAAATGAGTACAGGGTTGCGAGTAGTATTTTTGCCATAGTCAAAATAGTGTGCATAATTATTTATAAATTTTTCTAATTAAATAAAATTCTCATAATTATGAGAAAAATATATAAATTAGGTACACAATATAAAAATATGTTAAAAAAATTACTATAAATTGGGGTAACAAAGAGGGGAATCTTGAAAAAAAATCCAAACGAATCGCAAAAAAATGCTATTGAATACTTAAAAGGACCATTGTTAATTTTAGCAGGACCTGGATCTGGAAAAACATTTACAATTACTGAAAAAGTGGCCCATTTAACAAAAAATATGGAAAAGAAAAAAATTTTAGCACTTACATTCTCAGAAAAAGCTGCAAAAGAAATGCTCGATAGAATTGAAAGTGAACTTGGAAAAAACAATGAAATCACAGTTTCGACATTTCACTCGTTTTGTAATGAGTTAATAAAAGAATTTGCACTTGATATTGGAATTAGTAAAAATCCAAAATTAATTTCAAAGGAACATGCTTGTGTTTTTGGTGTTAAAAATATTGATTCGTTTGGATTTGAAACAATTAAAGTCTCTGGAAAACCATATGATTTAATATCAAGTTTAATTGAAGGAATTTCTCAATTTTATGACTTTTTAATTTCTCCTGAAGAATTAAAAAATTATGTCTTAGGAGAATTAGAAAAAACTGATGATCCGGAATTAATTTTAGAATTAGATAAACTTCATGATCTCTCTAAATTTTACATGGCGTATGAAGAATACAAAAGAAAAAACGACCTTATCGATTACGATGATATGGTTGCAATTGCATGTAAATTACTTAAAAGTAACCCGGTTATTCAAAAACAGCTTCAAAACAGATTCGATTATATTTTAGTCGATGAATTTCAAGATACGAACTATTCTCAGCTTTACTTAATAAATATGCTTACTAAAAATGGCATGTTAACGTGTGTAGCAGATGATGATCAGTGCATCTACCAATTCAGAGGTGCATATCTAACAAACATCAATCAACTTGAAGAATATTATCCAGATTTGAAAAAAATCCCACTTGAAATAAATTATAGATCTACTGAAAATATTGTGAATTTATCCCAAGAACTTATAAAAAATAACGAAAAACGAGAAAAAAAGACAGTTAAATCGAATAAAAGTTCAGAAGAAAAGGTAAATGTAGTTTCAATGCCTGATGATTACAGCGAAGCTGAATGGGTTTCTAATGAAGTTCAAAACTTAATTAAAAAGGGATTAACTCCAAAAGATATCTTCATATTAACCAGAAAAACTGCGGATGGAAAAAAATTTAGCGATTCGTTAAAAAACAGGTTAATTCCAAGCGAATATATTGGAAATTACCGATTACAAGATTTTCCAGTAATTAAAGATACTTTATCATACATCTCCGCTATATCCGATCCATTTAATTCAGGAATAGATTTTAAAAAGATATTTACCAGAGAAGGACTTTTTGAACACGACATTCAAAAAATAAATAAAAAAGCAAAGGAATTAACATATTCTAACCCGGAAATTTCCGGAGATGGGATATTTTACGTTTTGGAAAAAAATCTATCTGAATTAAATTTAGAGAATTTAGAAATTGCAAAATCAATTTTTGAAAACATTAATGAACTTTTAATTTACAAGAAAAACCATCTTCCATCAGACACATTAAAACATTTGTTAATTGAAAAAACGGACATATACAAGTTAGAAATTCATCAAAATACGCTAAATTCAAGAAAAAATATCGAATTATTAAATTCATTAATTTCACTTGTCGAAGAATTTGAAAGTGTTAGAAAAACAGAATTTGAAGAAATTTCTGAATACCTCAACATTTTATCCGACTTTGAAGTAGAACCGGAAGACTTTTTAGAAAACGATACTGTTAAAATTATGACGATCCACCAGTCAAAAGGAAAAGAAGCAAAAGCAGTGTTTGTTTGTGACGTTTCAGAAAGACATCTTCCTTTGCAATATCGAAAAAAAGAATTTACGGTTCCATTGGATTTACAAAAAGGCATTAAAAAAGATAATTTTGATGAAAAGAAACTCTATTTAGAAGAAGAATTAAGGTTACTTTATGTGGCAATGACTAGAGCAAAAGATAAACTTTATTTAACGTATCCTAAAATCTTTTCAGGAAACAAAAAGGAATCAAAACCAAGTTTGTTTTTAGATGGCATTTCGTATTTACAAAATGATAAGGTAAATTTCTTTGAAACTGAAAAATTTGAAAAACCTGTAATGTCTGTAGAATCCCCGATAAATAAAAAAATTTCAGAATATGAAAGGTTAGTCATCAAATATTCAGTTCAAAAACAGTATAAAAAAGCAATAGAATCAATCATCACCCTTGTAAAAATAAATGAACTCGAAAAATCCGGAAACTTATCAAATTTCGACTTAAATGACTTTTTAAAAATAGATATTCCGGATATTTCAGAATTATCGGAGTTATTAACTGTAAAATTACCACCGCTTGTAGATAAATCTATGAAATTTTCCGCATCAAAAATTAAGCAGTACATTGGATGTCCGCTAAATTTCAAGTATAATTACGTATTGAATATTCCAACTCCAAAGAAAGCACATTTAACTGTTGGAACAGACGTTCACAAAATATTTGAAGATTTGGGGATCTTAAAAAATAAGGGTGAAGCCATTGATTTAGAACTTGCAAAATCAATGCTTTCTGAAAATTTAAAGGAATTTTCATTTAATTCAAAAACGGAATTCGAAGAAGAGTACTCAAAATCATTGAAAATGATTGAATACTGGTTTGATTTTGAAAGTAAAAATAAAAACAAAATATTGGCTACTGAAGAAAAATTCAATCTTGACTTAGGGGGATTTACATTTACAGGAATAATTGATAGGATTGACGTAACGCCTGATGGGGAATATATTATACTCGACTATAAAACCGGAAAAAAATCAAGCGTACTTACTAAACCAAAAATGGCAGAAGATGTACAAATGGCACTCTATGCCATGGCAGTTTTTGAAAAATATGGGAAATATCCTGTAAAAATGGGACAACTCTATGTAAACCCCGATGTTTCAAAAGATGTAATCATTGACGTAAATCCTGCAAATATCGAAAATATCAAAGAAAATGTTATTTCAAATGTTAATAAAATAATGGATGAAGATTTTACAGTAATTAACACGCCTAAAATGTGTTATTTCTGTGATTATAAAGATATTTGTGAATATTTAGAATAAAAAAGATTTTTTAGTTTTTTTGAGGGATTTTATGAAAATAGGAATAAGAAAACCAAGTTTGAAAAAAAGAATTGCTGCAAAAACAAGTATTAAACGACAAATTGCCCATAGAGTCGGTGTTAAAATGCCAAAAGGTCTTGGAATTATTAGAAATCCTGAAAAATACGTATATAATAAGATTTACAATAAAATTTCTTTTGATATTTTTAAATTGATTAGTTCAATTTTTAAATCATTTAGAAAATCCAAATAATAGATATCAAACGATTTAGATGATAAATATGATTATTCGAGGAGGGTTTATTGATGGAAAATAGTTCAAGTATCGATGGTAGTTTAGAAGGGTTAAAAAATAGTTCAAATAGCAATATTGAAAATTTAATAACTACTTGGAAAAATAACCTTATTGATACTACAAAACGAAATAAACTTACAAATTTTAGATTTAAAGATACAAACGCCCTTGAAATACGTTTTGGAATATCCAAAGATTCAAAAAGATATTTTGAGGATATTTCCGAATTATACCTTCAAAGCATTTCCGGAAAATCTATTTCTACAGAATTATTGAATACAAACTTTGAAGATTTTGAAAAATGTCAGAAATTACTCTATAAATTAAATTTAAAATCAAAAACGGAACTAAAGGAAAAGGGCACAAATATTCTTTATTTAACATTTGGACTTTTAGAATGGTACGAAAGCGACGATTCGGACTTAAAACTATATTCTCCGCTTATAATGGTCCCAATATCACTATCCCGAAATTCAAAATATGATCCAATGACACTTAAACGGTTTGAAGATGATGTAGTAATTAATCCGTCATTATCCTATAAATTAAAAATGGATTTTGGAATAGATATTTCTGAAGACATAAATATCGAAGAAATAAACATTTTAGATTATTTTACCGCACTTAAAGAAAAAATTTCCAAATTTAACCGCTGGAAAATTTTTGATAAATCATACATAAGCCTATTTTCGTTCAATAAACTTGTAATGTTAAAAGATTTAAACGATCTCGATTTAAAAATTAAAGAAAGTCCCATAATAAGGGCAATATCTGGAGAATCCCCTGAACTAACGCCCTCTGGAACCTACATACCTGGGGCAGAAGAATTAGATAGTCTTATAGCACCTGCTGATTCTTACCAGGTACTTGATGCAGACTCAAGCCAGCAGGAAGCAATAGTTGCAGCAAAATTGGGTGCAAGTTTTGTTCTTCAAGGTCCCCCGGGAACTGGAAAAAGCCAGACTATTACAAATATAATTTCAGAATGCCTCGTTGATGGTAAAAAAATATTATTTGTAAGTGAAAAGATGGCTGCACTTGATGTGGTCAAAAAAAGGCTTGATGAAGCAGGTCTCGGCCAATTTTGTTTGGAACTTCACAGCTACAAGATGAATAAAAAAGAATTAATAAATAATCTCTATCAAACGTATGAAGAATACGAATCCGGAAAGATTTCAAAAGAATCTTTTGATTATACTAAATTAAAGTACGATAGAAATATTTTAAACGCCTATGTGAAAAGTTTGCACAAAATACATTATCCGTTGGGAAAAAGTGCATACCAATTACATGGGGAATTGGCAAAACTATCCGAAATTCCAGAAGTGTGTTTCGATTTAAAAAATACCATAAATTACACTGAAAAAGATTTGGATACACTCAAATATACGTTAGAACAGTTAGATGCACGTAAAGAAAAAATAATAGAATTTGATGAAAGTTTTTGGAAATACCTAAAAGTAATGGATTACCGACTTTCGTTAAAATCAGAAATAGAATCAAATTTTTTAGAAATGTCACAGACTTTAGAAGACATAAATTTAAAATTAAAAGAAATATCGGAAGAATGGGGTCTTGAAAAAGAACTTAAAATTTCAGATTTTGAATGGTTATATAAATTTTTAAATATCTCGCTATCTAATCCAGTCCCCATTCAATCGTGGCTTAATCCGGGTAACGTCCAACCCCTAATCGATATTTCAAAAAATTTTAAACAGAAATTTAGCGAGTACAATATCCAAAAAAGCCAGCTATCTTGCAAAATAAATAACAAAGCGTTTGAAATAAATGCTTCAGAACTTAAAACGCCACTCGATAAGAATTTTCATATTATCTCGGAAATCCTGTATTCAAATAACTGTAATTGGTTAAGTTACCAAATTATGAATAAAGAATGTAAAAAAATACTTGAAAACTTAGTGAAGACCTCCGAAAATTTGAAAAATAATTCAGAAAAATTAATTTCAAAACTTGGTTTTTCAAACGAGCTACTAAACATCTCAGATCTCGAAAAAATAAAAGAAATCACGTGCGTAATTTCAAAAAATGGGAAACTTCCAAAAAATACGATATTAAATGCAACAAATCTAAAAATAGACTATTTAAAAGATTTTGAAGTATTTGAAAAATATTTTGAAAATAGAGCGAATATCTTAAAAAATTACGAAGAAAGAATTTTCGATTTAAATGTCGAGGAACTTATAACTAAATTTAAAACCGAATATAATTCCATTTTTAAATATTTAAAGTCGAAATACCGCAAAGATAAAAAATTAGTGTTAGAACTTCGAAAAGATTTGAAATCACTAAATGATTCAGAAATACTCTCCGATTTATACAAAATTAACGATATAATCAAAGTGGAAACGTTAATTTCTAAAAAAGAAGAAGAATTTATTAAAAATTACGGGAATTTGTATTCGGGAGTTACTACGGACTGGAAATTTATCGGAACCATGCTTGAAGAACTTTCAAATATTGAATTAAACCTTGGAGTGAAAATTCCGTCAAAAGCGGTTGATTCGATAATAAATACTGAAGAATATGCAGAAATTGAAAAAATATTATCGGATATCGATTATTCAATTAAAAATCTCGAATCTGATGTATATTCGCTTAAAAAGTTAGCAAATATTGAATTAAACTTTGATTTAAAAAAATTTAACATATTTAACATGAACCAGCAGTTAAACGGGATAAATTCTGCAATTTCGTCAGTAAATGAAATTTTCAACCTGTTGAAAAAAGATGACTTTTTAGAAATGACATATAGGGATTTAAAAAATACGCTATCAAATATTGAACTCTTTCAAAATTTAGAAAATACATTAAATTCTGAAAGAACACGGCTTTCAGAGAATTTTGGGAGATATTATGCCCATGAAAGTACCAATTGGGATGTAATTTACGATGCACTAATTTGGGTAAACTCTTTAAACGATTTATTTAAGGATTCGGAAATACCGAATAAATACGTTGAATACATTGTTAAAGACCATAAAAATCTAAATTCAATTATGGGCTCAATATTGAATCTTATAAATCAGTACAATTCTAAAAAAGCATATCTTGAAGAGATATTCGATGTGAAAAATTTAGAACTCAATGGTAAGGAATTTAGTGAAAATTCTATATCAAACGTAAGTTCATGGATGAAAACTGTTTCTTATGAGTCTTTTAACCTCGAAGAAAACATATCTCTTAAAAAAACGATATCTGATGCCAAATACCTTGGATTTAGTGATATAATTCACGTTATAAAACATAAAAATTACGGTGATTATTCATTAAAAGATATGTATTTAAAAAGATTTTATACGCTAAGGCTTGAAAATATTTATTTATCGGATACCATACTCAACAGCTTTAAAAAAGAAGATTATGAAAAAATTTTAAAAGAATTTAGAAATCTTGATAAAGACCAGTTTAAAAGTAATATTACTCGAATTCAGAATAAATTATTGGCTAAAGGTCGGGAAAAAATTTATTCGCTGGATTTAGAATTAACTACCTTGAAAAAAGAATACAACAAACAAAAAAAGCATCTTTCAATAAGGGCCCTACTTTCAAAGATACCTAATTTAACATGGGCCATGAAACCATGCTTCTTAATGAGTCCAATGTCTGTCAGCACGTATTTAGAATCACAAAATTTTGATTTTGATCTTGTAATTTTTGATGAAGCGTCACAGATACTACCTGAAGACGCAATAGGGTCCATAGTACGAGGTAAGCAGGTTATTGTTGTTGGAGACAGTAAACAGATGCCGCCAACAAGATTTTTCACGAGCACTTTTGATGATCCTGAATCCGAAGAAGAGTTTGATGAAATTTATGAGAGCATATTAGATCAGTGTTCCGCAGTAATGCCTGAAAAAAGTTTAAAATGGCACTATAGGAGTAGACATGAATCGTTGATTGCATTTTCAAATAAAAACTTTTACAAAAATAAGCTATATACGTTCCCAAGTTCAAATAATTCGTGTAACAACGGATTAAAATTTGTATATGTTGAAGACGGGATTTACGATCGATCATTAAGTAGAACAAATAAAAAAGAAGCTAAAAAAGTAGCCGAACTTACAATAGGCCACTTTAAAAATCATCCCGAAAAATCGCTTGGAATTATTGCATTTAGCGAAGCACAGCAAATGCAGATTATTGATGAATTAGATTATTTAATGGAAGATTATCCAGAATTACGGTATTTAATGGACGAATCAAAAGAAGAATCGTTTTTTATTAAAAATTTAGAAAACGTTCAGGGCCATGAACGAGATGTAATATTTTTCAGTGTAGGCTATGCAAAAGACAATGCTGGAAACCTAAGGTATAATTTTGGGCCGCTAAGCAAACAGGGCGGTGAAAGAAGATTAAATGTTGCGATTACTCGTGCAAAACACCATATAAAGTTAGTATCCTCCATAATGCCTGAAGAAATAGACCTCATGCGTACAAACAGCAGAGGTGCAAAGTTATTGCGGGAATACTTAGAATTTGCTAAATATGGTAAACTTCCCGAAAGTTTAGAATACAATAGTGAGCTTGAATTTGATTCCCCATTTGAAGAAGATGTTTATGATGCAGTTTCTGCTTTAGGGTACGATGTACACACCCAAGTCGGATGTTCCGGTTATAAAATTGATTTAGCCGTAATTGACCCAAATAACCCTGGAAGATACATAATGGGAATAGAATGCGATGGTGCAAGTTACCATTCATCACATTCTGCAAGAGATCGTGACAGGTTAAGGCAGCAAGTTTTAGAAGGTCTCGGTTGGAAAATTTATAGAATATGGTCTCAGGACTGGTTTAAAAGAAAGAACTTTGAATTAGAAAAAATAAATCGGCAACTAAAAGACATACGTGGTATTCAATAAATTGCAGGATATTTCAAAAGGGCATAAGTTGGCTAAAATTCGCAAATAAACTGCTGATCCATTTATTTCTTATTAAATTTTTTAAATACGTAAACATTATTCAAATTATTTTTTCAATAATTTTTCTGCAGTCTTCATCTTGTTTTAAATATTTATACAAAGTTCTTCTAGAAATTCCACACGTTTTTAAGATTTCATTAATTGAATATTCTTTACTTTTCCACATTCGAACTGCAATGTCAACGTTTTTTGGATCAGCAGGTTTTCTTCCACCTTTTCTACCACGTGCTCTTGCAGCTTTTAGTCCCGACTTTACTCGTTCTGAAATAATATCTCTTTCAAATTGAGAAATTCCTGCAAAAAAAGTAAATAATAATTTACCATGTGCTGAAGAGGTATCCAACCATGATTCCTTCAATGATTTTATTGAAACACCTTTTTCTTCAAGCATTTCAACTACATTGAGTAAATCCTTAGTCGACCTTGAAAGTCTCGTTAATTCGGTGATTATTATTAAATCTCCTGATCGAACCTGATCAAGCATTCTCAAAAATTCTGGCCGTTCTATTTTTGTCCCGGATATTTTTTCGTAAAATATTTTTTGACAGCCTGCTGCTTTTAATTCATCTAGTTGACGATCCACATTTTGATCTTGAGTGCTAACCCTGGCATAACCAAATATCATTTCATTTCCCGGCATAAATATCCCCTAAATTGAGTATACTTTAGTTATAGCCGTAATCAGATATAAACATTAATAAGTAAACCAGAAAGTATACTAAAAATCCAAAGAATAATATGCAAAACTAAGTTCAAAAATAGATTTAAAAATAGTTTACAAAACGGGTGTTTTGTATACTTAAAAAAACATAATTTGAAAGTAATAAGGTTGAATTTTGAAAATAGGGCATTAAGTCCATTTAATTATAACCAAGAAACTCTTTTCTTTTAGTTTCGTCAGTTATGTTACTGTGTTTTATTGAACCATTTGCAGATTTAACTCTTGTAAAAAGATAAAATATAATTAACTACCAAATGAAGTATTATAATTAATTAAGAACTTCCTCTAGGGCTTTTTTATTATATCTAGCAATTTGGTTATTTGGATCGAGTTCTAATGCTTTTTCATGGCACCTTAATGCCTCTTTTGCCTTTAAAATGCCGATTTGGGCATCCATTATATTATTCCAAGGGTCAGCACAATAAGCACCAACAAGAGCAACGCCTTTACCATTCCATGCATTTGAATGGTAAGGGTTTAGTTTCAATGCATTATCGAAACAAACTAGTGCTTTTTTATATTCTTTACGTTCATTGTAGGAATTGCCTTTATTAACTAATGCAGCGTAACTATTTGGGTATAATTCCAATTCTTTGTCACAGCATTCTATTGCAGTTCGATATTTTCTACCATAAAAGCACGTCATCTGAATACCCCTCATTGCTCCCTGACTGGTTGGATCGAGTTCTAATGCTTTTTCAAAGTAATAAAGTGCTTTTTGGTAATCATTCAGGTCATAAAAAACCCATCCTGCATTTTTTAAATCTATATCCTCATTAGGATCGAGTTCTAATGCTTTTTCAAAACATTTGAGGGATTCATTGTATTCTTTTAAATCATCATGTAGAATTACCCCCTTTTTGGACCACATGATCGAATTATTGGGCTCTAAAGTTATTGCATTGTCAATATATTCAATTTTTTTGCTGGGGGATGATTCATTATTGGCTAAATCTTCCCATTGTAGTGCAGTTTTTCCATCTATTTTCGGATACTTGTCAGGGTTTTGAATCTCATCAAACCTTGTTTCAACTATCGAAATCATAAATTTTGCAGATTTGTAATTAGGGTCTATTTTTAACGCAGTATTATAACAGTCAAGGGAATCATTATATTGTTTTAAACGGTAGTAATAATTACCCTTGATAAACCAATATTCCACATTTTTTGGATCTGCTTTTAAAGCATTTTCATAACATATTATGGCTTCATTATATCGTCCGAGTTTTGCATATGCACTACCACGATCTGACCAAACTTTAGGTTTCATTACATTGTTTAATTTTACGTTTAACTCGAAAGCGTTATAATAACAACGTATTTTTGATTCAGGTCTTTCTGTGTTCAAACCTAAACCACACCAATCTTGTGCAGTTTTTCCATCTATCGTCTTAAAACCGCCAATGTTAAATGAATATGCTACTGAATAGGACATCAAAATTAGTAAAAGCAATGCAAAAATTTTTCCAATTTTCAATTGAAACACCTTTTTATTAAATATACTGTTTTTAATTTTTAAGTTAGTATACGTATTTATTTAAAATTAAAGGATTACTGATAAATTGATAATTACCTTAAATATCCCAACTTAAATATTAAATTTTCGAAAACGTTTTGAAACCGGGCTATCTTCATTATTAATTTTCAGAAATTAATTTAAAAAAGTATATATATCGCCAATTAACAGAAAAGAAAATACGACAGACATTGCGATTATAGGGGAGGTTCAAATATGGGTGAAGATCGATCAATGCTATATGTGGGATTATTGGTTATTTCAAGTATTATGCTTTTAATTAACTTTATAAAACTCAATCTTTTTTTTAGCATAATAAATATTGCTACGATTATACTTTGTTTATTTGCCCTATCATATACCTCATAAATTAAAGATATTCTGGTACAGATACCCTCAATTTGATATATTTTCCATCCTGCCAATACCAAATAATACTTTTTGAAAAGTAGAAATATTTAATATTTCTCAATACTGCACATTAGTTGCCAACGATCGCCCAATGGGGTATCGAGGCTTCTTGTATCTGTTCTGAATGATTCACCAGGATGTACTATGTTTTTGTGAGGCCAAGTTTTATCAATTATAATATTGTTGTTATCGTAGATTTTACACCAAATTTTCACAATTATTGGTATACTATCCATATTGTGGATAATACATTCAACAGAATTTCTTGAATTCTTTTTATAATCAAGTTTTACATTGTATTCATCAAATGGTCGCCATTCTGTATAGTCATTACAAATGTCATAACCTTTATCCTGTAGGCGCCCTATCCAATATTTTAAAACAAATATAAGAATAATCAAACAAACTATGAACATTAACATTTTTTTAACTCCTCACTGCCATATTACGCCTGCCATATATGTTTAAATTTAATAATCGATAAATATATACAATTTACGGTTTAATTGCAACATTTAAGTTTTTAATCTGATAACCCATATTGGGGTGTCATTGGAGATTTAAACAAAAATTCTAAATATGAATTCTGGACAATTATAATTATTTAAAAAGATATGAAAAGAATAGGGCCCTACTGATAAATCATTTTTATCATAGGATTATAACGTTTTTCGAAAATAAGAACTAATTAAATATAAAATAAACCTTAAGAAAGTTTCCAATCTTCACCAGTTTCAAAATATATTTTCCAGGATGTTTATTATGGCTTATTGAATCGCATATATAAGATATAATATTATTATGAATGGATACATCATAATATATCAAAAAATTCCGTTCATCAATGTTTTTAAGGTTTTCAGTACATGCTGGTTCCCATCCTTTTTTTCTTAAGTATATGTGCAAATGTCTCTCGATAATATTAATTGGAATCTTTGAGTCTGAAGATCTTATAGATGTTAACTCTTTTGTACACCCTATTTTTTTTATAGAATAGTCTTGATTAAAGTTTTGAATGAGGTAATATCCGATATCTTCAATAATATTGCCATTAATAGTCAAACCTGAAATATAATCTTCGAAACTAATTAATGGCAATTTATTATCAAGAACTAAGAAATTATTATCATATTTTAATACGATTACACTATGTTCCGTTTTTTTGAATCTGCTTTTTATCGTACATAAATAAAAGTTATCATAACCAAAATTTAATAAAATGGCCATAATAAGTATAGAATAATCTAAACAAATTCCTTTTTTTAGTATTATTGTTTCAAAAGGGGTTTGAAGGTTTTGTGAATTTTTAACAACTATTGAATTGGATTTTTCAATATCGTATGAAATATTATGTTCTAACCATTCTAAAACGTTCCAAAAAGTTTTAATATGTGAATTAGAATATAAATCCCCAATAAAACATTTTATTTTTGCAATTTCAGCATAATTAATTTTTGAACAAATATATTCATCTAATTTCATAATATCCCGGTGATTACTTGATCAATTTATCAAAGTTATTCTATAAATTACTTGGCAGGCCTAAAAAGTATGCCATAAGGGGAAATGAATTATTTAATAATTCTGAATATAACGAAGCACTAAATTTTTACAAAAAAGCGCTAGAAATAGAAAAAAATGAAGAATTATTGGAAAAAATAAATTCTATTAAAACAATAGGTCAAATATATGCCTTAATAAAAGAATTAGAAAAATCTAAAGATTATTCTATGATTATTTCAAACTGCAATGAAATTTTAAAAATTAATCCTCACGATCAGAAAATACAATCATTAAAGAAAAAATGTGAAAAAACAGAGTCGGAAATTTTAAAACTATTAAATGATGGAAAAGAACTTTTTAAACATGGAGAATATTCTGTCTCAAAAGAATGTTTCAAAAAAATATTTGAAATTATTCCAAAATATGATGAAGCCAACAAATTTTTAAGTGATTTAGAAACTATTGTTTCGATGCACGATCAAATTAAATTGGATTTTAAAAATTCAGAATATGGTTCCATTCAATTAAAATCCGAAAAAATTTTCTCATTAAATCCTGAGGATAACTTAACAAAAGACGTTATTAAAAAAACAGAACAAATATTGGAATTATTACAAAAAATCAAAAATTTAATCGAAATTAATTCCGAAGATTCGAGCTATGAATTGTATGAAGAACTAATTAACATTTGCAATGAAGTAATAACTTTAAATCCAAACGATAAGTTTGTTTCTGAAAATTTAATAACTTTTAAAAAAGAATGTCTTGAAATATTAAAAATGGATTATCACGAGTTAGTTCAGTCGTTTGAATATAATTTAGCATTTGAAAAATTAAAAAAAGCAAAATCACTAGGATACCATTCCCAAGAAGTAAATTTGGAATTTGAAAAAATTACAAAAATAATAAATTTGATTCGATCAGCTTCTGAATTTTTCGAAAAAAAAGAATTTAATGCTGCATTATTATCTTATGAAAAACTTAATAGGGTAGTTCCTAATGATTCGAAGTTTCTTGATAAAATAAATGAAATAAAAAATTATTTAGAACATATTTCAAAATTAAAACACGAAGCAGATTTATTATTATCTAAAAAAGAATATTCAAATGCTTTTGAAATTTATTTTGAATTAAAGAACTTAAATCCAAAAGATAATGAAATAAATCAGACTTACTCTCGATTAAATGAATATTTCTCACAACTTTCAAAAGGGGACCATGAATTAACTTATGAACATTATGAAAATGCGTTAGAAAATTATAAAAAAGCCCATTCTCTCTTCGAAAGTTCTGATCTGACAGTTAAAATTCAAAATGTTGAAAAAGAATTATTTAATAAATATTTATTGAATGGTGATCGAGCTTTTGAAAAAGGAAACTATGAATTGGCAATTGAGTGGTATTCTAAATCTAAAGAACTGATTAAAAATGAATATATTAATCAAAAAATTATTGAAGCTACTAATGAATTGTTTAATAAACACTGCACGTTTGCAGAAAGGGCATATGACTGTAAAGATTACCAAAATGCAATTACTTCGTATAAAAATGCATACAATTTAAAAAAATCCGAAAAAATTGCTAAAAAGATTGATGAAATAACCAAAATAATGAATGCGTCAAAATCTGCTGAAGAAAGTTATAAAAATGGAAACTATGAAAAAGCACTTCAAAATTACCATATTATTAAACAACTAAACTCCGAATTATGTACTGGCGAGATTGAAAAGATTGAAAAAATAAGATCTTATTTAATAAAAGGGGACTCCCAATATTCTCAAAAAAATTATTTTGAATCATTGCCATATTATAAAAAAGTTTTATCAATAAACCCATTAGATAAAAACGTCGAATCAAAAATCAAAACCATTGAAAAGATTTCAGAACTTTTAAAAAGAGGAAATTTGGAATTTGAATCTAAAAATTACGATTTAGCCTCTAAATTCTATAAAGAATATATTTCTTACGTTTCTGATCCAGAAGTATTGGATAGATTACATCTCATTTCGATTACGAATGAATCAAATTATTATAAAATATTGGGTTTAAACGAATCTTCCTCAAAAGGCGTAATAAAAAAGGCGTATGTTACCCTTTCAAGAAAATACGTCCCTGCAAAATATCCGGATATTCAGGTAAAAATAAGAAAAGCGTATGATACGCTTTCAAATGACGTTTCTCGAGAAGAATACGATATCATTTTAAAATATGGTACAGTAATTGAAGAAAATATTAAATCAGCTAAAAACAGCATAGAGTCTCAAAGATATTCTGATGCTAAAAAAGCATTAACAAAAATACTTGCGGTACATCCGAAGCATTTTGAAGCGTTGGATTTAATTATGGTCTGTGCCCTGAATCTCAGGGAATACGATGAATTACTTAAATATGCATCTAAATTTAAAGAGCGGGGGGACTATGAAAGTTTAATTCGAGCAGGACGTTGTTATAGGATATATTCGAAAGAAATTAATTCCAATTATGGAATTAATGCTGAAGACTGTTTAAAAGATGCAATTAATATTAAAGATAACCCCCATGAAGCATATTCTGAACTTTTAGACTATTATATTGGTGTATCTTCTTTCCAAAAAGCCAAAAATTGTATTGAAGATATTATTAAACTAAAAAAAGGAATTGAACATTTAACTCCAGATATCGTTACCCAAATGGTGGTTATTGGTGTACTTGGGCACGAATGGTACTCTGCAAAAGAATTTATCAACAGATGGTCAAAAACCCAAAATGAGAGTAACAAAAAAGTTCTTTCTGATAGTATTATTGAGCATGCTAAGGCACTGGCTGATGCACGGGCACACGGAATAGCTGCAGATTGTCTTGAACTTGCATATTCTTTAGATTCTGACAAACATGGCCTTAAAGAAATATGCTCTAATTTTAGAACAATTGATAATGCATATTCTGAACTTAATCTATTACAAAATGATAACGGAATACTCCAAGAATTAAGAATAATAATGGGCGTTCTTTTGGGGAACAGTACTGGCGAACAAATTAATAATGCAGATACGATAATCCGAAACTGTTTAAACAGTTTGGATCATATTAATCGGAATTATATTTCTGATTCAATATATCGAATAGAAAACAGATACCCAAACATTTCTAAAATAAACATTGATTTTTTAAATGAACTAAAAAAGGTGGTTAGAGGATGGTAATTGGAGATATGGAGTATATGGTAGAAATTAGTGCTTTAATATTTAAATATTTAATAATGTTTTTAATAAGTGTTTATATTTTAAACATTTCAAGCCATTTTATTAAATTAAGATTTTTTGGAAGTAAATTAAATGAACAAATCAAACTTTTAAATGAAGGTTCTGAAAAAATCGAGAACTTAAATGAACAGTACCTGGAAAATATAAAAATTATTGATAAAAAACTGGATTTTGTTAACGAATTTAAAGAGAATATAGATGGTGGTTTAAAAAGAATTAAAAACCTAATGGATAACTTTCAAAACGATGTAAAAGACGATTTTGAAGAGGGTATTTCTAATTTAAATAACTCTGTTGATGAATTAAACAAAATATCTGAAACAGAGGATGAATTGCGAAAAGAAATTCAGAAAAATAAAAATGAATTAAATAAACTGGAAAAATCAATCGTTGAATTTTTAAAATCAAAATATGCAGTATTGGATTTAGATTCGACCGATAAAGCTATAAATAATACAAATAGAGAAATTAACCAGTTTATTAAAATACTGCGTACCAATGGCGTTAAATTTGAAGTAATAATGCCTAACAAAGGGGATGAATTTGATAATATAAATCATACTGCAGTGGGGGAAAAAGAATGTAAGGATGTAGAGAATGGGAAAATAATAAGCTGTGAAACTATCGGGTATATTTATGGCGAATTTATTGAGAAATCCCGAGTAATCTTATGCAAAAATGAAATTCAAAAACAGAATAATTCAGAAGAAAGTCTTAATGATGATTCAAAAAATTCTGAACAAAAAGATGAGAAAATTCAAACATCTAATGAAAATAATGAATTAGGGGAAAATTTAGAAAAGATAATCAACGAAGAAACAAATCTCTAAAACTCAAGGGGTGTTATAAATGAGTAATCCAATTATTGGAATTGATTTAGGAACTTCTACTTCAGAAATTTTTGTATTTAAAGATGGAAAGCAAATGCCTATAAACGATCCGGAAAGTGATAGTTCGGTAGTTCCCTCAATTATTGCAATGCAAAACAGTGAGATAATTGTTGGAAGTCAGGCTAAAGGACTTTTAAATTCGCTTCACGAGTTAAAAAGAAAAAGGGGAACTGGCGAAAAAATACGGTTTGAAAATCAAGAATTTTTTGCAGAAGAACTCGAAGCGCATATTTTAAAAAAATTAGTTAAGAATGCTGAAGATTACCTTGGGGAAAAAATATCTGATGTAGTAGTAACTGTACCTGCAAATTTTGCAGAACCTGCGAGAAAAGCCACATATAATATTGGAAAACTTGCCGGTTTGAATGTATTGGGGCTGATTAACGAACCAACTGCTGCAGCACTTGCTTTTGGAATAAGAAATTTATCCTCAAATGAAAATATTGCGGTTTTTGATTTTGGGGGAGGAACATTGGATATTTCTGTTCTGGAAATGATGGGCGGATTTTTAGATGTTAAAATAAGTAGCGGAAATCCAAAACTAGGTGGAAAGGATATTGATGAATTAATAGTTGAATACTTAAAAAAGAAGTTTTTATCCGGAAATCCGAATTCAAACATCTTAAATAATCAACAGAATTTACTTAATTTAAAGCTGAAAGCGGAAGAATTAAAAAAGAAATTATCAATGGTAACAAGTTCTGACGTTTACATTCCAAATTTTGGTGGTGCAGGCAAAGATTTAGAATTGACTATTACTCGAAATGAATTTAACAATGCCATAAAACCAGTACTTGATGAAATAAGAGTTTGTATTCGAGATGCATTAAAAAAGGCAAATGATAAAGGCGTTACTCAAAAAGATATATCCCGGGTATTACTTGTAGGGGGATCTTCACGAATTCCAGTAATTCAGGAAGTGGTAATGCAAGAATTTGGAACCGCATTGGATAAAAGTATCTCTCCAGATCTTGCAGTTGGAATTGGGGCTTGTATTCAAAGTGCAATATTAAACGGAGCGATTAATCCCGATGAATTAATGATAATGGATGTTTCACCATTTTCATTAGGGGTTGAATGTTTGGGGATAAGAAACGGAGTTATCATACCTACCGAGTATTCCAGCTTAATGCCAATCAATTCGCCAATGCCTTATTCTGTTACAAATACATATAGTTTACTTCACGAAGAGCAGAACGCTGTAGTTATTAAACTATTTCAGGATCCTACAGGAATTGCAACCGTAACTGATGATGAAGGGGTAATTTATACTGGGATTGAAGGAATTATTGAAAATATTCCTAAATCAGATAATGGAATTCCGCACCCTGTTAAAATAGATTTTTCTTACGATAACAATGGATTAATTACCCTTAAAGCAACAATTCCAACGCTAAACAATAAAGAAATATATATCGAACAAAAAATTACGGAAGGGCTTAATTTACAAGAAAATAATCCGAAAAGTGTTAAAATTCCTATTTCAAATGGTTCCCATGGGGAATACACAATATACGTTGAAAGAGCTGAAAAAATACTGAACTCGAACGAAGGCGATGAATACCAAAGAGATGATTTAGCTAACACACTTGAAAGATTTAAAAAAGCGTGGAATGATTCCGATAATTCAAAAATAATTCGTTATTCAGATCGGTTGATTGAATTACTTGCAGATTTTTAAATTTTAACTTTTTTTAGATTTTTTTAAATTAATACAACCACGATATATGGGGATGATAACATATTACCTCCCGATGTTAGAGATCAAGAAAAAATAATGCGTTATGCCCAGTGGAGACGTCAATCTCAATCTAAACCTACTTCAACAGCAGGTGACGATTCTATCGACTGGGATCTAACCCAAATCTTATTTGCATTATTTTTTATTGCGCTATTGTATCATAACTATGGAGACATACATTTTGGAATATACTGGATTTTGGTAATAATGGCAGGAATTACGATATTGACCAATAAATTTGAGCGATTTTTTAAAGCCATTATAAATTCAGTTTTTGGAATTAATATGGTGGCATTAGCTCTTGCTCTTATCCTATACGGGGGATTGTTTATATTGGGATTGTTTTTGACTTTACTGGGTGCGGAATTCTATCCATTTATAAGTATAATGTCTGCAAAAACTTATGTTTCGATAGTTTTAATCCTTGGAATGACTTCCGCATCTTTAACTACACTTGTAAAATAATACTTTAGTAAATTTATTTGGGGTACTTATTTTACTTTTTATGGCATATTCTTACTAAAAACATATTTAACTTACTTATTTTGTTTATTTTTCGGAACGAAACAACATTTTAAATAATATTTAAAACATCAGGATTGGTGTTCATAAATATTAATCATGAGGTTTAAAATGGGTTATCACAAGTATAAAAATAAAAGCGGGTCATATTATCGGGGTAGATCCAAAAGTGGTAAGTATTACACAGTAAGTAATCAAAATGATGATGGGGGAATGGCAATACTATTTTTGGTTGCGTCAGGATTGAGTATTGGGCTAATCATGACAATATATGAAAATTTTAGTGTATATATGGTTGCGATCCCCATATGTTTTTCTATTATATCAAAATCTGTTGTTAAATATTATTTATCATTTTTTGCGACCATGATTATTGCAAACATACTTTTAATGATTAATATGGGTAATATTTTATGCTATATTCTATGTATTTGGTTGGAATTTAATAGAGAATCCAATAATGTCTAAAACAACGTATATTTATATGCTTCTAAGTCTAAGTTCAATCATCGCATTGTTATTTGGCACTCAAAATTAATTTAATTTTAGACATTGATTCATAACATTTTCTTTTAATTTTTAATCGCAATATACTAAGTTCAAAACACACGGCACCACTATCAAATCCAGATGAAAATTCAATATATCTTTAATTTTTCTTCAAAATATACACAAATTCTTTTCCCGCTTTTTTCTTTTCCAAATATCCTAAATCGACTAAATGGTTTAAATCCGCTCTTCCGGTTGCATATGCGACATTATACGTTTTAACAATTTCTTTAATTGTAATTATGTTTTCAGGAGTTTTTAAAATTTCTTTTAAGATTTCAGCCTGTCTTAAATTAAGATCTTCGGATTTACTTATTAACTTTAAAACTTCTTTCTGTTCAGCCTGTTTTATGCTTAAATAATTCAAGATTTCATCAAGCGATTTACAGATGCATTCCAGGTTGTATTTTATAAAATACGTTAAATCCCCTTTATCGTCTTTATAAAAAGTATCTGATTCTGTTTTTAAATAAGCGTCCCGATACTGCCCCTTTGATCCATTAATTACTCTTGAAATTGCCATGTATTCAAATAACCAGTAATCATTCTTTAAAAGGTACCAGTAAAATAGGGATCGTGCAGTTCTCCCGTTTCCATCATTAAATGGGTGGATATATCCAATTAAAAAGTGGATTATAATTCCTTTTATTATTGGATGGATGAATTTGTCTTTTGAATTTGAAAATTCGCAGAATTCTTCCATCAATTTTTCAACTAACCCATATTCGGGCGGTTGATGAAGAAGTGTTCCATCAGTCGAATAAACTGCAATTTCATTATCTTTTCTAAATTTTCCAACAAATTCGGGATCTTCAAGCGTTCCATCGGTTATAAGTTTATGAATTTTTAATATTTCTTCGACTGAAAATTCTTTGTTTTTTATTGTAAGGATGTATTTCATTGTATTGTAATTATTAAGGATCATTTTTTGATCTTTATTTTTCGGCTTTCGGCCTTTTTTTAGCATTTCCTTAGCTACATTTCTCGTAGTTACTGCCCCTTCAATCTGGCTTGACGCAATTGCTTCTTCCATCAATGAATCTATAATATATCGTTCTTTTTCGCTTGGAATGGATTCGAGTGCAGTTGAAAGGTTTCCAGAGGCTGATTTATCGAGGGTATGTAACTTTTCAATGAATTCATCGATTAAAGAATAATTAAATATCCAGTTTCCAAAATGTATCGATTTTAAATTATTCATTCTAAACATTTTCATGATTGTCCAGATTATAACTGGATCTACTGGAAGTGTTTTATGTTTTAATTCATTAAAATGAAGATACTTTTCATTGTATTTTTGGACAATATCAATTATTTCCCGATTTGGTACGTATTTAAGTGCAATTTCAATGTTTTCGTTTGAATATTTCGGAATTTCTGGAAGTTTCATAAACTATCAACTATCATTTTCTATCAATTCATTACATTTTGATAGATATTGATATTATCACATATATCATTTTCTATCAATTCATTACATTTTGATAGATTATATAAATCAAAGATTTATTAACACAAAAAACTCTGTTTTTTAGTGTATTGATAGTTCAATATCAGCAGTTTCTAAAACATTTAAATACCTTTACCTATAGATAGGTAAATAATTGTATTTTATTTACCTACGTACAGGTAAATATTTGGGTGAGAAATATGGAACTTCGGGATACTATAAAATCAATAATTAAAGAATACGAACAAAAGGACATATCATTAAATGAAAGGAATATATCTCTACCAAAAACAAATAAAGCCCTTTCCGTAGTCGGAATAAGAAGATCTGGAAAAACATCCATACTAATGAAATTATTTAAGAAAACTGAAAATTCAGTATTTTTCCCACTTGATGACG
Organism: Methanococcus vannielii SB; assembly: GCF_000017165.1. Classification (NCBI taxonomy): domain Archaea; kingdom Methanobacteriati; phylum Methanobacteriota; class Methanococci; order Methanococcales; family Methanococcaceae; genus Methanococcus; species Methanococcus vannielii. The sequence goes on from NC_009634.1 coordinate 107,236, forward strand.
ATCGAGTATTTCCCGTAACTATCGATACATTAAGAGAAATAGTGAAAGTTTCAAAAGAAATTTATCCCAATGAAAAAATAACGTTCTTTTTTGACGAAATTCAGGAAATTGAAAACTTTGAACTTGTTATAAAAAGGTTGGTTGAAAAAGAGGATTATAAAGTTTATTTAACGGGGTCTTCATCAAAATTACTTTCAAAAGAAATTGCAACACAGCTTCGAGGGAGAAGCCTAAGTGTTGAAGTATTTCCTTTATCTTTCAAGGAATGCCTCGATTTTAGGAATATAACGTTAACGGATATTTTAACTGAACAAGAACATGCCAATATACTGAATAACTTGGAAAATTACCTAAATTACGGGGGATTTCCGGAAGTCGTTCTTGAAGAAGAAAATCGTGAAGATATTTTGAAAAATTATCTTGATATGGTAATCTATAAGGACATTGTTGAAAGGCATAATGTGAAGAATACCGATTCATTGCGTTTATTTTTAAAATTTTTAATCAATTCAAACACGAAAAAAGTTTCGATTAATAAACTTGCAAATCATTTCGGATCTATGGGGGTTAGTGTAAGTAAAAACACCCTTTATGAATATTTAAGCCATTTAAATGATTCTTACGTTATATTTCCATTAAAAAAATACGCATACAGTTTAAGAGAAAGCAGTTTAAGTTTAATGAAGTCATACGTGATAGATAATGGGTTTATAAATATATATGACTTTAAAAATTCGAGTGATATTGGAAAATACCTTGAAAATGCGGTTTTTATTGAATTGAGAAGAAAAGGTTTAGTTGAAAATCAAGATCTCTTTTACTATGAAGACGATATTGGTGAAGTCGACTTTCTAGTTAAACAGGATGAAAAAGTTTCAAACCTAATAAACGTCTGTTATAACTTAAATTTTGAAAATTACGATAGGGAAATTAAAAAACTTGTTAAAATCGGGAAAAACATTGGATGTAATAAATTGTATCTGATAACTTTTGACCAAGAGCGGGAAATAATTGAAGAAGGCGTTTTAGTTAAAGCCATTCCATTTTGGAAGTTTACTGATTTAGAAATTTAATTCTTTCGTGAAAATTTATTTAATTTTATAAACCAAGAAACTCTTTTCTTTTGGTTTCATCAGTTATGTCAATATGTTCTGAAACATTTGATTTTCTGTTTTTTAATACTGAATTTACAAATTCTTCACTGAATTCTTCATCAGAATTTAAAATTTTATATAATTCTTCAACATTGCTTACCCTAACGCTTTTACCCTCTTTGAGCCTTTTTTCAGCTTCAATACATTCTTCAATGAATGCGGGGCTAAACTGTTCATTTGTTTCATTTCTAAATTATCCATCTTTATTCCCCTTTCGGTTCAAACTTATCAAATGCTTCGTCTGATTAAGTAATATTTTAACTATCCCCTTAAGAAGTAATTTTTCAATATTATTTATTTAATTTAACGATTATAAATTCTATACAATTACTAAAAAGATAAAAATTTAAAACATTTTATAGGACAATTTATGAACAGGCGACTTTCAATGGATAAAAATGCTGAAAATTCAGACGAATATGAAGAAACAGAACCTGAATTAAGACCGGAATTCATTGAAAAAATAGAAAAGATTAAAAAAGGAAAATTTATAAAAATCGAAGATTTTGCTAAACATATGGATTAAAATAAAAAATATACATTTAAATTTTATTAAATAATTAATATCTTGATCCCCCCAATAGTATATCAGGTGAATATCATGGCATCATCATCATTTTTTAGAGAATTTAAGTTAAAAGAAGAAGCTACTGAAATATTTTTAACTGAAATGAATAAAAAAACCAGTTAAGCGAAAACCGACAATGGACATTCAAGGGGAACTCAAAAAAGGTGAAGAAGCATTAGAAAGAATATTATCCCATGTATAACCCTTCTTGATAAATTAAGAATAATCCGGATATCTGTCGTGAAAAATTATTAAATTTATTTTCCCTTAATTTAAAAATATAAAACTCTAAAAATAAAAAAGATTTAAGCAACTGCACTTGTCGCTTGAATGTTAAATGATTCATTTGAGAGTCCGTATTCATTAAGTGTTTTTGCGTTTATTGATTTTTCAAAGTGTTTGTTTCTTTTTAAAACGTCTAAAATTATGTTTATCTGAACAGTTTCCTTATAAACTTCTATAAGTCCGCTAGTTCCAACAATATTACTTAAATCAAATTTATTTAATCCAAAAGTTTCCGAAGCATCAATTATTTCAACGCCAGTAATTAATTTTTCCCCTGTTTTAGTTATTCCCATGTCTAAATAGATGTTATCTACTTCAATTGTGTGGTCGTATTCTGCTTCAATATTTTTTCTTTTAATATACATTGCATCAGCTAGAGGATCATAGTCTAAAGTTACATCCTTACCTTCGAATTTACTCATGTTTTGTCCTCCGTTTAGTTTCTTGGGGAATTGGCGAAATAAAGTAGAATTTGTTAAATCTGTATGAAATAACAAGTATAATGTCTTTTTTTAAATCGTACTCGTAATATAACTTAAATGTATCAGAATTTTGATTAATTATTCCTTTACACTTTTTAGTTTTAAGTATATTATAAAGTTCATCGAATTTAAAATTTCTTTCTTTTAACCTTTGAACAAAGTGATCAGTTAGTTCATAGTTGTTTTCAGAAAGTGTTTTTAAAATTTCTAAAAATTCTTCAATTTCCATTTTTTCACGAATAATTAGTAGTTACATATTAGTTATTAGTTTAACGACTATAAATTCTATACCTACTAAAAAGATAAAAATTTAAAACATTTTATGGGATAATTCTGAACAGGTGACTTTCAATGGATAAAAATGATGAAAATTTAGACATTTATGAATAAATAGAACCTGAATTAAGACCGGAATTCATTGAAAAAATAGAAAGATTAAAAAGGAAAATTTATAAAAATCGAAGATTTTGCTAAACATTATGGGTTAAAATAGATTTTTAGTTTTAAATTCGTAAACTTTCCAATAATGCTTGTTCAAGACCAAATAAATCAACATCATTTCTCGTCAAAGTTCCCCTTTTTAATAAATTAATCATTTTATTGCATTTTTTATCTATTAGTTTGATATGATTCTCGGATACGAGTCTTTGTGGAACAGTATTAAAATAATAGTTTTCTTTCAAATATTTTTTTGTTATGGGAAACATTTTTAAAATTAAAAAAACGCCCTCTTGACCACCTATTTTATATATTGAACCATCTTTATTTCGTATAATGTGATATCCGTCACAAAACCCTCTTTTTTCCACTTAACGTTCTATCTTAGGTTCATATGTTTTGATTTTAGTAGATAACGGAATTAACCAAGGTAATCCTGTTTTTTTATCTTCAACGGATAGTAAAAAGGCCTACATTCTAATTTATTGTCCATAAACTGACAATTTAGAAAATTTTTATAATCTGTGAAAAACTCGTCTTTAACGGTATAAAAATAGTTTTCTGATACTATCATGATTTATCCTGATTAGTAAATATGTTGTGATATCCAGCTCCGACCCGCATTTTATTAGTCGGATTACGGGTTACCGACAGAAAGATCCGGCCCGCATTTTATTAGTCGGATTACGGGTTACCGACAGAATGCTGGATATCACTAGTTATGTACAAGTATAGACTTGTTTTGAAACTATAAATATATTTTAGTTAAATTTTAAGTTTAGACTGAATGAGCCCTTAATTCAAACGATTATTCCTTGTGAAAATTTATAAATTAATTATCCATTTGATAGATCATTCAATAATTTTAAACCTTTTTTAGTAATTCGATATTTTTGTTTTGAACTTGTTATTTTATCAGGAATTGTTAATTCAATTAAGTTATTTTCCAATAAATTTGAAATTGCCTGTTTGAATCGTTTAGTTCTAGACTTCAACCCTATTTCAGACAATATTTCCGAACTCGACATTTCAATATCTTTTACTACGAGTAGTATTTCATCTTCAGCCCGGGTCTTGACTTGGGTCTTGACTTGGGTCTTAGCTTGGGTCTTTTTTATATCCTCAATAAATTCTGGATGAATTCTTAGCCGGGCGATAAATTGTGTTCTTTCATCATCAGTTATAAATTCAGGTTCCGGGGATCCATTGTTTTTTAAAGCATGTCTTATCTTCCTAAAACCTGTATTTTTACCTTCTGTAAGTTTAAATTCTTTTAAAAAGTCACCAATTCGCCTATTTCTATACCTTTTAGAAATAACAATATCATCATTAAGATTATATTTATTTAGTGGTGGAAGTGGTCCCGGATAACTTATTATATCAATTCGATCCGTTTCAATTCTAATTTCAATTGGTGCATCGATTTCGTAACTTTTATGATATACTGCGTTTACGAGTGCTTCTTCAATTGCTTCAAAGGGATAAGAATAAATTCGTTTTGATTCTGCGATTCCCGGGATTTTTTGAACTCTTTCACGAATTGCTATGCTTTTTATATAATTTAGTGAAAGCCGTATCTGTGAAACCAAATCTCCATCAAACACATCTTCATCAAATTTATCGCCAATTTCATCGTAAAATACAGTAACTTCAATCCACGGTGTTTTGATGAATTTTTTAGGATTTGTTGAAAAAAAGCAGTAAACCAATGTTTTTTGGTTTCAAATATTCTTTTGGCCCATCTACGATATTTAGGCTTTTACATAACTCTTCAAATTTCAAAATTTCTGGATCAAGATTAGAATTTATTTCTTTTAAATATTGTTTAATTAAATGTAAATTTAAATCATTAATTGACGCTTTATGGTTTATCTGATCATCATATGGAATTTGATTAGACATTCCAATTAATTCTTTTTCATCTTCATGTTTTGCGATAACAGTTGATGAGTTTCGCCTGATGTAATATTTATATTCTGAATTTTTACCGAGACTTGTTGGTGCCTTATATGGTCTTGCAGGACCTCCAGGGCAGGCTATAACCAATACTGTCTTATTTTTGTAAATTATGGGTTCTACTACTGGAAAATATGGATAATGGATTTTATTGGATAAACCAATCATTTTTTTCAAAATAGTATCAATTTCAGAAGGATTTACTCCGATAACTTCTTTTGTTTTGTCGTGAATCCCGATTATAATATATCCGCCGCCCCAATTGTTAAAATCATTTGCAAATGCACACATTGTATGCATAACATCCTCTGGATTAAATCCCCGTTTTAATTCTAACCGTTCTTCTTCGATTAAATTAGTTTCAAGTAATTGAGATATTGGGATAGGCAGCATTTTTTAAGTCCCCAAAAGTATTCCCCTTATTAAATCTTAAAATCTATTATTTTAATGAATATATAAAAAGTCTTCTTTTAATGTCGATTTAATAGTAAAAAAGCGAATTTATTTAAAGAATTTGGCAGTATTTACTCTCTTTTCGGATATTCGATTAATTAATCCTTTTTAATTTCTAATTGCTTAAAAAATCAAAAAAGTTAATTATTATAATATTGCTAACTGTTAATGAAACATTTTTGGCTAATTATATTGAAAACTGTCTGAAAATTGATTTATACGAATTATTCCTTTAGAATTTTCATGCCCCAAATAACCTCTAAAACTTTAAGTTTTTTGTACATTTTTGTACTTTTAAATTCTTCGTAAGAATATGAAAGTCTCAGGGTTCCATCAAGGATAAGTTCATTAATATGTTCTCCCCTTTTGTTTCCATACTTTTCTTTGAATAAAATACTCAAAGCTTCTACGAGATCGTGTCCAAATGAAATTTGAAACGGATCATAGCTTTTGGACTGGAATAACGAAAGTATATTGGGGAGAATATTGTCTACAGTTAGCCCATAAGCATAGTTACTATTTTTAAGAACTAAATCAAGGTAAGATTTTAAATCAAAGCCCAAGTTTTGGTCCATGAATTGTTTAAGTTTTATTTCCCTGTATCTTAAATATTTTCGATTTTTCAAAGACCAGAGTTTTGCACAGCCCACTTTTTTTGTAATGTCGAATGCTTTGTTTAATATGTCGTTTTTAGAGTATCTTTTTAGCCCGAATTCTTCATAAATTCGGTCAAAACATTCTGAATTTATTATTAATGTTTCAAGGTCGTGAGTGTCTGTTATAATAATTCCGTCTTCAGTTGGCGCATTATTTAAAATATGGGATAAATCTGCATCCACTATCACAAAAATTCCTTTAAATTCTTTTTTAGCTTTTTTAAATACATTTAATACATTAGTTTTCCCATAACAGTCGATTGTATCTATTTCGTCCAAATTTAAAAATTTTTCATAAACTCTAATGTCAGTACTCCCTTCAAAAAGAGCAGGTATTTTTTTGTGTGCTCTTCTAGCCATCTTGATGCCGTTTAATACATCATCATCAGTCAGATGCTTTCGCACTAGAAATCACCTTCAAAATATTCTTCATCCTCTTCATCGTCACCAAGTCCCACGGTTAAATCCCATCGGTTGTGGATAATTTGTGGGGAATGTGTTGCAATTATTATTTCAAAATTTTTAATGGCATTTATTTCAATTAAATCCCTTAAAAACTGCTGCTGCCATGAAACGTGAAGTGAAAGTTCCGGTTCATCGATTAAAACGACTGAATTAGCATTTATATTAAACAATAATTCGTAGAGTAAAATTATTTCATGCTGCTCCCCTGAAGAAAGGTTTGAAGGAGTTAATATTTTGCCATTTGAACTTTTAAAGACGAATCCTTCTTTTTGGTCAATTACCAATTCTTTATCTATGAATTTCGAATTTACCATCCGTTTTAATAATTCAAGTTTTACAGACAGGTCTTCAAATACGTCAAGTTTTTTATTTGCATCCCTTAAATAAACTGAAAACAGGTCCCTATCGCTTTCATCAATTTTTAAATTATTTAAATCAAATTCTTCATCAGGATCAATTATCGCATCATCATTTGGATCCAAAATACCCAAATTTACAAATTTTTCACGTCTTTTATCGAGATTTACGAGTTCCTCAGTAATTTTTTCTGAAGACAGCCGGTTTTCGATGCTGCAACGAATCACATTTATCGGGAAATTTTTATTCAACTGTTCCGAGAGGTTACCGTATTTTTTAAGTCTTTCTTCGATTTTTTTAACAAGGTCTTTTGAATACTCTAAAACCGTTAAATCAAGAGATTTTGTTTTTTCGTACTCTGAAATTTTATTCAGCCTGTTTGTGTGGATAAAATAAATCTTACAGGAGTTTAAAAGTTCTTTGAGCCATTCTGGAAATTCTTCTTTTTTTTCACTTAAATTGATATTTTTTAAAACATCAGCCAGATTTGTATCTTTGCTATTTTCAAAATATCCTATAAGTTTTTTCAGATCATCAATATTCGTTTTTGCAGTTAAAAATTTGAAAGAATGGTTTAACTTTTTTGTTTTTGAATAAAAATTGTATTCAATAGAATCATCATTTTTTAAAACGTTTAAAACAGAATTATCTTCAAAATGTACGTTAAATTCTTTGAAAATAAAATTTTTCAGTTTTTCGGGATTATCGTTAAAGCAAGAGTATATCATTTTTAAAAAAGTGGTTTTCCCAATCCCATTTACCCCGTGAATGATTGAAATTCCTTCATCGTTTAGTACAATATCGTGATCGATTGTATCGAAAAGGTTTTTTACAGATATTTGGTTTATTTTCATAATTATCCCGATTCCAATTGTTTTTTATTAAATTAAATAAGGGGAGTTATAATTATTTATATAATTCGTTTTATTTTTTCTAAGAATTTTTGATATCCTGCATATTCTCTATTCTTTTTTTAAATTTCTTTAAAAAATCATTAAACCCCGAATCAAGTCCCCGCGGGCAATTACCAATTATTTTAATGTGAAAACACCATTTACTTTTTCAAATGTCGGGTAAATTGGGGCATAACGTTGTTTTCATTTTGAAATCTTAAAACCAATTATTTTTAAATAAAAACCTGTAAAAATGTTGAAAAATTGATAATTTTTATCCAGTGGTTTTTAAAACTGTAAAAACATGAGGAGATATTCAAAAACATATATATAGAATCGAGTTCATACATGGATGTGCAAACAGTTATACGTGGCTTGAGAAATTTACATTAAAAGGCACGAAATCGGCCCTTGATAGTCGAGTTCTTGTTTTTCAATTTCAGGTTAGTATGTCACGTTTTACGAAAAATAAAAGCTAGATTCAACAGTTAGATTTTTGCCACGGGTAAGAATAATTGATCCACTAAAATAAGGATCAGACGGAAGGGGTACTCCCTCCAATCGAACCATTGGTTCGAGGGACACAAAAATCTATGATTTTTACTGTTTCCAAACCCAATCGAATCTTCAATTCAATTAAAGGGAGTTTTGCAAATGCATTGCATTTGTAAAATTATGGAAAGCCATGCTTTCCACCTATTCTAAGAACCGTAGGTTCTGAATCTAAAAATTAGGAAGTGATTATTTTTGAAATATGTAATTTCTTTTGGAACCGTACCTGGATACGGTTCAAATGACGGATCAGTAGTGGCTGAAAAAGTTGCTGAAGATTTAAAAAACATATTATTTAAAATACAAGAAAAAACCGAAGTTTATCCTTCAGGTGTTTTATCACTTGGAAAAGCGATATATTCAACAGAATGGGGCTGCCCGATAGGCGGTGAGGATATATTTGTATATTCTGGTTCACATAACCCTGAATTTTCAGACATTGAAAAATGGCAGGATGCAGTTTTGTTACTCGCAAAAGAAATTAAATCCCATTTTAAACAGTCAACAGTTACAATAGACTGGATAGAATCAAAAATAACTTATTTAAAAGACTGATTTTTTTCAAATTTTTATTTGACATCGTTAATGAAATTTAAATTTATGAAATACTCTTTTTTTAAATTATGTTTTAGAAACCAATAAATTGTCAAATAAAATCAAAATTATTATATACCTTAAAACTCACATTAATATTGCTAAATACGAAAAATTACCAGAGGGGGTGGTTTGACGTACAGTTAATATTTTCGAGAAAATTTTAGGGTATTAAGATTTCTATCTGAATTTAAATAAAATATTGGTTTATCCAAATTTTTAAAATTATAAAATTTAAGAGGGGTATTTTTGCCTAAATTAGAAATTACATTAAAACAGCACACTCCGATGATCCATTTTCAGCATGATCAAGCGGGTGCAACTTTAAGGGCTACTGAATTGAAGCCAAAACTCGATAAATTTTTGATAAAATACGTTTTTAATGATTCTAAAGAAAAATATAAAGAATATTTAATAAATGGGACTGAAAAAGCATTAAATTATAAGGTAAAAATTTCTTCAGAAGGCTGGAGGCAGGGGGAAATCCAAAAATACGAAAAAGAGTACGACGCATACTTTGGAGATTTACCCGGGCTAACTCTTTGTGATTCTGTAACGTTATGTTTTTTTTCTTATGATAAAGAACTACTTAAAAATATAGAAAAGATATTAAATCCTTTTTTCGCCGTGACAAATTTTGGGACAAGACAAAACAAAGGTTTCGGTTCTTTTTACCCCGAAGGTGCAGAATACGAGTTTGAAAAGGATTTTAAAGAGTTTTTTAAAGACCGATTATTATTCGAGAAACATGAACGAACAGAGGAACAGTGCCTGATAAAAATAAATAAAAATTATAATTCAATGAAATCGGGATTAAATGGCGAAAACTCATTCTTAGTTGAATATTCAAAGACAAAAAACTTTTCTGGGGAAAAAAAACTAACCAATATGTTATCAAAGGGCTATGTTCAAAACGTACCTGGCAATGAGAAATACCTCCGTGCAATGCTTGGTTTAGCTGAAAATTATTCATATGATAATGGGAACACTACTGTAACTATCAAATCCACTCGTGAAAATGATGAAAAAATAGACCGTTTTAAATCCCCGATAACATTTAAGGTCATCAATAAAACGATATATGTGATTCCTGAAGAAATTCCTGAAGAAATGTATGACGCAGAATTTGAATTTAAAAATGGAAATAAATATATGCGATTAAAAACACCGTCCAAAAATGAATTTAACTTAGCTGAATTCTTAAAATCAGAAGAGTACGGTTTGGTAAGTTTAGGATATACAAAAATAGGTGGGGACAAATGACTAAATATATCGGGCTTACGATCGGGCCAATTTACGAAACATTGAATAATGCCAAAAAAACGGGTGCACTATGGGGTTCAAGTTATATTTTTTCATATATCATGAAAAATATAATCAAAGAGTTTAAAGAGCGGGAAATAATCGTTCCATATTGTGTAAATGAAGGAAAAGAATATGAAAAATATTATGAAAAAGAACTCGGTGCAGGGGTATTTCCAGACCGATTTATTTTCAAATCCGAAAATAGGGACTACGAAAAACTTGAAAATATAATTGATAAATTATTAAACAAAATTTCAGAAAGTATTTGGGAGGATATCCAAAAATCGGGATACAAAAATCTGGATAATACTAAAATATCCGAGTTTTTAAAACAATATTTTAAAATTTATTATCTTGAAAAAGACGTGCCTAATGGAAAAAATCCGATATTTGAGTTAAACAAATATTTGGATGTTTTAGAGTTACAGCCAAAATATGTTACCCAATCTAATATTTATACAAAAGAAGAAAAAGTCTTTGAAAACCCATTGGAACTATTTTTTCACAATAGAATAATAAAAGAGAGTTTTTTAGCCGAAGATTGTTTTAAATCTGAAACCGACGATTCTAAAGATTTTAGTAGATGGATCAAATCTATTCCTGAACTTGCATCAGCAGAACTAAAAATAACTAACCCTGATGAATATATAAAACTAGAAGAACTTTCAAATCCGAAAAATTTCACTGATGATAACGATTTGGAAAAAAAGATTTACAGTAACTTAAAAAAATACCCCAAATACTTAAAGTATTATGCTGTAGTTCAGGCTGACGGCGACAATATGGGAAAAATTATTTCTAAACTTAATTCCGCCGATGATTTTAATAATTTTTCGAAAAAGCTATTTGAATATGCTGTAGATTCATCTAAACTAATAAAAGAATACGGGGGACTGCCAATTTTTGCAGGTGGTGATGATCTTTTATTTATTGCACCTGTAAAAAACGGAGAAAAAACCATTTTTGATTTAGTTGGTGACATAGATAACCGTTTTGAAGAAATTTTTGATGTTGAGATAAAAGATCCTGAAATATCACCGTCTCCTTCGCTTTCATACGGCATTTCAATTAATTACTACAAACACCCGCTTTACGAAGCCCTTTCTAATGCAAGAACTCAACTTTTCGGAGTTGCAAAAGAATATTCAGGTAAAAATGCAGTTGCGGTAAACGTTAGAAAACACAGTGGTCAGACATTTGATTTGTGTTTCGGAAAAAATAAAGAATCGTATAAAAAATTTAATGAATTATTGAATGTAACTTTGAAAAATTCTGAAGAAAGTGAAAAAATACTAAATTCAATAAAATTCAAACTTTCAAACGAAAAGGCCATTGTAGACGAAATAGGGAAGGATGAAATCAAATTAAAAAATTACTTTGAAAATTCATTTAAAAAAGATATTCATAAAAATTCTGATTTGAATAAAATTATTTCTTACGTGAATGGTGTTTACGGGGACGAACTTAAAGACCCGATTAAAAAGATAGACGCTTCCTTGCGGTTTTTAAGTTTCTTAAATGAAAAAATGGGGGCGGAATAATGTCGAATTATTTGGTAAAATTGACTCCGATAGATAGGTATTTTTTTGGCGGGAATGAAACATTTGGGGATGGAAAAAATACGAATTATTTCGTTAGGTCTAAAGAATTTCCCCAACAGACAAGTCTTCTTGGAATGATAAAAAAGGAAATTTTAATCATTACTGGAGTTTATAAAGAAGATTTTAAAGAATATAGGGAAAAAGAATTGGAAAACACCATTGGAAAAACCTTTAAATTGTCCGATTCAAATCAAAATCACGGAATAATAAATTCTATTTCTCCGTTATTTTTGCTTGATAATGAAAATAACATATATTATAAAGCACCCCTCGACTATGGGCTGACTTTTGTAAAATCTGACGGTAAATGTAATTTTGGAAATACTGAAAAAGAGTATTTACCTTTTTTTGAAAATTACGATGCTAAAAAAGGCCTTCCAAACAAAATACTTTCTACTAAAATCTTGTCAAATAGAACAGATTATGAACTGTCGGAAATTTTTAAAGAGGATGTTAGAATTGGAATAAATAGAAAGAATGGGGAAGAAGATGGATTTTATAAACAAATATTCTACAGGCTAAAAGAAGGACTTTCTTTTGCATTCGTTCTGAATATTGATGAAAATAATGAACATGCAAAAAAATTTAAAATTGAAAATGACAGTCACAAAAACGTTTGTTATATTGGTGCGGATTCTTCAGGCTTTAAACTCGAAATAAAAGAAATTAATGACCCATCCAGTTATATTATGAAAAATTTTACTGAGAATGATATTCAAAAAGGCGAAACTTCCTCAAAAAAATTTAAAAGACTTTTGCTTGTTTCTGATACATTCTTAAAAGAAGAAGATTATTGTGAAATTTTAAATCTTTCTGAATTTATTATTGGAGAAACGGAAAAATTTAGAAACATGGATACGAAATCCAATAAAAAATCTGAAAAATATGTTTTCTTAAAACGAAGTTCAGTAATCTATTCAAAAACTGAAAATTCAGAAAAAATCAAGGAAAAAATAGAAAACGGATCAAAATGCTACGAAAATCTAAATAAAATAGGGTATAACGTTTTAAAAATTTTGGGTGAGTAAAATGGATGTTAAAAAAGAACTATACATAATAGAAGCAATTACAAACATGCACGTAGGCAGCGGGGATGCCAATTTTGGAATAATCGATAAAACAGTGCAAAGAGATGTTTTAACGGGTTTTCCAGCAATATATTCTTCAAGTTTAAAAGGTTCGTTAAGAGATTACTTTGTTGGTTTAAAATCTGAAAAAACTGGCATAAATGACCTTATAATCGATCATATTTTTGGAAAAGAAGGGAACAATGAAAACGGAAGTATTCAAGGAAAATATAAATTTTTCGAAGCAAAACTTCTTGGACTTCCTGTTAGAAGCAATAAAAGACCATATTTAATTGCAACGTGTCCACAAATTTTAAATGATTTTTTAGAATCTGCAAAAATTTTCGCATCTGAATTATCTAATGAAATAAGTGATTTAGGAACTATTGATTTATTGAACGGGGAAATTTTTGTTAATGGCAAAATTGATGACGAAATTATCGAAGGACATAAAGTTGAATCGAGTGCAAATTTATGGGAGAATTTAGAGAAACTTCTTGGGAATGATTTTGTAATATTTAGCAATGAAAAATTTATGGAAATATGTGCTGAACTTCCGGTAATTGCAAGAAACAAACTTGACAATGGCGAAAGTAAAAACCTATGGTACGAAGAGATAATTCCAAGAAAAACAAAATTTTATTTTGGCGTTGATCTCGGTAGTGGTGAGTACAACAATAAATTTACAAAAAATATCGATGATAAAATTGTTCAAATTGGCGGAAATGCAACAATTGGTTATGGATTTGCTAAATTAGAGAACTTAAGTAAAGTATTGAAATAAAAAACTTAAATTGGGGATAAAATGGGTAAAAAAGAAATTGAAAAATATATTCCACAAGCACTTCAACTTATAGGTGAACACATCGCTTCAAACGGAAAGGTAGATAATGAATATTCTGGTTATATTTCATCATTTGGAGCTTCAATAATCCAGTCAGGATTAATTCCCGCAGTTGCTTTTTACAGCCAGCCTGGAAAAGAAGGTAATGTCAAAGATAATAGAAATAAATTAATGAATGTTATTTACTGTCTAATCCATGAAAAAGATAATTGTGACAATAAACTTTTGAATGACGTTATTTCGGGTACAGTATCTAAAGAAGAAGTACTTGATGCTGCAATAGCAACAAAACTTGCACTCAGGACATTTGAACGTGTTGAACCTAAAAAAGGCGAAAACAATGACAAATGATTCAAACTACGTCGGAAACATTGGTTATTACTACCAAAAACTCCAATTTTTAGGAAACGAAGGGGAAAAGAAAGAATGGGGAGAGATTTCAAAAGGAAAAGATAATCGGGATAAAATCGAAACGTTGAAAAAAGAAATCGAAACAAACGAGGAAAAACTTAAAAAAATTTCATTTCATTTTGAAAATGAAAAGATATTGAACTATAAACCAGAACACAATAACTACGACTTAAAGGAAATAAAAATTGAACGATTAATATTTAAAACAACTTATCCTGGACTTTTGGTTGGTTCAGGTTTAAACCATGAAGTGGGTGCAGATGAATTTAAACTCGGATTTTCATTTGATTACACGTCAGGACTTCCAGTAATCCCAGGATCATCAGTAAAGGGGGTTTTGAGAAGTGCATTTCCAAATGACGAAAAAGATCCTAAATTTCAATACATAAAAGATAAGTTAGCCACCTTTGGAGTAAATTCTGAAGATATTAACGTTTTAGAATTAAAAAAAGAAATATTTGATGGAATAAAAGAAGAAAATGGCGATAAGAATATTCGATTTAATGAAAGAGATATATTTTTTGATGCCGTTTTAACCGATAATAACAATGATAAACATATATTTGGGGAAGACTATATCACACCGCATTCTGATCCACTAAAAAACCCAATTCCCGTGAAATTTTTGAAAATTTTACCTGAAATTGAATTTGAATTCAGATTTTTATTAAATGACAGTAAAGTAAATGATAAAATAACTGCAAACGTTAAAAAAGAATTATTTAAGCAGATTTTATGTGATCTGGGAGTTGGTGCAAAAACTAACGTTGGATACGGAAATCTGATTTCCACAAATTTGTCTTCGAAAAATTTGGACAAAAAAACAGAAAAAAGTGCCGATAAAAAAACAGCCCCTGAAAAAGCAGGTGCCGATGAAACCTCATGGCAAGATGAATATACGAAAAAGACCGGAAAAAAAGTTAAAAATAAATAATTAATCAATTCTTCGTTTAATCTCTTCTATTATTTTAAGTACAGACATGATTGAAATTAAGCTGGTTAATATAAATGCAAAATGACCCGTCAAGAATGAATATGCATAAATCCCCGGAAATATGTGTGTTATTAAACTAAAGGCTGTTGAAATAAGCATTGCAAAAATACAATATGCAATAATAATCAATATGGTGCCGGTTAATTTGGGAGACGTGGTATATTTTTCAGATAATTTTATAAAAAACTCCTTTTTTATATTTTCGCATTCTTTCTTATTTTTAGTATACATTATGTAAACATATCCTATGGCACATAATGGGGCCAGGGTATACATAAAAATCCATGCCCAAACCGACAAATAGCTGGTCGATAAGAAGATAGTATTTACCGTAAAATCCAAGACATTGCTAAATAATGCCCCCGAAGTATTGGACACTACATTTTCTGAAGTGCCTTGGGTAAAATCCACAAAATTCATTCCAAAAAATCCTGTTGCAAGTGCAGGAACTGCTAAAAATGCCCCTAATATGGTTAATAAATTTAATTTTTCATTGGTTTTTTTATCATCCATCAATGTTGCGTACTGATGCAATGAATCGAGTTCCTGATCTAAATCTTTTACATTTTTTTCAATACCCATGCAGTTGCTAAGTAAATTGTATAATTCGATTCCCTGATCTTGTGCAGTAACTTCCCGGTGGTAAATCCTATTGATGAACTGGATGTAATTCTTTTTTAGGTTCCTAATTTTTTCCACAACTGTTGAGGTATTGTCTAGTGCGGAAATGTCAGAAACTTCGTCAGAAAAATTTAAGATTCCGACACGTTGTGCAAGAAGTAATGATATCATTTCATAATATATTGTTTGCATATGTTTTTTAATAATATTTTCAGGAAACCATCCAGAATTGGTTAAACATACAAATGAATATCTCGAAAATCCATACAATGTGGAGTCGTCTATCCATCTGTTGTAAGTATGATTTTCCACTAATGTTGGTAGCATTTCATGACTTTTACAAGATACATCATTTCCATCTACAAATATATATTTGCACCAGTCTTTTGATATTGAATACCCGTAGGTTTCAAGTTTTTTAGATCTACGTTTTAAATTCCGAATCCTGTCATCGTTTTTACACCAGCAAATAGTAAACATCCTGTCATCGATTAATTTTTTAAAGGTGATTTTTCCATCTGAATTTTTATCTTCGGGATTTTCAGCTTTAAAATTATCCCCTAAAATTTTCGTTATTGTTTGTGAAATGTAGTATGGGTCGGCAAAACCGTTTTTTATCGATCCATTAAAATTTTCTTCAATTGTATTATCAGAACATTCGAGTTTTATAGAATTTGCAAGAAAACTTGATTTTGTAGGTAATATGTCACATTTTTTTCCAATGTTTCCAACATATTGGGGATAAATTCTCCGGCCATATTCATTTATTTTTAAGATATCTTCAAATTCAGAGTACTCAGTATTGGATAACTGAAAAGATAAAATTCCAATCCCTGCTTCGTATAGTTTTAATTTTATGGAATCAATGTCTAACTTATACTCTAAGTCCTCTTTAGATTTCTGTTTAACTCGAATGGTATACTTTGGGTTATTCCACTGGTTATACTCATAATTAAAGACACACTGTTTTTTGGAATCATTAGAGTGTTCAGGCATTTCGCTAAACATTGCATTTCTAACATTATCATAAAAGTAAACGTATTCATTATATTCTTCAGAGTTTAGTGTTTTGTAATTCGTATACTTGTAGGACCAATCACTCTTTTTCATTAATTCAATTACTTTTTTAATATCCGTTTTTTCGTCAAAAGTAATTTCTTTATTGCTACTAACAGACCATTTGAATGGAAACATAAATATGTGGTAACTTTTTATATCGTCTGACATGTTAAACCCCTCAATAATTATATCTTAATTCTTTTCGTTGATTTTTGAAATAATATCATTTAATAACTGTTCCGTTATTTTTTCGCCAGATATTCCAAAATAGCCCTCCCCTTGTCCACCAAAGTAAACTTTATCATTCAAAATTTCAGAATATTTTTTTCCTAACAATTTAGCATGTTTTCCATAGTATGTGAGGTTATTTTCCGTATAAATTAAAAGTTTTTCAAATGGGTAGAGTCGATCGACAACCGGTGAGAATTTGGATGTTTTTGATTCAACCAAAATTATTCCATCAATTGTTTTTTTATCTTTTATCGATTCAACTGCCAATTTTTCGTCTTCATCCGTCACCCCTTGCATCATTCTATCAAGTTTTCTGATTTCTGCTATTTCTTCTTTTGTAGCACCAAATTCAATCATCTTTGGAATGTAACCTTTGTCGTTTTCCGCAATCAACAGCTGTTCTCTCGTTAATTTTATATTCAATAATTTTGCAACCTGCTCAATAGCAGCTGGAAAATCAGCTTTTTCATTATGATGATCTATTTCAATTAAATTTTCAATTTCCATATTTGAATCGTTTGTAAGTTCAACCGAGACCAAAGTAGTATTTTTATCATTCAACTTTATTTCAATGTCGTAACTGGCGATATAATCGCTTAACTTTGCGCCCCATGATAAATTTTTATCAATATATTCGATATTATTTTCGTCTAAAATATTTCTAATTTCGACCATTTCAAGGTCGTGTCCGCCCAATAAGAATAGGTATTTCAAATTATTCTCCTCGTTTATCCGTTTTAATTTTAATTAACTTTTTTAACCGTTCCAAATCCCCTAGAAACGCTTTTTCCAAGCCCCAAATAATTAGGAATACTAAAATTACACTCAAAAGTCCCCTTAAATCCAACCATGTTTTTATTTTTAAATTTAACAGTTATTTCGTCCAAATTCAAGTCTGACAATATTCTTTCAGAAACAGTGTGTTCAAATCCTTTTGCCATTGAAAGAATATTTCCTGCCAAAATTCTTTTTAAAAGCTCTTCTTTTTCAAAGTTATCAGAATCGGCATATTTTTTAAAATTTTCCTGATTTATCGGCATCCAAGGTACTTTAAATTCGTAAGTATTCATTTTTGATATTCCAAACTCTGCTTTTTCATTTATCACTTCGATTTTAGAAATATAGGTTTTTCCATCCACGTCAATGGAATCTTCGTTAACTGCGGTTTCTTTTAATAAAATGGCCCCTTCAGAAATTCCGACTAAATGGGGAATTTTATCGATTACCTTATACTGGATTTTTGGATAGCCGTACAAAAATGATTTATTTTCGTGATTGTGAAACATCAATTCGCTTGAATACTTGTTTGCAAAGTAACCCCTAACTTTTTGGCTATCGCTCATTTTAAGTCTTAAATCCGGATATTTTATAATTAAATAATCTAAAACTGCCATAAAATTCCTCTTATGATTGTTAAATTCGATTTAAATCTATAAATTTTTTAAATGTCGTTAAATATATAATTATTGGAATTTTTTTACAGAACTGCTTTTTTTTAACTAAGGGAGGATGAAAATTTGAAGTGTGTAGTAAATAAGTACGGATCTAAAATATCGAAATCTGGAAACAGGATCGTGATTGAAAGTAAAGACGGGGTTTTTGAAAGTTCAATAGAAAATATAGAACAGGTTTTGATATGCGCACCTTCATCGATTACAACGGAGTTTTTGGAGCTTTCGGTGAAAAACAACGTTGATGTTGTGTTATTAAATAAATATGGAAAACCGGTTGGTAGATTTTTTGGAAATGGTATTGAAAAAACTGCTTTAAAACGAAAGCAGCTTAAATTAACAGAAAATTGGGCAGGAATTTCTATTATAAAGGAATTTTTATCCGAAAAAATTGAAAACCAAATTGAACACTTGAACAATATTTCAAAAGAAAACATTTCAGAGGGTAGTCTTTCTAAATCCATTTCTAAAATCAACAAGTCGAAAAATATGCTTTTGGAAATTAAGGGGGAAAATATCGCTGAAATTAGGGATCAAATACAGGGACTCGAAGGTTCAGTAAGCAAAATTTATTTCAGGGTGCTTTCAAAATCGCTTCCGAAAAAATACCAATTTAACGGGCGAAGCAGAAAACCTGCAAAAGACTACTTCAATTGCATGTTAAATTACGGATACGGAATGCTTTATTCGGAAATTGAAAAGATATGCATAATTTCTGGAATTGATCCCACAATTGGAATTTTACATACTGATGGGCAGAACCGGAAATCTTTTGTTTTTGACTACATTGAAAAATATAGAAATATTATAGATAAAATCGTTTATGAATCGTTTTTAAATGAAACTATCAAAGAAAATTTCTTTAAAGAAGTTGAAAGAGGATATTTGCTCGATGAAGAGGGTAGAAAACATATTATTTCAAAGTTTAACGGTTATTTAAACATGAAGGTTAAAAAATACGGTAAAACATATACTATGGCGGATGTTATGCAGAAAGATGCATATAAACTCTCAGAACGAATTTTAAGGAGTTAAGAGAGAATGATTTATTTTTTGATATATGATATATCGGGAAACAAGGCACGAAATAGGGTCATAAATTACTCAAAAAATATCGGGTTATATCGAATTCAGAAAAGTGTTTTTTCTGGAAACACGTCGATAGAAAATATTAACGTTTTAAAAGAAAAAATACGTAAAACTATCGATTTAGAGACTGATTCAGTCTTTATTTTTGGAGTTAGTAAAGATCAGATGGATAAATTTGAAGTAATTGGGCAGGATTTTGACCGGGAATTGATAAACGGAGAAATTACTACAAAATTCCTGTAAATTTATCGGATTTAGCAATAGTAACAAATATCAACCCGTTATTTCAAAAACAGGGCGTTTATATTAGTAATAATATATACTTAAAAAATAATAACGTGTAGTTGGGAGAATTATTACATAATTTAATTCAGGGGTTTTTAAAAGGTATTCTTACATAAAAACAGTTTTTAACCAAAAAATCTGCTAACAAAGTGTTTATATCCATATTTATCTTTAAAAAATATGTAAAGCAAATCAAAAACTATATATAATTTTTCCGCTCATAAATTAAGTTAAATAAAAAGCAAATACATACCCGAAACAAGAATAAAGTCTTTAAAATGTGATTTTCTAAAAAGACGTTGTTTTAAAATCTAACCGATTTTAAAGGGCTTTTGAAGAAATGAAGCATTTTTAGAAAAATAAAATTTTTGCTAAGGATACGAAACGTTGATCCATCAAAACAAGGATTGAGACCATTTGTAGCATAACAGACGTATTGATTACCTCTATCATACGAAACGTTGATCCATCAAAACAAGGATTGAGACTCTTTGAATATACCATCTGATGAGTCAGCTAAGATTATACGAAACGTTGATCCATCAAAACAAGGATTGAGACAACGGATATCGATTATATAAGACGATTATATATTGAATACGAAACGTTGATCCATCAAAACAAGGATTGAGGCCTTTCAACCTACGTGTAAAGTACCCATATTCAAATAATTAATAATTCACTAAAAAATGCATTTTAAGATCTAACTATCGTTTAGGAATTAACAAAAAAAACTTTAACTTTTTTCAATATAAACAATTCTCAAAAAACTTATTTGAAAATTAAAAAATAGGGTATAAAATTATTAGGTAATCATTAAGGTTGGTTGAAATATTCAGACGGCAGCAGTATTTTGGATACGTCTTCTTTACAGAAATCTACTTTTTTTACATCCGAAACCCATTCTTTATCCTTATTTACATAATATACTGAAATATCTTCTTCTGTGATTGGATTATTCGGATCCAAAACCAGTTCCTGTAATCGTTTCAAAAGGTATTCGCTATGGGTTTCAATTATCATTTTTGAGCTTTTGTTGTCATTCAATGTTTTGTCAACAAAAAGATCTGCAAGATTGCCGTGGACTGCAGGGTGCAGATGTAGTTCGGGCTGTTCGATTAAATACATATTTTCCCCAGAATCTTTATTTTTAGGGAAATTTACCAGAATCATGGTTAAAATTGGAAGAATTTGCGAAATTCCATATCCCATGTCCACTAAATCATCAGCCTGTCGTGTAGTATTCGCAGATTTGATACTGAAGTTTCCGCTATCATTGTAATCTTCAATAATCAAGTTGCATCCAAGATTTGTCCTTAACCATACATCGATTTTGTGAAAATCATCCGAACCATTCAATTTATCCAGGATGTATGCAGCATTTTCTCCAAGCGGGCCAACTGAATCGGGCACATAATCTATTTCAGGATATATCCGTTCGGGAACTTTTCTAAATGGCCCGATATAATTAACATTGATATTATCAAATTCATTTTTTAATTTATCTATTATTATATGATAAATCCCTAAATTAATGCCTTGATTCAAAAACTGTGCCAGAATGTCAGGGTTTTCATTGAATATCTGTATAAAATCTCCATATTTATCTTTAAATGACTCGAGATTCCTGCATGCAAAGATTGAAAGAACACTTAAGTCTACGCCAAAAATATGTTTTATGAGCTCTTCATAAAATGAATGGATTTTTTCCATTTTATTTGGAATTTCGAAATTTTTTAATAATTCATACGAACTTGATTTTTCAACTGCAGGCAAAAATCCATAAAACGTTAAATCATTTAAATTACATGAATTACCAAGTAATTCTCCACTTTTCGTCTTTTCAGAGTATCTAATAATTAAATTATTATTAGATCGTAATTCAAATTTCGAAACATTCATTTCATCATTTAATGAAAAAATTAAGTCAATGTTTTCCAGAGCTTTTTTTATATTTTTAATTGGGCTGTCCAAACATCTTCTTGATAACCTATCAATATTGTATATCGCGGAATCCAGAAGTTCAGAATATCGTCCCATGACTTCGTCGAGATTTTCAACATCTTCAGAAAAAATTTCCAATAATTTGGCCAGTCCGCGGTTACCTAACTCTTCAAATCGATATATGGTATCAATGTGATGAATTTGGTCGTATAATTCAAAAGGATTATTCAATATCATTTTTTTTGTGGTGTGGCCCATCGGATTTTTTTTAAGTAATTCATATTTATCACAGTCCGGCAGTAGGCCCCAAGATTCTAAATTATTAACAGTATCCCGAATAAATGATTCAATAGCGTTTAAAATATCCATACTTAACAAATTAAGTTTTAAATTAAATTCAATTTCGTTTCCATTTTGAAAATGAGGTATACTTTGAAATCTACCGTAATCAATTAAAGATCCGTTAAATCTTAATGGAATATCACATTCATCGTCGTCTGTAAATGTCTGCCCCATTACTGCAAGAAAGCGTAGTAAACTACTTTTACCAGAATTATTTGGTCCGATAAATATAGTTATTGGTTTTAAATCAATGTTTCCAGTATATTTAAATGATTTAACATTTTTTAATCCAAAAGATAAAATTTCTGCTTCAGACATACACTTTTCATCCCGGTTATACTTATTTAGTATCCAAATCCTATGATTGTCCTCCTTTAAAAACATTGTGTTGTTTTCTTACGTTTTAAAATTTTTTTAAAATTTTTTTCGACAATTTATATATTATTTTTTTAAAAATCATTTTAATCCAAACATTTATATATTACGTCAACATATGTAAAGTTCCTGCATTGCGAGGGGCTTTGCAGGCAATTCGCCCGGTTGGGGCGAATTGAAACCTGGATTTTTAATTATTTTTTAAAGTAATAGCGAATGCTATGTAAATTTTAAAAGGGGGTAAATTATGGAAAATTTTTCAAAAGTTGAATACCTAAATAATGTAAAATGTTCTTTTATTTACGACTATTATTCTGAGAATAGATTTTCGTCAATTAGCGGAGACTATCAAAAAATATGAACACTTGTTGATGAATTTAAAAATGGTAAAAATACAGAAGTAGTTTCAAATTTGGTTTCAGATGTGCTTTTGAAGAATTTTGGTAAAAATTACCTTAAAAAATCAGTGTTTATTCCAATTCCGGCGTCTACGAAATTTAAAACTAAAAATAGGTATGAATTATTTTCTAAACTTGTTTCTAAAAGAACTGGGGTTTATAATGGATTTAACCTAATTGAAAGGACGAGAAATTCGTTTCCAAAACACGGGGGTGGATTTGGGTGCAGCGAATATTTTGCACTGGATTTTAAGGTTTCGAGTTTAAAAAATAGACCTGTAATTTTATTTGATGATCTGTATGTTTACGGTGAAACTATTGATTTTATTTCGAGAAAATTAAAAATGAAGGAGGTAAACCATGTAGAATGTTTGTTTTTAGGTAAAACTATCTTCAATGATTTTTCAAATTCTTAATATCAATTTTAAATTATAGAATTAATTTGGTGGGAATTTATGGTAGATTCAGTAAAATATACGGTCCATATTGATTATAATAAAAATTTGGTTTCAATTCATTCTACAAATTGTTTAGATTACGTAAATTCAAAGAAAAACGGGTTTAATGAAAGTTTATGGCTCGGGCCCTTTGAAACGTTCGAAGAGGCTTGTATAATTTCAGAAAATCATACAGAACATTTAGGATGTTGTAAAAAGTGTATTTCTATCGCAGTTCAAGACATTATTTGTTTTAAAGGGCTTAAGCTGAAAAATAACTAATTTTTTAAAATATTTAATTAAAAGGGGGTATTTATGAACAATTCATTAATTAATCGGATAATAAATGGGAATAATTATTTATTAGTTTCTGATTATTACAATTTAGATGAATATTACGACATTGAATTTTCAGATTTAAGACTAAAGACAATTATTTCTGAATTTAAACATTGTAAATATCAAAAAGAAGCTGCTAACCTTGTTTCACGAGTATTAATTGAACGCTACGAAGATAATATTAATAAATACTGTTTTGTAACAGTTCCTTGTTCAAACCGGTTAAAAACTGAAAAAAAATATAATGGATTTTCTAAAATAGTTTCTTCAATTACTGGAATGGAAAACGGGCACGATTTTATAATTCGATATAAAGATTCAAAACCAAAATATGGGTTTGGTTTTGAATCTTTAACTTACTATTCAATTGAATTAGATATTAAAAAAATTAACAACAAAAAAATAGTTTTATTTGATGACTTTATTTGTTCTGGAAATACAGTCAACTACATTAAAAAAAGATTAAGTTGGTTTTGTAAAGATTTAAACTTTGTATTTTTAGAAAAAAAAGTTTAATCAAAAAAATTTCTTCTTAACTTCATGTGTTTAGTTCATTAAAAAAATGTATAAGTATAATCTGGTGAAAATATGGACGATAAAAAATGCCCGAAATGTGGTGAATGGACTAGAGAAGACGTTTATTCTTGTGAACACTGTGATCACGATTTTACGACCCAAAACCGAGTAAGGTGTCCAAGGTGTAAATCATATACTGAAGATTTCGGTGTTTGTGAAAACTGCGACTATGAATATGAAGATAGCCAGATTTCAGAATATTGTCCAAAATGTAAACGAAAACTTACAAATTCGCACATGTTTTGTGAACATTGTGGATATCCGTTATAATACCGTAAATTTTTAAAAACATTTTAAAGAGGTAAAAATATGAAAGAATTTTTCAAATGCAATGTATCGGAACTTGAAGAGTCATACAATAACCGTTTATCCGCATTATTTCGTGGAATTACAGAAATACGTTTTAAATCATATTTAAAAGAAGACGTAATTAAATCGGAAAAAACTTATGCTAATGATGAATTTTCGGATGGTCGACTCAAAGGGTGCAATATTGAATTTAATGTAGATATAAGTAATTTACCAGTATTTCATGCACATGGCATTAATAAAAATGGATTAAATGTAGAAATATTCATAGCGTTAATGGATATGCCTGATGAAGAATACTTTACAATTGCATTTTCAGAAAAAGAGAGAAGTTTCCTATTTTATACGGATGGATTTAGGATAGTAATGGACCATATTAAAGTTCTAAACTCTGAAAAAAGAACATATGTTGATGAAATTAGCGGAAAAGTTTACGAAAATGCAGCCGATATTTTTATTGAAAATGGATATTATTAATACATCAAACCTAGACAAGGTACCGCTTTTTTCCATACGTATTAAATTTTTTATTTTAATGTTGAACTTTAGAATATTGCCGGTAATTTATATGGTAAATTTGCATATGTAATTAGATCGGCAAATTAATCAGATGCTTATCGATCCCATTTTTTATAATTTATCAATAACACGTCAAATTTCATTTTTTTGCTTTAGATTATTTTTCGACTTTAAAATTATACCTAGATCGGGATTTTGGGAATATATTAACAAAAAATTTTTAAAAACGTAATTGAGGGGTAATTTATGGTAAATTTTGCAACACATGGGTGGGTAAACGGACATTTTTGTTCTACAATTTTTTACTACTACCCAATAAGATCATTTTCAAATACTAATGAATTAAATTCAAAAATAAGAAATAAAATATATGATTTTAAAGAGGGTCGTAATCCAAACGAAATTGGTGAACTTGTGTCAAGCGCATTAATTAGTACGTTTGGAAAAGATAAGTTAAGAAATTGTACTTTTGTTACGGTTCCTGCATCATCCGTATTGAGGACAGAAAAAAGATGTAAATCATTTTCTAAGATAGTTTCTTCAATTACTGGAATGGAAAATGGATATAATTTTGTAAAACGGTGTAAGGACTCAAAACCAAAACATATTACAGGATGCGAATCAGAAAATTATTATTCATTGTTCATTGAAAAGAACTTAGTTATGAATAAACGAATAATTCTTTTCGATGATATAATTACATCAGGGAAAACTATTGATTTTATTTCTAAACGTTTAAAATGGTACTGTAAAAGCGTTGATGTAGTTGGTTTGGGAAAAACCGTTTCAAGAGGTAGTAATGAATACCTAAATCAGAACTGCTTGGGCAACGCATTAGTGAGGGCAAAATATGGTTTATGATTTAATCGAATATA
This sequence comes from Methanococcus vannielii SB, assembly GCF_000017165.1. Classification (NCBI taxonomy): domain Archaea; kingdom Methanobacteriati; phylum Methanobacteriota; class Methanococci; order Methanococcales; family Methanococcaceae; genus Methanococcus; species Methanococcus vannielii. The sequence continues at coordinate 133,161 of NC_009634.1, forward strand.
TCGTTTTTTCAATAATATATTCTGAAATTGAAAAGCGTGGAAAATACAGTATTCAAACGTATTCGGCTTCAGCCCTTCAAAACATGTTTAAAACGTCTCTTGAATCAAATACAAACATTTTTAAGTGTACTAATGAAGAATTGGCCATTTTAATGGATAAAATAATGAATAATTTAAAAGAATCACAAAAATCGAAAGTTTTGGAAATTTATAGACTACTTGAAAATTCAAAAATTAAAAATAAACTCTTTAAACGAGCGTTAGAAGAATATTCTATGTGTATTGAAAACAAAATCTCATTAATGCCATATGAATCTTTAAATTATCCTGAAAAATTAAGAAATATTAAAGATTCACCGTTTTTATTATACTACATCGGAAATTTCCCTGTTGAAAAAGATTTAGAAAAGTCCATTGCAATTGTTGGTTCAAGAGATTCTGTAAAATTATCAGAAGATATTTCGTACAATACTGCTTTTGAACTATCTAAATCAAAAATATGGAACATTAGTGGACTTGCACTTGGCATTGACTCTTTTGGACACTTGGGTTCAATCGATTCAGAGGGATATACTGGTGCAGTTTTAGGTCAGGGGCTTTTAGATCCGATTTTTCCAAAAGAAAATATGGAACTATCCGAAAAAATTTTGAAAATGGGCGGATTTTTGGTTTCAGAACTTCCACCATCAACTAAAATCGATGGAATTTTTTTAATATTAAGGGATAGACTTCAAAGTGCATTGACTGACTCAGTATTTGTGGTTCAGACTGGAAAAAAAGGAGGAACGTTAAATACCGTTAATTATGCAGTTAATCAAAGTAAAACAGTATATGTTTTTGAACCTACGGAAATTTTAGATGGATTTGAAGGTAATTTAATACTTTTAAATAAATTAGAAATCCCTGAAAAATTTAAGGTTTCGAAAAAAAACATTGAAAAAATAAAATCGGTAAAAAATGTTTTAGAACTTAAAAAAGAAGTGGGTTTGGTATGTTTTAAGGTACAGATTACAATGGATGAATATTTTTGTTAAAATTTAAAAAATACCGTTAATTATGAGCACATTTTATTTATCAGTTTGGATTATTTAAATTTAATGATCTTTAAAAAGTCAGTTTTTTGTAGCGTTTTCATATATATTTTAGAGGTGATAATTTGAAGTTATACCCGATTTAATTAATTTATTTAATATAAGGTATTTAATTTACAAGTCTTTTGCATCAAACTTATTGGAATTAGAAAAAAAGGTTAAAATACAGGATAGTTGGATTATTAAGTCCAACCAATGTTTAAAGTAAGTAATAAAAAGGAGCTTGATTATATGTGATTTGTTGACATGCTTGGACTATTCAACTAGTATAATTGCAAAAAATATCTAATGAAGTATATATTATGCTTTCAGGAATTCCATTTAGAATAAAGTAAATAATAAAATCAATAAAAAATAATTAAATAGTTTCTACTTCTGCATTTGTAATTTCAGATATTTTATCTAAGTATGATATTGAAGGGTCAATTATACTTTTATTTCGGATATCATATATTTTAAAAGAAATTTTCCGCTTTTGTATGGCTTTTGAAAGTTCTTCTATTTCATATTTTATATTTTCCTTAAGAGGCACGTTTGCTTTTCCATCGCTTATTAGTATAAATTCAACAGTGCACTTTTTATTTTTATCTTTAAACTGTTTAAATACTTTCAATGCAGTTTTCAGTGCTGCAGAAAGGGGTGTTTTACCACCTGTTTTTAAAGAATTTAACTGGGCCTTAATTAAACTATATTTTTTTGTGAATGGCGATAAAACTAGAGCTTCACGTCCCCTAAATGTTACTACTGATAAATATTCCCGTTTAACGTATGAATCATCAGTATATTTATCTACTATCCCTTTTGCAATACCTACTCTTTTTGAAATGCCCATGCTTCCACTTAAATCAAGTAAAATTACTGAAAGCTTTGGAATCCTATTTTTTCTAATTTTTACCTTATAATCACTTTCTAAAAGGGCATATCGGTTTTGATTTAAAATTGCACTATTTATTGTAGAAATTAGGTCTATATCTTCTAAGTGTTCTGGTTTTGATAGTTCTGCATATGCGACATGGTAACCTTTTTTAGAACCTACTTCGGATATCCTTACTTTTTTAGAGCCATTATAGTTTTGAAAAGTGTTTTTTTCAACTTCTGATTTTTTTGAAACTATTTTTTTATCAAAATCTTCTATTTCGAAGTTTAATTCTTTAGATGAAGTTTCTTTTTCGCTCAAGCCATTATTTTTTTCACTATTGTTTTTACCATCTAGTGGTGATGTCGTTTGTGGATTTGATTCCGTTTTTTTTTAGATTCTTCATCAATTTCTTCACTTTCTTCATTTTTCATAGATTCAGAAGGAGGATTCCCACCTCGATTAGATACCCTATGGGCCAGTGCAAGATCCATGGCCGTTTTTAAATCTTCTAAAACGACTTCAAGTCTCCCATCAAGTGCTGCAATAGCTTTTGCAGTTTTTATTGTGGTTATTTCTGCACGATGTGTCTTTATACCTAAATGTATTATCGAATCAATTAATAATTTTAAAAGCTCTTCTGGAACTTTTACATCCTTTAATATCCTTTTTGCAGTCGTTATTGAATATGTTAGATTTTTTTCTATTTTTGAATATTTTTCATAAAATAAAACAGGGTCGTTTTGAAATTCTTCAACTCTTTTCAAAACTTCAAGTCTATCTTCTGCTTTGAAAAGTGATTCAATTTCCACATAAAGACCAAATCTATCTAAAAGTTGGGGCCTTAATTCCCCTTCTTCAGGGTTCATGCTTCCAACAAGTACGAACCTTGAAGGATGTTTAAACGACATTCCTTCCCGTTCTATGGTATTCCAGCCCATTGCTGCAGAATCAAGTAATATATCAATAACATAATCGTCAAGCAAATTAACTTCATCAATATATAAAATGTTTCTATTTGCATCTGCTAGGATTCCGGGTTGCAGTACTCTTTTTCCTTCATTTAGTGCTTTTTTAATATCTATTGTTCCAATAAGCCTATCTACAGTTATACTTAAGGGTAGGTCGACTACTTTCATAGCTTTATCAATTACTTCAAATTTAGTTTCAGCTAATCCTTTGTAACAGTTATCACACATTTCAAGGGAATTTCTAGGATTACAATTAAATGGACATTCTAAAACTATTTCATAATTTGGCAATATATAAGAGAGTGACCTTACAAGCGTTGACTTTCCAGCACCTTTATCCCCAGTTAAAAGTACTCCACCAATAGATGGATCAACTGCGCAACAAGTTAATGCTTTCTTTGCTTTTTCTTGTCCCACAATAGCTCCAAATGGGTATATAAATTTCCTAGTCATTTTTTATCACCTTACTGCTATTCCAAAGTTTTTCTAGCTGGGATAATGATTCATTCTGTGCATCTTCATTAAATGAGCTAGTTATTATCTGTCCACCCTGTAATTCTGATTCTCCATCCATTAATTCCTCCAAATCCGCTTCCAAACTAGAATATGCTTCTTTAAGTTTTTCAACTGTTTCTTCATTTGCATTCCATAATCCACGTGTTGAAGCTTCAATTAACCTTCTTGCAATTTCTTCACATGCATAAATATTGTTTTCTTTGAACCATTCTCTCATTTCTTCATCTAAAACATATTTTTCAGTTATTTCATCAAAAACCCAGTCATTAACCATCTTTGTAGTTGCAGACCACCCGTAAAGATGCTGAATTTTCTTTGAAAATTCGTTTGCGCCCCCATACCCATGGACTTTCATTTCAGTAACCCATTTAGGATTTAAAATTTTGGATCTTACAATACGCTCAAATTCCTTTTCAACAGTTCTAACTTCGGAGTTTGAAAGGTCTTTGGTATCAACAATTACTAGATCAACATCAGAATCGCCTTTTAGTGTTGAAACAGTTGCGTACATTCCTCCTTGGTAACCGTAGTAACAACAACAGTTCGTAAGGTCGTGTTCATCACTTAAATGGTTAGTAGTTATAATGTCAACAGTTTTTAAATTAGAAATAAGTGCTTTTGGACTGTATTCGCCGTATGATTTTGACGTATACCGATATGAACTCCACTGCAGCCATACTTTACTTAAATCGTCATCCGAATTCCATGCAGATGAATCAACCGCCAAATTTACGCCTGAACCATATGCGCCAGGTGCATTTGCCCATATTCTAGATTTTGCCTCATCTAACAAGTCTTCAGTTATATTTTCCCCAAAGTTATTTATGTATTCTAAGTAATGTTTTTTTACGTAATTCATTTCAAGTGGCTCTTCAAGGCTTATTACTTTATTGACGGCATCATCAATCATTTTAATGTAGTTTGGAAGAGTATCCCTAGTAATACCACTTATTCTGACGGTTGTATCTATTCTAGGTCGACCTAATTCATTTAATGGAATAACTTCAACATCTTTTACTGAACCATCCTTATTCCACACAGGTTTTACCCCCATTAAATAAAGGATTTGTGCAATCTGTTCTCCATCGGCCTTGTATGCATCCATACTCATTAAAATCTGCCCAACATTTTCAGGGTATCTATCGTGATGTTTTAAGTGGTGTGAAATAAGTTTTTCTGCCGTTTTTACTCCAACTTTCCATGATGAAGGGGTTGGAAGTGCACTTGGGTCTATCGTATAAAAGTTACGGCCAGTTGGAAGTATTTCTATTTTTCCACGAGTTATGGATCCAGATGGCCCGGGAAGGATATAATTTGAATTAAATACATCTAATATCCCAGTATATTCTAAAACACACGACTTTATTTTTTTAGAAATTAATATCCCTGTTTCTATTGATTTTAAGGGTTCTCCATTACTTTTACTACAGTCCTTAAAAATTTGATTTTTAGCGACTTTTTCACTAATTATTTTTAAAATTTTGTTATCTTCAATATCTTCTTCCATTAAACTTTCTTTTAAAGTATCTTTAGCTAATTTTGAAATTTCATTAAGTATTTCTTTTGCAGTTAGTCCATTTAAATAGATTTTTGAAGGATTATTTTTTAATTCGTCATAGTCAAATCCCACGTGTTCTGCAAAAACTCGATTTATTGATTTAAAATTATAATTATCATATTCCATCATTGTTAATACATATTCGGAAATTTTTTCAGAGTTTGTTGTTGGATTTCCAAATATATGGAGCCCATTTTCCACTTGGGTTCCAGATATCATGTTTAGGTATCCGTGGAGTTCTTCGATAACTTCATCAGATATTTTAGAAACTATTTTAATATTATTTTTTGTTGCCATATTCGTTATTTCTTCGAAGATTATTTCCATTTTTGTGCTGTCTTCTAATGACTTTGCTTTCGAATATTCTGCAAGTAATTGTTCTAAATCACCTAAAATTTCAGGCATTGTCATTGGAGGATACATGTGGTCGATAATTGTTGCATAAGATCTTCTTTTTGCCATTACTCCTTCCATGGGATTTGCTGAATTATAGATGTAAGCATGCGGAACGTTATCAATTGTAATTTCCGGCCAACATGAAGGAGAAAGTCCAACTCCTTTTCCAGGCCTAAATTCAAGGTAACCATGAGTTCCAAAGTGTAGTAAAATGTCAGAATCAAAAATTCTTGTCATCCACCGGTATGCTGCAAGCCACTGGTGCGGGGGCGTTATTAACTGATCATGTAATATTTTGCATGCTTTTCCATCACAAAAGGATCCTGCACATCCGGATTTTGGTTGCGGAGTTAACAGTATATTCCCAAACATAATTCCTGGAATTATGAATTTATTTTCATGAACCATTCCAATATACTCTCTTGAAACATTTTTAGAAAGTACGTCTTTTGGATCCATCCAATCATTAAACACTTTAGACCTAACTTTTTCAGGTAGCTCGTCAAGCCAGCTTTTATATGTATCATAATCTACAAATCCAACAGCCCCGCCTTTTTGAACAATTTCAGAACTTGAAGTCCACCTAAATTCATTAACTGCTTTTTTAGATAGCATTAAATCCATCAAATCCTGTCCCGTTTCAGGTATATAATTTCCAACATTATATCCTTCTTCTTTTAATTTTTTAAGTAGTCTTACAATACTTTCAGGAACATCTAATCCAAAACCAACCGCAAGTGATGCTTCTGAACCATGACACGGAGGATTAATTAATACTATTGAAATTTTCTTTTCGTAATTTGATTTTTTTGATAAGTTTACCCATTTTTTAATCCTGCTTGAAATATATTCTGAATGCTCTTTAAAGGGTTCATAATGTTTAACGCCATTTTCATCAAGGTTACTTCCAACTAAAAAAATAGGTTCGATAGTTCCATCTACTTCAGGCATTACTACTTGATAAATTTGAGACATTGGATCTATCCCTTGAGGATTTTCTGCCCATTCTTCAATACTGGATCTAAATGAATGAATAATTTGTATTACTGGCACATTTAGCTTTTTTAATAGTTCTACCCCTGAAACATCTTTAAATCTAATTTTTACATCTTCAATACCTGAAGAATGATCCAACATAAAAAAGAATGTTGAATTAACTAATGCACTTATTATTGGATAACCTTCCCTAAAAAAATATTTTTGAATTGTTTCTTCAGCAGTTAATGAATCATATTCTTTAATTTTTAACCTATTTGTAAAAACAGGAATTACGCCTAAACCCTGTTTTTCAATTGATTCAATTAATGAATGAATATGATCCATACTTTGACTTATCCAAAATGATCTGTGGAAAAGTATGCCTACAAAATCTTTTTCTGCCCCATATTCTTTCAAATAATCCCCTAAGTTTTCAAAAGTTCCGTGTTCATGATGCCATATTCCTTGCCAAAGGGTATTTTCGGGTTCATCTATATCTAAATTAAACCCTGTAAAATTTAATAGTAGTTTAACAAGTTGTTCAATGTTTTTTTGGCCGCCCATGCTGTAATACATCATCACTTTTGAAAATTGTGAATTTGCACCCCTTGAAAGCTGAACATTTGCTTCTGAACCTGAAATTACTATTTTTGCTTTTGATTTTTCAATAGCATTTTTTAAGCTTTCGTCAATGGTTGAGGAATAAATAAATAAAACGTCAGAATCTTTAATAAAATCAATATTTAAATCTTGATTTTCACTATTTGCTAGTAAACATTCAAAGGAATTATTAAATTGTAGTTTTTCAACCGCGTTTGAAAATTGAGGTAATGTTAGTGCGCCATAACCTAACAAAATAGATATTTTAGCCATTTTTTATTCCTCTTTTTTAGTTGAAGTTTTATAGTAACATATCTAAAAATTATATGAATTATTTTTTTTTAATATTAATAATACCATATTTTATTAAAATATTTAAGATAATATAATAACATTAATAAATACTTACGTTTTAATATTATAATTTTTTTAAAAGTATTATGATATGCATATCTATAATACGTATATAATATTTTCGATTAATATGGGCAAAAAATATATTAAAAAATTTAAATTTTTAAGTCAATTATATCAAAAATATAATGGCACCGATTATTAAAATATCTAATAGTAAGGTAATTACTGCATTTATCATGACAATTTTAGTACCTAATTTTGGGCCAAATAGTGAAACATGTAACGGTAATGAATGTTTTGCATACCGTGTTGAAAGAGAAAGTACGTTTGCAAAAATCAGCCCAACAATTACTTCTTTAGAATTTAAAACCCCTTCTTTTAAAAGATTACTACTCATAATCATTGCAGCTTGTACGTTAAAAAGACAAGTCATTATTAAGATACCTACATTGGGGTCAAGATTAAAAAATCGTGTGAAAGGCGAAATTAATACTGATACATGATCAAAAACTCCGTTTTTTGAAAGAAAAATTACAATAAAGGTAGTAATTGCCATTAGTATAATAATCCTTTTTGAAACTTTTAATGTACTTTTTAACGATTTTTTTAAGTTATCGGATATTTTTGATACATTATCACTTTTTGGTTCAAAGTCTACTTTTTTAGACACCATTGATAGGTAAATAATGCCTATGATAGTTTTAATTAGTGCTACGCCTGATCTAATTAAAATATATACTACGCCAGTTAACCCGAGGAGTGGTATCGTTATAGGTATAAAAAACGTAAATGTATGTGAAAATATGGGATGGAAATGAATTTGCAAGAGAACTGCCTATTAATTCCTTTTCAGTTATCTTTTTTTCAGTATATCCTTCTGCAAGAATGGAATAACCCACCGTGGGGCTAAAAAAACAAGAAAGTATAGAATATAATGAAAGTTGGTTCATTTTTAATTTTTTTGTAACAGGATATAAAAAATTACTTAATTTTTTCATTACTCCTGAATTTATAAAATAATTCATTATAAACATAGTAGTTATAATCAAAAAAGACATGTTTACTGTGAATTTAATTGATTCCAAAACTGAATCGATAATAAGTATATAATCTATAGTAATCATTTGTTCACCCAATATACTATAAAATAATAAAAAAAATAATATCCTATTACTATTTAAAACAAACATGATAATTTATGATACATATATAACAAATCTTAGTTTAAAATAATACTATCAAAAAGTTTTGAATGATTAAAGGATTGTGATAAAATGTTAAAAACAGAAAATTTAACTGTAGGCTATAATAATTATACTGTAGTTGAAAATGCAAACTTAGAGATACGGGAAAGGGAGATACTATGTATTATCGGTCCAAATGGAGTTGGTAAGTCAACACTTTTAAAAACGATTGCAACATATCTAAATCCAAAAAAAGGGGCAGTGTACCTAAATTCTAAAAAAATACATGACTTAAAACCAAAAGACCTCGCAAAAGAAATGGCGGTAGTATTAACTGAACGCGTAAATCCTGGAAACATGACTGGATTTGATATAATTGGAATTGGTAGGCATCCTTATACTGATCTTTTTGGAAGCCTAACTGAAAATGATAAAAAAATTATTGTAAATTCTGCAAAATCGGTAAATGCAGAATATCTACTTAAAAAAAACTTTTTTGAAATGAGTGACGGGGAAAAACAGAAAATAATGATTGCACGGGCTATTGCACAAGAACCAAATGTTTTGATACTTGACGAACCAACAAGTTTTTTAGATGCACGGCATAAAATTGAACTAACGCTTCTTTTAAGAAAACTCGCTACTGATAAAAATATTGCTATAATAGTAACGCTTCACGATATTGAACTAGGTTTAAGAATTGCTGATAAAATGGCACTCATAAAGGACCATAAAATAATTGCATACGGTTATCCTGAAAATATAATGGATAAAAATACGGTAAATACATTATATGGGTTAACTAGTGCCAATTATAGTAATTTGCTTGGTTACTTTGAATTAAAAAACGAATTTAAAAAAGAATATAAAAAAAAAGTGTTTGTGGTTTGCGGAGGCGGTACTGGAACAGGTTTATTAAGATATCTTGTGAAAAACGGTTATGAAATTATAGTTGGAGTATTACATAAAAATGACATTGACTATGCTGTTGCAGAGTCCATGGAATTAAATGTTATTTTTGAATTGCCCTATACTAAAATATCCTTTGAAAAACTAAACAGTGCAGTAAATGAACTAAAAAATATTGATATATTAATCCATACTGACTTTGCAGTTGGCGAAATAAATCTTTTAAATTTAGAAATAATTACGGAGGCTAAAAAATTAGGTAAGCAGATTATTTCGTTTAATGGAAATATTGAATGCTTAAACAATCTATAATTAAACTTTTGATAAACTTTTTCTTCTTTAGTTTGTAAGCTTTACCTTTTCCCTTGAAACTACTAAATATACAACAAGAACCCCTCCAACAATACTTAAAATACTTCCAATCGGAAGCATTATTGGAGGCCTATTTAAACCCAATAAATAGTTAAACGGTAAAGTGTATTTTATAGAGATTATATGGCATGAAAGCATTAAAAAAACACCCGCAAGAAGTGTCGTTGGCATAAGCCACTTATGGTCTGATGTTTTTATAAGTGGTCGTGCCATAAATGGAGCTATGACTCCTACAAATGTTATCATCCCTACAAAGGGTATTATTGACCCTACAATAAACCCAGTTGATACTAAAATTAGCAATCTTATTTGTTTTATATTTAGCCCAAAACTTTTTGCATATTGTTCTCCAAAAAGTAACGCATTTAATGGTTTTATAAGTAGTATTGCAGCAGTTAAGAATACCATTGTGCAAGAAGCAATTAATAAAATGTTTTCAGGCCGAACCCCCATTAAACTGCCAAGCGTAAAAAAATAGTAGTTCATTATACTATGTCCTTCCGCATTTGCAATTAAGTATGATCTAACTCCCCCAAGTAAATAGCTCATTAACAAGGATACTATTATAATATCATTTACATCTTTAACAATTGATGCAATTATAATTAGTAAAATTATGGAAACTAATCCGCCAATCCAACCTGCAACCAATAATTCATTGTTGAAACTAGAAAATATATTTGAAAACCCTTCTAAAAAAATTGTAAATGCGGCAAATAGTAAAACCCCGCTTGTCATTCCTGTTGTATATGGGGATGCAAGGAAATTCCTAAATAGTGTTTGAAGCATCAGTCCACATAATGATAGTCCAATCCCTACAAAAATTGCAGTTAAGATGGGAGGTAGTCTAACATTGCCAATTATACTATCTTTAGTATCATCCCCTGTAGTTCCATTGATTAGATATTCAGTTACGTCATTAATGCTAATCGACTTTGCATTTCCGCCAAAGTATATTCCGGTAATAATAAGCCCGATATTTATTATAACTAATGCCAATATTATAACGAATCTCTTTTTCATATTTTCGCCTAAGTTACATAGTGTGTGTTAAATTTTATGATTTCTACTCTTAAAGAATAGTAAAAGGGAAATTGGTGCACCAATTAAAGACAATGGAGCATGTAATGGAAGAGGCACTGTTGAAGTAAATAGTACGCCAGGTCTTGCTAATATATCTGCAAAAATTAGAAAAGTAATCCCTAACAATGCAGTAATTGGAAATACATAGATGTGTTTTGAAGTATTGAGTATTCCTCTTGCAATTATTGGACAAATTATTCCAATAAATGATATGGGGCCAGTAAACGCAACAACCGTTGATGTTAATATACAAGAAAGTAAAATTAAAAGCCTTTTAAATTTCTTTAAATCAACGCCCACACTAGCAGCATAGCTTTCCCCTATTAAATTTGCATCCAAACTTTTTGAAAGTAGGATGTATGTTAGAAAGATAAACGGCAAAATAACTACAGCCATAACTTTTAGCTGATCCCATGTTAAACTCTGTACGCTGCCCATCCCCCAAGTAAGATATCCTGAAATTCCTGAACCTTCTGTATCGATGTAATTTCCTGTTGTTACAATTACGTCTGAAAGCCCTGAAACAGCACCGCTTATCATCATACCGCATATTAAAAGGGTCGATATCTGTTTAACTTTTTTTGAAATGCCTATAACTAAAAGCATAGTAATTATGGAACCAATATATGCCATAACTATTCTGATAAGTATTGAATTTGATATTCCAATATGTAATAATACTGAAGTAAACATGTAAATTGCAATACCTAGTCCTGCACCACTTGATACCCCCATAAAATAAGGATCAGCTAATGGATTTCTAAAATAACCTTGCATTAAAAGTCCAGAGATTGAAACTGCCGCCCCGACTAAAAAACATCCAATTACTCGGGTTAGTCTTAAATCCTTAATTATCTTATCAACCCCCGAATTTCCCGTAGTTCCGTTTAGTACATAGTCTTTTAATTCATTACTACTAACGGGTACACTTCCTTCTAAAATACTAAAATACGATAAAATACCAATTAAAACAAAGCATACGACTAAAACTACTGAAAAGTTTTTAAAACTCACTAAACTCACCTTAATGTAAATATTAAAATTTTAAAAAAAGTAGGAAATAATAGTATATATACATGATATATTTTAATATCAATCGTATTTACACGATATTAAATTATGGTTGGATTTTATTGTGGTGTGCTAAATTTGAATCCCCGCCAGAAAACAAGGTCGGCTGAACCATTCTAGCAAAATCTTCCATATATCGTTTAGGGTCTTTCATTTCTTGGATAAAGTAGTCCCTATTTGAAGTATAAAATCTACCATTTTGATATGCCTTAAAGTTTGCAAAATCAGGATTGAATGCAAGTAATTCTTCTTTTGTTTTTATTTCATTGCCGGTAAATACCCTCATTATGACTACATCTGCAGTCATTGCTCGTTCATAAAATGTTTCTTTATCTATGGTATTTGAACTTGAGCCGGGAATGTCATTAAATACGTATTCTCCACCAAATTCGTTAACCATTCTACTATTGTAATTTTGAGCACCTTGAACTGTTGCAGTATTTCTTGCAGTAGACCATGAGAAACTTACAACTGTTGGATAATCGTTAGCTTTTGAAGTAGTTCTTAATAATTCATTTCTTTTTCTCCAAGTATCTTGGAAATAGTCTTCTATCTCGTCTGAGTTTTCTTCACCAAAGAATGCTGCTGCAAATTTTGTCCATTCAGTTCTACCCATGAATGTTGGTTCTTGATAGGTAAATACCCTACTTGGTAAAATGTTTAATTCTTTTAGTTTATTTTCCATGTCATCATGTTGAACCCATTCTCCTAAAAATACGATATCTGGATTAGATGCAACAACTTTATCATAGTCCATTGCCGATGCAGAACCTATTCCTAGTATTTCTCCTTGATTATATCTAGTTTCTATTTTAGAAGAATATTTTGCGTAAGAATTTGTAATCCCTTTAAATGAATCATATATTTCGTCTTTATCGAGTATATCCGCAGTTGACATTAATGGTGCATAGAATATCGTTGATATTCTAGTTAATGGAACACTTAAAACCGTTGTACCGGAAATCTTCGGATCGCTTGCACCTTCTTTTAATAGTACAAACTTATTTCCAGTAGAATCTACTACATAACTGTAACCTTCATCCCATTTTGGTTCCATTTCAAAGTTTTCTGCAAAAACAACTGGACTTCTAAACTTATCATAATTTCTAAATAAATAAACTACGTCTGCAACGTTTACATTTCCGTCACAATTTAAGTCTCCAACATCAATTGGAACGTTTCTATTTTTAAATAAATAAACTACGTCTGCAATATTTATGTTTCCATCACCATTCACGTCCCCAATTTTTTGGGCGGATGTGGATGGTAAAAGAGCTAACATTGCGAGTACTAATAGTACTACTATCTTTTTCAAAATACCACCTTTGTAATAATAATTTTTAAAATATATTATAAAATAGTATAACTATCAAGATAGTATATAAAATTTATTATAAAACAAAAAAAAGTAATACTAATAAAAAATAATACCCGTAGTTATGACTGAATTTTATTTTATTTTATTTTAGAGTTCACAAAAGTAAGTCCTGTAAATACTCCTAAAATTGATGCAAAGCAGTAGTAAATTATTGAAAATCCTGAATCAGAAAAACTTTGCTCAATTACCTGATTTTCAACCTTTTTCACTTTATTTACCTTTAAAAGTATATTACTCCCTTCAATGTCAACAATTTCTGTTGAATTTATAATTTTTGGCGGATCTATAAATTCAATTTTTTCTGTAAAGTCCCATTGGTAATATCCAATTGCAATATCTTTATTACCTAAGGATACTGGAGGATAGTACCGCACATTCCATTTTATTTCAGTAGTTTTTGAAACATCTAACTTTAAGTTAACCGTTTTATTTTCTTGGCTATTTAATTCGATATTATATCTTGGACTATTGGGGCTTCCAGTTCCAGTAAATTCAATATATACGCTTACTGGATATGTAAATGGGTTTGTTAAACTCATGTTTAAAACTATTGTTTCATTTTCACCCGATTTAAGAGTTTTAAATGATCTGTTAGATACCTCATAGGTGATTGGATTAATGTTTAAAATTTCGATTATTCCTTTTGCAGTATAACTTGCATTTAATGGGTCAGTGACTTTACACGAAACAAGGTACATGGAGTAGTCAGGATATTTTTGAGAAGACTTTTCCCTAGTTGAATTTTTTCCATTTCCAAATTCCCAATAGTATTTCAAACTATCTAAATCATCATCTTCATCATGACTTATTGCTTGGAAATTTACTTCATTATTATTGTGTATTGTGTAATATATTCTAGTTACTGGCGGAATATTTTTACGCCTTTCAATAACACTTATAGTTAATTCTTTAAATTTAGGTAAAATTTCAGTTTCATTTGAGTATACGGTAATATTTCCAACATGAACTTTTGAAGAAGTATTTTCATTTGTCTTTGGAGTCACCCTAAACTCCAGTAAACTAAATGTATTTGTTGTCGTTTGTTCTTTTAGAGAAATGTTAAAATAAAGATAACTCTCATTTACGTAAATATTAGGATTATTTGATTTTGACCTATTCAACTTTGAATAAACTTCTGAAACTTCGGGTATTTTATAGTCTAAGATTTCGAAAATTGAATCATTAATAAAAATATATCCTGAAATATCGGTAAGGTTTTCTTTGAAGTTATTTGCTCTTAATCTAATTGTTTTGGAATTACCTATCGTCGTATCCATTTTTTCAGTATATTTCCCATCAACATAAAACATAAATCCATCAAAAGTATCTTGATTCTCATCTTGCTTTTTTTCATTTACTGAAAAATTATCTAAAAGAATATCATTTACATAAACTTTTGGAGTTATTCTATAATCATCGTTCTTTACAGTTATTGGAAGAGTTAATAAATTAATAAATGTTTCATTTTCATAAATTGAATTTGGAATCATGAAAAATGAAAGATTATTATCCCTAACTTCGTAATTAAATTTTGAACATAATATATTTGGAACAGGATTATCCATAATAGATATGTTTTCAAAGTAAATATTTCCAGATATATTTTTTAAAGGGGTTTTAACACCTTTTATTGATATTTTAGAATTTATTTTTTTATTTGTTTCGTAATTAATTAAGTCAATTTCAGTAACTGTGTACCCTAAGGGAGATAATTTAACTTTTAAATTACTCAAAGTCATATTATTGTACGTAAAACCGTTAGAATCAGAAACAGTAGTCCCCAGTAATTCAATAGTGGAATTACCTTCTTTTAATACGTTAAATTTTATTTTTGCAATATTTATATCGCCAGTTGGAGGAGTTGAAAACCATACAATACTAATCCTACCATTTGACAAAGATACGTCCCCAATATCGGAATTTAAATCTTTTGATAGGGTAATACTTGATAGTTGTAATTGAGTTTTATCGTAAGATATCCGTGTTTCAAAGCCACCACATTTTTTATCTGAGGGAATATTTAAAAGATTTAATTCTAAATCAAAAGATTCACCAATAAAAAAAGAATCAGAACTAGAGTTTAATACTACTGAAATTTCCTCTGAAAACGTCTGGGGCACAATGCAAAAGATCAATGCTATAAAAACTAAGGTTTTTATTTTCATAATGTCTTCCCCTTAAATATTGAACCAAATACTGCCCCAGAAATAATGCTACCAAAAAATATAGATAATAATAAAAAAGGATTTATTGAACCATTATTTTTAACTATTATGGTTATATTTGGGGATATTTCCTCAATATATACTTCTTTTATAATTATTTCCGGTTCTTTTTGATTTGGTATAACTTGAATATTGTAAACTACATTTGAACCGGAACTAGATGCTATTTTTGAATCATCAAACGTATCTTCTAACTTTGTACTTCCCCCATACTCTTTTACCCCATTTATGATTATTTCTGAACCTTTAAATTCCGTATCAGGATATATTAAACGTGTAGTTCCTGTTTTAGTATTTGCTATTCGGGATATCTTACTATATCCATATCCTAAGTCTGAACTGGTAGTTCCGGATAAACTAAGTTCGGTATTTGATTCTTTTTTAGGGCTAAATACAATAGTTCCAATAAAAACTGAATCTTCATACCGTGTTTCATCAAAAGTAATTGAAAGGTAAAAATTACCATTTTCAAATTTGAATTCTTTCCACTTTTCATTTTTACAATTTTCGCTCCAATTAAACTCGATAGGTTGCAAATTTTCTGTGGAAAAGTCGATATGAACATCTAATGCTCCAAGGCCTCCATCTAACTCTTCATCAATTACGGTTGAACCATCCATTCCACTATATATTCCCCCCTTTTGAGGGATATTTTCAACACTGATATTAAAATATAATAATTCCCCGTTAGTTTCGATTGTATTTGGGTCAATCTTTAAAATAAGATTATCTAATGCAAAATTTTGACTAAATATTGCAAAAATAAAAAAAAATAATGTTAAAATAGTAATTAGTTTCATTTAACCACCGAAAAAGAAACTTAAAATGTAGTTTATGAACCTTGATATTGCATTTTCAGATTTTGAGTCTTCAGAATTTAAATTTCCAGAAACAGTTATTTCTTTTGAGACCTGAGTTATTGGTACCTCATTACCTTCAGTATCTGCACCTGTTGACTTAAAATTTAACTGAAATGTCCCAGGATGAAGAGTCTTTACTTTTACAGTTAAAATATGGTGGTTTCCAGTTATGGGTTCCTCAGTTAAAATAAACCAGTTTTTTACACTCGATTTAGTATATTTTGTTTCATAAAACTGGCCTGCAAGCGTACGTAATTCAGCATTGTCTGTCACAGAAATTATTTCATATTTATCTCGACTATTGGATGGAATACTAAACTCGAATTCAAATCCAGATAACTCTTTTTTACTATTCAAACTGATTAAAATGTCAAATTCATCGCCTAAACTAACTTCTTTTGGCATTTGTACATCTAAAACTGTAATATCCGCAGGAGAAGCTGCAAAAGATATTTGAATAAGTATCAAAGACATTATTACTGTTAAAAGTATTTTTTTCATTGTCTTCCTCGATTTTTTATTTTTGGATAATTTATTGGATGGTATTTAAATTACTACTTATTTAAAATTTAACTTATGCTTTATGCCATAAAATATAAATAGTAATCCTTTGTAATATCAAAAATGGTTTTATTAATAATAAGTATATAAAATAAACGGTAGGGTAAGACTATGTCAAAATTAAAAAATTAGCCCTATTGATCTAACCTATAAATAATTTTTAAAAAAGGTGATTTATTTGAAATGGAAGATTTTAATGCTTTCAATAATGGCCTTACTAGTTATAAATTCCTGTTTTGCGGCCAGTATTGAACTAAGTCCTAATGTAATCAATATTCAAAAGGGTAATAATTTTACCGTAGACGTGCTATTAAGAGATATACCCGAAATAGCAGGATATGACAGTAAACTAAATTATGATAAAACTATCTTAAAATTAAATAGTATTTCATTAAGTACTGATGTAAATAGTGCAAGTTTAAAAGATACGAATCTTAATAATGACGGTTCTGTATCACTATTATGGATGGGTAACTCAGTTACTGGAAATTTAACTGTTGCTACATTTACATTTGAAGCAATTAATGAAGGAGATACTAAAATATCATTAAAAAATGCAGCACTATCTGATATTGAGGGTCAGGGAATTAATAATTTTGATACTTTAGATTCGGAAGTGTTGGTATTTGAACCAAAACCTGATTTATCGATTCAAAATGTAACTGTAGTAAAATCTAATGCTTATGAAAAAAATAATATTTCCATTATTATTAAAAATATCGGCCAGTTAGATGCAGTGGGATTTAATGTTTCATTAGAAATTTCCGGAATTTTTGAATCAAAATATATTAAGACAGTAGAGTTATTACCAAATAATTCAGATGCTGAATTAATTTTTGAAGACGTACTTCTTGGACCAAATAACCAGATTAGTGTTCATATAGATCCTGAAAACAATATTATTGAACATAAAAAAGAAAATAACCAGATTACATTTAATGAAAAACCTTTGGAAAGGCATATTTCTATGATACTGAATTCAAATATACATCCAGTAAATACTGGAGAAACATTTGAAGTTACAGTTTCACTAAATAATTTAACTAAAAACAGACCTGCAAAAGCAGTTGATGGAATTTTAAAATTTGATTCAAATGTTTTAGAGTGTTTAAACTTTACTTTCGAACTAGTTCCTTCTGAAGCTGAAGGTTCATACTTAGAAAATATAACCATATCAAAGAAAGATGTTAAATTCAGTATAGTTGATGGGGAAATAAAAGGGGATACCGTAATTGCAAAAGCAACGTTTAAAGCACTAACTGTTGGAAATTCAAACATCAGTTTAGAAAGCATTGTAGTATCTGACGTAGAAGGATACGAATTTAATAAAATGGATGTTAAATATAACTACATTATGTACAAATTTTTAAATGATTCCAAAAACATTGTAATTGAAGAAAGTTTATTTAATAAAATTAATAAAACCAAAGAAATTTCAAATAATGGATCAGATATTAACATGACCGAAATATTTTTTGGAAATGATAGTTTAGTCATTCCTATAGTAAACAGTCATGTACATAAAATAAACCAGGAACTTTTTGAAAAAATTGAAGATATACTAAATAATGCAAACGATCTTAAAAAGACTAAAATAAATAATGAAAGTGAAATGAGCAGTAGGTTAAATAAAACATTGGAAGGTTCACAAGAGATCTTAAATAGTGGATTTAATGTCTCTAACATGGGTTACGATATTAAAAAAGATGGAAATATACTAAAATCAAGATTAACATTTAATGCAGTAAATACGACTAATAAGTCCGTATTAATAATGAGGTTCCCAATTGGAAACCTAAATTTAGATGAAATTATTGTAGATACTGGAACTGAAAATGTTACTTTATTAGAAAATGAGTTTTCAAGTACAGTAGGTTGGTATAGAATTCCTAGTGAAGGAGTTTTAGAAATAACTTTAGTAAAAGACCCATTGGTTACAATAAAACTTTCATCAGTTCTTCCGTCGACAGATTCTCCATCAAGTACTAATCGTAGAAGAAGTAGTAGTCAAAGTGTAACTACTATTGATCAGACAGAAATCTCTAAAAACGTAATAAGTTCAATAAAGTCAGAAAAAATTAAACAAATTCTTTCAAACGCTAAAGTAGTAGCTGGAAATACAGTTGACCATAATTATGCAGCAAATTTACGAACTGATTCAATTATTACAACAGTATCTGAATTAAATCAAGATACAGTAATTGTTGGAGGACCATTGGCAAATCCATACGCTAAAATGTATGATAATAAATTTGACTTAAAAATAACTAATGATTATCCTGGAGAAAATAAAGGAGTAATTCAAGTTAAAGAAATTAATGGATACATGGTAATTTATATTGCAGGTTCAGATAGATTTGGAACACTTGCAGCATTAGAATATTTTAAAACATTAGATGAATTACCTGAAAAACCATTAATTATAGAATGGACTAGTACTGGATCAAAATTAATAAAGTAACTTTTTATTTTTTTATATTTTTTAAAAATAAATTAAAAAAAATATATTATTTATCTTTTAAAATTATTCCAATGATAAATAGTACGGACAAAAGAACCGCAAATGGAGATATTGGTAATTTTAAAATTTTTGAAGATTGCCGATATTTAAAAATTTCAGAAGGCATATATTCACTTCCATTTACTGAATACTTGCTATTTTTAATATCAAAGTATAAGCTATCTTTAAATGCGAGGTCCCCATTTCTTTGCCCCCCGGTAAATATGGAAGATATATCGATTCACGTAGCCCCTCTTCATCAATAGTTGTTAAAGAAACATTATGATAAAGGCCACGAGAGGGGGCGTACAGTACGGTCCATTTCTATTGCTGAACCATCACTTGGAAACTTTATAATGTATTCTCCATCATTATAATTATTATCATTAGCATTATCATTTAAATTAAGTATTATTGTAGATCCTAGTAAATTTTCAGGAAAGTACGGAATTTCTTTTACTGGATTTAAATTATTTCCGGATATGGCCATAATCTCTTGATCATCTATTTTCATTAGCCCTGTAGCTACAGGGTCGGTTATTCCACGATTATCTTTTAATGATAAAAACTGGGTTTTTACCTTGATTTAGGCACTGCTCCTGTAACGTATTATTATATGCATCTAAAAACGTATTACTAGTTTTATCAGTATGTTCCCTAACTATTAATTCTTGCATCTACAATTTTTTGTTCTGCTGCAAAGGTATTTCCAATAAGTAAAAATAACGTAATAATCATTATTATATTTTTCATAATACTCAAACCCCTAAATTTTTTTTAAAGGATAATAAAGTGTTCGTATAGTTTCTTTTTTATCAACTTTATTATAATAGTTTGGAAGTACTTCATCAATTTGTTTTCCAATTTTTTCCATTAATACCTCATAAATTAAAAGTTCTTCACTAGTTAATGCATTTTTCATTTCTTCAAGTGTTCTTTGATACATTTCAATATCCCACTTAAATAATGCTTCGCCTTTTTCAGTTAATTCTATAATTATTTCTCGTTTATCAGTTTTAGACTTTATTCTTTTTAAATATCCTTTATTTTCAAGTTTTGTTACCATGTTTGTAACGGATGTTTTTGTATACCCCATACTTTTTGCAATTTCTGAAAGCTTTGGACGTTTAAGTTTTTTTATAACTCCAATATACTCTCTATCGCTCATGGTTAATTCTGAAAGGTCTTCACTTGAAATTATATCTTGAAGGTAGGCGTAAGACGATAAATACATAAATTCCCATATTTTATCAATATTTTCAATTATTTTCATATAACTTACCTTAAATTAATTTTATAATTACTAAATACTGTAAAAAATTTTAAAACTTTTAAGTAGAATAGATGTTTAAATTTGTTTTAAATTTGCTTTTTTAAATTATCCTAAATCAATAAAAAGTATTTAGTGCCCAATATTTAATTTTTGGGAAATTAAGTGACACTATATTTATTTTAAAATAAATATCTAGTAATTTTGGGCATAACAATTCTTTAACTTTTTAATATTTATAAATATACTTTTGATTTTTATAATAATTTAGTATTAAAAAATTATAAAAAATAATTATTTATTCTTAAATATTTTACAATTTTTTTTAATATCTACTACATTTTAAGAAACTTTTAAAAAATATTTTTTACATACATAAAAAATATATAAATTATTAAATTAAAGGTTAGTAAAGAATATACTAACAATTATTAATATACTTTTTTGGGTGCTAGTATGAAAATAATAAACAAAAAACTAAGTAACAAATTACTGTTTTTTTCAGTAATTAGTGTTTTAATACCAATATTGATACTGAGTTTTGTTGCAACCGATACTATTGAAGGTATCTTAGATAAAAATGCTCAATCAAATGTAGATACAAGTATGAATGCATTAGAAGAATCAATAACTTTACGAAAGGCAGAGATTGAAAGTGTGGGTGAATATTTAACAACTACCCCTGGAATAATTAACGGAATACTAAATCGAGATGAAAAAGAACTACTTTCTAGAATTCAAAGTTTTAAAGATAGTGTTAATGCAGATTTTATTGGGATAGTTGATTCTAATGGACATATAATTACTTCAACAGCAGGAAAAGATATTCAAAGTGCAGCCATAATAAACGGTATGAAAAAAGCAGGTGTTGAAACTTCTTTTGAAATAATTTCAGATAATGCTGCATCTAAAATGAATAAAAATTATAAAGTTGAAGGGGTAACGGGTGCACTTTCACTAGTTATCGTAAAACCAGTTTATAATGATGGGGAATATATTGGTTCAATTGTTGCAGTTGAAATCCTTAACAATAACTACAAAATAGTAGATGAGGCAAAAAGAATTACTGGTGATGAAGCAACAATTTCACTTGGAACAAAAAGAATCACTACAAGCCTAGTTACAGATGGAAAAAGATCTGTTGGAACATCAATTTCTGATAATGTTTGGAATCATGTTCGTTCAACTGGTGAAGTATATCGGGGAACTGCTGAAGTTGTTGGAGTTCCTTTTGTTACTTCATATAAACCGATTTATGATTCAAATAAAAATCCAATTGGAATGATTTTTGTAGGTTCCCCTCAGACAAATGCAATTTTAGCAAAAAATGAAGCTAGAAACAAAATGATTTTAGTTGCATTAATTGGCACTATATTAGCTGTTTTAATATCTTTAATCACAAGTAAAAAAATAACAAAGCCAGTTGAAGAGTTAAAACATGCAACTGAAGAATTTGGTAAAGGAAATTATGAATATAAGTCAAATATTAAAACTGGCGATGAATTAGAAGTATTATCAAATTCTTTTAATTCAATGGCTGAAAATGTTAAAAATTTAATGAAAACAATGGATATGGATAAAGCAGAACTTGCAAAACTATTATCTGAAGTAACTACTGTAATGAACAACGTTTCAAAAGGAGACTTTACAGCAAGGGCAAATGAAAATTCTAAAAATAACGAACTACAAAAAGCAATAAATAAAGCAGTTTCAAACGTTGCTGTTTTAATTAAGGATTTAAGAGAAGAAGTTATTTTATTAAATAAACAGGTTCAAAGAGTTGAAGGTCAACTTAAAGGGGCAGAAGAAACTGCAACACAAGTTACAGAAGCAGCAACACAGGTTGCCGAAGCATCAAGTGATCAATCTTCAAAACTACAGGATGCATCAGATAGATTAGAAAATACTTATGAAGTTGCAAAATCCGTATATGCTGCTGCAGAAGAAACCGTTAAATCTGCAAAGGAAATTTCAGAAAACTCTGAAAACGGGGTTAAAAAGGTTGAAAATGCAATAAAAAGAATGCAGACAATTACAAACGTAATTGATGACCTTGGACGGTCAATTCAAATGCTTGGCGAAGATGGTAAAAAAATTAATGAAGTTACTGGACTAATTAAAGATATCGCTGAACAAACTGGCCTTTTAGCACTGAATGCTTCAATTGAAGCAGCAAGGGCAGGTGAAGCTGGAAAGGGTTTTGCAGTTGTTGCAAGTGAAATTAAGGCTTTAGCAGAAGAAATTAAAAAGTCAGTTGAAAATATTAATCAGACAATTAATGGAGTTCATAAACGAATCGATGAAACCGTTAAACTTGGAAATAAGGGTAAAGATGAAGTTGATAAAGGAGTAGTTGCAATTGATGATGTAAACAATGCACTTTTAAAAATTAATGAAAGTGTGAATGGTGCAGTAATAAAGATAAATGGAATTAAAGATGGTGCACAAAGTGCAGCAGATAACACTGAAGGAGCTTTAAAGAATGCACAAGATATTGCAGCACTTTCAGAAGAATTTACTGCAACTGCAGAAGAAGTAACTGCATCAACTGAAGAGTTAAATTCAATAATTGAGGAAATCAGAAATGTTGCAGAAGAAGTTACAAAAATTGCTGAAAGAGTAACTGAAAAATCAAGTCGATTTAACATTTAATATTCTTTTTAATTTTTTAATTAAATGTTTTTGAATATAAGTTTTTTAAAAACATATCATTATTTTTTGGAATTTGAAATATTTAATTAAAAAAGACATTAAATGAGGTGTTTATTATGGATGACGTTCCAAAAGTAGTAGTTTTTAAGTTATCAAGTAATGAATACGGTTTAAGAGTAAATGAAGTTAGAGAAGTTTTAAAATTACAAGACATTACTTCACTTCCAAATACTCCAAGTTATATTGTTGGCGTTACGAACATTCGTGGAGAAATAATGCCAATTATTGACTTAAGAAAAAAATTAAACCTTTTTGAAGATAATTTGGATGAAGCAGCGTCTGAAAAACTTGTAATGGTAATTGAAATTGATAAAATTCCAGTAGGAATTTTAGTTGATTCAGTAAGTGACGTTATGCAGATTTCATCAAAACAGATTGAAACTATTGAAGGAATTAAGAAAAATGCAAGTGGAGAATATATCGAAGGAATTGCAAAAATTGGAAACCGTTTAATAATTATTTTAAATATTAAGAATTTAATTGACCCACAAGAATTTTAAACTATTAATATTTTTTAAAATTTATTGTATAATTTGAATTTTTACCATATAGTTTATAAAAGCTAAAATAAAGCTAAAAGTATACTTTTTAACAATTATCCAAAAATTCCTAAATTTTTTGATGCTTTTAAAAATATATTTCCAATGGCTTCTAAATGAACAATATTTGGAATTGGAATTGCGTAGATTTTTACCCAACCGGAATTTTCTACTTCTAAGTAAGATTTATATTCATCAATCGAATACCTTACTACTTCGTCTTTTTTCCATATTAAATATTTTAAGTAATTTTCAATGTATTCTCCAGTAAGTTCTCGATTAATATACTGCTTAAATACTTCAATAGTATTTTTTTCGTCATCGTTTAAGTTTAACGTATTAATTTCTTCTTTTAATAATTCGAAAATAATCAATGTAAATAATATTAACTCTAAGTATTTTTTAGGTTCCAAACTATTAAATCCTTTATTTTTAGCTTTAAAATAGTCTACAAAATACCTTAAAACTTCAGAGGATATAGGGGTTGTCCTTGAAGAAATTACATTTATTCCTAATTTTTTAAATTCCAAATGTAACCACCTGCTTTAAAATATTTAAGTTAAAAAATACCAAATTAAGAATTAAAAAAGTATTATAAAAAGTATTAATTATCGATATTTTTTGGTAAAACGATATAGAAAGTACATCCTTTTCCAATTTCACTTTTGACCCATATTGAGCCACCGTGAGCTTGAATAATACTTTTACATACTGCAAGTCCTAATCCTGTTCCCTTACCTTTTCTTTTTGGGGAAAGGTCTGCTTGGTAAAACCTATCAAACACTTTTTCTAATTTATCTTTAGGAATTCCTTCACCGTTATCTTTAACAGTTATTGAAACATCTCCATGGTATTCTTCTTTTCCCTTAATTTCGATAATTTCATTTTCAGGACTAAATTTAATTGCATTTTCAATCAAATTTATAAAAACCTGCTTCATTCTATCTTTATCTGCATTTATAATAATATCATCTATTTCGAGAGTTATATTAATGTTTTTTTCTGCCGAAATGGGTTTTAAATCATCAATAACTTCATCAATTGTTTTTTTAATATTAATTTCTTCACGATGCATTTCAAGTTCCCCCTTAGCTAACTTTGAAAGGTCAAGCATACTTGAAATAAGCCTGTTTAGTCGCACTACATTTTCACGTGCCGTAGTAAGACATTTTCTCTGCGAATTATTAATTTTTCCAACAGCTTCATCAAGCACTAATTCAACGTAACCTTTAATTGAAGTTAGCGGAGTTCTAATTTCATGTGAAACTATTGCAATAAGGTCTGATTTTAAGTCATCAAGTTTTTTTAATTCAGTATTTTTTTCTTCTAACTCTAATGCTCGTTTTTCAAGTTCTTTATTTGAAATGGCTATTTTTTCAGCCATTTTATCAAACGAATTTGATAAAAGTTCTAATTCATCTCCTGATTTGATATTTGTTTTATACTCATAATTTCCTTTACCAAATTCTTCAGTTCCACGTTTTAAATCCATTATCGGCTTTTTAATCCGATAATTTGAGTATGTTGAAGTAATAACTGAAAGTAATATGCATAAAATTGCAATAATTATAATTTTTTCTTTAATTTCGTTTTTAGCGACTGCTGCATAAGTTTGAGGGGAACCTACAAACATCATTCCAATTAATTCATTTTTTGAATTATAAATTGGCCTATATATGGTAATATATGAAACTCCTAAAACTTCAGTAGTTCCCTTGTAGTCGTTTCCGGTTTGAATATAATCCCAAACTAGGCTTGAAACTTCAGTTCCAACTTGCTTTTTTCCATCATGAGTGATACTTGTTGTAATTCTTTTGTTACCAAGAAATAGTGTTGCATCACTTCCGGTAATTTTTTTAACGTCATTTATCATGTGAAAATTATTATTTAATATATCAATTGCAATTATTGAACCGATATATTGATTGTTATCATCAAAAATGGGTTTTAAAACTACTATTGAAAGGGCTTTATCTACCCCTTCAATTTTTGAAGTATTATCTATTAAATATGCAGTATCGCTAGAAATTACTTCAAACGATGATTCAATATTATTTTTAAATAATTCTTTAGAAATCTCTTCAATTTCAAAATTTACATCATTAGCAGTTGAAGTAATTAATTTTCCATCTTTATCAATAATTCCAACAAAGTCTGCATCAGAAACACTTTTAAAGTGATTAATTCTTAATAAAAGTTCTTCTTTATCTCTTTCGTTTATTCCTTTAATAATTCCAGGCGTAGTTGTAATATAATTTGAAGTAATACTTATCTCAGTAATTTTTAAATTTATTGCTTGCTCTAAAGAACTAATTCCAGTTGTAACCTCTGATTGTGCTTTGTCATCTAAAATGTTGTTTAGTGTATCGGTTACTACAAATCCAAACAACATTATCGGAATTAATACGTTTATTAGTGAATAGAACAGTAATTTAGTACCTAGTTTCTTTTTGTTAGGTATGGCCATAGTTTCCCAAAAAAATTCCTAATTTTTTTAATAATTTTAATAACTTTAATAATTTTTAAATAACTTAATAATAATCTACATTTATTGTATATATTTTTATTATGTAGATTAATTCTTAATTTTTATTGATGGAAAAAATAATAAAAAATCAAGGAAATAGATTAAGAAAATAACGTTTGGATTTTATTAAACAAAATATTTAAGGAAAATTAAGCTTACAATTACTGAAGATACTACTAAAAATGTGCTTACTAAATTACTAAAAAATCTAAGTTTATAAAGTAAATTTATTGAAATAGCAATTACTGTAAGATATAAAATATAAAATATGGCCATTAACTTTGAATGATAATGTGAATAAATAAAGTATTCAATACAAAGGAAATTATAACTTAAAATAGCAAAAATAATAAAAAATAATGCTAGTTTTTCTATTTTTTTAAGCATTTTAAACCTCTTATTAATAATAATTTAACTTTTTACCATTAGTTTGATTTTAAGATGCATTCTTTATATTAATATTCATTTGCGTAATACGTTAAAATAGAAAGATTTATATATCTTAACTACGCTTAGTATATTTAAGCATACTTAAAAACATTAAGAATGCTTAAAGTAAATCCACCTAGAAAATACGCATCCAGTATAATTCTAAGGTATTAGACGAGTATTTACCTATTAAATAAAAATCGAACTGACACAATACTTTTAAATATGATATAAATATGATATAAGGCACTTGTACACCAATATGGATTAAATCTCTTTCAAATGACACGATATACCTCTTGAACACCACACTAAAAAATCTGGCATCATCTAGGAAATACATGGAAAAATCATAATATACGGATTTAAATATATTTCATACTCTTTTTGAACTATTTTTTAAATAGTCATCACCGTAACTTTTTTTAAAGGAATTTTTAAAGATTAAATATATTAAATTAACCTTTATTTTAAATCCAGAAAACTTAAATATTATAATATATATAATTCAAAGCATCTTGAAAAAACATTTTTCAAGAATTATTAAAAATTTAATAAATTTATTAAAAACTATACTGCCGTATGAATAATGAATTTAATTTAACTATCAAGATACAACACCTTTTAAAACCTTATTAATTTTTTAATATCGAAAAATATTTTAAATATTTTTAATTTCTATAATAAAAAATAAATGTTTTATAGGGGACAAAATGGAAAAATATTTGGAATTAACTTTAGAAGACATTCGAAATATTATGATAGAAGTATATTCTAAAAATTGGAAAATTGATGATATAACAGAATATTCTGGCCCATTAACCCGTATAGACTATGAAGACTCTAAAAGAAAATACATTTACTTAGGAATAGGTGGAACGCCAGATAAAGTATGTTCAATATATAACCCAAATACAAATAAAATAAACGTGTTTTTAAAATCCGGCAAGCCTGTTGATACCATATATGATAATATGGATGTTAAAATTATCGATTTAGAAAAATATAATGAAATTATTTAGTAACTTTTATTTTTAAATTAGTATTTTTAATAATACGTTTTAATTAAAAAGTTTTTACATATATAAAATTTATAACCTAAGTCATTAATAAGTTTTTACATTTAAATCGTAGATTTTAAGTATATATACATGAAAATATATATTATAATTTGTGCCCATATCCCTTTCAAAGTAGCCAAGAAAAAGCCCCCCGAAATATATTCTGGCTAAAAAATAAGTTAATACCTCCTCGATAATAATTTTTTATAAGATCCTTTTAAAATATGCTTACAAATAAAATAGATTATTTGGGCACAAATATTACTTTTAAAATTATTTAACATATTTATAACTTAATTAAATCCTGCATTTTTCATTAAATTGGTTATTTTATATATTTTATTTTATTTTATTTTAAAACAAATTAAGGTATCTAAAAATGGTTTTAAAATACTTAAGTTCAAAAGAAATACTTATAAAATTTGTTTTAATATCATTACTAATCTGGATTTTGATAAGAGTAATTAGATACGTTACTAATTAAATATTATTGAAACATTTAGATTTAATAATGGAAGCTCTAAAAAATTAACTCGAAAAAAAGAATGCTTTTTAAACTATTTTTTTGGTAAACTTATATAAAATGTACTTCCTTGATTAAGTTCACTTTCAACCCATATTTTTCCATTATGTGCTTTA
Source organism: Methanococcus vannielii SB (assembly GCF_000017165.1). Lineage (NCBI taxonomy): Archaea > Methanobacteriati > Methanobacteriota > Methanococci > Methanococcales > Methanococcaceae > Methanococcus > Methanococcus vannielii. Next base: position 161,804 of record NC_009634.1, read on the forward strand.
ATAATCCCCTTAGAAATTGGAAGCCCTAATCCAGCTCCTCCTTTTTTCCGCCTATTTGACGAATCAATTTGATAAAATCTATCAAATATCTTTTCAAACTCGTTTTTTGAAATTCCTATCCCATTATCCTTAATACTTATTAGGATATCACTATTTAATCCTTCTTTTCCAGTAATTTCTACTTTTTCATTTTCAGGACTAAATTTTATTGCATTTTCGGTAATGTTTGTAAAGACTTGATTTAACCTATCCTTATCTGCATCGATAGTGATATTAGGTATTTCAAGTGACAATTTGATATGTTTTTTTAAAGCTATCGGTGCTAATTCACTTAAAACATGCTCTAATACGTCTTTAACATCTACTTTTTGAATATTCAATGTAAATGTATTTCTTTCTATTCTTGAAATGTCTAAAACGTCTGAAACTAGTCTTCCAAGCCTTATAACGTTTTCTAAAATCGTATTTAAACACATTTTTTGATTATTATTAAGTTTCCCCATGCTTTCATCATTTAATAATTCAGTGTAGCCTTTAATTGATGTTATCGGCGTTCTAATTTCGTGGGAAATTATTGCAGTAAATTCAGACTTTAATCTATCTAACTCCTTTAATTCATCATAAGATTTTTTTAGTTTTTGTTCAGCAAGTTTTTGTTCAGTAATGTCTTGAAATGCCCCATATACGTTGACAATATTTCTCTTACTGTTTTTTACTGCTTCGCCAGTTGTTCTAACCCATATTTTTTTCCCATTTTTAGTTATAAGTTCAACTTCAATGTCATATGGGGTACCATTTATTCCACAGTTAAAAAAAAGTTCTTTTGCTATATTTTGGTATTTTGTATCATAGCAATCTATTAACTCATCTATTAATGGTGAATAATTTTCCGGCATTTCAAAAATTAAAGCCGCCTGTTTAGATAGCGTAATTTTTTGTTCACCAATGTCTGCACTAAATCCTCCAAATTTTGCAGTTCTTCCAGCAATTTGTAATAGTGCTTCACTTTCCCTTAATTCTTTTTCAGAATCCTCTAAATCTTCTAAAATATTTAAAAGTGCAATGGATTTTTCTTCAAGGTACTTTAATTTTTCCTGTAACTGAGGATAGTAGCTTTTTTTAGCTGAACGTTCTCCTAATCCAATAATTTTATCTCGAAGTGATATTTCGTTATCAGAGTGCATTTTTATACACCATTTCAATATCATTTAAAGTAGCAGTTCTAGGATTAGTTACAATACACGGGTCATTAAAGGCATTTATTGAAAGTGATGGAATTTCCTTTTTAGTAACCCCTAAAGTTCCAATTGTGCCGGTAATTCCAATAGATTTTCTTAAATCTGATAAAAAGGATACTATTTTATATTTACACTCTTCATCCGAGTAATTTTCAAGATTTAATCCAAAAATATTTCCAATATCCTTGTATTTTTCGGTTGCATAGTAATAATTAAAGTCAACTACATGTTCAAGAAGAAGAGAATTACAAATTCCATGGGGTAAATCCAGTAAACCGCCAAGGCTATGGGCCATTGCATGTGTAAGCCCTAAACTTGCATTTGAAAAGGCAATTCCTGCATATAAACTTCCAAGCATCATGTTACTACGATATTCCAAATTTTCAGGGTCTTTTATTGCAGGCATTATATTATTTACAATTAAAGGCATTGCAGCTAATGCATGTAAATCAGTAATACTTGAACTTGCATTAGATACATAAGCTTCAACAGCGTGTGAAAGTGCATCCATTCCAGTTGCGGCAGTTAATCTTTCAGTCATTGTAATTGTTGTTTTAGGGTCAATTATAGAAACATCTGAAACTACAGATTTACTTATAATTGCAAGTTTTACATTTTTAGAATTGTCATTCAATATTGCAAACTGAGAAACGTCTGCTGATGATCCTGATGTAGTAGGGATACAGATTAAAGGGGGCCCAGGAATATCTACTTCATCTACCCCGATAAATTCAAGCGGGTTTTTTTTATTAGTATATGTTATTCCTATGGTTTTTGCACAATCAATCGGACTTCCGCCCCCTACGGCAATTATTATATCGCAATTGTTTTTTTCGTAAACACTGGCACCCTTTTCAACTTCATAAATCCTTGGGTTTTCTGAAACATCGCTAAAGATTATATAACTAATTTTTTCCGACTCTAAAGATAACGTTACATTTTTTAAAATTCCTGCCTTTAAAACGCCTAAATCCGTTACAATAAGGGCTTTTTTTGCACCAAAATTTTTAGCGTAGTGCCCAACTAAAGATATTGCACCAATTCCATACACAAATTCAGGTATAACTATTTTTCGTAAGAAATTATAGGATTTTTTCATTAAAACCAGCCTCTTTTAATTTCTTTTCAAGTTTACTGATTTTTTCTTTTAATTCAATCATTTTTAATTCCCTTTCTATAACTACCCTTTCAAATCTTTCTAATTCTTCATTTCTTTTTTTAAGGGATTCTTCAGCAAGTTTTTTTTCAGTTACATCTACAAAACTAACTGCAATACTGTTTTCAAGTGTTTGAAATGCTCTGACATCAAAATATCTTAATATATCATTAACATAGTATGATATTTGAAAAGTCTGATTCCCAAGTTCTTTTTTTGCTATTTTTTTATAAAGTTCTGGAACAAACGTATCTTTAAGTCCCGGAAATGCTTCTTCAATGGTTTTTTCAACTAATTCGTCATGATCAAGTGCTAAAATTTTATCGGCTGCTGGATTTGCACACGTAAAAATGAGTTCATCCCCAATAAGGCGGTATAAATAAAACCCATTTGGAGAAGACTGAATAATACTTTTAAATTTTGTTTCATTTTCTTTAACTGCTTTTTCCATTTCTTTTCTGCTAGTGATATCCCTAATAAGTGCAAATACATTATTGTGACCCATAGAAATTATCCTAGCTTCATAAAAATGAGTTTTAGAATTTAGTTCAAGACTGTATTCGACAGTTTGGATTGAATTTTCATTAATGCACTTTTCAATTGAATCAATTACATTTTTAGCATCATTAACAGGTAATACATCCCTAATATTTTTTCCAATTACTCTACTTTTTGGCATTGGAAGTTCGTGGTTTTCTGACGATATTATATCTAAATAGTCGCCATTTTTATTTGACATAATAATTAAATCAGGTATTAGTTCAACAATTTTACGTGAATACTTTTCACTTTTTTTAAGAGATTTTTCTGTGCCTTTAATACCTGTAATATCAGTAATAAATCCTTCTATTCCAATAAATTTTTTATTTTCTGAAAATATGCCTTGACTATTTTCTAAAACCCATTTCATAGTACCATCTTTACAGATAACCCTATATTCTAATGTTAATTTTTTATTTGGCTCTAAATTTTTATTAATGGTATCTCGAACAAAATTTCTGTCCTCAGGATGGATTAAAGACCCAAATGAAATTTTTTTGGTTAATTCTTCAGGTTCATAACCTAAAAGTTCAAAACATCCCCTACTTACAAAATCCATGGTCCACTCAGGGTCATTTTTACACCAAAAGACCATTCCGGGTAAATTTTCAATAATTAATTCTAATTTACAGGAGTAATTCTTTAATTTTGAGATACACTCGCTTGAAATAGGTTCTACTTTTTTCATAAAAATGCCTTTTTCTGGAGGGGGTAAAAATTAGTTTTAACAGTCAGCTGTTTTAATACAATATACTAATAATAATGCACTACTAAAATTAATAATTTTCCAGAATTTTTACAATTATCCAATTAAAAGTATTCTGATAACTAATACTCCTTATTAAAAAATTAAAAATAGAATACTGTATTTTTAATCTAAACCCCACTTTTTTCTAAAATTTAATTTTTGTTCTTTAGTCATCCAGTGGCTTCCATCACAATACGGTTTATTTTCAGATTTTCCACAGCGACAAAGTGTTATTCGGTTTCTGATTTCGTAAATTTGCCCATCATAAGATTCAATAGGAATTTTACCTCTAACCCATATTGGCCCTTGACACTTTTTTTGACTATCCTGTATTAAAACTATGGAGGGTTCAAATTCTTTTTCAAAGGGATTTCCTGTTTTTTTATCCCATAAAACAAGCCTTCCAGAAGGGCAAATAGTAGCTTCTTCAATTGCAATTTGTTTAGCTTTTTGGTCGTTAGAACATTCGATAAGTTTTCTAATTCCTCCAGCCCGATTACAAAACCTTGAATGGTCACAAAATTCATGTGCATCGGTTAATTTTAATTCTGGGCCTTCAAAAATTTCAGCCTGTTTTAGATATGGTTCTTTACTTGCAGTTTCAGTACCATCAAAACCTATTTTGACATGCGTACCATCACAATAAGGCATATTTTTTGATTTTCCACAGCGACAAAGTGAATATGTTTCTTTAATTGGATATTCCTTTTCATAATCTAAATTTTTTGCATGATTATCTTCATCAGTTACAATTACCTGCTGATATAAAGGTATACTCCCTGTTACAATATACGGCCCATTTTTAATTATTTTAATTTTTTTTTCTAAAGACATTTTTAACACTTCCCATTTTAAATTTTAAGTTTAAATCCATTTTATCGTTATTACCTTATTTTCTAATTATCTCTATTATATTTATTATCTCTATTATATTTATTATCGCTATTATTTTTATTATCTTTATTATCTTATTTTTTAAAATAGTAAAATCAATAAAAATTCCCATATTGATTATTTTATTTTTGTAATTTTATTGATGAAAAATAACTAATGGTTAATAACAAATTATAAAAAGTAATATCTCATATAACAGTATTACTTATTAAATAGAATGTCAAAAAGAGATTATCTTTGGTGAAACTATGGACGCATATAATAAAGTAGTTGAATTTCATGGTCATGAATGCCCAGGCGTTACAATAGGATACAGGGTTTCAAAATATGTAGAAGAACATTTTGAACGGTCTGAAGACGAACAATTAGTTGCAATAGTTGAAAATAATTCATGTAGTGTTGATGCAGTTCAATTCATGCTTGGATGCACTTTTGGAAAAGGAAATTTAAAATTTAAGGACAATGGAAAACATGTTTACACGTTTTATTCAAGAGAAAATCCTGAAAAAGCACTTAGAATTTACTTAAAGTATGAATCATTTAAACCAATTCAAGAATTAAATAAAAAATACAACGAAGGAACGCTAACAAAGGAAGAAGAAGTGGAAATGTTTGAAAGAAGAAAAGAAGCAACTAAAAACATGCTTTCACTTCCTGATGAAGAATTGTTTGATGTAAAATGGGTTGAAATAAAAGAACCTAAAAAAGCAAGACTTTATCCTTCAATAAAATGTCAAAACTGTGGCGAATCATTCATGGAAATTAAAGGAAGAACAATTGACGATAAAATTGTATGTAAGGACTGTTTTGAAAAATTAGTCCATTAAATTAATTTATTTTAAGATTTTTTAAATATTATTTTTAAATAATACTATTTTTATTTTAATACTATTTAATTTTCAAAATTTTTAAATAAATGTATTTAATATTATTTTTAAGTAATACCTAACTAAAAAAAGGAAAAAATAAGGATTATTCTGAATTTAAGTATTCATAAGTAAATGCAGCAAAAATTGCTCCAAGAATGGGGCCTATTATATATATTGGGAAAAATTCCCAGAGATTTAATCCATAAATGCTGTTAATTAAATAAGGCCCAAAAGTCCTTGCAGGGTTTAGCGATGATCCAGCAATATTTCCAGTTGTAACAATTATTGCACCAACCGTTAAACCTATTACTATGCCTGCAAATCCATTAGGTGCACGTTTATCTACGGCAACGCCCATTATTGTAAACATTAAAAGGAACGTCCCGATAAATTCTGCAAGTATTGCTTGGGTATAGCTAATCCCTACAAAAGGTGCAGTAGCCCCAAGTCCTCCAATTGTTACTGCATCAAGTCCGATACAAGAGAAGAATAGTACGGAACCAATTGAAGCACCTATTAACTGCGCTAAAATATATGGAATAACTTCTTTTGTAGGAAATTTTTTAATAGACCAAAGTGCAATTGTTACGGCAGGATTTATATGTGCACCAGAAATTCTTCCAATAGAATAAATTACTGCAGCAATAGACATTGCAAATGCAAACCCAATTGAAAACCAATCTCCCAATCCACCTAAAAGACCAATTCCAGGACTTCCTGCACTATTTGCAATTAATAGAGTAATTACTGCGGCACCGGGCCCAAAAAATACTAAAATTAGCGTTCCAAGTGCTTCAGCAATCGCTCTTTTTAGCAAGCTCATTTTTTACCCTCTTTATAAGCTTCATGGCACGGAATACATAGCATTCTTGGAATTTTATTTTTTAATTTTTTAGATGGAAAAGGGTATCCTCCTTCCCATAAATCTACTTCTTCACGTACTACGTGGTCAATACATACTCCCATTCCACAAACAATACATGATGCAACAGCATCAGTATCTTTTCCCTGTAGTTTACAAAGATAACATTTCATTTTATAACCCCTTGAAAAAATTTTAAAAAAATTTTAAAAACGGCTTAATTAAACCGCTTCTTTGTACTGGCAGTACTGGTGTCTAAAATCAGCTAAACATGCAGTTGCACAGTCTTTACATACTCTTGCAGGGGCCCCAGGAGTTTCTTTATGTAGTGCAATAATGTTTGTCATTAAAGTTGCAGTTACTGGTTCACTTGTTAAAAGGCATGGATAATCAGAAAGCCTCATGAGTGCTGAAAATCGTACTGTTATTGCACATCCAGGATATGCATACCTTTGAGGATTCATTAAAACCTCATTATTAAATATCGGGTCAAGGTTTACACTAAATTCCCCAACTTTTGGTTTTAATTTATCCCCGCTTCCATTTTTAACCCTTCTAGCTTTATCAATTAATTTCCATCCCCTATATATCATATCCATAAAGTCGTGGTTGTGTAACTCTGCAGCAGCACTTCTCGTAGGATTAAGCTGTACAAAATTATGGAATCGTTTTGTAAGTAAATCTACTACTGTTGGTGCATTAAATCCGTCTAATTCAAGAATACACTCTGTTGCAGCCGCAGTTGACCCTGTTGCAACAGAAAGTACCTGATATTCATTTTTAAAGTTTTTTACATTTTCCCGTAATGTAGTATCCATTACTTCAGATACTGCCTCAATTACGGACATTATAACGTCATCTTTACACATGTTAAAGGTAGATTGTGCAACGTGGTGCGAAATGTCACCTACACAGTAAGCCGGAACCGTTACAATGTTTCCATAATGTACTTCCTGTTCAAGTGCTTCTTTTACGGACTTTTCCATTCTTCTTTTATATTCTGACATGTATTTTCTTACATCAAAACTTTTATGGCCAAAATCATCCATTAATTTTGCCTGTGCATCTATTGGCCTATCATAAACTAATTTAATCATTTCAAGTTCTTCTTTAATTGCCTCATTTACAGATTTTCCTAATTCAATTGCATTTGCAAATTTTTCTCCAAATCCATAAGATGTATTCATCCCCCAAGATTTAGCGGCTAAAATAGCTTGTTTATGGTTTTTAGGAATATCTACGTCTTTTAAAATCTGGTTTACAATATTACTCGTACTTCCAGGTATTAATGCAAAATCTACTACACACGTTGGCCCGTAAAAACCAGCGTATCTGCGTATAACTTCCCGCCCGATTAAAGATTCTGATTTATCTACTGCATCGATAAATTTTTCAACGCTTTTTCTAAATTCCGGGTCTTCTTTATATAATATTTCTAAAATTGCAGGGGTTTGGTAATGTTCAACAAACGGGTCATCTTCTGGCCTTACAGTTTTTGTAAGGTCACAAAGTATATCAAAATGTGCGTTTATTGAATCTTTATGAAGACTAAATACTGCTGGACACTGCCCTGAAACAGGTTCCATTTTATTTGCAACATCAACATAGCTTTTAGCATGTTTTATTTTAAAGTCCTTACCCCGTTTTTCTTTAATAATATTTACATCAGCCCACTGGGCAGCCATGGCTTCATCAACCATTTTTGAAAAAAGTTCTTCCATATTAAATCCCCTCTCTTGATTTAATATTTGGCACTAAAAGTTAAATATGGTATAAAATAATTATTCTAAGTTAAGTCCACACCTAACTATTTTTGCCATATAAAAATATGAATTTTAGGCTATATATCTTTTTTGAAGTATTTTTAAGGGAATAATTAATTAAAAACGAAAACTATATATTTTAGAAAAGTAGTGTAATATTAAGACACAACATTAAACAATATCCAAAACATGATTACTTGAATCAACGTAATTAATTTCTTTTGATATGTAATTTAAAGTATAATTTAAAAAGCCAATATTTAAAAAATTTTTTAAAATTTAAACGGTGGTAATTTGGTATTGTGCCAAAATGACTTTAAAGAAGGTTATTTTAAGCATACGTATCCCCAGTACTGGAGCAGAATAATTGAAAAATATAACCTAAAGTCAGTTAATACTTATGAATTTACGTATTCAAAATCTCATAGATTTATCGGTATGATTGGGGATTTTTTATCTAAAAATATAACTACTGGCCCTTGTTTATTGACCCATAATGAAATAAAGAGTTTAAATACAAAAACGACACCTGAAGAAGTCTCAATAATGTTAAATAGGCACCCTACACTTGAGGACTACGTATCTGTTGCAGTTGAAACTCTCCCAGATTTTAAAAATAACTTAATAATTGAGACGTACGAATATGCAAAATTAATTGAATATAAAACAAATATCGAATTTAAAGAAGCACTCTCGTTAACCAAAAATGCATCAAAAAATCTAATTAGTTATTATGATAAAAAACTAAAAAATTGCAATGTAAAATACCATTTAACGCATAAAAAATTGCAAGATAGTAGATTAAGGGAGTTATCAACTGAATTTAGCGAATATTTTTTAAATAACGGGGAATTATCTAAACGAGGCAAAGAATTAATAAAGGAAAATCCTGAAGAAAGCACTTGGCTTCGAATTAAAGTATCTTTTCTTCCCGAATTTATTGGAAAAGATGAATCAACAATAATTGAGCCTGCGTCAAGTCTTGATGGGATGATTCATTCTTCAATACTTTCAAAAAGTTCCGCAATTGTTACAAGAAGTCCTCAAACTTTAAATAATAAGCCAGTAATGAATGAAGGGAGTGAATTTGAAATTATTTATTTAAACAATGATATTTCAGAAGAATTGAAAAAATTAAATCTTCCAAAAACGAAAAAAACGCAATACGGGTGTCCTGCATATAATATTTTTGCATTTATTGATACTGACGAATTAAAAAGAATTGAGAGAAATTGTGCTGATGAAAACATATTTGACTGTATATCTTATCTAAAAGAGAAACTTGAATCATTTAAGCCATGAATAACTGTAAATTGTTAAGCTATTTAAGATATTTAATATATTGATAATTGGGATATTGGCAAATTTATATATTTTTAAATAAAGAATATTAATTATCATTAATAATGTTAATTATAAAAGGTGGTTTTATGGCTTACGACTTGATAATTATTGGGGGAGGGCCTGCAGGCTTAACGGCAGGAATTTATGCAATGCGGGCTAGGTTAAATGTTTTATGTATTGAAAAAGAAAATGAAGGCGGAAAAATTGCGGAAGCAGGTATAGTTGAGAATTATCCGGGATTTAAATCTATAAAAGGATTTGAACTTGCAGAACAGTTTTCAAAACATGCAGAATACTTTGAATTGCCAATAATGCATGAAGAGGTCATTGGAATAGATACAAAGTCAAAGCCGTATAAACTTACTACGAAAAATGGAATTTATGAAGCTAATTCAATAATTATTGCATCAGGGAGCCACTATAAAAATGTAGGAATCAATGAAGATGATTATTTAGGAAAAGGAGTTTGTTACTGTGTAATGTGCGATGCTTTCTTTTTTATAAATAAAGAAGTAATTGTTCTTGGCCGTGGAACGTCTGCGATAATGGCCGCTTATAATTTAAAAGATATTGTAAAGAAAATTACAATAGTTACAGATAGGCCAAATTTAAAAGCTGTTGAAAAAATAATGGAAGAAAGGTTAGTTGAAATTCCTAACTTAGAAATTATATACAATGCAAAGCCAGTAAAAGTAGTTGGCGAAAATAAAGCTGAAGGAGTAATTGTTTTAATCGATGGAAAAGAACATTTAATTCCTACTGAAGGAATATTTGTAAGTTATGGATACGTTCCAAATACCGAATTTTTAGGAGATACAAATATAGAACTTAAAAAAGGTAATTTTATTAACGTAGATAAAGATTGTAAAACAAATGTTGAAGGAATTTATGCATGTGGTGACGTTACAGGCGGGATTTTACAGGTTTCAAAAGCCGTTGGTGAAGGCGTTACTGCATTTAACAGTGCTTTAACGTATCTTCAAAAAATGCATTAAATATCAAAAATTATTGTTTTTCCATCATTTATTTTTTATTTTGATATTTTTTTGAAACTCCCCAAATTTTTTTATCCATTACAATTTTTGCATTTTCTTCTGTTGTGATACATAAAAAATAGTTCATTTTATCCCCTTAAAATTTGTTAATTAGATTATGTCTAAAAAAGAATTTAAAATAATTGGTTTTATTTTTTAATATTAATAATGTTGAATACGAAAATACTTATTTTATATACCTTCAAAAATATATCTAAATTGGTTTAATTATGACTTTTAGTTTATTTGGTGGGTATTATGACAATCATTGATAATGTGGCCAATTTACTTGGTGATGATTTAAAAAAATCATTAGATAATAAATCAAAAATGAAAATTTGTGCTGCATATTTTTCAATTTATGCATATGCAGAACTCAAAAAAGAACTTGGGTCAATTAAAGAATTTTCCTTTTTATTTAATTCACCTACTTTTTTAAAAGAGGAAAATAAATCGCAAAAAGAATTTTATATAAATCCTGCTGCTAGGGAACGTGCAATTGCAGGGGGCGAATTTGAAATTAAGTTAAGAAATGAATTAAGTCAAAAGGCTATTGCAAAAGAATGTAAAGAATGGATTCAAAAGAAAGGAAAATTTAAATCGTTAAAAAAACATATTCGGTTAAACGACGGCGTATTTATAGAAAACAGCGCCGAATCTATCGCATACCCTGGAGTCATCAGTTTTACTACAGATGGGTTAGGTTATGAAAAAAATGATAACCCTGTAATTACAATGATTCCACAATTGATCGGGGAAAATGCAAAGAAATATATCGATAGTTTTGACCAAGTATGGAATAATAGGGAATTGGTTAAGGATGTAACAGATAAAGTAATTAATTATATTTCGGCAGTGCATAAGGAAAATCCCCCAGAATATCTCTACTTTATTACCCTTTATAATATTTTTAATGAATTTTTAGAAGATATTTCTGAGGATAATATTGCAAACGAAAAAACTGGATTTAAGGATACGGAAATATGGAAAACAATGTATAATTTCCAAAGGGATGCAGTATTGGGTGCAATTAATAAATTAGAAAAATATAATGGATGTATTTTGGCAGATAGTGTAGGTCTTGGAAAAACATATACTGCCCTTGGAATTATCAAGTATTATGAACTTAGAAATAAAAAAGTACTTGTTTTATGTCCTAAAAGGCTTCATGAAAACTGGAATACTTTTGTATCCCCTTACAAAACCAATATTTTAATTAATGATCGTTTTAATTACGATATATTTTACCATACGGATCTTTCAAGAGAAACTGGAACTAGTAATAGTAAAAATTTAAGTCTTGTAAATTGGGGTAATTACGATTTAGTTGTTATTGATGAATCGCATAATTTTAGAAACAACACCGCAAGACGTGAAAAAGAAACTAGATATCAAAAATTAATGAGAAAAATAATAAAAGAAGGCGTTCAAACAAAAGTATTAATGCTCTCTGCGACTCCCGTTAATAATAGATTTTTGGATTTAAAAAATCAGCTTGCGTTAGCATATGAAGGTCAGAGCGAACGTTTCAGTAAAAAAATGGGCCTTGGTAAAAGTATTGATCGAATATTTACTGAAGCACAAACTGCATTTAATGAATGGTCAAAAATAGATGCGGATAAAAGAACTTCTGCTAGACTACTCGAAATGCTTAGTTTTGATTTTTTTGAGGTTTTGGATTCAGTTACAATTGCAAGATCGAGGAAACATATTCTAAAATATTACGATACAAAAGATATCGGATCTTTTCCTCAAAAATTAAAGCCAATAAATAAAGATTTCCAGATAACTGAAATTGAAGATTTCATGACTTTTGAAGAACTTTCTGAAATTTTAAGTTCATTAAATCTTAAAATATATAATCCTTCAGACTATATCCTTCCTGGAAAAAAAGCACATTATGAATCGCTTTATGATACAAAATTATCAGAAAAGTCTTCATTAAAACAAAGTACAAGAGAAACCGGACTTTTAAAATTAATGAAAGTAAACTTATTAAAAAGACTTGAAAGCTCTGTTGAATCATTTAGAATAACTCTTAATCGATTAAATTATAATTTAAAAAATACGCTTGAAACTATTGAAAAATATGAAAATGGGGGAAATAGTAATATACAGTACGATAATTCTGAACTTATTAAAAATGATTCTGATGATGAACTTGAGAACTGTTCGACAATTGGAGATAAAATTAAAATTAATTTATCTGACATGGACTATTTATCGTGGGAAAGAGATTTAAGGGACGACTATGAAAAAATTAATGTTTTGATAACGGAAATTAATAAAATAACACCAAATGAAGATAGTAAGTTAAAAGAACTCATTGAATTAATTGAAAACAAAATAAACAATCCAATAAATAAAGAAAATCAAAAAGTAATTATATTTTCAGCATTTGAAGATACGGTTTATTACATTTACAACAATATTTCAAAATATTTTAATGAAAAATATGGGATAAATTCTGCATGTGTTAGTGGAAGTAATAATAACAGATGTACGTTAAAAATCTCAAAAGAAATGAATAATATTTTAACCCATTTTTCACCAAAATCCAAAAAAATGAGTCAGACGTGTCCAGACGACATTGCAAAAATCGATATTCTAATTGCAACAGACTGTATTTCAGAAGGTCAGAACTTACAGGATTGTGACTATCTGATTAATTATGATATTCATTGGAATCCAGTTAGGATAATTCAAAGATTTGGTAGGATTGATAGAATTGGATCTGAAAATGAAAAAATACAACTGGTTAATTTTTGGCCACCTGTCGATTTAGATGAATATATTAACTTAAAATCAAGAGTCGAAAGCAGAATGCATGCACTGAATCTTGCTGCAACAGGTGAAGAGAATTTACTTGTTGATGAAGATGGAGATCTTGAATATCGGAAAAAACAGTTACTTAAACTTAGAAATGAGGTTATTGAACTTGAAGATATGGATACCGGTGTATCAATCACAGACCTTGGTTTAAACGACTTTAGAATTGACTTAATAAATTATTTCAAAGAACACGGTGAAATTGAAAACGTTCCTTTTGGACTTCATGCAATCGTAAAACAGTCAGAACACTTTAAACCTGGAGTAATATTCATTTTAAAAAATGTAAATGAAAATGTTAATATAAATAATACAAATCGACTGCATCCATTTTACCTTGTTTATGTTTCAGAAGACGGAGATGTTATAACTAATCATTTACAGGTGAAAGAAACACTTGATGCGTTTAGGGCACTCGCAAAAAATAGAAGCGATCCAGATTACGAACTTTGTGATCTTTTTAATAATGAAACAAAAGAAGGGTCCAAAATGGATAAATATTCTGAACTTTTACAAAAATCGATTAAATCAATTATTGAAGTAAAAGAAGAAAGCGATATAAACAGTCTTTTTAGGTCAGGGGGTACCTCAATAGGTAGTGATTCAATAAAAGGACTAAATGATTTTGAACTGATATGCTTTTTGGTGATAAAATGATACATTTCCCAAAAAGCACCGAAGTTTTAAAAAAAATTCCAAAAAATAAATTTTATAATATTGAAAATTGTGAATTGGATAGAAAAACAGTGCAAAAATTTACTGATTACATCGATTCAATTTACATAACAAACAAAATTTCAAAACATACGATAAATATAAATCCAACTAAAAATTTTGAAGAATTACTTGTTTTTCAAGTGAATTTAAAGGATAAAAAATATTTTGAAAAAATTGAAGAATTACTCGAAATTATAGATAAATTTATCCCTTATCCGATACTTTTTCAAATAATACATAATGATTACAAAATTTATAAAATTGCGCACAAAACAAAGAATAAAATCGATTCAAATAAATGTATTGTTGATATTTATTTAACAAAAGAAAATTTTGACACAGAAAACTCAAATATGCTCTTTAATTCAAATAACCTAGATATATTTTATGAAAGGCTTTTAAAATTATTTTTAGATGATTTTAAAATTCCCAATACTTTTGAGGATAATGACGATCATCCTGAAGAACGTAGTTTTGAAATTGAAAAGTCAATTGAAAACTATAAAAAATTTAGAGAAAGATATAAAGAACTTGAAATTTTAGAAAAAAAAGTTTTAAAAGAAAAGCAACCTGATAAACAGTTTAAAATTTATAACGAAATAAAACGAATTAAAAAAGAATTGGAAAAATAAGGGGAAAAAATGGATATTGAAAAATTACCGCTGAAAACTGAAAATTTAGTAACTGAAAATGTATTAAAATTAGGTGAAATTTTTCCAGAAATTTTAACTGAAATTGAAAAAGATGGGAAATCAATTAAAACAATTAATTTGGAAAAACTAAAAGAATTGGTTGGCGACTATGCAGATAAAAATTCTGAAATTTATGAACTGACGTGGGCAGGAAAACAAAATGCGAGAAGAGTTGCAACTGAAAGTACAACAAATACCCTTAGACCAGTAATTGAAGACTCTGTTGACTTTGAAAATACTGAAAATTTATACATTGAAGGAGATAATTTAGAAGTTTTAAAAATCCTAAGAAAATCATATTCAAATTCAATTAAATGTATCTACATCGATCCACCATATAATACTGGAAAAGACTTCGTTTACAAAGATAATTTTTCAATGAGTAAAGAAGATTATGAAGCAGAAGCAGGAGCAATAGACGAAGAAGGAAACAGACTAATTAAAAATACGGGAACTGATGGAAGATTCCACAGTAACTGGTTAAACATGATGTATCCAAGATTGCAACTTGCATATAAACTTCTAAAAAAAGATGGAGTTATCTTCATATCTATTGATGACAACGAAGTTGATAATCTAAAAAAAGTGTGTAATGAAATATTTGGGGAAAATAACTTTATTGCTCAATTAGTTTGGGAGAATAAAGAAGGAGGAGGAAGTTCAGATAGTAAATTTTTCAGAATAAAACACGAGTATATTTTAGTATATACAAAATCGATTGAATTAGCTGAACTTAAAGGAGAGTTCAAAAAAGAAGATTCCTCATACGCCTATTCAGATGAGTTTGTTGAAGAAAGAGGAAGATATAAGTTAATTAAACTTAATAGTTTTAGCATACAGTATTCAAAATCATTAGATTATGAAATTGAAATGCCGAATGGTGAGAAGGTAACCCCTTCAGAAAATGGCAAAAGAGGTTGTTGGAGATGGTCAAAAACTAAATTTGAATGGGGCATCAAGAATAATTTCATAGAATTTAAAGAGAATACTGATGGAAAACTATGGGTATATACTAAACAATATTTTAAATTAGATCATAATGGTAATCCAATAACAAGATCAGTCCCTCATAGAGGAGTTATAGCTAAATATTCCAGTACTCAAGCGACAAAGCAAATGGAAAAAATATTCGGTAAAAAAATGTTTGATTATTCTAAGCCTTATGATTTGATACAATTTCTTGGTTTATTGGCTACCGATAAAGACGACACAATCCTTGACTTCTTCTCAGGATCAGCAACTACTGCTCATGCAGTTATGCAACTAAATGCTGAAGATAATGGAAGTCGTAAGTTCATTATGGTTCAATTACCTGAAGAAGTAGAGGAAGGAACTGAGGCTTTTAAAGCAGGATATAAAAACATCTGTGAAATAGGTAAAGAAAGAATAAGAAGAGCTGCTAAAAAAATCCAAGAAGAAAATAGTGATAAGGATTTATCCAATGTTGATTTTGGATTTAGAGTATTTAAATTGGATGAATCAAACATGAAAGATACATATTACAGCCCTGAAAAAATTACGCAGACCACATTGATTAATTTCAAAGATACGATTAAAGAAGACAGAACTGAAGAAGATTTGATTTACCAAGTTCTTTTGAACATGGGAATTCCAATTTCTGCAAAAATCGAAATTAATACAATACAAAATAAAAAAGTATTTGTTATAAATTCTGGCTGGTTAGTTGGGTGTTTTGATCAGAACATTGATTTAAATTTAATTAGAGAATTAGCCGAAATAAAATCAGAAATTTCTGGATTAAAACCAAAATTCGTATTTAGGGAATCTTCATTTAAAAACGATTCAGAAATGATTAATACAATGGAATATTTAAAAACAAAATTATTCAAGACCGATGCTGAACTTAAATCAAACGTTAAGGTGATTTAAGTTGAAACATTTGCATTATAAAAAGCAGGACTTTCAAGAACATGCAGTAAATGCAGTCTGCGATATTTTTGAAGGGGAAATGGGTGCAGTTTCAAAATATATTTTGGATAAAGAAAAATCAAATTTAAAAGACTGGACTGGAACCGACAAAAATATCTACGCATTTAGAAATGAAAAAATTAATCTTTCAAATGAACTCCTTTTGAAAAACATAAATGAAATTCAAAAAAGAAATGGTATTTTTGGAAGTGAAGTTGCTGAATCAATGGATAAAGCTAATTTAAATATAACTATTGAAATGGAAACTGGAACTGGAAAAACCTATACATACATTAATACAATTTTTGAATTGAATAAAAGATACAACTGGACTAAATTTATTATCGTAGTTCCAAGTATCGCAATTCGAGAAGGTGTTTATAAATCATTTGAAGATATGGAAGAACATTTTTTAGCGATATATGGTAAAAAAATAAATTATTTTGTATTCAATTCATCAAAAATAAACGATGTAATGAGTTTTGCACGAGATGACGGAATTAATGTAATGATTATCAATAATCAGGCTTTTAATAAAACTGAAAGTAATACAATACATAATTCTAATAATGAATATGGTGTTGCACCTATTGAATACATCAATACCACAAACCCGATAATGATAATTGACGAACCCCAATCTGTTGAGGGTAAGGGAAAAACCAAAACAAAAGATGTTTTAAGCGAATTTAAACCATTATTTACTTTAAGGTACTCTGCAACACATAGGGAATTATATACGCTTGTTTACAGGTTAGATGCAGTAGATGCATTTAACAAAAAACTGGTTAAACGAATTGAAGTTAAGGGAATTGAAGTTAAAGGTGGAAATGCAACACATGGCTACTTTTTAGTCGATGAAATATTAACCAGCAAGGGTAACCCAAAAGCAAGAATTGAAATTGATATTTCAACATCCAAAAGACAGTTAAAAAAAGTAGAGGATGGCGACAATATTTATGAAAAATATGCACAATTAGAACAATATAAAGATTGGGTTATCGATAAAGTTGACGGAAGAAATAATTGTGTTGTTGTAAGAACACCTGAAGGAGATAAAACATTTGATCAAGGCGTAATTTATGGAAAACCTGATAAAATGTATCAAAGAAGAATTCAAATTAGGGAATTGATAAAATCCCACCTAAATAAAGAATCTATGAATTACAAAAACGGGATAAAAACAATATCTCTTTTCTTTATTGACGAAGTTGCAAAATATAGACAATATGCTGATGACGGAAATCAAGTAAATGGTGAATATGCTGAAATTTTTGTTCAGGAATATACTTCAATAATTTCAGAATTTTTAGAAGAAAATCCCGAATTAAATGATTATTTGGGAAAAATTTCAGTAGATGATACACATAAAGGATACTTTTCAATTGATAAAAAATCTAAACAACTTAAAAATCCAGATTTAAAAGGTAAGGGGAAAGAAAAAACTTGTAGTGACCCCGATACTTTTGAATTAATTATGAAAGATAAAAAAAGACTGCTTGATCTTAAAAACCCAGTCCGGTTTTTGTTTTCCCACTCAGCACTTAAAGAAGGTTGGGATAACCCAAACGTTTTCCAAATTTGTATATTAAGAGATAATGAATCTACCGAAATAAAACGAAGACAAGAAGTCGGCCGTGGGTTAAGACTTTGTGTAAACCAAAATGGGGAAAGAATAGACAGTAGTTTTGAAGGAATTGATGTAGATAAAACAAATGTACTTACAATTATTGCAAATGAATCTTATGAATCCTTTGCAAACGCATTGCAGTCAGAATTTAATGAAAGTTTAAAAATTAGGCCTACTAAATTTAGTGTCGAATTCCTTAAAACCCAGAATATTAATGGAACACAAATATCTCCGGATTTAGCAAATAAAATTCACTATTCATTTGTAATAAATCAGTATTTAACTGAAGATAATGAATTTACGGAAAAATTCAGAACTGATTTGGAAACTAACGATATAAAAATCTCTGAATCATTAAAAGAGTATTCTAAAGAAATTATTGAACTATCTAAAAAAGTAGTAAACAATAAAATAGATATAAGTAAGGCATCTGGAAAATCGGACGTACGATCACACATAAAACTTGAAAAATTAAATGATCCCGAATTTGACAAATTGTGGAATTATATAAGTACTAAAAGTTATTACACAGTGGATTTTGATACAAAAGAATTGATTAAAAATTCAGTAGCTAAAATCAATGAAAAATTGACTGTAAGTTCAGTATATGTAGAATTACGTACCGGAATAACAAAAAAAGAACATGAAAATACTGTTGAATTTGAAGAAAAAAAGTTAGATACTATTTCAGTAGAAAATGCCATCTCAAAAAACATTAAATTTGATTTAATTTCACAGATTGTTGACAAAACAAGGCTTACAAAAAATACAATTATTGAAATATTAACCAATATAACGCAGGAAAAATTTGAATGTTTTAAGAAAAATCCGGAAGAATTTATAAAAAATATTTCAAATTTGATAAATCACGAAAAAGCAGTAATCATTGAAAATAATATCGTATACCATAAAGCTGATGAAAAAATTCCAAAAGATATTTTTGAAAATATTTTAAAATTAAACCCTGAAAAGTATATTGAAACGCCAAATAATTATCTTTATGATAAGTTAGAGTACGATTCAGTGGATCCAGAAAAGAAAATAGGGGAAGAAATGGATATTTATAATAATCTAATAGTATTTACAAAACTTCCTAAAAATAAATACAATATTGAAACACCAGTTGGTAAATTTAGTCCGGATTGGTTAATGGTATTTAAAAAAGATACTGTTTCGCACGCTTACTGTGTTTTTGAATCTAAAGGAAGTTTAGTTGAAGCTGACCGGCGAGAAATTGAAAATATAAAAATAGACTGTGCAAAAAAACATTTTTCAGCAATATCGAATGAAAAAATTATATTTGATGCAGTTACCAGCGTAGATAATGTAATTGACTCTATAAAACCAAAAGCTACAGTATAGTCACAAAATCTTAAGTAAAAAATATTTTTTAAATTTTTTATGGAATCAATATCGTAAAAATAAAATTGAAAAATAGTTATTTTATCAAAACCTTTCAGACAGTAAACTAACCAATTCATCACCTAAACTGACTTTTTGAAACGTCTGTTTTATAATCAATTAATTCTAAACCCGTAATTATTTTTTCCAAGTTTTAGTTATTCCCTATCCAAATAGATGTTATCTAATTCAATTTTGTAGCCGTATTTTGTTTTAATATTGAGCTTTTTAAGACTCGACAGAAAAGTTTAATTCACTGCTTATTCTGAAGATTTTATTTATAATAAAATATTGCTAAAATTATCATTTTGATTAAAAGTTAATTCAAAAAAACAAAATAAAACTGTTTTATATCTTTGTTATATAAATAATCCTTAACCTCAATTAATCAAGGTATTATATATCGACCAGTGTTTAAATTTAAAAATATAAATGGCTTTTAAAAATGAATTAATTAATTAAAAGTAATAATTTAATTAAAAAAGCATTATAATTCTATTATTCCTTTTGAAAGTGCAACTTTTAAAAAAACCTCTTTTATCACATGCATGATTTCAGGGTGGGGTATTAAATAAGCATAAAGCTTTTCAAATCCATCTTCACTTTTCAAATCTTGCTGGTAATCGCTTATCTTATACTTTAAGGTACCCTCTGAATTTTTCCATAGTGAAAACTTAACATAATTTTTAGGAGACGGGTCGGATACTTCCATTTGTTTATATCTTCTCATGACCATTACAGCGTTTCTTTCATCTTTTGTTAGATTTTGAAGTCCTATTTCTTTTTCAAGTAGTCGATATATAAACATTGCTTGACATGCAAGTTTTGCGTAAATATAAGGATCCATATTTTCAAGGCCTTTTTTTTCAAATTCTGAATATTTTATAAAATATTTTAATATAACAGAAGACGTGTTTCTTGCACTTGAATAGCATTCATCAAAAATTTCATAGCATTCATCCATATTATCTCACGCAAATAAAAAATTGTTATGATTTTAAATTTAATAAACTAATTAACCAAAAAATAAAACACGGCATTTATATAACCTATTTTTTTATAGTATTTAAAATTATATATCTAATATGCTATAAGTTATATGCTATAAGTTATTAAAAAATTAAAAATAATTAAAAAAGTTTACTATACGAAAATTATTTTAGCCATACATATTTTTTATTAAATATGTTTTATCGAATAATAAAATATATTTTCTTTTAATACAATTTAATCAAAAAGTTCTTATACCATATTAAGTAATTATTTTTGTTGGAATTATTCGTAAAATATTTTTTACGGATTTTACTAGCAACATTATAGTGTGTATGAAAGTTTTGATTAAATTTACCTTTGAAAACATTTGAAATTTATACTACTTTAATAGAATAAATAATTAAATATGGTAAACTTTGATTTTTAGGTAGATTTTATAAAAATAGTGACCTTTTGAGGTTTTTAAAAATCTCAATTACTATTTTAGTATTGTACTTTAGTATTGTACTCCATATTATCGTATTTTACAAAATAGTTTAAAATAAATTCTTTTTTCCAATTTGATTTTTTAGAGTTTCTAGTGTTTAAACAACGAATATTTATATATTATATACCAATATGTGAATATTAATAGATATTTTAATATTAAGGTGCCTTTGAAATTTATTTTATTTCAGCTACGAGGTGAAATATTGATACTTTTAGACGAAAACACTAGAGCAGTTGTTCAGGGAATTACGGGAAATCAAGGGCGATTTCACACACAAAATATGCTTGAATGTAAAACAAATATTGTTGCTGGAGTCACACCTGGAAAAGCAGGTCAAGATGTTTACGGAATTCCAGTTTACGATACGGTACTTGAAACTGTTGAAAAATACGACGTAAATGCATCAGTTATATTTATTCCCGCACCATTTGTAAAAGATGCGGCATATGAAGCAATTGATGCAGGAATAGAACTTGTAACAATTATTACCGAACACGTGCCAATCCAAGATTCAATGGATATAGTTTCATACGGAAAAAAACACGGCGTAAATATAATTGGGCCAAATACTCCTGGCTTAGCATCTCCAAAAGTGGGAAAACTTGGAATTATCCCAATGAATATCCTAAAAGAAGGAAATATTGGAATGATTTCAAGAAGTGGTACTTTAACATATGAAATTGCAAGTCAGCTTACAATTTCAGGGCATGGCCAATCAACTTGCGTTGGAATTGGTGGAGACCCGGTAACTGGTTTAAGGTACATTGAAGTTTTAGAAATGTTCGAAAAAGACCGTGAAACTGATGCAATTATTATGGTTGGAGAAATTGGTGGAAATGCAGAAGAAAATGCTGCAGAGAAAATGGTTTCAAAGATGAAAAAACCAGTAATTTCATATATTGCAGGACAATCTGCTCCTGAAGGAAAAAGAATGGGCCATGCAGGTGCAATTATTGAAAAAGGCGTTGGAACTGCAAAGAGTAAAATGGAAGCACTTGAAAATTCTGGTGCATATGTTGCAAAAAGAATTTCTGATATTCCACTTATTTTAAAAGAAATTATTTAAATAGCTTTTTTATAATTTTTATTATCTATTATTTTATTAATTTAAAAAGTGAAAATTATGACCGGACTAATTATTTGTGAAAAGCCAAATGTTGCTAAAAAAATTGCTGAAGCCCTTGGAAAGCCAAAGAAAAAGTCCCACAATTCTGTTCCATATTATGAACTTGAAAGGAATGGGGAAGATATAATTGTAGCTTCCGCCGTAGGTCATCTATATACGCTACAGGAAAAAGAAAAGACAAAATTTGGCGATTATCCAGTATATGATATAGAATGGGTTCCAGCATCAACTCTTGACGATAAAAAGTACATTCAAAAATATATTGACACACTTAAAAAGGTTTCAAAAGAGGCCAGCAAGTTTTACGTTGCAACGGACTTTGATATAGAAGGGGAATTGATTGGATACCATGCATTATCTCATGCATGCGGTCAAAAAAATGCACATAGATTAAGATTTTCAAGTTTAACGAAAAAAGAAATCATAAAATCCTTTGAAAATCCAAACCAGATCGATTTTGGACTTGTTGATGCAGGGGATAGTCGGCATAAAATAGACTGGTATTTTGGTATAAATGTATCAAGGGCATTAATGCAGGCGGTAAGCTCCGCTAAAAGATGGAAAACATTAAGTACAGGGCGTGTTCAAGGGCCGGCACTTGCATTTTTAGTTGACAAGGAAATTGAGATTAAAAATTTTATTCCAACGCCATATTGGGTACTTGAAGCAGTTTTAGATAATAATTTAAAAGCACTACACGAGTTAGAAAAATTTACTGACGAAAAACGTGCAAAAGAAGCTTATGAAAAAGTAAAAAATGAAAAAGAAGCACTTGTTACAGAAATTAAGAAAACTCTAAAAAGTATCCCTCCAAACGTTCCTTTTGATTTAGGAGCATTACAACGGGAAGCGCATAATGTATTTCGATTTTCACCTAAAAAAACACAAGAAGTTGCTCAGAAACTTTATGAAAAAGGATATTGTTCTTATCCAAGGACTAGTTCTCAAAAGCTTCCAGATGATAAGGCTTATATGGACGAAGTTTTGAAAAATCTCTCTAAAAACAAAGAATACAGTAAATACATTGAATTAATTTTAAGTGAAGGTAGAAAACCAGTAGATGGTAAAAAAGACGATCCTGCACACCCTGCAATTCACGCAGTAGATGTTCCAAAAGAAAATTTACCGGATGATGAATTAAAACTTTATGAACTTATTGCAAGGCGTACTATTGCACTTTATTTGGATGATGCAAAACGGGAATACTCAAAAATAAGTCTTGAAATTAACGGGGAACCATTTAAATTAAACGGTTCAAGAACTATCGAGGAAGGATGGCATGAACTATACTACTTTACAAAATTCGATGAAATAGAACTTCCAACATTAAAGAAAAAAGATTTGCTAAGAATAAATGAAATAGCTTTTGAAGAAAAGGAAACTAAGCCACCTAAACGGTACACGATGGCTTCAATTATTAAGGAACTTGAAAAAAGAACACTTGGAACAAAGGCTACTAGGGCTGACATTTTAGAAAAATTAACAAAAAGAGGATACGTAATTGATGATGGTTCTTTAACTGTAACTGAACTTGGAATAGGAGTTACTGAAACTTTAAGGAAATTCTGTCCAGAAATTGTTGAAGAAACTCTTACAAGGGATTTAGAAAATAAATTAGAATTGATACAAGATAAAAAAATTAAAAAAGAAACAGTAATTAAAGAAACTAAAGACAAATTAACAAAAATATTGGGCGAATTTAAGTTAAAAGAAAAAGAAGTAGGAAATGAATTAGTTGAAAAGCTCGATTCTACAAACCGGTCAATGCAAGTTATTGGAAAATGTAAATGTGGCGGAGACATGATAATTATTCGCACAAAAGGTAAAAAAAGGTTTGTTGGATGCAGTAATTATCCAGAATGTGAAATAACATTCCCTATTCCACAAAAAGGAAGAATTAAGGTAATAAATGAAGTTTGTAAAACTTGTGAAAACCCTATTATCGGTCTTGATTCAATAAAAATATGTGTAAATCCAGACTGTAAAACAAGAATTTCCGAAGAAGATAGAAAAGAAATGGAAAAAGCAGCCCTTGAAGAAAAAAGTTGTCCAAAATGTGGCGGAAAATTATCAATAAAAAAAGGGCCTTATGGTGTATTTAGGGGATGTGAAAACTATCCAAAATGTAAATATACTGAAAAATTAAACGGAGAATCGAATGAAAAAGAAGTTATTGGAAAATGCCCAAAATGTGGAAATGACCTTTTGAAACGGAAAGGTAGGTTTGGGGATTTTATCGGATGTAGTAACTATCCAAAATGTAGATACACTGAAAAAATAGAAAAGAAAAAAGAAGGGGATTTAGAGGATAAAATAGAAGTAACGAAGGAAAAAGTAAAGGCTAAAGAAACTTTAAAATCTGAAAAAAACCTAGATAAAACCTTAGATAATCCAAAACCTAAACGTACAAAAACTGCATCAAAAAAGAAAAAAGAAGAGCTTAAAAATTAATAATATTTATTTCATTACCGTTTTTTGTGTTTTTAGCAGGTTTTAAAAAATTTTTAATAGAGTTTATTGAACATCTCTTTAAATTTTATTTCTTAAAAACAAACCCGATGCTAAATTTGGCATTTTTTTTAGAAATATTTAAATCAAATCAATTAAGTAAATTAATTAGGTAAATTAATTGTATGCTAAGTTATGTTAAATAACCTAAATCATAAAAAAATTATTTTTTAATGTTTTTAATGTTTCTAATTTGGATTTTAGATTTAGTTAAAAACTTAAGAGGCAATTTTATGAAAAATTCAGATAATGAAGATTTAGTTTTTGATAATCGAATAGTTCCAAATTCTAAGAGGGACTTTACAACCGTTGGAATAAACTGTCCAAATTGTAATTTTTTTATAAAAGTTTCAATTTCAGAACTGTTAACTTCTGAAATTACCTGTCCGGCATGCAATAATACTATGAAGTTAGAAAAGCCTAAATATATAGATTTTGAAAACTTTAAATGATAAATAACTAAATTTAAAAGTTTATTTCAATTTTTTAAACCGTTTTCCAGTATTCAGGTATATAAGTGAGGCCATTATAACTATAACAAATAATATCATCCCAAAATCTAAAATATGCCTAAAATAAGCTATATTTATTAATTTAAATATTCCAATAGAAAATAAAATTCCTGAAAGTACAAATAACAAATTTCCAACAAAATTACATAGTTTAACTTCATCGTACTTTGCCTTTTCTTCTTTTGATGAGGTATTATATCCTGAAATTAAGAAACTGGCTTTTTTAATTCGTATTGCAAAGCCTAAAGCTGCTAAAATTAACGCATTTATAAAAAATATTATTTCAAATATAAATTCCATAATTCTCACTTTTTCAAATTTTTTTAGCAACACTTCATTCAATACTAAATGTTAATAAAGTATTCCATTTCTTTTTGAGAGTACTAACAAGATTTAAAAATTATCGAATACTGAGAATTTTAGAATTGAACGTGAAAATAAAACAATAAAAAATAATTTAAAAATAATTTAAAAAATAAAACAACTAACAAAACTTAGGTAAAATAGATAAAATAGATAAAATAAATTCAAAAGAATAAAAGAATATAAAGGTTAATTAGGGTGCCTTTTTACTTAAATTCTTTTGATGCGGCGTTCATTGAAGATGAGCGGAAAGTAATTTTTTTAATAGGCATTTTGTCTTTAAGAAGTTCATAAAAAAGTTCACAAAGATTTTCACAAGTTGACACTTTTTTTGTAACAACTATTCTGTATTCTGGGTATGAATAAGCAAGTGGGTGGTCAATCTTTTTAAGAGGAACGCAGTTTTCCGGGTCATTATTAATGCCGTGATTTTTATATACTTCAATAACTGCATCAAGAAGTGGGTCGCCTTCTTGAAATATTGTTGCATGGTGGAAATGATCACAAACTTCCCATGCTTTTTTAACTCCTTCTTTACAAGGATGTGCAAACCCAGTTACTGGATCTACTACATCTTCAAGTTCAATTTCTAAAAGACCAGAATGTCCATGTAGATGTTTTGCTTCCCTAGGCCAGTTCATAAACCTATGTGCGTACTGAAAATCCAGTCTTACTATTGACGTATATTTGTTGTCTGTCATTTTTACCACCTACATTTTCTTAATGATTATTTATGTGGCGAAGATATAAAACAGTTTTTATTTTATTTTCGTGTATTAACTTTTAATCAAAATGATAATTCAATATATTCAAGCAAATTACCTGTTTTAAAACAGCTGTAAAGTATGGTTAGGGGATTCTCTTATTTTTTGCTATACGTCCTTAAGTATCTGCCTGTAAATCATATGATTGTTATTAATGATAACTAAAGGATTAGTTTCTGTCGAATTAATTTCAAACTTATTTACAAATTTTAAAAATTAAATAATAATATATTTTTTAGTTATTTTTAAAAAATATAATCCGTTCTTAAAAAATTTGAAGACTTTGAATCAAATATTCTCTTTATTATTTTTTTATTACTCTCCGTTTCTTTAACTGCAACCATGGTACGAATTGAAAAAACTCTTAATGCATCAGAAACCGACAAAGTTCCTTCGGCAGAGTCCTTTCTACCCGTAAATGGGAAAATATCTGGCCCCCTTTGACATTGGGAGTTTATATTTACCCTACATACCTGATTTACAAGGGCATCTATTAATTTAGAAATCTGAATAGCATCGTTTCCAAAAATACTTGCTTGTTGGCCAAAATTTGAATTGATGACGTATTTTAATGGTTCTTGGATATCATTAAATTTGACAATTGGGATAATCGGGCCAAACTGTTCTTCATGATATATTCGCATAGTTTCATTTACATTAGATAGCACAACGGGGAAAAATGAAGTTTCATTAACTATTCCGCCGTTTTTATTGCAAATAATCGCTCCTTTTTTAATAGCATCTTCTAAAATCTCTTGAAGTAGCATTGGCTTATCCTTTTCAGGTAATGGGGTTAAATCAACATTTTTATCCCAAGGTAGGCCTAAATTTAAATTATCGACAGCACTTGTAAATTTTTCAAGAAAGATATCATATATCTTTTCATGAATAAATAGAATTTTTAAAGCAGTACATCTTTGGCCGTTAAAAGAAAGTGTTCCGGTTATACACTCTTTAATAGTATGTTCTATTTCAGCGTCACTTAATATTATTGCAGGATTCTTTGCTTCTAACCCCAATACTGATTTTAATAGATGGGGATACGGGTGCTGTTTTTTTAAGGTATTTGCAACATTACATGAACCAATAAACGCTAAAACATTTATTTTGCCCGATGTCATTATTGGCTCGATCACATTTCGCCCCCTACCATAAACAATGTTTACAACGCCTTTTGGAAAAGCACTTTTAAATGCATTTAAAAGTGGGGAAAGCAATAAAACTCCTAATTTAGCCGGCTTAAACACGACGGTATTACCCATTATTAGTGCTGGAATCAACGTTGTAAAAGTTTCATTTAGCGGATAGTTAAAAGGCCCCATACATAAAACAACACCTAGTGGCGCTCTTTTGATTTGTGCAATAATCCCTTGCTTAATTGTAATTCTTGATGCATCCCTATCTAAGTCTTTTAAAGCTTCAATTGTGTCATTTATATATTCTATTGTCCTATCAAATTCTTTTTCAGACTCTTTTAATGTTTTCCCGATTTCCCACATTAAAAGATTAACTACAAGATTTTTCTGTTCTTTCATTAATGAAACAAAGTTTTTTAAACAATCTATTCTCTGCTCAATAGGCATTCGTGGCCATTCGCCTTGACCGTTATTATATGCGTTTACAGCACTTTCAAGGGCATATAATGCAGTTTCCTTATCCATTAAAGGGTAGGATCCAATTAAGTTTGATGAATTGTTTTCTGTACGCACATAAATTGGAGAATATACATTTTGAAAATCGCCCTGCCATTTACAAAGTTCCCCATTTATAAGATATTTGTTTTGGTTAATTGGAAATGAAACTAAGTAATCTTTTGGAATATCGCCCTTCATTGGAGATAGTTCTCTTGTTTTCATGGTCTACATCCTTTATTTTTTTACATTTTGTATATATTAAATAATATGCATTAAAATATAATATATACGAATTAATATATCATTTTGATATGAATATTTTTCATAAATGAAGACTATTGCTATTATTATACATTCTATATTATAGCATATATCCTACAAATTTTAAGACTGTAATTCAATATTTATCAATTTTATGGCGTATAATACTATAAGATTAAAAATAATATGCGGTTTTTAAAAATACCTGATTTTGTTTTAAGTATTTAACAAAATGTTCTTTAAATTTGGTATATAATGATTATAATTGGATTAGTATATAATGTTTATAGTTTAGAATATTAAATACTAACATTTTTATATTTCAGAATATAGTATATTACTTAAATGAAACACAAAACTTTAATAAAAAGACTAAATGGGGTAAAACAATGGCAAAAAAGTTATTATCAAGAATTGGAAGTTCTCACGGAATAATAATGGATAATTCCGATAAAGACCACGTTCACATCGACAATCCTAAAGCTGAAGAAATCGAAAAAAGACACATGACAATTGAGGGCATGAACTGTATTGTTATTTTTAATGCTGATGAATGGCATCTTAGGCAGCTTCAAAAGAAAAAACAGTTTGATGAATTAAAAAAAGAATTTGAATAATTATTTTTTTAAATTTAATTTTAAAATAATTCATAGTTAAAAAAGCTTTTAAATCTATATTAAAATAATTAATATTATGGATTATGGGGGCGTAACTATGATAAAAAATACAATTCTAAAAGTTATGGAGTCTACGTTTTGTATTGAATTACCTAACAAAAAAGCAGGCGGAATGCCAACTCCAGTAGGAACCGGTTTTTTCATATCTCCTGACGGATGGTTTGTAACTGCTGCACATATAGTTATGGATAAAAATGGATCCATAAGAAAAGACCTAAATAAGGCAGTTTTGATAAAAGAACAAAGTTCAAACGGCCCTAAAAAAATTTGCCAGTATGTATCAAAAGGAAATATTTTTTCAAAGTTAGATATTGCTTTATTAAAGGTAGATTTTGAAAAAAACTCAAATAAAGAATGGCTTGATAAAAAAACAGAATTTCCATTTATAAACGTTTCAACAGAGCGTCTTGAAATTGGTGACGAAGTTTATTCTTTTGGATATCCACTTTCAAGTTATGGGATAATCAAACCGGGCGAATTAGGATATACAAAATTGAGTCCAAGGGCCACATCTGCAATAATTTCATCGAATTTTGATACTAATGCTAATTTAGGGGCTCCAAAAAACTATGTACTTGATAAAGCATTGAATTACGGAAATAGCGGTGGGCCAATTATTGCAACAGAAACGGGTAATGTACATGCAATTTGTTCTAGATTCCAGCCTTTGATTGTTCCACAACAGCATATTAAAGATAGTAAGGGTAATCCTCTACCAATAATGATTCCAAGCCTTTATGGGGTCGTATCTAGCTTTAACGATAAAGAAATTATTGGTTTTTTAATGTCTCGAGACATTCCTGTTAAATAATAATTTAAATTAACTTTAATTTTTATTTTTTTGTAACCCTAAATTAAAAATGTGTAAAAATAATTACAAAAAATATAATATTTTCTAAATGAATGGAAGAAAAAGATAGTAATTTACCAAAAAATTTTATAAAAATAACTAAAATTGATATAAAAAGGAATAACTACTTAAAATCGAAGAAAAACTTAAAAAGCGTAAAAAATCGATTAGGGAGGGGATTTTATTCAATAATTTTTTCCCATAAAATTGTAAGTAATTACCCAAATTTAAACATTTTTTGGCAGAACGTGTAAACTATACTGGGAAAAACCTTAAATTTCAATACATTCTTTTAAAAGATGGAAAATTTTGAAAGTTACGACCAAACAAACAGTAAAAAAAGAATTAATTTATATTTACAACATTGTAAAAGATGAAAAATGCAAAATTAAAAATTGTAAGTCGCCTTGAATTTTTAAAAATCAATTGGAACATTAGCTAAAACATTAAAAACGATAAAAATGTTTAAAATTTCGAGAACCGACATTATATATTTGAAATACGGGGGTGTATATTCAGGATAATTATCTAGGATAAATCCTGAATTTGATATACTATTTCGGGTAAATTAATGCACGGTGTGGGCCGTATACCTATTCCCACGACAATAGTTTAAATTTGGAGGATATATGGGTTTCAAAATCGTTCGGAAAATGTAAAATAAACATTACATGGGGTAAAAATCATAGCTTTTACCTTATACTGAAACTACCCTTTAAAAAATAAAAAAAAGTTATTTTTTTAATAAAAAGTTACTTTATTAATTTTGATCCAGTACTAGTCCATTCTATAATTAATGGTTTTTCAGGTAATTCATCTAATGTTTTAAAATATTCTAATGCTGCAAGTGTTCCAAATCTATCTGAACCTGCAATATAAATTACCATGTATCCATTAATTTCTTTAACTTGAATTACTCCTTTATTTTCTCCAGGATAATCATTAGTTATTTTTAAGTCAAATTTATTATCATACATTTTAGCGTATGGATTTGCCAATGGTCCTCCAACAATTACTGTATCTTGATTTAATTCAGATACTGTTGTAATCATTGAATCAGTTCTTAAATTTGCTGCATAATTATAGTCAACTGTATTTCCAGCTACTACTTTAGCGTTTGAAAGAATTTGTTTAATTTTTTCTGACTTTATTGAACTTATTACGTTTTTAGAGATTTCTGTCTGATCAGTAGTTACACTTCCACTACCTCCTCTACGGTTATTGTTTGACGGAGGATCTGTGCTAGAGTTGTCACCATCTGATGTAGTTTGATTAGTAAGAACTATTTTAGCCGTAGTCATTTCATATATATCGGTTACTAAAAAGAATGCATGGTTAATTGTATAGTTCCAACCTACGAATTTACAGTTTTCAGCAGTTTTTACTTTGTTATATCCTGTAGCATTTATAGAAACTATTGCTACTGTTCCATTTACAAGAGTAATATTGTAGTTTTCGTTTTCTACACTATAAATCATATTTGGTAAATTATCAAAGTAACCAACTATTGAACATTTCTTTGATTCATTTAATTCTATAAATGTAAAATTTTTATTTTCTGTTAAATGGTAGTCAAAAGATACGTTATACTTTGGAATATTAACTGTAATGTTTCCTTGAGGCATTTCTTGACCTTGTAATGGTGAAAATACAAGCAAACACAACAGCCCTATTAGTATTTTTTTATACATTTTAAGTTCACCTTGAAAAAGATTTAATTAAATGGATTATCCATCCACTGCATCTATTGTTATTACAGTTTTACCACTAATTTCTTTAATATTTGCCCCCCATCCTAATGGGGTGTTAATTTCAAGAATTTTTAATGGAACTATTGATATTGTTGCTTTTTGAGGTGCAATTAATTCTTCATTATACATTGGGTAGAATAATGCCTCTACGGTTTTTGATACTTCAGTAGTTGATATTACTGGAATTATTATTGAAAGAATACTGTTACGTTCAATTAATTCTGGATATACGTATAATTTAGTTTTATTTGTAGTCGAATTAAAATTAGCCATGTAAGCATGTTCAATATTTTTTATGTTTTCAGTGTAGTTTAGTCCTTCTGGAAGGTCAATGTCAAGAATGCCTACCAAAATAGGTTCGCTACCTTCATTTCTAATATTAAAGGTCATATTAAATTCCCTATTTTGAACTGCTCTTTCACTAATTATATCTAAGAAAAAGTCTTCAGCTAATGGATCTATATAATCTTTACCATTACTGTTTATTGCAATTGAATACGGTGTTGTTTGTGAAATTAAACCCCCACAAACTATTTTTGCATTTTTACTAAAGTTAAATGATATTGTATGACTTCCAGGGGTAAGGTGTGAATCATTTATGTATTTTCCAACATACTTTGGATTACTATTATTCAATATTATGGAATCTATTAGTGTTGAATTAACGTATACATCAATTGTCATGTTATCAACAGCTTCAGGACGTTCTAAAGTTATTGCCCTTAATGCATACCCTGTTGATTTAGTGGAACCCCATCCAGAGCCACCATATATACTGTATATACTAACTAAATGTGAATTTAATTTACTGTATGCATCATTATTAATTATATCTTTTGAGTTATGTAGTCCGATCGAGGATATAGCTACACTTTCTGAAGCTACTCCATAAATACTGTAGCTTGTAGTTCCCGTAAATCCGTAAGTTACTGATTTTTCTTGATTTTCATCTGCCCAAGCGCTTAATTTAACTACGGTATCATTTAAAGCATTAAATACGTCAGAATCATTTATTCCCATATTGTAAGCATTTGAAAGAACCCATGCTTTGTATCCTAATTTATAAATGTCATCGTCATTATTAATATTTTGACTTATTAAGTATCTAACGGACTTATTTGTTGCATTAAATATTTCTGGTTTAATTTCGTTATTATCCGTTACGTTATAAACTTGTTGTAGTGAAATAGTAATCAGTGCATTACTTGAAAAGTCATCTCTCATATAGTATGCATAGTCTGATTCCCAGCTTCCATCTGTTTTTTGTTTAGTTATCAACCATTTGGCCCCATTATCTAAATAAGTATTATTAACAACGTGTCCATTCATTTTTGCAGTTGTAAGCCCATATAGTACATAACCGGTATGGATTGGCTTTTCACTATATGATCCATAAAGCCCCCATGCATATCCATCAATAAATATCCTAGGTTTTCGCTCTTCAGTTGTAAGTTTAATTATGCCGCTTGAAACCATATTGTCAAAGTTTACGTTAGTGAATATATTATTATCATTGCAGTATTCTTTAACGTAAATTGATGCAACCATTGGCGAAGTAATTTGCTCAATACATCCGTGTGGATATCTTGCAAGGTAATCTATACCATTTAAGGTCCTTCCAGATTCTCCAATCATTGCAATATAATCTAATCTTCTTTCGATGTCATATTCAGTTGTTTCAAATATTTGGAAATCCAAAGTAACTGACTCATTTGTTGTTGTAATATTTGAATATTTTATTACTACAGGATTATCCATAATTTTTAAAGGAATAGTCTCTTTTTTAAGTAGTTTTTCATTTTGATATATTTCTATTGAAATGTTTTCATTTTTTGAAACGTTTTTAGCCCTTATTGTAAATATTTCGCTACGTAATGAGTATACATATGATTTAGTTTCGTTATTACTTATGACTTCAATCCCATTAGAGGTTACAATCTTTGAGGTATACGTTTCAGGAATAGATACGTTATAAAATGCGGTTATTTGATATTCCCCACCAGATGCTAAAACATTGTTTTTTGGAATACCTGAAACTCTACTAATATCTGCAGCTATTCCTTTTACATTAAATTGAACTGTTTTTTCATTGTTTGAGATATTTTTATCTATTGTATTTATTGAAAGCACTTTTACAGTTAGATTGTTACTTCCAGGATTACTTACATTTACTGGAAGTGATAGCCATTCGTATCGATTCAATCCTGAAAGGTTAGACAGTTTAGAATAAATTAATTCTCCATTTAATTCTACGCTAATATTCATTTGAACTTCGTCATAACTATCTTTTTCAATTGACGCATAAAGCAGTCTTTCAGTACCCTGCACTACTGAACTAGGGAAAGACAGCCAATTTACCTTCAAATCAGGGAAATGTATTCTTTTTATAACTTCATTATTTTCTTCATTGTACTCAGTAATTTGATCTTTAGAGTCAATTAATGCTCTTAAAAATACGTTATCAAAACTTTTAATGCTTTGATTAAACATGATTGTTTTTTTTGAATTTCTTGAAACTGAAATTGTTTCATTCTTTACTAAGTCACTATTTAAATAAACATGAACTTCAAAGTTTTCTGCATCAATTGTTCCTAAATTTTGAATTTCAAGAACTACTTCAATATTTGCTTCATTTTCTGTTGCGTTTAAAGCCCTATAGGTTATAGTCCCTGTTAGGTCAATATAGTCTTCAGTATTTTTAGCTATTTTAAAGTCCTTTGATTCCACAAGGAACAAGTGATTTCCATCTGAAACATATATATCAATATATCCAATAGAGTTACCCTGTGTTTTAATAGTCACATTTGTATTTCCTGAGTCATCTGTTTTTGAAATGGTATGATAAACATTACCATTATAATAATTTTCATCCTCATAATTTCCAGTATATAATCTAAAGACACTGATTACAGTGGCATTATTTACGGGTGTTCCATTGATATAAGATACAGTTATCGGTAATTCGTAATTTACATAAGTTTTAATTCCTGAAAAATCCCCTGTTTGAACAGTAAATGGATGGTAGTATACGCTTTTTATGTAGTCGCCATGGTCAGTCATGCCTTCATGCATATTAAGTTCAGTTTTTTTCGAATATATCCATGGTTCTAGAGTATAAGTTCCGTAATCCCCGCTTTCAAGGATTAATTGTTTATTGACTACATTTTTAGATGCATCATAAAGAACTTGCCGGATTCCTTCTTTATATAAGGAATATTCAATGTTTGAGCTAATTAATAGTATATTTCCAGTTATAGAAAGGTCGTACTCAGCATTGGAAATGATAATAGGTTCACTATGTTCTGAAATATATGTTGTATCATTATAAACTGCAAATGCCGTTAAAAAATACGTTCCTTCCCGTACATACGTTATATTATACCGCGCACGTCCAAATTCATCAGTTTTAACCGTTCCAATGTACCCATCCGTACCATAAATCATTACATTATGATTTTTTATAGGTTTAGATCCGCTAAATAAAAAAGTATATTCTAAATTCTCATTTGGTCGTGAAATTCCACCTGACCCGCTTAAATACGCCCATTCTGAATTTTCTTCATTTTCCTCCCCTTCATAGGGTTCACTAATATATATCCACCGGTAAACGGTTTCATCATAATATATTTTAACAGGCGTAAGTTTAGAATTATGCAGTACACCAAAGGTTGCTATTCCAAATTCATCAGTTGTTACATTAAATACAGTTTTGTCATTTGGTAACCCGTATTCAACATTTAATACTTGATTTTTAAATATTTTTCCAGTAGACTCATTTATAAGGGCTACCGAAATAGATACATTTTTTCCTGATTTTTCATATATGTGATTAGGCATTAAAATCAGGTCTTTTTCGCCAAAAGTTCTTTTATTGGGGTGTGCTGTTAAAGACAGTTCAAAGATTGGATAATTGTTTTCGTCAGCACCATATGCACCCCAAATTTCGATAGTTTCAGTAATATTTTCAATATATATATTTAAAAACCCGTCTTTAACTTCAAAAGTTCTAGGTTCCCTTCCAATATATACGGTTACATTTTTATGTTCATTAATTCCTACACTTTTTAACGGTAATGTGTAATTTAAAATTCCATTTTCAGCATATACCTCATATCCATTTAAATTTGCTGAGTAATGGGGCACCATTAAGAAATAATTATATTTAAATTCATTAGGATATTCAAAATTAATAACTACATAATCAAAAGTATCTATTTTGGGCATTTCTAATTTTAAAACACCATATTCATCTGTAGTTTCACTGAAATTTATTACTTCAGTGATATAATCATCAATAGATTCATTAAATATATTAACAGTATACGTGCCATTTACAGGCATATTTTTTGCAATTGAACTTTCATTATATATCAAAAAACTTATTTTGTTATCTTCAATTCCTAGTTCTTTAATAGTATATTCTTCCGCAGAACACGAGCTACATAGTAAAAGTAGTACAAATGTTCCAAGAAGCATAGGTTTTATACGCTTCATAACCATTTCACCAAAAAATTAGTTAAAAATAGCATCTAAAAAGATGTAATACATTATATTATATTTAGAATATATATCTATTTCGACACGAGTTTAAGGTTTATTAAGGCATTGAAAGATAACCTTTTAAAAACATAATAGAATTGAACTTTTATTGTTAAAAGAACCCAAAATAGTATTGATTAACACTTTTATTTAACAATATATAAAATTAAAATAAGTTTTTTAAATAAATTTTTTAAACCGATTATATATGAAAACCCGAATAGAAGTTGTAATTATCAAAATTGTATTTTTGAAAGTATTGGTAAAAAAATAGGAAGCTTATATATTATTACTAT
Source organism: Methanococcus vannielii SB (assembly GCF_000017165.1). Taxonomy (NCBI): domain Archaea; kingdom Methanobacteriati; phylum Methanobacteriota; class Methanococci; order Methanococcales; family Methanococcaceae; genus Methanococcus; species Methanococcus vannielii. Next base: position 198,214 of record NC_009634.1, read on the forward strand.
TTAAAAATTTAATTTAGTTTAAGGCTGAAATGCTGCATTAGCTGTTTTTGAAATATTTTTATATATCTGCCGTATATTTTTTTCCGATACCTATTTTTAGCTTGTTTTACGGCTTTTTTTAACCTACAGTGAATAGTTTCTAATTCCAAATGACATTTGGTTCGTTCATTAGTTGAAATAGAAGGATTTAACTCAATATCTGTTCTTATTTTAGATTTAATTAGTTCAAAAAAAGACATATCATAATTTTGAATTCCTTCAACACTATTATTAATACTATTAATTATTTTTATCCATCTTTTTTTAAACTCCATAACTATTTCAACATCTTTAAAATCTTCTTCAGTTACCAACGTTAATATTTCATTAAAATTATCATTATTAATAAATTCAATATTTTCAAGTCTTAAATAATTTAATCGAATATTCAAAACATCCCCTCGAATTTAATTGATAATATAATTGTATTTCTAACAATTAATATTTTTTTGCATTGGAAAATTAAAAAATAAAATAAAATAAAATAAAATAAAATAAAATTTAATTAAACAAAGATTTCCTAACACTTAAACTTTTATTACTTTTGATTCATTATTTTACTATTAATTAACTTTAGTGAACGTTTTGCTTCTTTTATTATTATTTCGTCGTTATTATTTGTTAGAATATATTCTAAAACATTTATGCTTTTATTTAATGGAAAAGCAGATAAACAAATTGTGCATTTCCACATTATTAATTTATTTTTAGAATATCTATTCATTATATCAAGTATTGGTTTTAGGTTTTCCATTTTTGAGAGCTCTATATTATAAAATACTAAAAAACCAATTGCATCAATTAATTCTGAAATCTTCTTTTCATCGTTAAAATTTATATTATTTAGTAAAACACCTAGTATTTTAGTATTCATTTTACACAGTACTCGTGCAATAATGTCTCTTGGGAGTGGATAACTTACTTTTTTTGAAACGTCTTTTGGAAGATTTTTATGTTGATTATTTCCCATAGTTCCAAGATAATTAATAAGGATTTTAGCTGTTTCTTCGTTTCCGTTTTTTAAGGCCCTACAAATTTCTAATTTCGTATAGAGACTTTTTTCAAGATTAAGTCTTTTTAAAAGCAACTTTACAAAATTTTCATCTTTAATATATCCTTTTTCAGATAGTATACGTACTGAAGTTGAACGTTCAACTGCTATTTTTGAATTTATCAGGTTTAAAAGCACATCGTCTTCCAAATGTTTCATAAAATCGATATCAGACTGTTCAATCATCCCACGTTTTTTCAAGTCGTAAATACTGCTTTTCATAAGATTTATTCCTAAATTTTTTCAGTATAAAAAATTTAAAAAATATTAAAAATTTTTAAAACTTAGACTTTTCTAAAATTTCAAGTTCTTTTAAATAAGTACAAACTTTACAAATATCTCTTGAAGAAGCATCGCCACATATTTTACATACTCCAACTTCTTCTGGAACATTTAAATATTCTAAAAGTCTTTCAAAGCCTTTAACTATTGAATATTTTGCTCCAGGATGATTTTCTTCAAGTTGATCTGTAATTTCAGAAATTTCCGATCTATACGATAAACTTGAATATGGGCAAGGTGCTTTATGATATTTTAGTTTTAAAAAATCTGCAAAAAGTAATACTTCATCTTCAGGTATTTTTTCTAAAGGTTTTATACGTTTTACAAATTTAGAATTTTTAGAATCTTTTCCTAAAACTGCTAGTTTTTTAATGTTTCCTTCAATGTAGTTCATCATGACTGCTTGTGAAATATCGTCTAAGTTATGGCCAATTGCAAGGTAATCGCATTTTTCAATTATTGCTATTTTATTTAATATTTTTCTTCGAATTACTCCACAAAATGAACACGGGTTCATTGTTAAATTTTTTTCTTTCGCCAATTTAACAATTGTATCTAAATCCGTTTCAATATAATCTTTAAAATGAACTACTTTATATTCAATATCATATTCGTTACAAAAATCTATTGCGTTATTAATTCCATCAGTTCTAAATCCGTCAATTCCTTCATCAACCATTAATCCAATTAATTTTGCATTTGGAATAGGTTTAAAAAATTCACTTAATAGGTGTGCCATTACTAAGCTATCTTTTCCACCACTTAATCCAATTCCAATTTTTACGTTGTTTTTAATAATATTTCTTCCAAGGGTTTTTCGAACCTTTTTAGTTATATCGTTTATAAAACATTCCTTACAGAAGTGTTTTCCAGAATGTTTTTGATGATATATAGACGGACTTTTACATTTTTTGCATTCCATATTAATCACTTGGTCTTATTTGATGTCATCTATTTTTATGTTTATTTCATTTAGCCTATTTCTGATATAATCTGAAATTTCCCATTCTTTTTTTTCTCTAAGTTTTGATCTAACGTTTAAAATTAAATCTAACAATTCTTCAGCATTTTTATCATTTTTTAAGTTAGTTTTTATCTCAAACCCAAGAACTTGCATAAGTTCAAAAATTAGCTCGCTTGATTTTAAAAGCGATTTTTTAGATATATTTTTGTCGTTTAAGTGCTTATTAATAAATCGTACATATCCAAAAATTGCCGAAATTGCTAAAGGAGTATTAAAATCATTATTCATTGCATCAAAAAACTTTTCCTTCGTAAATTTAATATTTTGTTCAACTAAATCGTCATTTTCATGTTCAATTTCAAGAATTGGGATAAAAAATTCTGTAGATTTGATAAAATTTGTTATTCTTTCAAAACTTTTCTTTGATGCCTCAAGGTTCTCTGAACTAAAATCTATTGGACTCCGATAATGTGTCGATAAAACAAAGAACCTAAATTCCAAGGCATTGTACTTTTCTAAAATTTCTTTAATAGTAATAAAGTTACTAAGAGATTTCGACATTTTAGTCCCATTTACATTTAAAAATCCAGTATGCATCCAGTATTTCACCATTGGTTTTTCGCCAGAAATTGACTCCATTTGGGCGATTTCTGCTTCATGGTGGGGGAATATTAAATCAAGCCCTCCACCATGAATATCATATTTTGGCCCGAAATATTTTTCAGTAATTGCAGTATCTTCAATATGCCACCCAGGTCGCCCAAAACCCCAAGGGGAATCCCAGCATGGTTTTTCACTGACTTTTTTCCAAAGTACAAAGTCTTTTACATCTTTTTTTAGCCCATCTGGATTTACACGGTGAACATTTAATTCTTCAATATTTTGATTCGATAATTTTCCAAACTCTTGAAATTTAGATACTTCAAAATAAACACCGTTTTCAGTTTCGTATGCAAAACCTTTTTCAATCAAAATTTTAACTTGATTTATTATTTCAAATGTGTGTTCAGTTGCCCGTGCATAGAAATTTACGTTATTGACGCCCAAATTCTCCATATCTTCAAGATATTTTTTTTCATAATGTTTTGATAATAAATCCGGATTTTTTGATTGTATTTTTGCTTTATCTATTATTTTATCGTCAATATCTGTAATATTTTGAAGATAAAATACGGTATATCCAAGATATTTTAAATAACGAACGATAGCATCAAATGCAATATATGTTCGTGCATGTCCAATATGGGATTCTGCATAGGTAGTTGGCCCGCAAACAAATAATTTAACAATATTTTGATGATTAGGAAGGAATAATTCTTCTTTTTTTGATAAGGTATTATAAATTTGTAACATAATTATCACATCAGTACTTTTTTATAGTTTTAGGGAATTTAAAACCAAAAATTGGAATTTAGAATAAAATATCCCGATTTTAAGCGATGTGCCCAATTTGCCCGTTATTTTAGCATTAATACTCCCATAATAATTAAAGTATATTATCAAGAACATGAGCAGAATATAACAATTGTTATATTATATGATTAACAATTGTTATATCGATATATAAATTTTTCGTTAATTTTAAAAATTCTTAAAAACAAAAACTTTTAAGAGTAAAAATTGGAAAATCTCCATTTATCAGGTCTCAATACTTCTTAAGTCAATATTTAGCGATAAAAACATTGGATTTACTTCTAATTTTAGTTATAAATAAATTAAATTTTTCCGAAAAATACTTATATAACAATTGTTAATCATATAATATAACAATTGTTATATAACATAAATTATGGAGGAAAAACATGGAAAACAAAAAACATGGAATTGGAACACTTGGACTCCATGCAGGTCAGGAAAACCCTGACCCTACAACTGGTGCTAGGGCTGTTCCAATATATCAAACTACATCATATGTTTTTGAAAATTCCGAACATGCTGCAAATTTATTTAGCCTAAAACAATTTGGAAACATCTACACAAGATTAATGAACCCTACAACAGACGTATTTGAAAAAAGAGTTGCTGCAATTGAAGGCGGAAATTCAGCACTTGCTTTAAGTTCAGGAATGGCTGCAATTACATTTTCACTTCTTAATTTAAGTTCCCCGGGAGATGAAATAGTTTCTGCAAACAATCTTTATGGTGGAACATTTCAGCTTTTTAACCATACTTTTCCAGAGTTGGGTCGAAAGGTGAATTTTGTGGAATCTACAGATTTAAATGAATTTGAAAATGCAATTACCAATAAAACAAAAGCAATATATGTAGAATCAATTGGAAATCCAAAATTAGATGTACCTGACTACAAAAGTATTTCAAAAATAGCCCATGATGCAGGAATACCGTTTGTTGTAGATAATACGACGGGTATAGGACTTGTAAGGCCGATAGAACATGGAGCAGATATTACGGTACTTTCTGCAACTAAATTTATTGGAGGGCATGGAACATCAATTGGCGGAGTAATTGTTGATTCTGGAAACTTTGATTGGAATAATAAAAAATTTCCAATGTTTATAGAACCAGATAAAAGTTATCACGGTATAAAATATGCTGAAACTTTTGGAAATGTACCTAGTTTAGGAAACATTGCATATATATTGAGAGCCCGTGTTAGACTTTTAAGAGATATTGGGGCAGTTTTAAGTCCATTTAACTCGTTTTTATTCCTTCAGGGATTAGAAACTCTTGATTTACGAGTAAAACGACACTCAGAGAATGCATTGAAAGTTGCAGAATTTTTAAAATCTCATGAAATGGTAGAATGGGTTAATTACCCGGGACTTTTAGGAAATCAAACGCACGAAAATGCAAAAAAATATTTAGACGGAGGATTTGGTGCATTAGTTACTTTTGGAATTAAAGGCGGTGTTGAAAATGCAAAGGCATTCATAAATAATCTTAAGTTATTTTCTCATGTTGCAAATATTGGGGATTCAAAAAGCCTTGCAATTCACCCTGCTTCAACAACGCACCAGCAATTAACAAAAGAAGAACAGATTTCAACTGGAGTCAGCCCAAATCTTATAAGGCTTTCTATTGGAACTGAAGACATTAAAGACATTATTTTGGATATTAAAAACGCAATTTCAAAAATAAGGTGATGGGTGAAAATTAATGAAAAAGGGGTCTGTTGGAAATGTAGAGACAAAAACTTATGCTCTTCCAAATGAATTAGTGTTAAAAAGCGGTAAAACATTAAAAGAAGTAAATATTGCTTATGAAACATACGGGAAATTAAATAAAGATAAAAATAACGCAATTCTTGTATTTCATGCCCTTTCAGGAAATGCCCATGCTGCGGGAATCCATAAAACGGATGGCAAACTTGGATGGTGGGATGCATTAATTGGGCCTTTAAAATGTATCGATACAAACAAGTATTTTGTAATATGTTCAAACGTGTTAGGGGGCTGTAATGGGACTACTGGCCCTTCTTCAATTAATCCTGATACCAATAAGCCATATGGAATTGATTTTCCAGTTATAACTATTTCAGACATGGTTACACTTCAAAAAAATCTTATTGACCATTTAGGCATTAAAAAGCTGTTTTCAATTATTGGCGGATCGATGGGAGGCATGCAAGCTCTTGAATGGTGTGCTACGTACCCCGAAGTGATTAATTCAGCAGTAATAATTGCAACAACATCCTCCTCATCCCCCCAACAAATTGCATTTAATGAAATAGGTCGAAGGGCAATAATGTCTGACCCTAAATGGGATGGTGGAAAATATTATTATAAAAATCAGCCATCTGAAGGGTTAGCACTTGCAAGAATGATAGGGCATGTAACGTATTTGAGTAAAGATTCGATGCATGAAAAGTTTGGTCGGTGTCTTCAAGATAAAAATGAGTATGGATTTAACTTTGAAACAGACTTTCAAGTTGAAAGTTACTTAAAATACCAAGGAGATTCATTTACAAAAAGGTTTGATGCAAATTCATATCTTTACCTTACAAAAGCACTGGATTATTTTGATTTAACTAAAAACGGGTCATTATCTGATGCATTTGAAAAGTTATCTGCTAAAATAATGATCGTTTCTATAAATTCTGACTGGCTATATACTCCAGAGGAAGCTAAAGAAATAGTAAGTGCTATGAGTACATCGGGTATAAATGTAAAATATCACGAAATTAAGTCAATTTATGGGCACGATGCATTTTTAATTGAAAATGGGCAGATGAGTTACATAATTAGTGAATTTTTATCTGAAAAAATTGTGGAAAATATAATGACTAAAAATTTTTCAACGATATATGAAAACGAGACAATTAAAAAAGCAGCATCTTTAATGGTAAGTAAGAATATAACACATATTCCAGTAGTTTCTAATGAAAATAAACTTCTTGGAATTATAACTGCATGGGATGTTTCAAAATCAATTGCTGAAGAAAATTCAATTGAAAACATAAAAATCAGCCAAATGATGACTAAAAATGTAATAACTGCATTTATCGATGACAAAATTGAAAAAATAGCCATTAAAATGCAAGAATATAATATTTCATGCTTACCAGTTGTTGACCAAAATGGACTTGTTATTGGAATGATTTCTGCAGAAAACATTACAAATACTATTACCATATAAATACAATAATAATATATTTTTTGGAGATGGGGTAAAAATGATATACCTGGACAATTCAGCTACGTCAAAAATTGATTCTGAAGTTTTAAATGAAATGATGCCTTACCTAACAGAAAATTTTGGAAATTCATCAACGCCGTATTCACTTGGAAAAATTTCTAAAAAAGCAGTTGATGAAGCAAGAATAAAAGTAGCTTCATTAATTGGTGCAAATCCTAAGGAGATATATTTTACAAGTGGGGGAACAGAATCGGACAATATTGCAATAAAAGGAGTTGCATATTCCCTGAAAAACAAAGGAAACCATATTATAACTAGTATTATTGAACATCCTGCAGTTCTTGAAACATGTAAATATTTGGAAAAAAACGGTTTTTCAATAACTTACGTACCTGTTCAAAACGATGGAATAATCAATATTTCAGAAGTTAAACGGGCAATAACTCCTTCAACAATACTTATAACAATAATGCATGCAAATAGTGAAATTGGAACTATTCAGCCAATAGAGGAAATAGGAAAAATTGCTAAAGAAAATGGTATTTATTTCCATACTGATGCCGTTCAAAGCGTCGGAAAAATTCCCGTTGATGTGGATTCATTAAATGTGGATTTACTTTCTATGTCGTCACATAAAATACATGGCCCAAAAGGGATTGGTGCTTTATATATTCGAAAAGGTTTAAAAATATCACCAATAATTCATGGCGGAGGACAAGAACAAAATATTCGGCCCGGAACTGAAAACGTGCCCGGAATTGTTGGTTTTGGAAAAGCATGTGAGATAGCTAAAAGAGATTTGGAAAAAAATATGGTACAGATGACTTTTCTCCGAGATGAATTAATCAAAGGAGTACTTCAAAATATAAAAGAATCTTATTTAAATGGACACCCTGAAAAAAGACTTCCAAACAATGCCCATTTTAGATTTACAGGAATTGAAGGGGAATCTTTACTTTTACGCCTAAATTTGAAAGGAATAGCCGTATCAACTGGATCTGCATGTTCTTCAAAGAGTTTAGAGCCTTCAAAAGTCTTAAAATCAATCGGGCTTGAAAACGTGGATTCCCATGGCTCACTTAGGTTAAGTTTAAGTAAAGATACTACATTAAAAGAAGTTCAACAAGTAATTTTAGAATTAGTTGAAGTTGTTGAAAAATTAAGAAATATATCTGCACTCTGGTGAAAATTAAGCATATAAACTTTAGGTGGATAAAATGTATAGTGAAAAAGTAATGGAACACTTTTCAAACCCTAAAAATGCTGGCGAAATTAAAAATCCAAGCGGTGTTGGAACTGTTGGAAACCCTAGTTGCGGGGACTTGATGACAATTTACATTTATGTAGAGGACGAAATTATTAAAGATATAAAATTTAAAACTTTTGGATGCGGTGCTGCGATTGCAACTAGCAGTATGATAACCGAACTTTCAAAAGGTAAACCGATAAATGAAGCCTTGAAAATAACTAAAAGTGATGTTGCAGATGCACTTGATGGATTACCGCCTGTAAAAATGCACTGTTCAAATTTAGCAGCAGATGCGTTGCATGCAGCAATAGCTGATTACTTAGAAAAGCAAAAAATTAATCCTTAAATATCCATTTTAAGTAATATTTTTACGAGTTTAAACGTGTAATCTAAAATTTTTTCATTAAAACTCTAAAAATTCTAAAAATTCTAAAAAAAGCGGTTTTTTATTTTTTAGTTATAACATATTATAACTTTACCGGTGATTTCATGATAGATTTGCGAGAACTAAAAAAATACTGTAATCCGTCATACTTAATTATAAGAAATGATAAAATTATCGTTTCAAATAAGGGATTAGCAAGACTTTCAAAGGATAAAATGAAAGAAATCGAAGCTGAATTTGGGATTCCTGTTATTTATTCAAGAGTTTTTGAAGAAATTTCGGAAAGAATGGGCCGATTTGTTTCAAAAAATAATATAATTTCCCCAAAAGATAAAGTAGTTGTCGGGCTTAGTGGTGGAAAGGATAGTTTAGCCCTTTTACATTTATTAGAGCCATATAAAAGAAAATACGGGGTAGAAATTCATGCAATAACCGTTGATTTAAATATTGATGGAATCCGGCCGTGGAATGAAACGAACAAAAATGTAAAAATGATTTCAAAAACTTGTGAAAATTTAAATATTCCTCATAAAATAATTCCTTATGATGAAAATGTCGTTGAAATGTCGAAAATTCTTTCAAAAAATTCAAAAGGAATCGATTATTCGCCATGTTTTTCATGCTCAATTTCAAGAAGACATATTTTAACAAACTACGCTAAAGAAACATTTAATTGCGAAAATGTAAAAATTGCACTTGGGCATACGTTAGAGGATAATTCAGACACAATTATTGCAAACATACTAAAAGGAAATATAATAAAGGCACTTGAACCGATAAAAAACTTTGATGAAACCAAAATCGACTTTGACGGTTTAAAAGTAAGCCTTAAAAACTGCTGTATGATTAGACCACTTTTAAATATTTCCGAAGAAAAAATTAAGAAAGCATTGAATGAATGTAATATTGAATATTATAAAGATAAAGACGAATGCCCATATAGTAGGGTTAACGGGGATGGAATAAGAAAAAAGTCTCACGAAGTTTTAAAAAACTTAGAAAAAGACGTTCCAAATATTCGGGAAATGGTTATTTCCTCAATAGTAAACAGCATTGAACATTATAAACGTAATTAACTTACATTAATAATAAAATAAATTTTTTAGGATTATTTGCATGAATGACAGTTGGATAAACTACTTTCTTTATCTTTATGTAAATTACATACAACATTTTCTAATTTTACAGTTGCGCATATTTCACAGGTTTTTGAAATAAGGTCTTTTTTTTCGTATTTTCCAGAAAAAAGACCGTCTGCTAAATCATTTATCAATTCATAAGTTTTATCACTAAATGTAAGTCCATGTCCCCGTTTATCCCTTAAATACTGGGATACGGCAGGCTGAGTAATTTCAAGAAGTTCTGAAATTTTTTTCTGAGTCATACCTCGATTTAACAATTCTTTTGTTACTTCAGACCGTATTGCAGGAATTATATACCATACTATAATTTCACAAGGTGGTTTCATTATAAATCACGTGTTAAAAGTTAATTTTTATAAATATAAATTTCAAGGTAGTTTTTAGCTTTTATCATTTAAGATATGTTCTTTAAATTTAAAATACTTTTTATTAGTGGATAAAAGGAGTAATATGTGAAATAATTATATCCCAAGACCATCATTAAATAATAAACTGGTTTTTGGAACATCTTGTTTTAAATTTAATATTTTTAGCTGGTTTTCCATTGAATCTTGTTGTTTTTTCATATTTTCAAGAAGTTCTGAAATGGGGTCGGGTAAATTTCCATGATCTAAATCAATTGCACATTTTCTATTTTCATGAACTACTTTTCCAGGAACCCCAACACAAGTAGCATGTGCGGTTACGGATTTTAAAACAACAGAACCCGCACCAATTTTTGCACAATTTCCAATTTCAATATTGCCCATAATTTTTGCACCAGATCCTATAACAACTCCATTTCCAATCGTAGGATGCCTTTTTTTCCTTTCCAAGCTTGTTCCGCCAAGTACTACTCCTTGGTAAATTAAAACATCATCACCAATTTCACTGGTTTCCCCAATAACTACGCCCATTCCATGATCTATAAAACACCTTCTTCCAATTTTTGCACCAGGATGTATTTCAATTCCGGTTAAAAATCGAGATATTGTTGAAATAACTCTTGCAATAGTAATTAATTCATTATTAAATAGCCAATGGGATAACCTATGTATCCATATTGACCAAAGTCCAGGATAACATAAAACTACTTCAAATTTTGTTTTTGCAGCAGGATCCCTCATTAATACAGTTTTAATATCCTCTTTTATCAACTTAAACATGGTTTAACCTTTTACATTAGTTAATCGGTATCAGCAAATAACCAGTCCATACTAAGATATCGTTCCCCTGTGTCAGGAAGTATTACTAAAATTATTTTTCCTTCGTTTTCATATCTTTTTGAAACTTTTAATGCGGCATATAGTGCTGCACCGGAAGAAATCCCTGTTAAAATTCCTTCTTTTTTAGCAAGTTCAAACATTGTTTTCACGGCATTTTCGTCACTTACTGGGATTATTTCATCAATTAAATTAGTATCTAAAACTTTTGGGATAAATCCTGCACCAATGCCTTGAATTTTATGGGCCCCCTTTTCTTTTCCCGACAAAACTTGTGAAGATAAGGGTTCTACAGCAATTACTTTTAATTCAGGTTTTATTTTTTTAATTGCTCTTGAAATACCTGTAAGTGTTCCGCCAGTTCCAACTCCCGCAACAAGAATATCTATTTTTCCACCGGTGTCTACCAATATTTCTTTTGCAGTCGTTTCTTCGTGAATTTTTGGATTTGCTTCATTTTCAAATTGATGCAACATTACCGAATTAGGTATTTCTTTTAAAAGGTCATTAGCTTTTAAAATTGCGCCCTGCATTCCATCAACTCCGGGTGTTAAAACTACCTTTGCACCAAGAATTTTAAGCAATTTTTGTCTTTCAATTGACATTGTTTCAGGCATTGTAATTATTAATTTATGGCCTTTAGCGGCTGCTACAAACGCCAATGCTACTCCAGTGTTTCCACTGGTTGGTTCAATTAATATTGAATTTTTAGTAATTATTCCTTTTTTCTCACCATCTTTTATCATTGCATCTCCAATCCTATCTTTAACACTACCTAATGGGTTAAATGACTCTATTTTTACTAAAATGTCTGCTTTAGAGTCACCAATGATTTTATTTAGTCTAACAATCGGCGTATTTCCAATAGTTTCAATAATATTTCCATATATTTTATTTCTAAATTGATTATTCATTATTATCACCTTTAATAATATAACGATTGTTATTTATGATATATAACGATTGTTATATTTTATAGAAATTACATGATTAAATCTATTTTGTATATAAATAATAAATTAAAAAGACTGAAAATTTAAAATTTAAGGAAATGTTGATTTGAACGAAAATTTCAATAAAATAGGTTAGTTATATAAAAAAGAATTATTTAACTTTATTTAAAAATATTTTTTCAAATTGGCCATATTATTATTATTATTATTATTATTATTATTATTATTATTATTATTATTATTATTATTATTATTATTATTATTATTATTATTATTATTATTATTATTATTATTATTCAACAGACATTATAAAACTAAATTAAAAACAGTAGAATGGATTATAATTTATAATTAAACGTTTAATAATAAAAACCACCCCATTAATTCGATAAAATTTAAATATAACAATAAATATAAAATATATTATAAAAAAAAGGGTGGTATATATGCCAGATATAAAAAAACAGCAGGGGCAACAACAAAAGCAAGCTCAACAACAAAAAGAGCAACAACAAAAGCAAGCTCAACAACAAAAAGAGCAACAACAAAAGCAAGCTCAACAAAGAAAATAACAAATTTTTAAATTGCTATTTCGCCCTAATTTTAAATTTTTGTACAAAATACCCCCATTAGTTGTAAAAAGGGAAATTAAGATATTATTTATTTAAGTGCTATTTTTCAATCATTATATACCTTCCAGTAGCCGGATCTTTATAAACGGTTCCCATCTGTTCATATCCGACCCCACTTCCGTCTTGAATTTCAGGAATGTCACTAATTTCTTTTGCCATGCTTACTTCAGCAACTTGCCTCATTGCGCGCATTATTTCCATTTTTTCTTCAGGCGTAGTATCACTAAATATCACATTTTGCATATTCCAAGACATTACTAGAAATATTAAAAATCCAACAGATAAAACCAGCATTGCATCTACAAGGTTTGAAGTTCCAGCCATTGGGTCTTCTTCACCCTTATTGAATCTTTTTCTATTCTTTTTTCTAATCATTTTTTAAAGCCTCCAGAAAAGATTCAAGAATTGATTCAAGGTTATACATTTGTTCTTCATACCATCTTCGCCTGATTTTTGAAATAACATAGCAAATACCCCCTGCTGCAAGCCCTACAACGGTTGTATCAAATGCGATAATTATTGCATTTGCAAGGGAAGTTACATCCCCAGCACCTAATGCTGCAAGTCCTGGCCCCATTGGAATTAAAGTTCCCATTAATCCAAATGTTGGCCCAAGTCGGGTTATAAAGTCCGTTTTTTCAAGAGTTTTTTCGAGCCTTAGTTCTTCTTTTTCAAGAATAGTTCTTGCATTTGCTTCCCTTAATTTATGGTCAGCTGATTCATTTAAATCGGATTCTTCAATTATTTTAATATATGATTTTGGGATATTTAGTTTATTAATAGATTCTAAAACTTCGTTTGAACGTTTATTGGAAATTTCAGTTATTATTTTTTGAAGTTCTTTAGAATTTATTTTGGTTCTACCCGAATACTCTGCCATGAACTCCCCAAAAAGCATTACGGAATAAATCATAAAAATCAAAAGTACAACAATTACTGGAATCAGTAAACTTTGAGATATTGCATGTAATGTTGTACTTAAAACTTCACTTCCTGGAATTAACGTCATTAAATCAGCCTCATTTTATTTTTGACACTTTTTTGTTTTTTATGTAACCCAATAAAAATAGTGAAATACTAATCAAACTTACGAAAAACAGTTCTTTTGATTCAGGGATTTCAATCGGATTCATTGTAAGCTGCATACTTGAAACAATATTTGGAATTATTAGGGCAGATATTAAAAAGTATAAGCCTGCAAAAATCATGAAATTCCCCATCAATAATGGTCTTGGCATTTTTAGGATTTTTGCAATGCTATTTGAAAGCATATATACTGTAAATATGGTAATCATTAGTATCAAACTTGCATATTTTCCAAGTTCAAACGTAGAAACGTTAAGCATTGGGGAAATTAACACAATTGAAGCAATAACTGCCCCAAAACAGCATGGACATGGCGCAATCATTGCAACACTTGAAATTTTAAGCGAATTTTTACCATGTTGCTTCCAGCTATTTATTGTATGAAATCCTGCGTAAAGTATCATTGCAGACATTAAAACAAATATAACAAAGTTATAGTCATAAATTGCGGTTTGAATAATTTCCGCATATCCTGAAGCGATTTTAGATAATACAAGTGTTCCAAGGCCATATAGTAAAATTATAGCTCCAGATATTTTTTTAGAAATTCCTGAAAACCCTAAAGAAAGTCCTATTTTAATTCCAAAGATTATAATTGCAGACATCAATCCAAGCTGCCATAAGTCTTCTATCATTTTAATTACCTCTAGAATTAAGAATTAAAATTAATAAAAAATAGTTTTAATGTTATATATTATTTTCTAGTTATATTTATGAAATTACAATTAAAATTTAATATTTTTGAATTTAAAAAAGAGTAATTTTAAAATGAATTGTATAGTAATAAACTTTTAAAATTAGAAAATTAGAAAATTTTTTAAAGTAGGGAATAAAAAATAGTATTATTTATCTTTTAAAACGTACTTTAAAACTGCTTTTTGAACGTGAAGTCTATTTTCAGCCTGATCAAATACTTTTGACTGTTTAGAATCAATTACTTCGTCAGTTATTTCCATTCCTCTATTTGCAGGGAGGCAGTGAAGAACCATTGCATCTTTTTTTGCATTCGATAAAAGTTTTGAATTTATCTGGAATTTAGGAAATATCCTTTTTACATCTTCTAAATCTTTGTTTTTATCACTCATACTAATCCATACATCAGTATACAATACATCTGCATTTTTTGAAGCTTCTATTGGGTCATCAGTTAACGTAAGGCTCCCTTCACCATATTTTGCAATAATTTCCAGTGCTTTTTTAACGAAAATACCGTTTGGTTCATAGCTTCTAGGTGTTGCAATAAATATATTCATTCCAAGTATCGCTCCTGCAATCATTAAAGAATTTGAAACGTTATTTCCATCCCCAAAATATGCTAATTTTAAATTTTTAAAGTCTTTTCCATTTTCTTTTATTGTGAGTAAGTCTGCAAGTACTTGGCAGGGGTGTGAAAGGTCAGATAACGCATTAATTACCGGAACAGTTCCATAAAAAGCAAGGTCTTCTAGAGTCTTATGGCTTTTTACCCTTGCAACTATTACATCTACAAATCTGCTCATTACTTTTGCAGTATCTTTAATACTTTCCTTTTTACCAAGATGAATTTCATTTTCATTCATCACCATGGAATGCCCACCAAGTTCATTTACGGCTAAATCAAAGCTCATCCTAGTTCTAGTAGAGGGGCTTTCAAAAATTAGCGCAATATTTTTATTTTTTAAAATATCATGGCCATACCTATTTTTTTTAAAGTAAATTGAATCTTCTAAAATTTTTTCCATGTCTTCTCTTTCTAAATTCCAAAGTGTAAGCATATCCATAAATTACCACCACTAACGAAAACTAGTTAAATATTCCAGATGAATACTATTAAACTAATACAGTAATAAGTATTACAATAATAATTATAAATAAAGAAATATAAATGAAGATAAAATTAGTATAAAACTAATATTTAAAATATTGCTTGAAATACAATTGAAGTTAATATATTTAACGAGTTGAAATAAATGCACTATTTTTCAGAAACCCCTAGTTCAAAACACGACGAAGCAGTAATATCTGGGATTTTACGTGGAAAAAGATTTTCTTTTAAAACAGATAGTGGTGTATTCTCACCTAAAAAAATTGACAAAGGAACCGAAATACTTGTTAATGAGCTTGAACTTTTAAGTTCAGATGATGTGCTAGATATTGGATGTGGATACGGCGTTGTTGGAATTTCAATTGTGGCCGAAGTGAATTCCATTACAATGACTGACATAAACAAGCGTTCAGTAAATTTGGCAAAGCATAACCTAAAATTAAATAATATATCGGATAAAAATATTGATGTTGTTCAAGGGGACGTTTATGAAAACGTTAAATGTAAAAATTACGATATTATAATCTCAAATCCTCCAATAAAAGCTGGAAAAGATTTGATACACAGGATTATTACTGAAGGTCATTTAATTTTAAAAGAAAATGGCTCAATTTGGATGGTAATTCAAACAAAACATGGTGCAAAATCCCTTGCAAAGTTTTTAGAAGGAGTTTTTGGAAATGTTGAAACGATTACAATTTCTGGAGGGTACAGGGTTTTAAAATCCGTGAAAAAAGTTTAAAGTCCTTAAATGGAATAAAAAACAGTGAAGATATAAACTGTTAAATATAATAATCTAAAATATAATCTATAAACTATAATAATACCTTTTTTGGATGGAGATAACCTTGATAAACTATATTATTGGAGCAGTTGGTTTATTGTTAGCATCATTTCAGGATTTGAAAAAACGGGAAATTGAAGACTATATATGGATTTCAATGTCGGTTATTGGTTTTATCTATGCGATATATCTTTCATACACGCTTTCAGATTATAATTTTTTACTAAATTCCGTTTCGGGATTTGTAATATGCTTTGTTTTAGGGTACTTGATGTTTTTACTTGGAATTGGCGGGGGAGATGGAAAAATTCTAATTGGCCTAGGAACACTTATTCCAAAATATGAAATGCCGATAACTTCCGCATTAGGGGCACTTTTAAGCATGAATTATATTCCAAATTTTCCAATAACCGTATTTATAAACGGGGTATTTTTCATGGCATTTTTACCTCTGTTAGTATTTTTTAAAAATATATTAAAAGGAGTCAGGCCCAAAACTAAAAAAGAATATATTGCAATATTTTTTGGAGAAAAAATAACCGTAAAAGAAGCAAAAACTGGGAAAAGATTGATAATGGGGAAAGGAAATAAAATTAACTTTACTCCACAGTCCGATGCAGAAAATTATTCAAAATACCGTGATAAAGAAAAAATATGGGTTACTCCACAAATTCCAATGTTAATTCCAATAACTGTTTCTTATATATTAACCCCTATTATAGGGGATAAAATACTTGGAATTATAATTCCACTATAAATTAATATTCAATTTCTATTCCATAGACTTTTTCAACGTTTTCTTTATGGATTTTGTAGCATTTTTCTTCGTCAATTAATTCTTTTTCAAGTAAGGTTCTTGTTTTTCTTGGAACTGATTTGATGCCCAAAACAACGCCCGGACGCCTTACATCATCGATATAGTCTGTCTCCATTAAAAATCGTGTTGATTTTTCAACTGCTGTATCAACAGGTTTTGAAGAAGTGATTGATGGAAAAATTCCATATTTTTCACCCTCTAAAACCATATCACTTGAATGATGTTTTATAACTTTTTCTGGGCTTAAAGATACTGATTTTGCCATTTTTGAAAATTCTAAAAATTGTGATTCCGATGAACTTTCAGCATGTATTTGAACTGCACAATCAATATCTTTTGCAGTATGCATTGAATATAAAAGTATTTCATTTGATGCTTCAAGTATTTTTTCAGTAACAAAATAGTGTGGGCGCCCAACTTCGCCAATCCCTACAAAAAAATCATGTTCTAAAATAAGTTTTTTTGCATAATCAATTGCATCTAACATATGGTTTTTTGCAGTATCTAATTCAATTCCATTTTCTAACATTACAGTTAATTCTGCAGGGTGAACTCCCAAAATACCGTAAGCAGTTACCCCGTTTCCCCTTACTTGATTAATTATTGAAATCATTTCATCCATTGGTTTTGTTAAATTTTTACTAAACGCAGGCTTATTTGGAATAATCATTACTTTCCCACCTGCATTTTTAAATTCTTTGGAAACCTTTATGGGCCCGAGTCCATTTATCGAGTCGATATGAATATGGTTATCAGTTATTGGAAGATTTTTTAAAATATCCATTTTTTAACCTTTAAAATTTAATTAATATACTAATATAATTAATAATGGCATATCTATATAATTTGTAAGTTTTTATAACTGAATAAAAAAATATATTTTGAATTTAAAAGTTCTTAATAACACGTGAGATTTAAAAATTAAAATTCTAAAAATTATTTGCTAATTTTTAGGTTATTTAAATATTTTACTAAATAATACAGTTATTCCTATCTTTACTGCATTTAAAATTCCTTTTATCTTATCAAATAATGAATCCTTTTTTTCTTCAACAATTTCTAGTTCTTTTATTGCATAATGGCCTGATTTGGTAACTTCTAGACTTATAATGTTTCCATTCTTATTATATGGAACATTAACCCAGCCTTTATTTGAGTCATAATATATAACTCTTAAATTACTCGATAGTAATGATACATCAACTTCTAAATTCAAGGGGCTTGAGAATTCCGCATTTTCAGGATAAATTATGTATGCAAGAGCGGTTTCTGGAATTTTTACTTCTTGAATCTTTATTTCGCCATTTGTACTAATTACTGTACCATCATTTACAGTTAAAAGTGCATTTCCAACATTTAATAGTATAGTACCAATCACTTTATTTTTTAAATCATCATCTTTTATTGGGTCATTATTAATGGATTCTTTTGAATAGGTTATATATTTTGTAATTATATTTTTATTCCCGTGTATATCTTCTGCAACTATTTTTAGCTCATTTTTACCATCAATTAAGTTTAAAGTTCCTTTAAAATTGTTTCCTTCTTTATTATATGTTAATTCCCTACTGTTTAAATATATTTTAAATGTAAAGCTAGAGTCATCAGTAGCAATTATATCGTATTCAATAGAATTTTCACTGTAATTTGACTTTGAAGGTTCAATTATACTTATTTTTGGGGCAGTTTTATCCACAATTACTGGGGAAATTGGAGTAACTATTGGAGATGGAGTATTTCCTGAAACCAAAACGTTTTTTGATACTCCCCCAATATTTAAATGGATAACGGTTCCTTCCTCAATTGGTTTAGTATTATATCGGTATTCAAAATATCCATTTGAATCTGCTTTAATTTTTGTTGATGCCGACATTTTTATTTTAACGGGCTTACTTGAATCTTTTATTTTTCCCGCTATTTTAATATCATAAGTTCCCTTTGGAACATTTGATTGTGAAACAGATGCTTTTCCAGAAGAATCAACGTTTCCATTTATTGTAACCCATAAACCCATTTTAACACTTAAACTTAGACTTTCTACGTTTTCAGCAGTTACTTTAAAGCTATTTGGGGTTTCCGGAATTTCAACGTTATAAAGCATTGCACCATAATAAGGGTCACTTAATGCAGGTGCCAATTCAAACCATGCACTGCATGTTATTTCCTCATTTGGATTTGTTTTTCCAGATAATATAACAGTATCCCCCACTTTTGGATTTTCTGGAGTTATAGTGATATCTGAAATTGCAAAAATTGAAGAAATTGCTATTAAAATAGATAACATTCCAATAATCGTTTTTTTAAGCATTAAATCACCAAAAATTTAAAAAAAATATTTATTTAGTAGTTAACTCTTTTAATGGTCAATAACTATTGATAATGTAGTGCTATTTGTTTTTGATACACCACTATATGCTGCGCCTGCTGTTTTTGAAGTAAATGCGGCTTCCAATATTTCTTTTACCTTAATTGCATTTAATGAAACTATTTTTGAATTTCCAACGATATTTGAAGACCCTTTGTTTCCAACAATTGAAACATCAAAGTTTTTATTGTTGGTATCTTTACCTTCAATATCTATTGTAAACCCGTATCCTGATTTAGTAATTCCGATAAGTCCGTATCTTACATTGTTTGCGGGTGTTTGATTTAAGTTCATTCCTATATTAAAATCATACGTAGTTGAAACGGATGTTGAAGTGTATGCTTTAGTCATGTCCAATCTATATTTAAGGAATTCAAATCCGCTAAATCCTAAAACTGTTACATTGTTATTAAGTGGAATAAGCCCGTTGTCACCATGGGTTATTATAACGATATTTTCACCATGGTTTTTTGGAGTTACCATAAATTTAGCAGTTTTTGATGTTGAATTAAATTGTGTAGTGTAATTATCTGCATTATTTAACATATTAATAAATGCAGTAGTATCTCCATTTAGCGACTTAGTCATTGCATCCCTAAAGTCCTGCCTATTTGAAATTACGTGTGCGGTAACTTTATCACCGTTATTTACAAAGTTTTCATTTCCATAATAAGTAACGTTTAAAGGATTCCCATAAGTAATAGCACCATTTGCAATTGGGTATACTAGGTTTAAAGCGTTTGCATTACCTAAAAATGTAATATTTACTCCACCGTAACTCTTATTTGAAACGTCTGAATTTATGGTGAGTTTTGGAAGAGTAACTTTTTCTTCTGAAACAATTTCTAAATGGTTTCCAGTATCTTTTGAACTACCCATATCTGCAAATTTAATGTGTTGCGACCCTTTAGAAACTATTGTATAGTTTAATGGTGTTATAACATTTCCTGAATAACTATCTGGAGCTGAAGAAGGACTTAACTGCTTCATTGCAACGATTTTATCAGTATTTGCATCATATACTATTCCAATAAAGTAAACTTCTGGCTCAGGTTTAACTGAACTACCACTTCCACCTTTATTTCCTCCGCTACTACTCGGGGTAGTTGTGGATGGGGTTGCACCACTTTCAGATACAGTTTTAGAAATACTTTCTGAAACTTCCTTGTTATCACTTGAAATTGAAATTTGTGAGGTAAATTTCGTTGTTGAGGAAATTACATCATTAATTGAATCTCTACTAATTCCAGTTACGGGAACAACTGACCCAAAGTTACCTTCAGCATATCCTGTAATTGCAGCCATCAATGGGTCTGTTGTCTGACTTGAATACACTACTGATGATACTGTATTTACTATACTTGGGTTTATTCTTGGGGCTGCTGATAAAACTGTTTTAACAATATTTTCAACAGTTCCTGAAGCTACAGTGGTTGACTTTGAAACTTCACTTGCAACTTGCCTAATCCCATTTGGTATATTACTACCCATTAAAACCGCATTTTCAACATTTAATGATCTTAATGTCTCTTGAATGCTTTCAAAGTTTTCAGGTGAGTAATATAGCACCGGTGCACCAAAACTCAATGCTGCAGGGGTAACATCTTCATTAAAACCTTCTGCAATTACAACATTTTTTAAAGCTTCTGGTTTTTCAGTAATTAATTTTTTAAATAAAGCATTTGATGTTTCAACACGAGTTTCACCAAATACCCTTTCAACATTAGGTATTTTTGCGGATAATTGGTTTTTAACATTTTCGCTGACCGCATTTGGGCCACCAATAATTATTGCATTTTTAGCATTTTGGATTGTTTTTTCTGCTTCTTCAGACAAACTGTCTGAAGGAGTATATACAAATTTATATCCCATTTCTCTTGCATATTGCGCAGCTAAAATTGCATCTGCTTGAGTTGATGCAATTACAACTACCTCATCATTAATCGCAAAGCCGGTTGGAATTGCAGAAATGAGGAGAAGAAGCGGGATAAAGAAACTGATAGATTTCATAAACTCCCTCCTTTTTTACATGGATAACTTTTATAAATGATATAATCTTATTGTGACACCATATTATATAAATTTATACAATTAATCCCAACTTAAAATCTTCACATTTAATTTTAGGCTTAATATAGTATTATTTTTAGCATATTCTAACTTTTCAAAAAATTCAAAATCCAATAATCTGCAATCAATATCTTTTTTAAATAAAAAAACCACATTTCATATTTTCCAGAATTATTTATTGAAAAATTATACTCTTTTTCATACTGCGGTTCAAAAGACCCTTCAACAATTAAAGAACTGTTTCTAAGTTTATTATTTAATTATTGTATAAATCTTATTCAATACAACAAGTGCAAAAAAACTTGCAAGAATATATATTACAATTTTTAAGTACTCTTTGTTTTTTTTAGATAGGAAAAAATCCGAAATTTCTAAAAAAATAAGGCTTCCAATAAGTAAAAGCGTAATAAATAGGTCTATATTACTTATAAGTAATGAAATAGTAATTGCCCATAAAGAAATTCCTAAAACCATAATGTTTAATTTTTTCATGATTTTTTCCTATGTTTTTATATTTTGGTATTTTGATGCCCTAATTTCCCCTAAATTTTTCTAAAGATGATAATTATTTTAACTATTTTTAAACTATTTTTGATACTAAAAATTCAAAGTAGTCATTAGTTTCACTAAAATTTTCAATATATACGGCTTTACCGCTTGCCTTTGAAATAGCTAGAAAAATTGAAGAAATTATGGGGGATAGGTAGAAAAACTCATTAAAGTTTTCAATATTTTTTGTTTTGTAAATTTTTAAACAAATTTTATTTTCAGATTCTATTTCTTCATATTCAAAATCGGCTAATAAATCCATAGAACTTAAAGAAGAACTCACTAATGACATTAATGTATTTAAATCAATGCCTGATAAGCTACTTGACAAATTTTCTTCGAATTTTTTTAAAATACTTAATCCTGTTGGAGGCGTAATTAATACCCCCATTTCTGAAAATGCAACCTGATTAGATATAAATAAACTATTTTCATCAAAGGCAGACATATTAAGGGTAAAATTATCACTTGAAGGGATAAATATCCCTCCGTATTCTAAATTATCATATGGGGGAATATATACTGCTTTTTTGCTTAATTTAAGATTTAAAAAAATTTTTTTTAAAAGTCCTTCGTTTTCAAAGGTTAAAGACTGATGTATAGAATAATCTATTGAATTAGAGGGAATTAAAGCATTTATAATAATTCCAATAAATATCCCCGAAATACCCAAATTTATAAAAGACATGACTGAATTAGATATTCCGTAATAAATAGTTGCCATACCAATTATTGAAACAAGTGTTCCTGCCAATGTATTTTTTGCTACAGTATTTTTAAATAATTTAATAATTCCACCAGTTAAATTTGTATGATAAAGATGAAATCATGAATGTGCCCTTAACAAAATTTCACAAAAATCAATTTAACCTAAAAATACTTTTCATCATATTTATATTATCTTTTTTTTTAACGCAGTCAACTACTGCAAATAGCGACTTTGAATATTTACAGTCTGACGATTCATACGTTTTTTGGTATTTTAACGGTTTTTTAAAAAATTATGAAAATACTTTAGAAAAAATTACTAAAAATGATATTTCATATATAAATGATTCTAACTCAATACTTAATGACTCCATTTTTGTAAGTGAAACTATTAATATCTACGAAGATAAAGGAATAAATAGCCCTTCAAAACCCGTTATTTTAGAATTTTTACGTTTTTCAAAAGATTTAAAATTACTCTCTGATTTAAATGATGAATTAATAGAATACAGTTTAAAAAATACTACAGAAAACCTTTATTTTTCAAAAATAACTTCGGAAAGTATGCTATATAAAATAAAAGACATGAGAATAATATTAAAAGATATTGAAGATATAAATTCCCTTAAAAAAGGAGATGAAATTTTAAAGTTTGACATTTCAAATTTGGAACGAAATTTATACTATTTAGAACTTAAATTGCTAAATAACATTGAAAAAATTGGCGAAATAACTCCAAATTCAAATTTAACAATATATCTTTCTCCAAAAAATCCAATTATTTATGAAAATACAAGAATTTATGGAACCGGTTTAAGTGGAAATGGAAAAATTATTATCCATGACGTTAAAAATTCACCATTAAATAGTAATTTAACGTTAAATACCTTAAACGACAATTTAACGCTAAATGTAAGTTTAAAAAACAATTATTATTCAAAAAATTATGTTTTTGAAAAACCTGGAACTTATAAATTAGTATTTACACAACAAGATACTGAATCTTATCCAATTTTTGTAAATATTTCAAAAATTCCAACAAAAATTGTTTCAAAAGATAAAGTTCAAATTCCATTATTTAAAGAAGCTGAAATTTCCGGAAAAGTTATTGATATCAACGGAAATTTAGTTTCTGGGGAAATTTTATTTGAAAATAATAGTTATAACCTGAATAATGGGGAATTTATATTTAGAATTCCTTTTCAAAATAAAACTGATAATATTACATTAAAATTTATTGAAACAGAAAAATATAAAGCTTCAGAGAAAAATATTGAATTAAATTACGTTAAACCAGATTTAAATCTATATATTTATGTTGAAAATAAAGATATCAAAATAAATACTCCTGTAAACATTACTGGAAATTTTGAAGGGTTTGACGGTGAATTAAACTTTAATCTATATACAAATGGAAATTTATCCAAAAATTTTAATTCATTTAATAGTTTTAAGCAGGAAATAGCATTTGAAAAACCTGGAAACTATGAATTGTACGTAACATTTGATGAAAACGAACAGTACAGTTTTTCAAAGTCTAATGTTTTGAATTTAAATGTAGTTGATAAAACTACATTATTTAGTAAAAGTTTGGTTGGGCCAACTACAATTTCTAGTAGAAAAGATGATTTTAAAATGATTTCATCTATCAATCCATTAACTATTACGTTAATAATTTTATTAAGCTTAATAATTTTATTAAGTACTTACAAAGTTATAACAAACTCTGAAAAAATTAAAATAAAAGGTATTTTGGAAAAAAAGACTTTTGAACGGGAAACATTAGTTGAAAATTTTTCAAATACTGTTGATAAAAATGTTATTGACAATTTAAACCAGATTGAAAATATTAAAGATATTGAAAAAACAATAATTTCAGAATATAAATTTTTATACGATACATTGGTTAAAAAATACAATGTAAATTCAAAAGTTACGCCAAATGAACTTTTAAAAATTATACGAAGAACTAATTTTGATATTTATTTTGATTTAAAAAAAATTACCGGATTTTATGAAAATTCAGTTTATGGAAAAACGAATTTAGATGAAAAAAAGACGTTGGAATTTTATAAATTAATAAAAAGTATTTTGGAGAGATTGTAAATATGGAAAAATACTTTAAATATTTATTAATTTTAGTTTTAGGAATTACCTTATTATCCCTTCCAGCAGGAATTCCGGTTTTAAAGTCATACAATGAATACAGCAGTTTTAATAGTAATTTAGAAGGATGTTCTAAATTTACAAAATTAATTTACAATTCAAACTTTGAAGTTACTCCGATATTGTCCCCATATGATGACTATAATTTTGATAAAAATGGAGTAATATTTATAATTAAACCTGAATTGGATTTTTCTTTAGATGAAACGTTAAAAATTAAACAATTTATTGAATCTGGAAATATACTTGTAATTTCAGATGATTTTGGATCGGGAAATAACTTACTTGAAAAATTAAATGTTTCAGAAAGGTTTACTAAAGGACATATAAACGACATTTTTTACATAAAAAATGAAAACATAATTGAGATTAAGTTAGATAGTACCTTAAAAAACGATAAATTAAATGATTTTAATAATTTAAACCAGAGTAACAGTATATTAACATATTATCCAACTTCAATAAGGCCTTCAAAATATTCTAACGTAATTTTAACCACAAGTAATGTTTCAAGCTTAAATAAGCGGTCTGGAGTTTATCCGGTAATGTTAGAACGAAAATATGGAAATGGAAAAATAATAATGATATCTGACCCAGATATATTTACAAATAGGCTTTATAACCATAATGAAGAATTTTTAAAAGAGTTCCTTAATAAAGTAACCTTGAACGGAGTTTATAAAACAATATATCTTGATGAAATACACCGTAAGGATTTTAACTTTGAAATAAGTGTATATTATATTCAAAAATCAGTACCTAAAAAACTTGTTTTAGCACTAATTATAATAACTATCTTTTTATTCCAGATAAATGGTAATAACTTAGTTGTTAAATCATTTAATAAATTATTTAGTAGGCTATTTAATAAATTTAGTAAATTTGGATTTTTAAACTATATATTTTCAAAAGTCTTTGAGAATAATAAATTAAATGAAGATGAAATCTTAGAAAAAGTTTCAAAAGAACATGAAATAGATGTGGACGAATTAAAACGGGTAATAAACAATATAAAAGATGGTAAAAATGGACGGAAGAGAGTTTTTAAATAAAGTAGAAAAAGAAATGGAAAAAGCAGTTGTTGGAAAAGAAGACGTTGTAAAACTACTTTTAACTGCAATGCTTTCAAAAGGGCACGTTTTACTTGAAGGGGTCCCAGGATTAGCAAAAACCACAATTGTTAAAAATTTTTCAAAAGTGTTCGGGCTTTCATTTTCAAGAGTACAATTAACTCCTGACACAATGCCAAGTGATATTATTGGTGTTTACTACTACAGTGAAAAAACAAAAGACTTTGCAGTGAAAAAAGGGCCAATCTTTACAAACATGCTTTAGCAGATGAGATAAATAGAACTCCTCCAAAAACTCAGTCTGCAATGCTTGAATCGATGCAGGAAAATCAGGCAACTGTTGAAGGAACTTCTTTTGCTCTTCCAAAACCTTTCATGCTAATGGCTACAATGAATCCTTTGGAGTATGAAGGAGTTTACCCGCTTCCAGAAGCCCAGATGGATAGATTCATGATAAAAATTAACCTTACATACCCAAAAAAAGATGAAGAAATAAAGATGCTTAAGAAAAAGTGTGAAGGGTCTTTTGAAAGTGTTACTCCCGTTATCTCAAAAGAAGAGCTTGATAATGCATTTTTAGATGTTTTAAACGTGAAAGTTAGCGATGAAATATACGAATACATTTATGAAATTGTTAAAATGACCCGTATTGATGAAAGACTTCTTTATGGAGTTTCCCCAAGAGCTTCAGAACAGCTTTTAAATGCAGCTAGGGCTTATTCCTATTTAAATGGGAGAAATTACGTAATTCCAGATGATATTAAAAAAATTGCAGCTTATACATTATCGCATAAAGTAAAATTAAAAATAGACTATGAACTTGATAATATAACGTCTAAAGATGTAATTTTAGATATACTTGATAAAACAGCGGTTATTAATTAATTTAGGGATTTTTAATGCAAAAAAATAGTTTTTTATCATATTTTAGTTTACTTTTGTTTTTTGAAGGGTATTTACTTTCAAATGTAGTCCCAATACTATTTGGAATTTTCATACTACTTTTTTTAATAGCTTTAAAGCTATCATTTAATCCAAAATTTGAAACAGAAGTTTTTTTTGATAATTTAGAAGTAACTGAAAACGAAACTATTAAAATTAAAGTAAATATCGATTTAAAAAATTATTCAAATTTAAACTATATTTTTAAAATTATTCCTGAAAACGAAAATTTTAATTTTGAAATAGTTAATAATGGCTTAAATGGGGATTTATATAGTATTGATATTTTTTTAAAACCAAAATTAAGGGGTAGCTTTTTAATTAAAAATTTGAAATTAAAAGTACTTGATAACTTTCAAATTTTTGAAAAAGAGTTTGAAATTTTAATTAATAAAGAAATTACCGTTTATCCATCAAATGAATCAATATTTAAAGGGATTAAAGCGGATAAAAATATAAAATTAAGTAAAGATGCATTATCTTCAAAATTCGGTATAAAAACATCAGAATTTGACCATTTAAGGGATTATACTTTGGGAGACCAATTTAAGCAGATTAATTGGAAAGCATCGTTAAAAATGGGGCGATTAATTTCAAAAGAATTTTTAAATGAAATTGATGGGGAAATTACAATTTTGCTTGATGTAAGTAAAAATTTCTTAAAGGATTTTAAAGGGGGAACTTTAAAAACCGATTATATAAGTATTTTAACATTTCAAATCGCTTACTTCATTATAAAAAATAATAAACCTATAAATATAATATTTTTTGATGATTCTGGGCCATTAATGGTTAAAAATAATGTAAAAACGAAAGATGAACTTAAAAAATGTTTAAGTGGAATACTAATTCCTTCAAAGGGTAGCCCATACATTCAGTTAGCAGCTGATAAAAATAATATTAAAAACTCATTTTTAAATATTTTAAAACCATTTTTAAAAGAATCCCCTGAAAAATTCCTTTCAGTTTTAAAATTAGTATGTCAAAACAGTAGCGTAATACTTATTACTGATACAAAAAGAACTTATGAAATTATAAATTTACAAAAAGAACTTATGAAAAAAAAGTCAAATTTATTCTTAGTTTCCCCAAATCCTTATTTATTTGGGTATAATTTAGATTTTGAAAAAATTTATGAAACATATAAAAATTACACCTTACGTGAAAAAAACATTCTTAAATTAAATAAAATATGTCCTGCAATTGATGTTGGGCCAAAAGATTTAACAGATGAAATTTTGGAGGAATTTAAATGAAAATTACAAATATGAATTCATTAATTTCTGCAATAATTGGAGGAATTTATTTTGGAACGTATTTACCATTTATTTTAGTATTGTTTTTCATATTTAACAAAATTGATTTTTTTAAACGATTTAAAAGTAACACATTGTTTTTTTATTCGATTTATATTGTGGTTTTTTCTTATTTACATGATTTTAAAGGAATTTTTATATCTTCAATAATATTAATGATAATAATTCCGCATACGTTAGTACTTTTAGACTTAATTGATTCTAAAAATTTTTTTTATGATACTAAAAATTATTTAATTCTTATTTTAATAATTTTTGGAATTTTTAATATTAATTTATTTTCAATTGGAATTTTAATTTTACTATTTTTTAAACTTAAAAATTTTTTAAATAAATTTATTTTAGTTTTACTTATTCCAATTTTAACTTTTTTAATCATGTTTTTTAAATACGAGTATTTTTTAAATCAAAACTACATTCAAAAAGTATTTATGTTAACAGGATTTGGAATTATATTATATTCAATTTATGCATTTTTAAATCAAAAAAATGAGAAATAGTTAAATAATAGTCAATACTAGTTAAATTATTTAATAGCTTTAATATTTAGTTTTAAACTTTGAATATTTCCATTTATTGCATCAAATACCTTTTCTTCTGGTTTTTTATTTTTTAATTTTTCAAATTCATCTTCATCCGTATTTTTAAAAAGTAAATACCATTGCTGCCAGTTTCCAGGTTTATCTATTGTAAAATTATATTCCGTTTCCCACTGTTTTGTCCAGTTTTTATCAATATTTACTGGTTTATGATCTAATTCTAATACATTTATTTCATCCATGAAATACATTTTATGAATTTTTGTTTTATTTAATTTTGTATCATAAGTTAAATTAACAAGCCAAATTTCAATACTGTAATTAACCTTTTTTCCTTCATGATTTGAAAGGCCTATCCTTAAAGTATTTTTTTCGTTTAAAAATACTTCGTTTGGGTAATTATAAGCTTTTCCTTCTTTTCCAAGAATATAAAATTCTGTGAATTTTTCGCCCTGTTTCGGGTTTGAAATAACATATCCTAATGTCATTACTGAAAAAATTACAGAAATTATCAATATTACGGTTAAAGCTTTATCCAATTTTGAAGAATTATTCCATTCAAAATTATTTTTAATTTCTTCAAAGCTTATTTTTGGAAACCATACGTTATTACCCGTTAATCGGAAATATATTCCAATAATTGATAGTGTAATAATAAATAAAGTTAAACTAATTAGTATTGGAGTTAATCTAATACCATAGGGCGTATAATTTAACATTAATCCAATTAATGGAACTATTGCAATACTTAACCCAAAACTAAGTGCAATACGTTCAATATTTTCAAGACTTTTTTCTTTATAAAATAAAACATTTATAAATACGTATCCTGGGAAAAATAATATAAATAAAAGCCCTAAAACAGTTCTTAAATGACTTTCAGGACTAAAAAAGATTAAAACATTTAGTAAAATTGATAGAAGAATTATTAAAATTAATTCCCAACTTTTTTTTAAATTTTTAATAGATAAATTCATTAATTTCACCGGCAATCTTAACGTACTTTTATTGATTACTAATACTTAAATATTAGTAAACCATTAATAAATATAAAATGTTAAAATTGATAATAAATTTAGATTTTAAATATTTTTAATTAAATATTTTTAAAATACTGTTATTTTTCGGGTGTATATATGTATAAGGGTAAAAAAATTGGGGTTTCAATCCCAGCATATAATGAAGAAAAATTAATTGGTAGAACGTTAGAAGAAATTCCTAATTATGTTGATAAAATATATGTTTGTGATGACTGTTCAAAAGATAAAACCTCTGAAATTGTAATGGAATTTATTAAAAAAGACCCTCGAATTGAATTAATAAAGCATTCAGTAAATACTGGAGTTGGTGGAGCAATTATTGACTGCTGGAAAAAAGGAATAATTGATAAAATGGATATTTTGGCAGTTATGGCTGGGGACAATCAGATGGATCCAAAATATTTGCCAGATTTACTTGATCCAATAGTTGATGGTATTGCAGATTACACTAAGGGAAACCGTTTATTAAAAGGTTACCTTGGAAAAATGAGCAAATGGAGGCAATTTGGGAATTTTTTACTTAATTTATTAAACAAAATTGCTTCAGGATACTGGGATATTGATGACCCCCAAAACGGATACGTTGCAATATCTTCAAATGCATTATCAAAAATAAATTTAGACACCCTATACAAAAGATACGCTTTTGAAAATGATCTTATGATAAAGGCAAACGTTGTTGACGGAATAACAATGAAAAATATCCCGTTAGAAATTAGATATAATATTGGAGAACAGTCCAAAATAAAATATGGTAATTTTATTTATGATACTAGTTTATTTTTACTAAAATCATTTTTATGGAGAATAAATCAAAAATATATTAAGAAGGGAAATTTATTAGGATTTAGCTACTTAATTGGTACAATATCGTTTTTTTTAATTCCTTTTATTTTTATCTGGAATAATATTACTCCTTACATCATATCTGGAATTTTAATATTTATTCTATCGTGTATTATCGAATCCTATAAAACTAGAGGTGATAATTAATGAATATTGCAATGTTTATAAACACCCCTGCACAATTTCATTTCTACAAAAATATCGCCAAAGAATTGAAAAATAGGGGACATTCTGTCGAATTACTATTCCGGGACTACGGGGAAAATTTAGAAATTGCTAAAGAACTTGGTTTAAATCCTACGGTTTATTCTAAACCCTCTGATTCAAAATATGGAAAAATATTGGTGTTGCCATCAGATGTATTAAGAGCTACAAAATGCTTAAAAAAGTTTAAACCTGATATTATAACTGGATTTGGAGTTTATGATGCATTTACTTCATGTTTAGTTCATGTTCCCTGTATTGTATTTAATGATTCAGAACCCCATGTAAATTCTTTTTCATACGCAATACAATTCAAGTTATTCATGCCATTTACAAATGTTTTAATTACTCCTGAAGCATTTCAACCTAATTTTGGAAATAAACACTTGAACATTCCAAGTTATAAAGAATTTTCATATTTACATCCTAAGTACTACACTCCAAATGAAGATATTTTTAACATGTTAGGTATTGAAAAAAATGAAGAATATATTCTTTTAAGATTCAATGCCTTTGATGCAGTTCATGATGCGGGAATTACAGGATTTACAAAAGAAAACAAAATAAAACTTGTAAAAGAACTTGAAAAACATTGTAAAGTATTTATATCTTCAGAAACCCCCGTTCCTAAAGAAATTGAAAAAAATCTATTAAAAGCACCAAAAAGCAGAATTCACGACGTTATATATTATGCAAAACTTCTAATCACGGATACCCAAACTATGACTACCGAAGCTGCTCTTTTAGGAACCCCTGCATTAAGATACAATAAGTTTGTTGGGGAAAAAGATATGAGTAATTTCGTAGAACTTGAGAAAAATTATGGATTAATATTTAATTATCAAAACCCTGAAAAAATATTTGAAAAAGCTTTTGAATTACTAAATACTGAAAATTTAAAAGAAATATGGAAAGAAAAGCGAGAATTATTATTAAAGAATAAAATTGACATTACCTCATTTATGGTATGGTTCTTTGAAAACTATCCGGAAAGTTTTGAAAAAATGAAAACCGACTTTACAATTTATGAAAATTTCAATGACAATTTAGCTGAAATAAAGGGATAAAATGAAAATCGTAACTATCGTTGGTGCAAGACCCCAATTTATAAAGTTAGCCCCGGTTTCAAAAGAAATTAGAAAGCATTTTGAAGAAGTAATTATCCATACTGGCCAACACTATGACTTTGACATGGATAAAATATTTTTTGAAGAACTTGAAATTCCCACTCCAGACCATAATTTAAATATCGGCTCTGGAACCCATGGCTTTCAGACTGGAGAAATGCTAAAAAAAATTGAAGAAATATTGTTAAAAGAAAAACCTGACCTAGTTTTAGTTTATGGTGACACAAATTCAACGATTGCTGGAGCTCTTTCAGCTTCAAAATTAAATATAAAAATTGCCCACGTTGAAGCAGGGCTTAGAAGCTTTGATAGAAAAATGCCGGAAGAAATAAACCGTGTTTTAACTGACCATATCAGTAACATTTTATTTACTCCAACAGATACTGCAGATACTAATTTAAAAAATGAAGGAATTAATACGGGCGTTTTTAACATTGGCGATGTAATGTATGATTCCCTATTAAACGCTTTAAAATTAATTGAAAAAAAGAATTTTAAAATGCTGAATGAATTAAATATTTTCAAAAAAGAATATATCTTAGCAACTGTGCATAGGGCAGAAAATACAGATGTTAAAG
This sequence comes from Methanococcus vannielii SB, assembly GCF_000017165.1. Taxonomy (NCBI): domain Archaea; kingdom Methanobacteriati; phylum Methanobacteriota; class Methanococci; order Methanococcales; family Methanococcaceae; genus Methanococcus; species Methanococcus vannielii. Next base: position 230,720 of record NC_009634.1, read on the forward strand.
AAAATTTGGAAAATATAATAAATGCATTTATTGAAAGTGACGAAAAAATAATATTCCCTGTTCATCCAAGAACTAGAAAATATTTAGAAAAATATGGATTTCTCGAAAAAATTAAAAATTGTGAAAATTTAAAATTAATTTCTCCTGTTGGATATTTAGAAATGATCTATTTGGAAAATAATGCTAAAAAAATACTGACTGATTCGGGCGGAGTTCAAAAAGAAGCATATTTTTTGAAAGTTCCATGTGTAACTTTAAGAAATAATACAGAATGGGTTGAAACAGTTTTAGATGGTTGGAATATACTGGTTGGATCAAATAAAGAAAAAATTTTAGAAAATATTTCTAAATTTAATCCTAAAACTGAAACTTATAATTACAGATTTGGTGAAGGGGATTCTAGTAAAAGAATTGTTGATGTTTTGAGGAATGTGTGAGAAAGATGTTAAAAAAAAGAATTCTTGTTATAGCGCCACAATATAATTTTTTTGTTAAAGATCAGGTCGATGAACTTTCTAAATCCGTTGAAAATATAAATATTTTAATAAAATATAACCCATTAACAGAGATTTCAAAATATATCCCCCATAAACATGCGAATTATTTTAAAAAATATACTAAAAAAAAATTAATAAACAATATTAATAAACCATCAAATTTAAAAGTGCATTTAATTCCAACAGTATACTTTAAAACTGACGGCAATAATGAAAAATTAGGCGATATGCTATTTAAAAAATTTGATAAATATATTCAAAAAAATAACTTAAAATTTGATTTAATTCATGCCCATTTTACTTATCCTTACGGGCATGCTGCTTCAAAATTGGGTATTAAATATAATGTTCCAATTGTAGTTACTGCCCATGGCTATGATATTTATGACTTACCATTTAGAGATCCATACTGGAAATCAACCATATCACAAACATTAAATTCTGCTTCGCAAATTATAACTGTAGGAAAAAAAAATACTGAATCAATTGACAAATTGGGAATAAAAACCCCCGTATCGGTTATTCCAAATGGTTATAATCCAAAAAAATTTTATCCCAGGAATTCCGAAGAATGCAGAAAATTGTTAGACTTACCAAAAAAAAGTAAGATTTTACTTAGTGTTGGAAATTTAGAACCTGTGAAAGGACATGCCCATTTGATAAAATCAATTTCTAAAGTATTGGAAAAAAGAAAAGATATATTATGCGTAATAGTGGGGGATGGAAAATTAAAAAATGAATTACAAAAACAGATTGATACTTTAAATTTAAATAATAATGTAAAATTAGTTGGTGCTAAACCTCATGAAGAAATTCCAATCTGGATGAATGCAGCCGATTTATTCGTTCTTCCAAGTTTAAATGAGGGAAACCCGACAGTTTTAGTTGAAGCCTTGAGTACAGGATTGCCATTTATTGGAACTAATGTTGGCGGAATTCCTGAAATCATTAATTCTGATGAATATGGGCTACTTTGTGAACCAAAAAATCCTGAAAACTTAGCTGAAAATATATTAATCGCGTTAGAAAAAGATTGGGATAATGAAAAAATAATAAATTATTCAAAAGAATTTACCTGGGAAAATATTTCAAAAGAAATTTTAAATGCATATAAAAAAGTTTTAAAGTAGATAGCATGAAAAATAAATTTATTAAATCCTTTCTAATAATTAGTTTTATTTCATTAATTTTTGCATGCATTTTTGCATATGAAAATCCTGCTAGTGGATATGAATCTTCGATATATTCATCAACCCCAATTTTAGTCTGGCTTTTCTTATGTTTAGCTGCGAGTATAGGGTATTTAGTATCTCTCTATTCATTGAAAAATAAGAAACATATAGGTATCTTTTTTGGCATTTTTAGCTTAATATTATGCCGAGTTATTTTTTTAACTGTTCCGCCGATTAGAGGATATGTTTCATGGGTTGGCGACCATATGGCCCATATTGGAAATATAAAAGATATAATCAGTTTTGGAACTTTTGGAACTTTAGACTACCCGATAGTCCATATAATATTATCAGCAGTTTCTTTAATATGTAATCTAGACGTTACGCCATTATCAATGTATTCTACCCCTTTTTTTACACTATTATTCGTATTATCAATATATATGTTAACCAAAATAACTTTAGGAAATAAGTATGCATATATTTCACTTATTGCAGTTGTATTATTTCTTCCTAGTCGATATAATATTTATTTAATGCCCAATGGATGGGCATTGTTTACGTTACCAATATTTTTTTACGCTATTTTTAAATATCTAGATTCAAAAAACCATTCTTGGACACTTATTTCAATTCTTTTCTTAATAATTTATCCGTTTTTTCACCCTCAAGTTGCATTATATGTAATACTTACACTATGGTTAATATTATCTTTAAAAATATTTGAAAAAATTATTCAAATAAGAGAAGTAAATAATAAGATTTTCTTAAATAGTAAAGGTATTTTAATTAACATATCAATTATTTCCTTAATATTTTCGGCATGGTTATTAAAATCTAAACGTTTTTACCCAAATTTTAGGATATTATTCAAATCGTTTAGCGGTAAAGCTACTTCTTCAGCAAGCATTGATAGTAAATTGGAAAAATTTTCAAAAGTGGGCATGGAAGGATTTTCAATAATTACATACATAATAAAAGCAATGGGTTCAGAACTTATTTTTGTCCTGATGTCATTTTGTTCTTTACTTTCATTTATTAAATACTATAAAAACTATTCAAATAAATGTGGCATATTAACTATATTTACTATCACATTTTTAGCATTTTTTTTATATGTGGCGGTTAATTTAAACATTATTCCCGGATTAAAGTCAATAGGTGCAGATAGATTTATTGCATACGTTTCAATATTTACCCCGATATTAAGTTCCATTTTTATTTTTTCAATTTTAAAAATAAATAAACCAATTAAAAACTTGGGTATATTAATTATATCGATAATACTTATAAGTTCATCCATACTTGGGGGCCTAAATATGTATCCATCTAATTATACGGTGTTACCTAGTCCACAGGCCACTTTAATGAATTTTTACGGGTATTCTTGGCTTTTTAATAATAATCATGACGAAATTGAAATATTATCTATAATGTCGGTCCCATCTAGAGTTAAAGATGCGATATTAGGTATTTCAAAAGTAAAGAATACACCAAGCAGGATATCCCTACCCGATCATTTTAATTATTATGAAGGGGTTTCACTTAGGGATTCAGTTAGAAAAGATTCATATGTTTTTATTTCTGAAATCGATAGAGTAACATATACTGGAATTTGGGAAAATGTTGGACGATTTAATAATATGGATTTTGAAAAAACATATTCTGATAAAACAATAAATTTGATATATTCTAGTAAGGAGGATAATATATGGTTAGTTCAAAATTAAACATAATAAGAATCGTATTTGAATTTTATCCAATGAAAGGTGGGTCAATAACCCACATTATAAACCTGTCTGAAAAAATAAATCCATTTATTAAGAAACAGATCGTTGTCGCACCAGATTTTAAAAACAATAAATTTGATAAAAATTGGGACATTGAAATACTTAGAATTCCATTTTTAAGATTGGAATTACTTAAAAAATTAAAAATGCCTACAGTTCCTATTGTATTGATTAGTTACGCAATAAACGTTATTAAAATAATAAAAAATCTACTTAAAAATAATAATGAAAAATATATAATTCATGTTCATGGGAATCTTTTGGGGTCGTACATTATTACATTGTTAAAAATTTTTAAAATTAATGTTCCAGTAATAATTATGCAACATTCCGGAAATACTTTTAAAATTTCCAAAAAATCGAATCTATCTACAAAAATAGCTTTTTTTCTATTTAAATTCAATAAACCTGACATTTTACTAATATTGGACGATGGGGCAGATATTAATGGTTTTAAAAAAATATGCAGAAATAAAGATATTAATTATGATGTGGTCTACCATGGGATAGATACTAAAAAATACGTTCCAGAAAAATGTTCAAAACCTCCAGAATTTGTAGTGTTATCAACAAACAGGCTCGACAAATTTAAAAGTGTTCATCTAAGCATTCTTGGATTTAAAAAATTTATTGAATTAATAGATGATAAAAATAATGTAAAAATGAAAATAATAGGTTCAGGTTCTGAATATCCACATTTAAAAAAATTAGTTGAAGATGAAAACATTTCTGAATTTGTTGAATTTCACGGAGAAAAAAATATTCATGAAATCCCCACATATTTAAACGAATCGGACGTAGTTGTTGGAACCTCATTAATAAGCAATTTAAATCTTTCAATTCAAGAAGCAATGGCTGTTGAAAAACCAGTTTTGGTATTCGATTCTGGAAACATTAAAAAATTAATAAATAATATGGAAAATGGCGTTCTTATCAAATCTGGAGATATTGACGATTTTGCAGAAAATCTTAAAATATTATATGAAAATCATGAATTAAGATTAAAAATTGGTAAAAATGCTCGAAAAACAATTATAAATGAACGATCTTGGGATTCAAGAATTAAAAAAGAACTAAATATTTATAAAAAGATACTGGATAAAAGATCTCTCAAAGTATAACCCCATAAAAATTCAGTTATTTAAATTAAATTTTTAAAAAATGTGAAACTTTGAAAATAAATAATTTAAAAAACCTATTTAAAAATAATTTTGTAAAAAATATTTTTTTTGTGTCTAGTGGAACCGCCATTGCCCAGATAATTGGCACCATAACTTACCCCATAATTACAAGATATTATACGCCTGATGAATTTGGAGTATTTGTAACATATTCTTCAATTATTGCAATTTTATCAATTATTTCATCCTTAAAGTACGAATTTGCAATACCTATTGCAGAAAGCGAAGAAAAAGCAGTCAATATAGTTTTTCTATGTGTCGGGATATTAATAATATACTCTTCAATAATTTTTTTAGCGTTGTTACTATATAGTAATGAAATATTTTCATTACTGGGTAATGAACATTTAAACCAATACTGGTATTTGATTCCCATTGGAGTATCATTTATTGGAATATACTCATTATTTATGTATTGGTCTTTTAGAAAAAAAGAATACCTTGCAATATCCAAAACTACAATATCGCAATCTTTTTTTGGAAACATTTCTAAAATAGGATTTGGATTTTTAAATATGGGTGCATTTGGGTTAATATTTGGTGATATTCTGGGTAAAAGTGCAGGAATTACTGTGTTATCGAAATCTTTTATAAATAATAAGTGTTTTTCTAAAGCAAACTTATCTGAAATAATTGAACAGTCAAAAAGATACATTAAATTTCCAATATATTCTGCACCAAGTAAATTATTAAACACCCTGGGCGTACAACTACCAGTTATATTTATTACATTACTTTATGGAAGTTCGGTAGCAGGTTTTTTTGGGCTTTCCCATACTATTGTTAGTATACCGATGTCGTTAATTGGCACATCTGTTGGAAATGTATTTTATGGTGAAGCTGCAAGTATTGGTCGAAAAAATCCAAAAAAGATTAAAGAATTATCCAATAACCTGCTCAAAAAATTAATTGCCATAGGGATAATACCATTAATAACTTTGATATTATTTGGTCCAATTTTATTTAAATTCGTCTTTGGTAGTAACTGGTATCAAGCTGGAATATATGCCCAGATAATTGCCTTTTTAGTATTTTTTAGATTTATGTTTACACCGATTACCAACATATTTTCAGTATTTGAACGGCAAAAAGAAGAATTATACCTTGACTCTTTTAGGTTAGTTTTAGTATTGATTGCCTTTGGAATTTCAAAATACGTAAATTTGGATTCATTCTGGGCCATTGGACTTTACAGTTTAGCTATGTGTATTGTGTATTTTGTAACTTACATATATGCTCAAAAAATACTAAATGACGAAATTAAAAAAATATAAAAATTTATTTCAAATTTCCAACTTTAATAATCCTAAATCCATTTTCAGATGCATTTGAAACATTTATAACATTTCTTCCATCAATAATTAATTTTGTAGAAACCTCTTTTGAAATTTTTTCAAAATCTATATGTTTAAATTCTTCATGGTCAGATGTGACGATAATTGCGTCGATTCCAGTAAAATCTGTTTTTAATTTTGAATTATACTTTTTTGCATCTAATTCGTCACATAGTGGATCGTACGAATAAACATTTGCACCGAATAACTTCAATTCATTTATTATTGGAATTGCCGCACTTTTCATGAACTCTTTAACTCCGCCCCTAAATGTCAAACCCAAAACAAGGATGTTACTTCCATTTAAGCATTTTTTAAACTCGTTTAATCCTTTTATTGTTAGTTCAACCATGTGATGCGCCATATAATCATTTAATTCCCTTGCAGTTTTGGTAATTTTAGGATTTACTTCGTTTGACGTGTTTATTATAAACCAGGGGTAAACCGGAATACAGTGCCCACCAACCCCGGCCCCGGGAGTATGGAAATGACAAAATGGCTGTGTATTTGCAGCATCAAATACTTCTAATGCATCTATTGAATGTTCTTCACACCATAAAGCCATTTCATTTGAAAGCCCAATATTTACATCCCGATAAACCCCTTCAAATACTTTTACAGTTTCTGCAGCTTTAATTGAACTCATTTTTATAGTTCCTTTTTTATTAATTAGGTTGTAAAGTTTTGAAACAATATTATATGTTTTTTCGTCACTACAACCAATTATTTTTGGATACTGTCCTTTAATATCCCTTAATGCAGTTCCAGTCATTGTTCGTTCAGGTGCATGTGAAAGTCCAAATTCACCTAATTTTAATCCAGATTTTTCTAAAATTGGAATTAATTTTTCAGTTGTTCCAGGAGGCATTGTAGCTTCAGTTATTACAATATTTCCTTTTTTTAGTCCTTTTGAAATTATTTCTGAAACACTGTAAACTGGATCTAACTTAATATTTCCCCGTTCATCAATTAATGTTGGAACAAGTATAATCATTATGTCAGAATCATTTGCAGCCTGTACGCCATCAGTTGTTGCAGTGTACTTTTTGTTTTCAATATTTCTTAAAAGAAGTTCACTTAAACCAGGTTCTTCAGTAATATGATTTATCCCGTTATTTAGATTATTAACAACCGATTTATCAATATCTACGCCAATTACGTTAAGTCCGTGTTCTGCAAAAACTAAAGCTAGAGGTAAACCCATTTTACCCTGCCCAAACACTGAAACTTTGATTTCTCCATTTTTTAATATTGAATCAATATTCAAATTACAATTTAATAAATCCATAACTATTCCTCTTTTGAATTTTTAAGCGCATCTAATGCAACTTTTAATGCATGTATTCCATCTAGACCCGAAACTAGGGGTTTTTTATTATTTTCAACGCAATCAATAAAATGGATTATTTCATTTTTCAAAGGTTCCCCCTTTTCAATTTTCGCATTTTTTACCCATTGTTCATCATAAATTGTTAAACATTGATTTATGTAGTCAAGATATGCAATTCCTTTAGTTCCAATAACGCTTAAACTCCTTGTTTTATGGGGCGTTAGCCTATTTGTTTCTATAATTCCATCAATATTGTTTTCAAATGAAGCAATTATTAAAGCATAGTCTTCTGACTTTTTATTTGGGTGATTTACATTTTTTGCTTTTGCGTAAACTTCTTTTACTCTTGAACCTGCTAAATAAGCCATTACATCAATGTCATGTACTGCAAGGTCTAAAATAACTCCTGTATCCAAAATTCTTGGAGTCATTGGGCCAACTCTTTTTGCAGTCATTGTAACGATTTTTCCTAAAATTCCTTCATCAATAAATTCTTTTAACTTTAAAACAGCAGGATTAAACCTTTCAACATGGCCAACAGATAAAATAACATTGTTTTTTTCAGCTTCTTTTATTAATTCTTCTGCATTTTCAATTGTATCAGAAATTGGTTTTTCAATTAAAACGTGAATTCCTTTTCTAATAAATTCTAAAGCAATTTCTTTATGTAAAAACGTTGGAACAACAATACTTACAACATCTAAATCCTGATTTAAAAGTTCTTTATAATCTAAAAAACCTAACGTATCAAATTCATTCGAAACTTTTTCTAAAAGTTCTTTATTTTTATCAGATATTCCAATAAGTTTTAATTTTCCTAATTTCTGTAATTCATGATATATCCGTGCATGGTTATATCCCATTGCACCAATTCCAATAATTCCAACTTTTAACAAAAATATCACCTTAAATTTCAGTAATTTTTTCTATTATATAATTTAATTCAGTTTCAGATAAACTAGGGTGAACTGGAATACTTAATACTTTTTTAGCCGCATCTGACGCATTTTTAAAAATTTCACTGCCGTATCCTAATTTTTTATAAATTGGCTGTTCATTTACAGGTATTGGATAATGAATTCCAGTTCCTATTCCTAAATTATTTAAATACTTTGAAAATTCATCACGTGACATTTTAAAGTCGTCTTCAATCTTTAAAACGTACTGGTGAAATACGTGCCTTACCCGTTTATCAACATATGGCACTTTTAACCCATTTACTTTTTTTAACCCGTTTGATAGCATTTTTGCATTTTCTATTCTTTTTTCAGTCCAACTTTCAACTTTTTTTAACTGAACTCTACCAATTGCAGCTTGAATATTTGTCATTCTAAAATTATGGCCCAATTCTGTATGAAGATATTTTTCTGATTGGCCGTGGTTTCGAATTAAATCTGAAATTCTTGCTATTTCAGGATTATTTGTTAAAATTAATCCCCCTTCACTTGTAGTCATGTTTTTTGTAGGATAAAAACTAAAGGTTGAAACATCTGAAAAATTTCCAACTTTTTTCTGTTCAAATTCTGCGCCATGAGCTTGGGCTGCATCTTCAATTAAAAATAGGTCATGGTCATTAGAAATTTCACGAAGTGCTTTTACATCCGCAGGTTGCCCATAGAGATGAACCGCAACTATTGCCTTTGTTTTTGAATTAATTTTTTCTAAAACTTCGTTTGGGTCAATGTTAAATGTTTTTTCATCAATATCTGCGAAAACAGGTTTTGCATTTTGATATAGTATACAATTTGATGACGCAATGAATGTAAAAGGAGTCGTTATTACTTCATCACCAGATTTAATTTTCAATGCTTTTAATGCAACGTCAAGTGCAACAGTTCCATTAGAAACTGCAATACCGTGTTTTACACACTGATAGTCACAAAATTCTTTTTCGAATAATTCAACTTCTTTTCCGTGAGCAATCATTCCTGATTTTAAAACTTCAGTAACGGCAGATATTTCTTCGTTCCCGATTAGTGGTTTTGCAATTGGTATCATCATATTCCCCCAAAATATCGTAATTTTCTTTAAATATCGTAATTATTTATAATTATCTCTATTTTTTTTTCGCAATCATTACATTTATAGATTATAGATTTTTCATTTTTTTCAATTAACTCAGTTAGTTTTTTACCGCAACTACAAACAAAACCTTTTAATTTTGCAGGATTTCCATAAACTAAGCCATAATCTGGAACAGATTTTGTAACAACTGACCCAGACCCAACCATTGAATAACTTCCAATGGTTATTCCGCATATAATTGTTGAATTTGCACCAATTGATGCACCCTTTTTTACAAGTGTATTTGTAATTTTCCAATTATTATTAAATGCTCTTGGGTAAAAATCATTGGTAAATACCATATGTGGCCCTAAAAAAACATCGTCTTCAACTAAAACGCCATTATATATGGAAACATTATTTTGAATTTTTACGTTATTTCCAATTTTTACGTTTGAATCAACATATACTCCTTTTCCAATATTGCAATTTTTACCGATTATTGAATTATTTCTAACATGTACAAAATGCCAGATTTTTGTATTTTCCCCAATATCATCTGTTTCAACTATTGCAGTTTCGTGAATCTGAATAGACATAACATGCCTCTTTTAAAAGTCTTAAAATGCATTAGAAATATAATAATATCAACATAACTAATAATAACTAATAATTTCTTTTATTTTAATTTTTACATATATTGCTGAAAAAATTTAAAAATCACGGTTTTAAATCTTTAACTTTTTTAAATTTTTAATACCTCACAAAAAAGAATTTTTTAAAAAACATATTCTTTAAACATATATATTATTGACGATTTTATTTTAAAACAAATTAAGGCCAATTTAAAAGAATACTAAAATGAAAAGAATACTAAAAAATACTAAAAATATTTAGATTATACGTTCAAGGACTTCTGACTCAAGGTCAATAATATACCCTTCAACTACGATATCCTTTGGAATTGCAGGATGCGTTTTTAAAAGTTCAACGCCTTCTATGACGTTTCTTTTTTCACACGTCATCCTTCCAAGCCATGCTTCAAAATCAGGCGTGAAATTTGGATTTGCTCCTCTTTCAACCATTTTATTTCTAACGTCTTCAAAATTTGCAGCAGCCATCCCGCAGTCAGTATGTCCAACAACAGTTATTTTTTCAACACCTAAAAGGTAGATTGAAACTACTAAAGATCTAATTACATCTTCAGTTATGATGTTTCCTGCATTTTGAATCAGTTTTGCATCGCCTTGTTCTATTCCAAGCTTTTTTGGAAGGAAATTTACAAGTCTAGTATCCATACAGGTTACAATTGCAAGTTTTTTCTTTGGTTTTGCGCTCTTCAATGTATAACCTCCAGATAATACATTGAAATATCTAGTATAAAAAAATATTTTTAAAGTAGATTTAATCATAAATTAAATTTTATATATTTTTAATTACATAATTTTAATTACATAATTTTAATAAAAAAATGTTTAAAAAATTTTAAAAGTAATAATTTTGGAGGGGTAATTATGACATTTAGAGCCATGAAAAGGGCAGTATTTTTAATACTTGGAATAATTGCTATTTTAAATATCATAAAAAAAGTTAAAAAACATTTTTAAAAAGAAAAAGACTTTCAAAAAATATAATTATTAATAACTACCGAACTTTTAAATTTTTAGCTAAAATAATTAAAATAATTAAAATAGTTAAAATAATGTAAAAATGAGCTCTTTAGAAAACTATTCTCCGGTACTTTTAGCACTCTTTGCAACGTTATTTACATGGTTTATGACTGCATTAGGGGCTTTTATGGTATTTTTTACTAAAGAAATTAACAGGGAATTTTTAGATACGTCTTTAGGGTTTACTGCAGGAATAATGCTTGCTGCAAGTTTTTGGTCATTGCTTTCTCCGGCAATTGAAATGTCAGAACATTTAGGTATTTTTGGATTAATTTTGGTAGGTATCGGGTTTTTATCAGGGGGACTTTTTTTAAGCGGACTTGATAAAATAATTCCACATTTACACAGAGGTCTTTCATATAACGAAGCTGAAGGAATAAAAACAACATGGCATAAAAACCGCTTGATGCTTTTGGCAGTAACTCTTCATAATATTCCAGAAGGACTTGCAGTTGGAGTATTATTTGGAGCACTTTCTTTTGAATTTTCAAATTCAGCACTAATAAGTGCAATTGCGCTTACAATTGGAATGGGTATACAAAATTTCCCGGAAGGACTTGCGGTTAGTTTTCCATTACGGGGGGAAGGACTTAGTAGAAAAAAAAGTTTTTATTATGGTCAACTTTCGGCAGTTGTTGAACCTATTTTTGGTGTAATAGGGGCATTAATGGTAACATTTTTTACACAACTCCTCCCCTTTTCTTTAAGTTTTGCTGCTGGGGCAATGGTATTTGTTGTTATCGAAGAAATAATTCCAGAATGCTATATTCATGGAAATATCGATAAAGCAACAATTGCAGCTATTTTTGGTTTTACATTAATGATGATTTTAGACGTTGCACTTGGATAATTTAAGTTATAGTTAATTATGCTATATTTAAATTATACAATATTTAATAATACATATTTTTAAAAAAGATGTAAAAATCCATTAAATTATATTTTAAAGATTAATTTTAGCTTAAATTACATTTAAAATGGTAAAATATATCTATTTTAAAAATCAAAAATTGTATGGGGGTGAATAAAAAAATGGCAAAAGTAACTCGTGAAATGGTTGAAAATGCAGGAATCAACGTAGACGAACTTTTAAGGCTTTTAGTAAACAATGCAGCAGCAGAATTAACAACATTTTATTACTATACGATACTTAGAGTTAATTTGATAGGCCTCTTTGGAGAAGGAATAAAGGAAATTGCTGAAACTGCTAGAATAGAAGATAGAAATCATTTTGAAGCACTTGTTCCAAGAATATATGAACTTGGAGGAAGCTTACCTAAAAATATGAAGGATTTTCACGATATATCGGGATGTCCTCCAGCGTATTTACCAGAAGACATTACTGACGTTAATAAATTATTAAACGTCCTTGTTGAAGCTGAAAGATGTGCTGTAAGACAATATACTAATATATGTAATATTACATATGGAAAAGACCATAGAACATACGACTTAGCATTGGCCATATTAAATGAGGAAATTCAGCATGAATCGTGGTTTTCAGAATTTTTAGGAGAAGGCCCGTCAGGACATTTTTTAAGAAGGGGAAATACTTCGCCATTTGTTTCTAAGTTTTTAGAATAACTAACTATTTTATTTTTTAAGTATTAACTTATTTTAATATTTCGACGTTTGTGGAAAAGTATTATATCTTTTGTGGAAAAATTTAGTCTTTAATTTTAAAAATAAACCTTATGAATATTTGGTTGTGTTTTTTAAGACCATATACTGGAACAATAACCATATGTTTATATATAAACTCTTCGTAGTTACCTGTATCCTGCATACGTGCTTATATATTATACCATAAAAGCATGGAAAAAGGTTTAAATTTAATTTAAACTTAAATTTAAAATACCACTCCTTTTTGATAATGCAGGATTTTTAAACTAATTTTTCTGTAGTGTATTATATACTTTGTATTTTTCATGAAAAAACTTGAATTCGTCTCCCAAATTACATGAAAAATCCTAAAACCCGAATTTAACATAAAATAGTTAAACTGTCTAAAATAACTAAAATATAGCAGCTACTCCTTAAATTGAATTAATAGGTAATTTTTAGTATAAACGGTTAAATCACCATTTTAATAAATATTTAAACTGATTTAAATATTTCCTCGATTTTTTATTTTTTTAGATTTAGTTAGTGTTAGTTTTATTTTTATTTTAATCTTATTTTTAATTTAGGATATTTAAAGTCGAAAATCTTATATAATGTCAAAATAAATTTTTAAGTAGGGTACTATTTAGTTTTTAGACATTATGGGGTGAAATTCATGTCAATACTTTCAATAATTTTTACAATTATTTTTGCAGTGCTTTTTGTTGGTGGAGTTTATCTACTTACTGGAGAACCATTAAGTGCACTTGGGGCATTTATTGCATTAATAATTGGAGTAATTATTTATATTTTCCAAGTAAACCAGTCATTTATCGGGCAAATTGTTGATATTAAAGAAAAAACCACGCACCATAGCGATGATGATGGAAGCGATTATACTACTAGAACAACTTTTGCCTACTTAAAATTAAGAAATGGAAAGACTAAAAAGATACACTACCAAAACGGATGGCAAATTGGGGACGTTATTGAAAAAAGAAAAGGAGATGCGATGCCTAGAAGGATAAGTTAGAAAGGTAATTTAAATTATGTAATTAAAAATAAATAAATAAATAAATAAATAAATAAATATTAAAATCTTATTTTCTCAATCAATACGTTTTCAAAAAATTTAGATATTTCTTTTTTTGAATAGCCATAATCTTTTGAAACACTGTAAACCATTTTTTCACTGCCACTTCCATACTGTGCGGCTTTTTTCGGTCTTTCTGCAATATACTCTGGAATGTATTTTAAAGCGATTTCTCTAAGTATCTTCTTTCCTTGGCCTTCAATTTTATACTTAACAGGAATTGAAAGCGAAACTTCAACTACCTTTTTATCTAAAAATGGAACCCTCAATTCAACGCCGTTTGCCATTGTTACGTGGTCATCCCGTTCAAGATTTGCCCTATAAATATTATAAACATCTTTTTTTATCGATTCTTTTAAATATTCTTCGCCATTTTCATCATATATTCTTTTGTATCGATGATATCCTGCAAATAATTCATCTGCACCTTGACCCGACAGTACAACAGTTATTCCATCTTCTTTTGCCATTTGTGATGCAACATATATTGGAATTCCAACACTCAATTTCATTACGTCTAGTTCATCAATTGCCTGTGCAACGCTTAAAAGGTATTTTTCGTAATCTTCTTTTAAAATAATTTTTTTCCTGAATTTTAGGCCCATTTCAATTGCAGCACGCTCGGCATAAATTAAATCTTCAGAGTCTTTTGTTCCAACGGAGTAAAGTGTTACATTTGAAAATTCTGATGCTATTTTTGATATAAGGGTGCTATCAACACCACCTGAATAGATAATTCCTACTTTTTCAATCCCGTTTACACGCTTTAATACAGATTCTAAAAGTGCATTTTCAAGTTCATCCTTACATTTTTCATAATTTACACCTTCAAAATAGTTTGAATTTATCTTTTCAAGATTATCTTCAATATAATAGCTATTTTCGTTTAATTCGTAAATTATACGTGAATTAGGGTTTACCCGATGTATTTCATTAAAATTAAATGCACTGTAAAAATCCATTCCTTCAATTTCCATAAGACAGTAAAATAGTGCTTTTTTTTCAGAAGAAAATGCAAAATAATCTTTTCTATTGAGATAAAAAAGCGGTTTTACACCCATTAAATCCCGCCTAAGTTCTAATAAATTTTTTTCTTTATTGTATAGGGCATATGCATAATCCCCATCAAGAATATCCACTAATTCATCCTCATATGAATGAATAATAACTTCTGAATCACTGTCCGTTTTAAATTCGTGTTCAGTAGCTAAATTTTCCCTTAATTTAACGTGGTTATATATTTCACCGTTACAAACAATCCATATTGATTTATCATGATTTGAAATTGGCTGAATTGTAGTTCCAACTATGGCAAGTCTGTTATGTGAAATTCCAAGTCTAAATGTTCCATCAAAGTCTAAATCCGTATTTTCAAAACTATTAAAATAGTAAACGTTACCATCAAGGATTATTCCAGAACTATCTGGCCCACGGTGTTTTAGCATTTTCATCATATTTATGCAATGTTTAGAAAGATTATTTATAAGAACACGGCCATTTGTACTTTCGCCGTCTTTTGCAATAATTCCGCTTATAGAACACATTTTAAATCACGTTAAACACTTAAAAAAGTATTTTTATTTTTATTTCTTTTCATGCATTATTAAATATTAACTAATTAATTATTAAATTATTAAATTATCTAAAAACTGCACCACTTGCATCCCTTTTATATTCTCCAAATTCGGAAATAAATTTAAGTTTGTTATCCCAAAATACCGGGCCATCTTTACATATGCATAGTCCTTCATTATCAACCGCACATTGACCACATATTCCAATTCCGCACTTCATGTATCGTTCCAAGGATAATTGAACAGGTACATCATATTTTTCAGCAATTTTAATGACCTTTTTCATCATAATTTCAGGGCCGCAAGTAATTATCATGTCATATTTTTCTTTTGAAAGTAGTTCTTCCATTTTTTCAGTCGTAAACCCGTGAAACCCAAAACTACAGTCATCAGTACAGGGGTAAACTGTTCCGCAGTTTTGGAAACGTTCCAAAAATAAAAGTTCTTCTTTAGTTCTACCGCCAATTATAGATGTTATTGAAATTCCAAGTTTTGAAAATGCTTCAATTGTGGAAATAATCGGTGCACTTCCAATTCCGCCTGAAACTGCAAGTATTTTGTCACCAATACTTTCAAAATTATTTCCATATGGGCCTCTAATCCCCAATAAATCCCCTATTTTTAAGGAATGCATCTTTTTTGTAAATTCTCCAACCATGGCAACGCTTATTGAGTTTTTACTCGAAAATCCAAATGGCTTTTCATCTACGCCTGGAATCCACACCATTCCAAATTGTCCCGGTTTAAAATCAAAATCCCTATCTAAAAAATAGGTTTTTACAGACGGGCTTTCCTCTTTAATATCTATGATTCTACACATCACGGGTTTTTCCATCCTTATCACTTGAATTTTAAATTTTTTTAAAAAAGTAAGCTTTTAAATATTAAAAATATTTTAAAATTAAAAGGTATTAAAATTATGTTCCTTCCTTCCAATCACATAAATACTTCCTTTGCTCTGGCGAAAGTTCATCTATTTGGGTATCCATTGATGTTAGTTTTATTGAAGCTATTTTTACATCCTGTTCATAAGGAATTTCATAAACTTGATTTTTAAGTTTTCCAGAGTTTTCCTTGATAAACTTTGCACTTAAAGCCTGATTTGCAAAACTCATGTCCATAACTTCACAAGGATGACCATCTGCACATGCTAAATTTACAAGTCTTCCTTCGCCAAGTAAGTAGATTTTTTTGTTCTTTAAATCGTATTCTTCAATATTATATCTAACTTCTTTAACAGATTTTGAAAGCTCTTTTAGGTCGCATTTGTTTATTTCATTATCAAAATGTCCAGCATTTGATAAAACCGCACCCTCTTTCATTAAAAGGAAGTGTTCCATCCGGATAATATCTTTACATCCGGTTGTAGTTACAAAAATATCCCCAACTTTTGCAGCTTCTTCCATTTTTAACACGGTAAATCCATCCATTTTAGCTTCAAGGGCCCTTATAGGATTTATTTCTGTAATAATAACGTTTGCCCCATGTCCTGATGCTCTTGATGCAACGCCTCTTCCACACCAGCCATATCCTGCAACAACAATATTTTTACCTGCAATTAGCATATTTGTAGTCCGAATTATCCCATCAATTGCACTTTGACCGGTTCCGTAACGATTATCAAACATGTGTTTTGTATATGCATCATTTACATTAACTACGGGAAACTTTAAAGCCCCTTCTTCAGCCATTGCTTTTAATCTAATGACCCCAGTTGTTGTTTCTTCGCATCCCCCAATAATTTTTCCAATAAGTTCGGGCCTTTTTGTATGTATCAAAAAAATAAGGTCTGCACCATCATCAATTATTATGTCAGGGTTTGAATCAAGAACTAAATTTAAGTTTTCGTAGTATTCTTCATTAGTTTCGCCTCTCCAAGCGTAAACTTCCATTCCTTTTTCTACGCATGCAGCAGCAACATCATCTTGTGTTGATAAGGGGTTACAGCCAGTAATTACAATTTTTGCTCCCCCTTCCATCAAGGTTTCTGCCAAAATCGCAGTTTTAGCTTCTAAATGAAGTGCCATTCCAATAGTAAGTCCTTCAAATGGTTTTTCTTTCTTAAATTCTTCTTGAATAAGTCCTAAAACAGGCATGTGTTGTTTTGCCCAGTTCATTTTTAAATGACCTGCCTTAGCAAGATTCATATCTTTAACTCTACTCAATATTTCACCATAAAAAAATTATTATTCTAAAGTTATTGCTAAATGAATACTTAATCTTAATCTTAATCTTAGTCCTAATCCATTATTTATCATAACATATTTGTAACGTTTTATTTATCAATATTTTTAGTTACTGTAATACTTCTATTTGTCTTTTGCTTGTCTTTAAATTTATCCTAATTATTTAAACATTATATGTATTTTAAGATGTAGTTCTATTAACTTTTGACATCTATTTTAAGATTAACTATTTTATTTTAGAATTCTTTTTATATAATTTTATTAGATTTTGTTTAAGTTAATTATGGTTATTATATTTAATATATAAAATCAATATATCTAAAAAAACTAGGGAAACTCATGAAACTAAAAAAGAAATTTTTAGAAAAATCAAAAAACATAGCAAATGAAAGAATAGATATTTTGATGAATTTCGCTCAAAAAGAACTTAGATGTGAAAAAAAAGAACGTTCAAAAAATTATGTATTATTGAGTAAAAAAATTGCAATGAGAATGAGAATGCCCTTCCCAAAAGAATGGCGTCGAAGAATATGCAAAAATTGTGGCTCTTTTTTAATATATGGTAAAAATTCAAGTGTTAGAATTAAGTCAAAAAATTATTCTCACGTTGTTATAACCTGTCTTGAATGTAAACACATTTTTAGAATTCCAATTAAAAAATCCAAGTAAATTTAATAAAATTCAAGTAAAAATAAATTAAAGGTTAAAAATAAAGATTAAAAAATAAGTTTTGGGTAATGCAGTATAAAATAAACATAACTACCTACACAAAAACAATATAGTATATAATCAGCAGAGAAATATACAAGTAATATTGGAGCCGATTTAACATGGTTAGTTTTGAAAGTAGTGTTGAAAGATTTGAAAAGTTAAAAAAAGAAACGAGTCTAAATGAAAAGACTGTTGAATGTAATGTTAAAAATGAATATTTAGATGAAAAAACCAACAAATCAAAAGTGGAAACAGTAGATAATAATAAAACAGTAGATAATAAAACTAATAATGAAACTGACTTTTTTGACTTCGATAATGAAGAAAATGGTACGTTTAGTAATGATTTAGGTATTGATGAAAATAAAGATACTGATGAAAACTTTGATAATTTTGAAAATACTGCTAAAAATCTAAAAGATTCCATGGATAACATTTTTAAACGAATAAAATCTGCAATGGACGGTACAAAAGTTCAAAACAACATTTCAAAAGATATTATAGATACAAATATCTTAAAAACTGGCTCTGAAGGAAATAACGACCTACTTGAAGTAATAAACAATAAATTGGATATATTACTTGCAATAAATAATGAACAATCATCTAAATTGGATGAAATAACTTTGGAAATAGATAAAGTTCTAACAACAATTGATGAGAATTCGGAAAAAATAATCGATTTAATTGATGCTCAAAATATAAAAATTTCAGGACTTTTAACAATTCTCCAAGAAATCTATGAGGGAGTTCAGGAGATAAAATATATTTTAAAGAATTTCACGCCTGAAAATATTGATAAAGCATCTAATGTAGTCGATAAATTGAAAAATAAAATTGATAACTATATGGGTAATGTAAATAGCGAAATTGAAGCTTAAAGGTGATAGTATGGTTAAAGTAGCAGTTACAGGGGCTCTTGGTAGAATGGGAAGTGGCATTATACAAAAAATTTTAGAAACAGAAGGACTTAATGTTGTTGCTGCAATTGATATTCCAAATCACCCTAAAAAAGGTCACGATATTGGGGAATTAATCGGTATTGGAAAATTAGGAGTAAATTTAAGCACTTCAGACGAACTTGAAAGTGTTTTAAAAAGTTCCGGTGCAGAAGTACTTGTTGATTTTACAGCGCCTGCACCTTGTGTTAATACTGCAAAAATTGCATCAAAATGCGGTGTTAATTTAGTTATTGGAACGACAGGATTTACAAAAGAGCAAAAAGATGAAATGGAAAAAGCAATTTTTGAAAATAAGGTTGCTGCAACAATTTCCCAAAACTATGCTGTTGGAGTTAATATTTTCTTTAAAACACTCGAACTTTTAGCACAAAAACTTGGTGAGTATGATATCGAAATCGTAGAAATGCACCACAAGTTCAAAAAAGATGCACCAAGTGGAACTGCATTAAGGGCTGCTGAAATAATTCAGGAAAATTTAAACAGAAACTCAAATTTAATCTACGGGCGAGAAGGGATTACTGGCGAAAGAACTAAAGAAGAAATATGCATTCATGCTTTAAGGGGCGGTGACGTTGTCGGGGATCACACCGTAATTTTTGCAAATGATGGGGAAAGGCTTGAATTGTCCCATAAAGCAAGTAGTAGGCAATCATTTATAGCCGGCGTTATTCTTGCAATAAAATTCGTTGGAACTAAAAAAGAAGGTATTTTCAATACTTTTGATGTTTTAGGCCTCAATTAGGTGGAATTTTGAAAGAATTTATAATTAAAGCTAACAAAGCAGTAACTAACGGAGAAATCAATTTAAAAGATCTTCCAGGAAGTTCAGGGAGGCTTGATTTAATATGTCGCTGTGTAAACAGTGCATTCTTCCTTTCTCACGATCTTAGGAGAGATACTATTTTTTATAGTGTTAATTATGGAAACCCAAATCCACCTGTTGCATTAAAGTTTATTGGTGACGAATTAAAAAGATTAAGTCCTGATGAGAGAAGTATTGCAATGTTTATACAAAAAGCACTTTCTAAAGATGCTTCAGAAATATGGAAAGAAAGTACCTCTGGAATTTACTATTCAAATCATGAATTTAAAGAAATTATTCTTGAAAAAAAAAATAGTGGGAAAAAAATATTTTACCTGCATTTAAATGGTAAACCGCTTGAAAATTTTGATTTTAAAAACGAGAGTGATGTTGTTTTTATTCTTGGTGACCATATTGGACTTTCTAAGGAGGATGAAGAGTTTCTTGAAGAAATAGGTGCAGAACAGATTTCACTGTCCCCCTTAGAACTGCATGCTGATCACTGTATAATACTTGTTCATAATGTCTTAGATAGGTTAAAATGAGGTGTTTATTATGGATGACGTTCCAAAAGTAGTAGTTTTTAAGTTATCAAGTAATGAATACGGTTTAAGAGTAAATGAAGTTAGAGAAGTTTTAAAATTACAAGACATTACTTCACTTCCAAATACTCCAAGTTATATTGTTGGCGTTACAAACATTCGTGGGGAAATAATGCCAATTATTGACTTAAGAAAAAAATTAAACCTTTTTGAAGATAATTTAGATGAAGCAGCGTCTGAAAAACTTGTAATGGTAATTGAAATTGATAAAATTCCAGTAGGAATTTTAGTTGATTCAGTAAGTGACGTTATGCAGATTTCATCAAAACAGATTGAAACTATTGAAGGAATTAAGAAAAATGCAAGTGGGGAATATATCGAAGGAATTGCAAAAATTGGAAACCGTTTAATAATTATTTTAAATATTAAGAATTTAATTGACCCACAAGAATTTTAAAAAACTGTGAAATCATGAAAAAAATAAAGGTTCTAATTGTTGACGACTCTGCATTCATGAGAAAGGTTTTAGAAGACATCTTAAGTTCTGACAACGAAATAGAAGTAGTTGCAACTGCAAAAGATGGTAAAGAAGCAATTGAACTTACAAAAAAGTTAGAGCCTCATGTAATTACGATGGACGTTGAAATGCCCATTTTAAATGGATTAGAAGCTACAAAATCGATCATGGAATCTAAACCAACACCAATAGTAATGCTTTCTGCTATAACTAAAGAAGGTTCAGAAGCAACATTAAAAGCAATGGATTATGGTGCAGTCGATGTTATTGAAAAACCATCTGGCTCAGTATCGTTAGATATTCGAAAAATTGGCGAAGATATCATAACTAATGTTAAATCTGCATCTAAATCAACAGTTAAGTCCAATTCAATTCGATTTTTAAAAAATGAAGATAAAAATCAGAACATAGTAGCTGAAAAATCTCTTGAAAAAATTTCAGGAATTGCTCTTGAAAAATTAAACAGTATGGCAATATTAATCGGTTCGTCTACTGGAGGGCCCCCCGTTGTTTCTGATATTATATCTAGTCTTCCAAAAGGAATGCCCCCTATATTTGTAGTTCAACATATGCCAAGAGGATTTACAAAAGTCTTTGCAGAAAGAATGAATACTGTTTCTAAATTAACTGTTAAAGAAGCTGAACACGGGGAACTTGTAAAATCTGACCACGTTTACGTAGCGCCCGGTGACACACAAATGCTCCTTCAAAAACGTGGTGGAAACGCCTATATTTCAATTGATGAAAATATGCCAAAAGTACATGGTACAAGGCCAACAGTTGATATTACTGCAGAATACGTTGTAAAAGTATATGGGCGAAATACTGTAGGAGTAATTTTAACAGGAATTGGAAAAGATGGTGCAAATGGATTAAAACAGATCAAATCTATTGGGGGGTATACTATTGCACAGGATAAAGATTCTTGCGTAATTTATGGAATGCCTAAAACCGCAATTGAAATGAATGTAATTGATGTAGTTTTAAATCCTTCAAAAATTCCTGAAGAAATTATTAAATTTTCCAAAAAAATAGTGGGCTGATACCTAATGGAAGATATGGAGCAGTATAAGGAACTATTCATGACTGAAGCCGAAGAGCACCTACAGTCATTGAATCAGAACATGGTTGAACTTGAAAATTCGCCAGAAAATGCGGAAGAAATTATCAATTTAATATTTAGGTCTGCACATACGCTAAAAGGTTCTGCAAGAACGCTTGGTTTTGAACATATTTCTTCATTAACACACCATATGGAAGATATTTTAGACTATATACGGGACGGCAGAATAAAGGTAAATCGTGAAATAGTGGATTTATTATTTAAATGCCTTGATGCTCTTGAAAAAATGGTTTCCGAAGTTAGTGAAGGGGAAAATACAACAGACGTTGATGTAGAAAGCCTTGTAACTTTAATAAAGTCCATTAAAAGTAAATATCTTTCAGGGGAATGTAATAGTAAAGATACAGTTAAATCCAAAACAGAAGTAACTCCTGATTTAAAATTAAATTTAGTTGAAAAAAAGGCTAAAGAACCAGTAACCCAAAATTTAACTACTAATGCATTAAAAAAATTACTTTTAAAAAACGAAGTAGATAAAGTAATAGTAAAACAAAAAACCGTTGAAAATATAGATAAACCTGAAAATTTAGACGAAATATTGTCCCAGATGCAAGAATCAGCTTCAACACTTCAAACAATACTTGATGCATTAGGATATGGAAAATTAAAAGATACTATAAAAAATATAGGTGAATTTTCAAAATCGATATTAAATGAAACGGTTAAATTAAACAGTCATTCGATGTCAATACTTAAATTAGCCCTTTTAACAATGGAAAAAACTGCAAAAGCAGTTGAAAAAGGAGAAGATGTTACTTTTGACTATGGAACATTAAACAATGATATTTTATGTATTTTAAATGGCGAATATAATGTTGAAATAGATACTGACGAAGAAATTACTCTTGACAGTACCATTTTTGATTTTGAAAGTATTTCAGATGAGATATTATCTGAACTTGATGAAAATAAAAAAATATACCACTTAAAGGCCAAAGTTTCAGATGACTGTATGTTAAAGGCAGTTCGATTAACAATGGTAGTTTCAAAAATAAGGCAGATTGGTTCAATACTTTTAGTACTCCCTCCTGAAAATGAAATTTTAAGTGGGGGGCATAATGAAATTGATGTTTTATATTCTACAGATTTTGAAAATCCAAATATTTCAAATGAAGTATGTGAAATGGATTATGTTGTATCTAAAGAGCTTCTTTTTGAAATAAATGAAAATAATGAATCCATTATTGATAATAATCCAGATATACGTGATAAATTCGAAAATGAGTTTAAAGAAAATATTGATGATAAAGAAAATATTGATGATAAAGAAAATATTGATGATAAAGAAAATATTGATGAAGAAATTAATTCAAAGTATAAAATAGAAATTAAAGTAGACCCTGAATGCATGTTAAAGGCAGTTCGAACATATATGGTAATTAAAGATTTAAAAACAAAAGGAACCGTTTTAAAAACAACCCCTTCTGAAGAACAGATTCAGACCGGAAATCTTGAAGGCGAAAGTGCTATAATATATTATAATAGCGATAGTTCTGAAGATGAAATACGGGAAATTATATTAAAGACTCCCGAAATAATTGATACATCAGTAGAAACTCTCGATTTTGACCATGAAGATAGCGTAGTAGAAATTAAAAGTTTAAAAATCGATTCAGAAAAGGAAAACCTTAAAAAACAGCAGCAAGCAGAAGCTGCTAAAAAATCCCAAACTGTACGGGTAAATATTGAAAAATTAGATAAATTAATGAATTTAGTTGGGGAAGTTGTAATAAATAGGGCAAACTTTACCCAAATTGCAACAAAATACGATTTAAAAGAGCTTCACAATGCTGTTGGCCGGCTAAATATGCTTGCAACCGAATTACAAGAAGAAGTAATGAGTATGAGAATGATTCCTGTTGGATTTGTATTTAACAGGTTTCCAAGAACCGTAAGAGATACTGCAAAAGCACTTGGAAAAGAAATTGATTTTGAAATTGAAGGCTCAGAAATTGAACTTGATAGAACCGTTTTAGATGAATTAGCAGAGCCATTAACGCACCTCATAAGAAATTCACTTGACCATGGAATAGAAACTTCTGAAGATAGAATAAAGTCTGGAAAATCTGAAAAAGGAATTTTAAAACTAATCGCAACAAGAGAACGAGATCGTGTAAATATCATAATAAAGGATGACGGAAAAGGCATAAATCCAGATTTCATGAGAAAGATTGTAGTTAAAAAAGGTCTTTATTCAAAAGAGGAAGCAGAAAAGTTAACCGATAATGAAGCCGTTAATGTAATATTCCTTCCAGGATTTAGCACTGCTGAAAAAGTTTCAGATGTTTCTGGAAGGGGCGTTGGAATGGACGTAGTACGGTCAAAAGTTGAATCATTGGGCGGTAGCGTATCAGTTAAATCTAAAGTTGGAGTAGGTACTGAAATAACGCTTCATTTGCCGTTAACAATGGCAATTATTCAGACATTACTTGTTAAATTAAATAGCCAGATATATGCCCTACCACTAACAAGTGTTCTTGATGTCGTATCTATTCAAAAAGACCAGATTAAAAATTTAGAGGGTCAAGAAGCTATAATTTATCGAGAACACCTCCTTCCAGTAATATGGTTAAAAGATGCACTAAATCAGTATGGAACATCGAGTTCAGAAGGTCTTTATGTTGTCGTAGTCGAGAAAAATAAGGATAAAATTGGAGTAATTCTTGATGAAGTAATTGGTAGGGACGAAATTGTTGTAAAGCCCTTAACAGGAATTTTAAAGAATGTTAACGGCCTTGCAGGGGCAACTATTCTTGGTGACGGAAAAGTAGCATTAATATTGGATTTAAACAACATTTAGGACGATAATTATGGTGTTAAAGGTAAAAATGGGGGATATTGGTGTTGGAAAAAGCCCTGACTCTATAGAAACCTTACTTGGATCCTGTGTTGCAATAATCCTTTATGATAGGGGTAAAAAAATTGGAGGCCTTGCACACATAATGCTTCCAAAATCAAGGGAGTCTGATAGTAAAAGCCCTGGAAAATATGCAGATACTGCAGTTCCAGAACTTTTAGAGAGACTAGTAAAATTAGGTGCAAGAAGAGATAAACTAGTTGCAAAAATTGCAGGTGGTGCTGCAATGTTTAAAGCTAATACAAATTCTATAGATGTAGGTAAAAAAAATATCGATGCATCAAAAGACGAATTAAAAAAAGTTGGTCTTAGAGTATCTTCTGAAGATACTGGTGGCGAATCTGGTAGAACGGTAGTACTATCATTAAAAGACGGAAATGTTACCATTAGGAAAGGTAATGAAGTTAAAAATATTTGAAGGTGATTAAAATGAGTGCAAAATATGTAATTCCACCGATGTTAATTTCCGCTATTTCAGCAATTATGGTGTTTATCGGTGCATATTTGACATATAATACGAGTAGTTTTAACACATTATATCTTTTAGGAGTTTTAGTTGTTTCAATAGTTATTTCAACAGTAATTGGGTATATTATCATTAAAAGTAATAGCTCTAAAGGATTATTGAGTTTATCGGAAGGTTCTTCAAAAGTTCTTGGTAAAAATTTAGGCAATTCAGAAGTTGAAGTATATTCTAATGTTTTAAAAGAACTTGAAAAGGCTAAAAAAGACAGTGACTTTTTAATACTATATAAAAAAGAAATTAAAAAAACTTTTTCAGAACTGCATGAAATTTTCAAAAGTTTAGAAAAAGGGGATTTTTCAGTTAGGGCTGACACAAATAGAAAACATAACGAATTACAACTTACTACAAATAAGGCTATTTTAAACGTTTCAAACATGATTGAAAGTTTAAATAGTAGAGTTATAACTCTAAACCATGAATTAAATAAAACAAAAGAAGAATTAACTAGGGCTGAAGAAACAGCTGAACAAGTTGCCGATGCTGCAGGTCAGGTTGCTACAGCAGCAGCTGATCAATCTGCAAAATTACAAGATATTTCTGATGAACTTGAGGATACTGCAAAAGTTGCAAATAATGTTTACGAAGCAGCAGGCGAAACCGTTACCGCTGCAAAAGAAATCAGTCAAAATTCTAACATGGGTGTAAAAAAAGTAGAAAATGCAATTTCAACAATGCAAGAAATCACAAAAGTAATTGAAAATTTAGGAAAAGCAATACAAGAACTTGGGGATGAATCTAAAAAAATCAACGAAGTTACAACATTAATTAAAGACGTTGCAGAACAAACTGGACTTTTAGCACTAAATGCTTCAATTGAAGCAGCAAGGGCGGGAGAAGCTGGAAAAGGTTTCGCAGTTGTTGCAAGTGAAATTAAGTCGTTAGCAGAAGAAATTAAAAAGTCTGTAAATGATATTAATATAACAATTAAAGGAATTAATAAAAAAATTGATACCACAATTGATTTAGGACTTTCTGGAAAAGATGAAGTTGATAAAGGAGTTATTGCAATAGATGAAGTAAATAGTGCATTTTCAAAAATTCGGGAAAGTGTTGAAAATGCAGCTTTAAAGATAAATGCAATAAAAGTAAATTCTGAAAAAGCTTCATCAAATGTTGAAAAGGCATTAAAAAACGCCCAAGACATTGCATCAATTTCAGAAGAATTCGCAGCAACCGCAGAAGAATTAACTGCTTCTGCTGAAGAACAAAGTAGGGTAATGACAGAGATAGATAACTCAGTTGATAAAATAACTTCTATTTCCAAAGAAATAGCTTTAGATGCCGTTAAATTTAAAATAAAATAATAATAATAATAATAATAATAATAATAATAATAATAATAATAAATATTTAATAGGTTTTTAAAATACTTGATTTTATTATTTCATATTATATACTAATCCCGCACTTTTTCCATTATTATTGAATATTTAATATTATTTTTAATTGCATAGTTTTTAGCATAGGAATTTTCATTACATTGAATTATTAAATTTGGATTACCTGAAAAAGCATATCTTCCAATGCTAGTTACTGAATTAGGAATAACTACACTCGTTAATTTGTTATTTTTAAAAGCATCATCCCCTATATTAATTACTGGTTTTCCATTGTATTCATTTGGAATAGATATATCTTTTAAAGTACCGTTATATTTTTTTAAAATATATCCTCTTTCAATTTCAGAAAATTCAAAATCATTTAAATTATTTACAACAGGTTTCAAATATCACATAAAACGTCTAAACTGTTAAAAATTCATATTAAATGAAGTAAAATATGCTGAGGGACTCTAAATTATATTTAAATGATATTTTGTCAGCAAATGCAAAAATAGAACTTTTTGTTTGAATTTATAATTAAAGAATAAAAAAATTAAATAAAATTTGAAATTACATCATCATTGGCATATTTGGAGTGTCTGATTCTTCTTTTTTTGGTTTATCCACAATTATTGCTTCCGTAGTCAATACTAATGCTGCAACTGATGCAGAATTTTGTAGTGCACTTCTTGTAACTTTTGCTGGATCTATTATTCCTGATTTAATCATATCCACATATTCTTCTTTTGCAGCATCAAATCCAATTCCTGATTCTGCATTTTTAACTTTTTCAACTACAATGCTTCCTTCTAATCCTGCGTTTTCAGCAATCTGTTTTAATGGCGCAGTTAGTGCTTTTTTAACAATATTTACACCAATCCTCTCTTCACCAGAAAGTTCGAATGATTCCATCTCTTTTAAAATTTCAATTAATACAGTTCCACCACCAGAAACGATTCCTTCTTCAATTGCTGCTTTTGTTGCATTTAATGCATCTTCTATTCGCAATTTCTTCTCTTTTAATTCAGTTTCAGTTGCTGAACCTACTTTTATAACTGCAACTCCGCCTGAAAGTTTTGCAAGCCTTTCTTTTAAAGAATCTTTTTCATATTCTGAGGTTGTTGATGATATTTGGGTTTTTATCTGGCTAATTCTTGAAGTAATGTCTTTTTCTTTTCCAATTCCTCCAATAATTAATGTATTGTCCTTTGTAACTTTGACTTTTTTTGCTGAACCTAAACTTGAAATATCAACTTTTTCAAGTTCCATTCCTTTATCTTTAGAAATTACCTGTGAACTAGTTAAAATTGCAATGTCTTCAAGGGCACCTATTCGCTTATCTCCAAAGTAAGGTGCTTTTACGCCCACAACATTTAATGTTCCTCTTAACTTATTAACCACAAGTGTTGTTAATACATCCCCTTCAATATCCTCCGCAATAATCAATAAGGGTCTTGAAGACCTTGCTGTTGCTTCTAAAACTGGTAAAATTTCTTTCATGTTTGAAATTTTTTTATCGGTTATCAAGATATATGGGTCATCCAATTCAGCAGTCATTCTCTCTGGATCAGTTACAAGGTATGAAGAAATGTATCCCTTATCAAACTGCATTCCTTCAACTACCTCAAGAGTAGTTTCAAGAGATTTTGCTTCTTCAACAGTTATAACCCCATTTTCCCCTACTTTTTCCATTGCTTTTGCAATTAAATTTCCGATTTCTTCATCCCCAGCAGAAATTGATGCAACTTGTGCAATTTCACTGTTTCCAGCTATTTTTTTAGATTTAGTTTCTAGAATGGACACTGCTTTTTTTGTTGCTTTTTCAATTCCTCTTTTAACAAATACCGGATTTGAACCAGCAGTTATCATTTTTAATCCTTCTTTTACCATTGCCTGTGCAAGAACTGTTGCAGTTGTTGTACCGTCACCTGCAACGTCATTTGCTTTGGTTGCAACTTCTTTTATGAGTTGAGCACCCATGTTTTCAAAAGGATCCTCTAATTCAATCTCTTTTGCTATTGTAACCCCATCGTTTGTAATAAGTGGGGAACCGTATGATTTTTCAATAACTACGTTTCTGCCCTTTGGTCCAAGGGTAACTTTTACAGTATTTGATAATACGTCCACACCGTTTTCCAATTTTTTTCTTGCTTCTTCATTAAATTTTATAATTTTAGCCATATTATCACCTTGACCAGATTATTCAATAAACGCTAAAACGTCTTCAATTTTTATTATAATGTATTTTTGGTTATCTTCATTGAATTCTGTTCCAGAATATTTTGAAAATACTATTTTTTGACCAATTTTAAAATCTTTTACTTTTTCACTATCTGAAACAGCAACTATTGTACCAATATTTGATTTTTCCTTCGAAGAGTTTGGAATAATAATTCCGCCTGCTGTCTTTTCTTCAATTTCTATGGGTTTTACCAATATTCTTTCACCGTATGGTTTCAATGCCATTTTTAAAAACCTCCTAGATATTGTCAAGTTTTCATATGTATTGATAATGAATATACTATATAAATTTTTCGGTTAATTAAATATGATTTATAATTTTAAATTTTGAGGATTTTAAAAATAAATAAATAAATAAATAAATAAATAAATACGGGATTTATTCAAAATTCAACTAAACAACCCCTCTTGAAAGATTAGATTAGAAATTAAAAAGGATTAATTAATCGAATATCCGAAAAGAGAGTAAATACTGCCAAATTCTTTAAATAAATTCGCTTTTTTACTATTAAATCGACATTAAAAGAAGACTTTTTATATATTCATTAAAATAATAGATTTTAAGATTTAATAAGGGGAATACTTTTGGGGACTTAAAAAATGCTGCCTATCCCAATATCTCAATTACTTGAAACTAATTTAATCGAAGAAGAACGGTTAGAATTAAAACGGGGATTTAATCCAGAGGATGTTATGCATACAATGTGTGCATTTGCAAATGATTTTAACAATTGGGGCGGCGGATATATTATAATCGGGATTCACGACAAAACAAAAGAAGTTATCGGAGTAAATCCTTCTGAAATTGATACTATTTTGAAAAAAATGATTGGTTTATCCAATAAAATCCATTATCCATATTTTCCAGTAGTAGAACCCATAATTTACAAAAATAAGACAGTATTGGTTATAGCCTGCCCTGGAGGTCCTGCAAGACCATATAAGGCACCAACAAGTCTCGGTAAAAATTCAGAATATAAATATTACATCAGGCGAAACTCATCAACTGTTATCGCAAAACATGAAGATGAAAAAGAATTAATTGGAATGTCTAATCAAATTCCATATGATGATCAGATAAACCATAAAGCGTCAATTAATGATTTAAATTTACATTTAATTAAACAATATTTAAAAGAAATAAATTCTAATCTTGATCCAGAAATTTTGAAATTTGAAGAGTTATGTAAAAGCCTAAATATCGTAGATGGGCCAAAAGAATATTTGAAACCAAAAAACATTGGTTTACTGCTTTTTTTCAACAAATCCTAAAAAATTCATCAAAACACCGTGGATTGAAGTTACTGTATTTTACGATGAAATTGGCGATAAATTTGATGAAGATGTGTTTGATGGAGATTTGGTTTCACAGATACGGCTTTCACTAAATTATATAAAAAGCATAGCAATTCGTGAAAGAGTTCAAAAAATCCCGGGAATCGCAGAATCAAAACGAATTTATTCTTATCCCTTTGAAGCAATTGAAGAAGCACTCGTAAACGCAGTATATCATAAAAGTTACGAAATCGATGCACCAATTGAAATTAGAATTGAAACGGATCGAATTGATATAATAAGTTATCCGGGACCACTTCCACCACTAAATAAATATAATCTTAATGATGATATTGTTATTTCTAAAAGGTATAGAAATAGGCGAATTGGTGACTTTTTAAAAGAATTTAAACTTACAGAAGGTAAAAATACAGGTTTTAGGAAGATAAGACATGCTTTAAAAAACAATGGATCCCCGGAACCTGAATTTATAACTGATGATGAAAGAACACAATTTATCGCCCGGCTAAGAATTCATCCAGAATTTATTGAGGATATAAAAAAGACCCAAGCTAAGACCCAAGTCAAGACCCAAGTCAAGACCCGGGCTGAAGATGAAATACTACTCGTAGTAAAAGATATTGAAATGTCGAGTTCGGAAATATTGTCTGAAATAGGGTTGAAGTCTAGAACTAAACGATTCAAACAGGCAATTTCAAATTTATTGGAAAATAACTTAATTGAATTAACAATTCCTGATAAAATAACAAGTTCAAAACAAAAATATCGAATTACTAAAAAAGGTTTAAAATTATTGAATGATCTATCAAATGGATAATTAATTTATAAATTTTCACAAGGAATAATCGTTTGAATTAAGGGCTCATTCAGTCTAAACTTAAAATTTAACTAAAATATATTTATAGTTTCAAAACAAGTCTATACTTGTACATAACTAGTGATATCCAGCATTCTGTCGGTAACCCGTAATCCGACTAATAAAATGCGGGCCGGATCTTTCTGTCGGTAACCCGTAATCCGACTAATAAAATGCGGGTCGGAGCTGGATATCACAACATATTTACTAATCAGGATAAATCATGATAGTATCAGAAAACTATTTTTATACCGTTAAAGACGAGTTTTTCACAGATTATAAAAATTTTCTAAATTGTCAGTTTATGGACAATAAATTAGAATGTAGGCCTTTTTACTATCCGTTGAAGATAAAAAAACAGGATTACCTTGGTTAATTCCGTTATCTACTAAAATCAAAACATATGAACCTAAGATAGAACGTTAAGTGGAAAAAAGAGGGTTTTGTGACGGATATCACATTATACGAAATAAAGATGGTTCAATATATAAAATAGGTGGTCAAGAGGGCGTTTTTTTAATTTTAAAAATGTTTCCCATAACAAAAAAATATTTGAAAGAAAACTATTATTTTAATACTGTTCCACAAAGACTCGTATCCGAGAATCATATCAAACTAATAGATAAAAAATGCAACATCGTAATGATTTTCCACCAACCAACTGTTTGCAAAATCTATAACAGCCAGTGATAAATCCTTAATATTCCATATTTTGTATTAATTGATAAGGAGTATGCCCTCTCTGTCCCAAATCGGTTCTTGAAGGATATTCCTTGTCTGAGGGCGAATCTTATCAATCTCTTTCACCATTTTTCTATTATACAGTACTTATCGGCTTACGAGTTTATGTCTGTTCTAATGCATTATGCTCTTTTACCCATTAAGGAAGTTGCACAGGCTGTCGACTCAATAGGTTTCAATGCTTGTTCTAATGCATTATGCTCTTTTACCCAATGAAGCAAGTACTAATGAGTCGTATTATACAAGTTTCAATGCTTGTTCTAATGCATTATGCTCTTTTACCTATCTAATATCCTATTATGTAATGGCTCGCACTCGTGTTTCAATGCTTGTTCTAATGCATTATGCTCTTTTACCAGAATCGTAAGTACCTAAATTTATAGTTCCATCAGTTTCAATGCTTGTTCTAATGCATTATGCTCTTTTACTGTTACGCCGTTTGCGGTTCCAAAATCAGATATTTGTTTCAATGCTTGTTCTAATGCATTATGCTCTTTTACTTCTATAGGTGTTCGTTGAAAGTTCCGTAATGTCTGGTTTCAATGCTTGTTCTAATGCATTATGCTCTTTTACTGTCTTTTTTTCCTTGTTTCAACTGAAAGAGATACGTTTCAATGCTTGTTCTAATGCATTATGCTCTTTTACTACAATTCAGAGAACTGGTGCTTCGGGTAAGATACCGTTTCAATGCTTGTTCTAATGCATTATGCTCTTTTACCTGGCCAGGCTTATGCTATGCATATGGAGAATATCCGAATGTTTCAATGCTTGTTCTAATGCATTATGCTCTTTTACTCCGACGATACCGGAAAAATCCAATGTATCGGCTTGTTTCAATGCTTGTTCTAATGCATTATGCTCTTTTACCTGGAAAACACCTACTGTTAATCCTGCAAGTATGAATGTTTCAATGCTTGTTCTAATGCATTATGCTCTTTTACTTCATTGTCAACTACTTCTGCGATTCCCAAATCAGGTTTCAATGCTTGTTCTAATGCATTATGCTCTTTTACTTTATTCTACCCCAACTATTACTATAACTAGCAGAGGTTTCAATGCTTGTTCTAATGCATTATGCTCTTTTACTACGTGATGTAGTACGTGTCTGCTGCAGCGATGAATAAGTTTCAATGCTTGTTCTAATGCATTATGCTCTTTTACTTGTTGATGCAATTCCTGCCATTGACGTTCCGTGTTTCAATGCTTGTTCTAATGCATTATGCTCTTTTACCTGCTCCAAGCATGATTACTGCTACTGCGATGATTGGGTTTCAATGCTTGTTCTAATGCATTATGCTCTTTTACGTTTCTATGTGTTGGGTTGTGCCATTGTTGTAATGGTTTCAATGCTTGTTCTAATGCATTATGCTCTTTTACACCGATAATGTTTTGTACTCCTTCAACATTTTCTCTATAGTTTCAATGCTTGTTCTAATGCATTATGCTCTTTTACTCCAGAATTGATAAACGGTATACATTAAAAACCATTAGTTTCAATGCTTGTTCTAATGCATTATGCTCTTTTACTCAATTCTTTGTCAAGATGAAATTAAAAGATTATTATACGTTTCAATGCTTGTTCTAATGCATTATGCTCTTTTACTATAGTTCTATTTTTAACACACTTTAAAAAGTGTGAGTTTCAATGCTTGTTCTAATGCATTATGCTCTTTTACTTGGAACCGGATTTTATAAATTATATGATATTAGTTTCAATGCTTGTTCTAATGCATTATGCTCTTTTACAGTTTCATCCATCTCTTTTTGGTATATTTTCATAATTATGTTTCAATGCTTGTTCTAATGCATTATGCTCTTTTACGTTCGATATGAGGGGAACCAATCTCAAGTGTGGGATGTGTTTCAATGCTTGTTCTAATGCATTATGCTCTTTTACTCTTAAAAGATAAAGGATATGATAAAAGGGATGATAGTTTCAATGCTTGTTCTAATGCATTATGCTCTTTTACAATCAGTAAATCAGTATCGAATATTAAGGGTTTTGGTTTCAATGCTTGTTCTAATGCATTATGCTCTTTTACTTTGTAGTTGCTATACTATCCCTCTGTTTTATTTCGTTTCAATGCTTGTTCTAATGCATTATGCTCTTTTACTCTGTCAATGTTTCTACTTCCGCTTTAAAATCAATAGTTTCAATGCTTGTTCTAATGCATTATGCTCTTTTACCATAAATTAATTTCTTCATTGGTTAGAATGCCCTCGTGTTTCAATGCTTGTTCTAATGCATTATGCTCTTTTACCAGTGAAAATCCATATGAATTGGCACAGTACTTCATGTTTCAATGCTTGTTCTAATGCATTATGCTCTTTTACTACTCCTTCAACATTCTCTCGATATAAGTCATCTTTGTTTCAATGCTTGTTCTAATGCATTATGCTCTTTTACGATACAGTCTTCACACATTGCACCACTTTCAAGTGTTGTGTTTCAATGCTTGTTCTAATGCATTATGCTCTTTTACACCACTCCAAAAAAGATAATGATTATTTGATAATTATGTTTCAATGCTTGTTCTAATGCATTATGCTCTTTTACAAATATCACATAGGAATAATTTTACCTCCGTAGCGATGTTTCAATGCTTGTTCTAATGCATTATGCTCTTTTACAGACGAAAGATCAGTTATTCAACTGATTTTCCACGCAGGTTTCAATGCTTGTTCTAATGCATTATGCTCTTTTACCCTTCATGTTTTTCCATTTCTTTTATTGTGAAGTGTTTCAATGCTTGTTCTAATGCATTATGCTCTTTTACTGAATCAACGTATCCTGTATCAATTTTGAGTTTAAGTTTCAATGCTTGTTCTAATGCATTATGCTCTTTTACAGTTAATTGCTGTAATTTAAACGAGTTTTTCCTTGTGTTTCAATGCTTGTTCTAATGCATTATGCTCTTTTACAAGAATAATGCAATGGCAAACATCACAGATGAGAAATGTTTCAATGCTTGTTCTAATGCATTATGCTCTTTTACATCGAATAGTAGTTTTTTTCCGAAGTACTCACTTGGGTTTCAATGCTTGTTCTAATGCATTATGCTCTTTTACAGTTCAAAAAGCAATGGCAAGAAAGAATTACAAAGCGTGTTTCAATGCTTGTTCTAATGCATTATGCTCTTTTACTCAGACAAACTATGCCTTAACTGTCTTTTTCAGACATGTTTCAATGCTTGTTCTAATGCATTATGCTCTTTTACCTGAACTTCTAGTTCTTGAAAATCTACATATTCGGAGTTTCAATGCTTGTTCTAATGCATTATGCTCTTTTACTTATCGGTTCAAAGTGTAACTGTTGAAGCAGGATAGTTTCAATGCTTGTTCTAATGCATTATGCTCTTTTACATGCCCCTTCAGTAATCTCGAATGCAAATCTTTCGACACGTTTCAATGCTTGTTCTAATGCATTATGCTCTTTTACATTTGGCCGTACTCAGTATATATAATATCTGAGTCGTGTTTCAATGCTTGTTCTAATGCATTATGCTCTTTTACCTATTTATGCAAAATAAAGATAAAAAGTTTAAAGCCATGTTTCAATGCTTGTTCTAATGCATTATGCTCTTTTACTTTTCATGTTGATCCCTCAATTAAAGTTTTCTTTATGTTTCAATGCTTGTTCTAATGCATTATGCTCTTTTACCTTAAAAGATAAAGGATATGATAAAAGGGACTACAGTTTCAATGCTTGTTCTAATGCATTATGCTCTTTTACTACTATTTAGTATCCCTTAAAAAACTAGTATCATATGACTGTTTCAATGCTTGTTCTAATGCATTATGCTCTTTTACAAATATTACAGAAGCTCAGCACATAGAATCCATATGTTTCAATGCTTGTTCTAATGCATTATGCTCTTTTACTACCAAGATATTATTTGCACAGTAGGTAACCGGAAAAGTTTCAATGCTTGTTCTAATGCATTATGCTCTTTTACTCTATATCTTTTGCTAAAATATTAATTTGATATGCTCGTTTCAATGCTTGTTCTAATGCATTATGCTCTTTTACAACAAACCTAGAGGGTGCAGACCTTAGGGGGGCTGACTGTTTCAATGCTTGTTCTAATGCATTATGCTCTTTTACTATTTTACAATTTATAATATGTGAATATTACTATAGTTTCAATGCTTGTTCTAATGCATTATGCTCTTTTACTTTTTCACAATTTAGCAATATTTATTAAAGTTTTCTTGTTTCAATGCTTGTTCTAATGCATTATGCTCTTTTACAGAAGAGGAGCTAGAGATGGTGACTCAACCGTTATTCTGTTTCAATGCTTGTTCTAATGCATTATGCTCTTTTACTTTACTTATTATTGATTGAAAGGGGGCGATAATGACGTTTCAATGCTTGTTCTAATGCATTATGCTCTTTTACCCTATTTTAATTGTAGTTAAAAAATCAATTAAAATGTTTCAATGCTTGTTCTAATGCATTATGCTCTTTTACAGATGTGGAAATGGTAGAAATTATTGAAGAAGAAGCGTTTCAATGCTTGTTCTAATGCATTATGCTCTTTTACCCAACTCGGCTGTTGCTTACTATGGGAAAAAAGTTAGTTTCAATGCTTGTTCTAATGCATTATGCTCTTTTACACGATAACGAGACTGTTGAAGTAGACCCAACTCTTGGTTTCAATGCTTGTTCTAATGCATTATGCTCTTTTACCTTTGTTCGATTGTTACAGGTCCATAGTTTTTTTTAGTTTCAATGCTTGTTCTAATGCATTATGCTCTTTTACAATTATTCACACGACATAATAGACCAATAATTTGTGTTTCAATGCTTGTTCTAATGCATTATGCTCTTTTACCTCAGATTTTTCAAATTTTTTCGAGGTATGGTATTATAGTTTCAATGCTTGTTCTAATGCATTATGCTCTTTTACAATCGATTATTCAGAACTAATACGTTCTCTATATAGTTTCAATGCTTGTTCTAATGCATTATGCTCTTTTACTCGTTGTTTGTGAGTTCTTGCATAATATAACACCTTGTTTCAATGCTTGTTCTAATGCATTATGCTCTTTTACTTTTGAATATGGTAAAAACATGTCTTAATTATGATGATAGTTTCAATGCTTGTTCTAATGCATTATGCTCTTTTACAAGATCACCGGGTCGGGACCCAGATTTATCTTAAGTTTCAATGCTTGTTCTAATGCATTATGCTCTTTTACATTTAACAAAAATAGTGAGAACATGAACGATATTGAGTTTCAATGCTTGTTCTAATGCATTATGCTCTTTTACTGATTCTAATTCACCATTATGTAAGCTACCGGATTCGTTTCAATGCTTGTTCTAATGCATTATGCTCTTTTACTCCAATTCCTGAAGGTCATGATCTGGATCAGGACTTGAGTTTCAATGCTTGTTCTAATGCATTATGCTCTTTTACTAGATCACTATGCTGGAAAAAAAGCAACTGAAATAATGTTTCAATGCTTGTTCTAATGCATTATGCTCTTTTACTTGAAAAAATACTTACTGAATTGTCGATTAATGGTGAAATGTTTCAATGCTTGTTCTAATGCATTATGCTCTTTTACACTGTAAGGAATTCTGATAAATTTATTCATTCCAGCAGTTTCAATGCTTGTTCTAATGCATTATGCTCTTTTACATCACTAATCTCGTCGACAACCACACATTTTAAGTTGTTTCAATGCTTGTTCTAATGCATTATGCTCTTTTACATTGACTCTTTTAATTTGATTTCAGGTGCTAAGTCAATACGGTTTCAATGCTTGTTCTAATGCATTATGCTCTTTTACTTCTATTATTGTTTTTTCGTCGTTAGGATTTCGTCTGTTTCAATGCTTGTTCTAATGCATTATGCTCTTTTACCCAAAATGTTTTTTTACGATATCTCTAATTGAGTTTCAATGCTTGTTCTAATGCATTATGCTCTTTTACCGCTTTTAATTTATATGGTGAAAACAATTTTAAATTGTTTCAATGCTTGTTCTAATGCATTATGCTCTTTTACATTATTTTATAATAATATATTATCTATTATACTAGTTTCAATGCTTGTTCTAATGCATTATGCTCTTTTACAAAAACAATTCGATAAAATACATTATGAAATAATAAGGTTTCAATGCTTGTTCTAATGCATTATGCTCTTTTACTACTAAAAGATAAAGGATATGATAAAAGGGATTACAGTTTCAATGCTTGTTCTAATGCATTATGCTCTTTTACATCACTTTTTTATTATTTCTATTTTCGATAGAATATTGTTTCAATGCTTGTTCTAATGCATTATGCTCTTTTACTACTACAAAGGATAGAAGACTA
Source organism: Methanococcus vannielii SB (assembly GCF_000017165.1). Classification (NCBI taxonomy): domain Archaea; kingdom Methanobacteriati; phylum Methanobacteriota; class Methanococci; order Methanococcales; family Methanococcaceae; genus Methanococcus; species Methanococcus vannielii. The sequence goes on from NC_009634.1 coordinate 268,977, forward strand.
TTATATAATTGAAGTTTCAATGCTTGTTCTAATGCATTATGCTCTTTTACAGTGAGAATACATAAAAACAATCAAAAAGAAGGGAGTTTCAATGCTTGTTCTAATGCATTATGCTCTTTTACTTCATTGTCAACTACTTCTGCGATTCCCAAATCAGGTTTCAATGCTTGTTCTAATGCATTATGCTCTTTTACTTTATTCTACCCCAACTATTACTATAACTAGCAGAGGTTTCAATGCTTGTTCTAATGCATTATGCTCTTTTACAGTGAGAATACATAAAAACAATCAAAAAGAAGGGAGTTTCAATGCTTGTTCTAATGCATTATGCTCTTTTACTTGTTGATGCAATTCCTGCCATTGACGTTCCGTGTTTCAATGCTTGTTCTAATGCATTATGCTCTTTTACCTGCTCCAAGCATGATTACTGCTACTGCGATGATTGGGTTTCAATGCTTGTTCTAATGCATTATGCTCTTTTACGTTGTATGTGATGCCTTCCCCTCCCGACTGAACGTGTTTCAATGCTTGTTCTAATGCATTATGCTCTTTTACCGATATATAATATTATATTATAATATCGGGTCAAAAGTTTCAATGCTTGTTCTAATGCATTATGCTCTTTTACTATCCTGTCTTTGTATTTCATTTGTTGAATTAATACGTTTCAATGCTTGTTCTAATGCATTATGCTCTTTTACTTTCAATTTTTGCATTTTCTTCAAGATAGTTAATGGTTTCAATGCTTGTTCTAATGCATTATGCTCTTTTACATTACTTACTATATATAGTTATCTACACTAAGTAGTTTCAATGCTTGTTCTAATGCATTATGCTCTTTTACGGCCGAAAAATTTAACTTTTAATAACTGCATATCTGTTTCAATGCTTGTTCTAATGCATTATGCTCTTTTACGAAACGATTGGAGTTAATATGTAAGATTTTGAGTATGTTTCAATGCTTGTTCTAATGCATTATGCTCTTTTACACAGGTAATCAAAAGTAATTTGGGGGCAACTGCGTTATACGTTTCAATGCTTGTTCTAATGCATTATGCTCTTTTACGACTATTTTTTTATAAAAGCATAACTATATATATGAGTTTCAATGCTTGTTCTAATGCATTATGCTCTTTTACAGATGATGTAAAATTCAAAGCATAATTTGCAATGTAACTTATTAAATTCCCACGTATAAATATGTTTCGAACCATTTTATCAACAAAAATTATTGATAAGTAATATACATTTATTTTGTAATTTAGGCACATAATAAAAGGTTATAATTAAATATGCACTTGGGTAACTAAATATTTTTAAATTAAATAATTATTATTTTGTTAATTTACTAACTTGTACTTTTTATAAATTTAAAATGTTAAAATACCTTTTTAAAGATTTATTTTTAAGTATTACGTATTTTTAAGAATTTTTTAGATACCAATGTTAAAAAATAAGCTCAAATTAAAGTTTATAATTTTTAAGGAACAATTATTTTACACAAATATTTTTATAACAACAATCAATACATTTTAATTTATTTGACGCTGATTTTGGGTAATGTCCAGACATTACTTTTTTAAACTCCTCTAAATATTTATTCAGCTTATTTATTTCTTTTATATTCACTTCTATTTCTTTTAAGACATTTTTTCCACGACAATATAATATATATCCTTGTGTAACTTCTGCATTAAAAGTTTCAGCTATCATTAAAGAGTACATTATAGTTTGCATTTTATATGTTTTATATATTATGTCATTGTACTCAGCAAATTTGTAATCGAGTGAAGCCATGGTTCCGTTTGAAAGTGTTAAAACTTCATCGGCAATCCCTTTAATACCATAGTTTTTCGAAACCATTGAAACGTTTATTTTTTTGTCAACCACGTTTATTTTTTTACGTAAGTAGTTCGCATTTTCTAACTCCTTTTTTTCATGAATTGTTCTACCCTTTAAAACTTTGTACCGTTTTTCTTCATGCTGGCTTATTCCCAAATAATTCATAAAGTAGGTATATCGTTTACAATACAAAAATTCAAGCATTTCTGAAGGAGTTATGTAATATTCATTTTCATTGAATCCTTCAAAATTATTAAAAGAATTTTGAGACGATTTCATCAGATACCAACTCTTTATCAAACGCTTGGCCAATTAATCCTGCTTTATTTAATTCATCTTTACTCATTGGAAATACATAGATTGAATCAATATCTAAATTAATAGTATCCTCTAAGATAATTTTTAATTCATCAAGAGCATTGCTATTTACGTCCCCTAAAAATACGCTTTTTTGAACGCGGTATAATCCATAGTTTAAACATGTCTTTGAAACTTTGCTTCTTATTTTATCATCTGAAATATCGTAAATTACCCATAAAAGCATATGATCACCCATTTAAAATCCTGTTTGCAATATTATGGCATTCTAATTGGATTATATTTTGAATTTCCATATTTTTTCCGCGATATTTTTCCTTACTCTCAATTAATAGGTTGTATTCTGAAATTAACGCTTGTTTTCCATCTTTTGCTAAATAAAATCCCCCTTCAATTTCTTCAAAAAAGTTATCTTTTATCTTTTTTGTTGAAAACATTTTAAAAATGATTTTGTCAATATATATTCGATATTTTTCAATTAAATCAAAAGTAAACGCTTTTCTATTGTAATTATCAACATGCAAAATGCCGATATATGGGTCAAGTCCGGAAATTATACATGAACGTTCAATTTGGGAATAAAGTATTCCATAGCCGTAGTTTAACATGCAGTTAAAGTAATCCTCTGCAGGATTTCTACTTCTTTTGTTAAATTGATATTTTTCAGGTAAACTTTTTGAAATCATTTCAAAATATAGTCTACTTGAATAACCCTCATAACCTTGAATCGTATTTCTTATTTCATCAATATTTTGTTCGAATGTTAATGAATTTAACTTATTTTTCCTTTCATCCATTTTTAGGATACTTTCATTAATCAAATCTCTTCTTTCATCTCTTCGGTTCATAGCAATTATTTTTAAAAAATCAGTCTGATTTTCTATTTTTTTAGAAATCCATTCTTTTACAAGTGTTAATCCAAGTTCATTTTCAGAAAGCAAAAGTTGTTTTTTTCTAATTGTGGAAATACTCCCGTGCTTTGAATGCCAAAATCTACCTACGGGTTTTCCATTCATTTTTAAGAGTACTAAATCAATATTTTCTTCAACTGCCAAGGATATTGCCTCAGTAGATATGGAAGAAGGGCAAGTAATTAAAATTTGTTCTACCTTTTTTGCAGGGATTTCCTGAACATTTTCGCCATTTTTTAATTTAAAGCGAGTTCCTGATTTTGATATATATGTTCCAGGGGTGTTGATAATTAGTTTTATAGTATCCCCTCCAATTAAAACCGATAATATTATATTGTTAAAACTAAATAATATATCTTGTTTATACGGGGGTTCAGTATGATAGATATTATTTCAAACATTGGAAAATTTTCAAGAAATAATCATGGTGAAAAAGAACTAATAGATATTTGGCAAAAACCGGAAAAAGATTTTGATTCAATTTTAGAAGTTGATATTGACACAAAAAATAACAGCATCAATGTCATATCTAAAGAATTTGATAAACGTGTTTTTCGGGATTCGTTATTTTATCAAGTTGGAAACGGGCACGTTGGTTCACTCGTTAAAATAGAGAAATTTAAAGATGATCAAAAAGTCATTGAAAAAATTAACAAAAAAATAGAGAGTTCATTGAAGTTTTTAAGCATAAAAACTGAATTTGTGAAAAACATATCCGAAAAAGTTTTTGAAAAAGTAAGAATAGCACCTTCAAAGGCATATATTGTTAGTTTTTTAAAAGATGGAAAAAAACCCATAGATCTTTTTTTAGATAAATTTAACAATGAAATAGAAAAGACGTACTTAAATAAAACTAAATTTACTAAAGAGTGCCACATATGTGGTAAATCTGAAATTATATATGATACAGCCATTTATAATTGTTATACTAACGATAAAGAGATTTATTCAAATACTAAAGGTTTCTCATTTGGTATTTGTAAAGAGTGTCTTTTAAATATACTTCACGGGCGTGATTATACGAGAGATTATCTATCTACATATTGGGCAGATAGTGAAGTAATGATTTTGCCACATAACTACGATAACGATATCGACGAAATTTTTAAGGGCGAAAATATCGGTTCAACACATTCAGAATCAAAACTTATAAACAAACTCAAATCAGCCGAAGAAGAAATATTTGAAGAATTCGGAAGACTTAATGAACCTGTAGATATAGTTTTTTTTGAAGATCCAAAAGCAAGTTCTGAATGGAAAATAATTTACCATATACGAGGAATTTTACCTTCTCGATTTAAATTAATATCTGATTTAGAGAAAAAATATTCTTCAGAAAATCATAATTTTAGACTTAGGGATATTTTGAACATTTTAGCAGGGGGAACTTCTTCAAACGAATCGAAAAGACTTTTAAATATGATATTTCATGGTAAAAAATACAGTAGAAGTCTTTTTTTTAATAAAGTACTTAAAAGCTACCAAAAAAATCATTTTAGTCAGAAAAAAATACCTGACTGGAGGTTTATGGCCAATATTCATTCCGTTTATAATTTTTTGGTAGATTGCAACTGTTTGAATAAAGGTTGGAATTTTAAATCAAAAAATAATGGGGGAGGTTATGAAATGACAGTATATGCTACAATAGACGAATTTTTTGAAAAAAATAATGAATTTTTTGATACAAACCAAAAGAAAGCATGGTTTTTAATTGGAAATGTTTATTCAAGCTTGATTTATTATTCAAAAAAATATCATGATTCGAATGTATCTTACCTTGAAAAAAACTTCTTTTTTGGTAAAAAATATGATTATAAAACATTTATTTACTTTACAAATAAGTGTTCTGACCTAATTATTAAATATAAAAGTGGAGGGGCATTAAATTCAGGATATTCTTTAAATTCACTACTTATAATGGCTAAAGAATATATTGGTACGGGAAAAAATTTACCTACTGCTGATGAAGCCAAATATATATTTTTTTGGGGTATGCAACAACGTATTGGTAAAAAAGAAAAAAATGAAGATACATTAACCAATGAGGGTGAACAATAATGGTAAATTCAAGAGAATTTTTATTAATATGGGATAGTACAATGGCAAATCCAAATGGTGATATGTTAAATGATAATAAACCAAGACAGGATGAAGCCACAGGGCAACTTGAGGTTTCTGATGTTAGGATAAAAAGATTTATTCGTGACCACTGGATTTCGAATGGAAAAAATGTGCTTGTACAGACAAAAACTGACAAAAATGGAAAAGTAATGACTTGTCAAGGAATTGTTAAAGAAATGGCATCAGAAAATAACTTAAAAGACGAAGAAATTCCAAATTATCTTTTGGAAAAGTATATCGATGTAAAACTGTTTGGTGCAGTAATTACAAAGCCAAAATATGATATCACAGGCCCCCTTCAAATTGCATGGAGCAAATCCGTTCACGAAGCAGATGTAAAATTCATGCAAGGAAATGCAGCATATGCAAGTGGCGAAGGAAAAGATCAGGCATCCATATGGTCTAAATTTATTTCACCTTACGCACTTTTTAAAACATATGCAGTCTACAATGACAAAGTTGCAGAAAAACAAGGAATAAATGTTTCAGATGATGATTTAAACGATTTTAAAGATGCATTACTTAATGGACTGAAAAATTACCGGAGTACCTCAAAAAATCAGATGCCTAGACTGTTAATTGAAGTAATTTATAATAATAACAAGTTAGATGGGGAATTAAATTACGTTGATATTACTTATGAAAATCAGGACCTTGAATTAAGGGATATTTCGCAAGTTGTTATTAATTTGGGTAAACTTTCAGAATATGCTCTTGAAAAGTCAGCAAGTATTGAAAAAATTATAATTTATAAACATAAGAATGTTAACTTAATAAATGTGCCAGAAAATGCTGAAGAAAACTTAATTTAAAGGGATATTATGAAATCAGTAGTTTTTAGTGCTAAAAGTGAATATGGGCGATTTAGAAAGCCATACACAACTACATCAGCACTTACATTTCTATGTATCCATCCTGTTGCAGCAAAAGGACTTATCGGGGCTTTGGTGGGAATTGATAAACTAGATCTTTACGAAGAGACTAAAGATTTGAAAATAGGGATAGAAGTACTTGGTGAAATAAACAAAGATTTACAATCTGTAAAACTATTAAATTTGAAAGAAGGAGTATCTGGTGGAATGTTCCATTTTCCATCAAACATTGAATTTTTAAGGTGCCCTCATTATCGATTTTATGTTATGTGGAATGAAAATAAATTAAACGAATTAAACGATAAGTTAAATGTTGGGGAATGGGAATTTACCCCGTATTTGGGCGTTAGTGAATCCATTGCTAAGATGAACTATGAAGGAATGTTCGAAGTTTCAAAAGTGGAAAAAGCAGATTTTGTAAATACAATAATTCCAACAAAAAATATACTTCCAAAAATTAATCTCAATACAAAAATGTATTCTGATAAAATACCTGTAAAGAATAATTCAAATCGGGAATATATTGAATATGAAAAAATAGTTTTTGCTGAAAAAAACCCATTATTTGGGAAAATCAGCAACACGGATATTTACCAAGTCGGTGAAAGAAATGTCTATTTCTTTTAATCTTTTTTCACACCCCGATCAAACTTTAAATGACCATTTAACGGGCGTAAGAGATATTGCTTTAAATTTACATAAAAATCACAATGTTAACAAAGATTTAACGGATGTACTTGAAATAATTTGTATGGCACATGATTTTGGAAAGGCCACTTCTTTTTTTCAAGACCGGTTAAAAACTGGAAATAAAAGTAAACTTACAGATCATGGGGAAATTTCTGCGTGTTTTGCGTACTGGTTATTGCCCGAACTTTGGAAAATACCTGGATTTTTGATAGTAAAAAGACATCACGGTAGCATGAAAAATGCAAATGATGAAATATTGCTTAATATTGATATTTTAAAAAAACAAGCAAAAAATATCTTAGAAAATAATTTTGAAGAAGTTAATTTAATTTATTCAGAAATGCTTGAAAAAAATTCTAAATACTTAAACGATTTTTTTGACTTTTTAAATTCATTAAATGAACGTTCTATAAAAAAACACTTTAGAAAAGAGATTTCTAATATTAAATACGATTTAGAACTTTTTATAAAAATCCAGTATATCTATTCTATTTTATTAAGTGCAGATAAATCACAGTTAATTTTAAACAAAGCATATCTTCCAAAAGTTACAATACCTTCAGAATATGTTGAAAAATATAAAGAAGATTTAAAAAAGAAATTTGTGGAAAAAATTGGAAATTTTGAAAATAATATGGTATTTAATATTAGAAACGATGCGTTTAATGAATTAAAATATGAACTTGAGGAAGTTGATTTAAACAATAATAAAATTTTTTCAATAAATATGCCAACTGGAACTGGTAAAACAATGCTCGGATACTATTCGGCATTTAAAATACTTGAAAGGTTAAAAAACGAGCAAAATTTAAATTCTCAAATCATATACTGTCTTCCATATATGAGTATAATTGATCAAAATTATGCGGAATTATACAAACTCCTTGAATATAATTTAAATCGGCATCCAAACGATGAGGAACTTTTAAAGTTTCATTCTATGACTGAAATAAAATATAGTGATTTTAAAGAATATGATGCAAGATTTTGCTTTGAAAACTGGCAGAGTAAGGTTGTAACAACTACGTTTGTACAGTTTTTCAATACAATATTTAAATCTGGAAAAAATTCCGTTATGCATCGGTTTCATACGCTTTCTAATTCAGTTATTATTCTTGATGAAGTTCAGGCAATTGAAACAAAGTATTTTCCCCTTATAAAGCAGTTTTTAGAGATATTGTCTAAAAATTATAATGTTTATATAATTTTAATGACTGCAACAATGCCCATACTTCTTGATACTTATGAATTAATACCAAATAATGAAAAATACTTTAAAAGTCTAAACCGGATAAAAATAATAAATAATACGTCAAAAAATATTTCTTTAAATGAATATAAAGATATTTTACTTGAAAAAACAATTAAAAATTCAGATAAAAGTTTTTTAATAGTAATGAATACTGTAAAGTCTGCAAAAGATGTTTATCAGTATTTAATGAAAGAAACTAATCGAAAATGTATTTATTTATCAACAGAGATATATCCAAAATTACGACTCGAAAAAATAAATGAAATAAGAAAAATGAATAAACGTGGTGAAAAACCTGTTGTTGTATCAACACAGCTTATAGAAGCAGGAATCGATATTGATATGGATACCGTATATAGGGATTTTTCCACACTTGATTCTATAAATCAAACTGCTGGAAGGGCAAATAGAAATGGTTTAGGGGAAAAAGGTGAAGTTTATATTTATAATATAATCGATGATAAAAAAAGGCCTTACTGTGGATATATCTATCCACATCATTTATTAGACTGCACAAAATCCGTTCTTTTAGAAACTGAAATTAATGAAAAAGAACTTTATGAAGTTAATAATAAATATTTTAAGGAAGTTCAAAACCGTTCTTTAAATGAAATAGGTGAAAATGTCCAAAAATCAATAAAATCATTAGATTTTAAAACATTTAGGGATAATTTTGAACTTATTAAAAAAGAAGAGTGGAAAAAAGATATTTTTATAAATGCAGACAATAATTCTGATGAAATATTAAAAAAACTTGAAAATTCAAAAGATTTTTCTAATTTGGAAATTAAAAATTTGTTTAGAGCGTTAAATAATTATAGAATTTCGATAAATACTCAAAAATACGATAAAATAAAAAATAATCTAATATCAGTAGATAAATTCGAGTTAGAATATTTAAATATTGATAATTACTCTGTGGAAGAGGGCATACTTGATAATCTACAAAACGAAATATTTTTTTAGGCGATATCATGAAATTAAGCTATTTATCAATTAATTATTATGATTTGAATCTCCCAATGAGGTATGGTTCAAAAATTAGAGGTTATTTTGCAAATAAATATCCTGAAAGTATTTTGGTTCATAACCACGATAATGAAAAGAGCGTATACAAGTACCCTTTGATACAGTATAAAATAATCGATAACATTCCAATTATAATTGGCTTAAATGAAGGTTCAAAAGAATTAATACAGAAAGGAATTCTGTTTGAAAATTCAATAACTATTGAAGAAACAAAATACAACTTAGATAGAACCGAAATAATTTCAAAAGAAGCTTATTTCGGCACAATTGACAAAATTTTAAAATACCAATTTAAAACACCTTGGATGGCATTAAATAAGAAAAATGCAGAAATTTATAAAAAGTTAGATGAAATAGATCGAGAAGAACTTCTTAAAAGAATTTTAATCGGAAACATTATTTCGATGTCAAAATCACTAGGATATGATATAAAAGAAACATTGAAAATTAAGATAAATTTAAAAGAAATCCCCGTAAAGTTCAAAAATCAAGAAATGGCGGGGTTTAAGGGGGAATTTTACATTAATTTTGATATTCCCAATTATTTAGGCATTGGAAGAAACGTTTCAAGGGGATTTGGAACGGTTTTTAAACTTTAAAATACTAAAATAAAAAAATTTTCTTTTAATTTACGTTGTATCAGTTAAAACGCAGAATTTAGTATATGCAACACTTTTTTAAAAAGTTAAGTCTACTAAAAAGTACTGACTTAAAGTGGGTGATTAAAAGTCCTGAAACTTTAAAAATTTCTTACTAGTTCTGTTGTTTTGTATAAAATAGAAAGGCATATAAATGTTAAATACAATTAAAATATTTAAGCATTCTTAAAAAAATTAAGGATGTTTAATAGTGTTTCATTCAAAAAATGTAACGCATGCTAAAATAACCACATTGACCTTAGGAGGCGATTTTTATAGGATTATTTAAAGACGATATAGAACACTTGAAAAAAGATTTAGAACACATACATTGCGATGTAGAACACATGTCTAAAGACTTTGAAAGCTGTGATTGCGGCAGTAGTGCGTTACAAGATCTTAAAGACCACTTAAATGATTTAGATTCACATTTGCATGATGTATTAGCACATGTTGGGCATGTTAAAGCTCATTCTGATGAAGATAATATAAAATAATCATTCTTAATAAATTATTGGTTGAAGTTTTAAAACCAGTACTTAAACTAATATTTAAGTATTGCTTTTAAAACATTAGTACTTCTAATTTAGATGTTATTATTTTCAAATTGACAAAAATATATAAAGGGTTAAACCATATTTCATTTTATATTGGGTAACAATGGTGGCCTATATTGATAATTTTATAACTTCAGTATAGCTGTATGATGACAGTTACCCCCGCTGACTGGATTAACTGCTTTAAAGGCTATTTTTTCGGGATGACGATATCAGCACTATCTGACAAAGCTACCATTTATTAAATTTACTATTTATTTAACTTTGTCTTGTTTTATGAAATGTTTTATGAAATTTATTTTTTTGAGAACAAGTGATAATATGTTGTATGTTATTGGAATTGGGCCTGGAAACGAAGAGTTTTTTACAAAAGAAGCTGAAAATATTCTTAATTCTGTGGATATGATCGTATGCTATAAAGGGTATAAAGAATACATCGAAAGATTTCAAAAAGAAATTTACGTAAATGGAATGACGAAAGAAGTTGAAAGAGTAGAATATGCATTAAATCAGGCTAAAAATAAAACTGTTGCTCTTGTTTCAAACGGTGATGCAACAATTTACGGGTTGGCATCGTTAGCATTTGAATTAAACGAAAAAAATTTTGAAAAAGTTGAAATAAACGTTGTAAGTGGCATTACCTCTGCAAGTATTTGTTCTGCAATTTTAGGGGCCCCCTTAAACCATGATTTTTCGGTTGTTAGTTTAAGCGATTTATTAACTCCTTTAGAAAAAATTTTAAAGAGAATAATTTGTGCATTTGAAAGCGATATGATTTTGGCAATTTATAACCCGTTAGGTAAAAAAAGAAAAGAACCTTTTTTAAGTGCTCTTGAAATTATTTTAGACTATTCAAAAGATAGGAATATTGATTATGTTATTGGAATTGTAAAAAATGCAGGAAGAGACAAACAAGAGTATAAAATAACTACAATTAATGGCATTTTGGAAAATCTTGACTATTATATGGATTATATTGATATGAGCACTACATTAATAGTTGGAAATTCAAATACAAAAATTATCAACGGCAAAATGATTACTCCAAGAGGTTATCTTTCAAAATACTGATTTTACAAATCATTTATACGCCCTTTTTTAAAATAGTAATAAACCGTTCTTGATATATTTTTAAAAAGCTAAATTGATTTTAAATACTTAATCTAATGAAATACCATATAATTTTATATATTAGTAAGCAATATTATTGAAAAGCCTTTTTTCAGGACTACATTGTTATATGGCACTAATATATTTGCCATATGCTCAAAAAAACACTACAAGTTTAAAATGGTGATATAATGGCAGGAACAAAACCGGGAGATTTAGGTCAGGTTAAAGTTGGTCAGTACGTAGTTATTGATGGTATTGCATGTAGAGTCATGGATACTGCACACTCAAAACCTGGAAAACACGGCGGTGCAAAAGTAAGAATGGTTGCAGTCGGTATTTTCGAACCCGTTAAAAAAGAATACGTAGGTCCAGCAGGTTCAAGAATTGATATACCCCTTATTGATAAAAGAAAAGGGCAAGTTTTAGCACTTATGGGTGACCAAGTTCAAATAATGGACATGGAATCATTTGAAACATTGGAAATCCCAATGCCTGAAGATGTAGAAGGTATTGAAAGTGGTGCAGAAGTAGAATACTTCGAAGCAATGGATAGATATAAAATTACAAGAGTTATTGGAAAATAATTCTTGTAAATATTTTAATGAACATTTTAAATATTTTAAAATGTTTAAGCCCCATGATTTTAAAAAGTATTTTTTTAATGATAATTTAAACTTTTTTAAATGCGTATTAAACTTTTTTAAATTTCTAAAACAATTTAGATTATTCGATTGAGTATTATATTAATATATTAGATTAAAGTATAAGACCATGTAAATTACTAAAAATAGTAATACCGAATAATCAACTGCTTTTAGTGAATTTACTGCCTTTAAAACAGTAATTTCTCCTTTTCCAAGTTTATAACAACCTATTTTTTCAAGTTCCATTGAAAGCGAGTTTGCAATTACTGCCATTGTGTATCCCGAATTTGGAGATGGTGTTTTAAAACCTTCTTTTAGATATCCATAGATGGCGGGAACAATTTTTCCACCGTAAAAGGGTGCAGAAATTATTAATAAAATTCCGGCAATTCTTGAAGGGATAAAATTTAAAATATCATCTAAATAGGCGGCAGTTTTTCCGTAATATCGATATTTTTCGTTTTTATAACCTAGCATTGCATCCATTGTGTTTACTGCACGGTATATAAATGCACCCGAAAGCCCAAAAATTGCAGCATAAATTAATGGTGCAATTATACTGTCCGTAATATTTTCTGAAGAGCTTTCAACTGCTGCTGAAATTACGTGCTTTTCATCTAAAGTTGATGTATCCCTACTTACGATATGCTGAACTGACTTTCTAGCGCTTTTAATATCCCCAGACATTATGTACTTTATTGGGGCTTTTGAAAATTCTAAAAGTGATTTATGGCCAATAGAAAATGAGAGAATTAAAGAATAGGAAAATAATTTAATATAATAATTTGAAATTAAATTTAAAATTAATTCCAGCGTAAAAAATATTAAAAATACGGTAAAAACCGTTAAAAATACCGTAATAAATCCAAAAACTAAATCTTTAAGCTTTTCAACTGAATGCGTTGATGGAAACACTTTTTCTAAAAACTTAACGAAATTCCCGATAAAAACAACAGGATGGAGTTTTTCAGGAGGCTCTCCAATGTATCTATCTAAAAGGTCTGCAATAATTAAATAAATTGGATTTATCATTTTTTCAAAGTCTCTTAAAGTTTTCCAAGGGCATTTAAAAAGCTTTTCGTTTTTTCTTTTTTAATTTTACAATACTTTTCAAGAACTTTTAAGTCTATTTTTCCTTTTAAATTTTCTTTAATGTCTTCAATTACAGCAATTAATTTTAAAATATCTTCAATTCCTGTTTTTTCAAAACCGTACTCTAAAGCTTTTTCCATACCATATAATAAGTATATAGAAACTCCACCTATATTTTTTAACGATATTTCATACTTTGGAAGCTCTTTTTCAAACATAAACTTTAAATCAAGTATTTTTTTTGGCTCAATTTCTTCAATATCAAGCCATTTCAATTGGGAAGTTGAAGGAGTTACAAGTATTGATGAAAACATATGGGAACGACTTCTTTCGTCAGGCGACTTTAAAAGATAGTACATAAAAAGATCTTTTGAAATCTTTTTTATCGGAATTTCAACGGAAATCGATTCAAAAATCCTATTTTGTATTTCAAGTGATTTTTTTAAATTTTCTAATAATTTTCCATTTTTATACAGTCCTTTTTCCTCTAAATCTGTTTTTATATTCATTTTTTTTAGTTTCGTTTCTTCAAGTGCCCTAACATCAATAATTCCGCCTTCATAAACATCATTTTCAAAATTTTCGCAAATGTTACTGTATTTTTTAATTAAGCACCGTTCTTCTTTTGAAAGCGACTCTTTTACTTCTAAATTGATTTTTTCCTTTATTTCCGGCAAATACGTTGTAAAATAAGCTAAAGTAAGTGTTTTTTTAACATATTGGTCATTTAGTAGCTTATTTTTTGAATAGTTCTTTTTTACTGAAGTAATTATGGCGTCCCCATACGTCCTTTTTATATATCCTTCATAATCTTCTTCTTCAATTTTTACACGCTTAAATTTTCTTTTCCCATTTTCAATAATAACTAAAGACAGAGTTATCGAACTTACTACGCCTTTTTCAGGATAAGCATGTTCTAAACCCTTAATTTTTGAAGAACGAAGCTTTGAAAATCCTTCTGATTCAAATGCACTTAAAATGTTTTTATATGATTTAAAAAACAGTGGGGGTATTTTTGATAAGTGTTCTTTATACGAACCGTTGTAAGGTAAATTTTGAAGTATATCTTTATTTCCAAATTCATCTAAAAGATTTCCAATTGCAATTTTGTGTGAAACTATTGCGTATTTTGCCCTTTCAAGAGAACCTTTTTTTTCATCTACCATTCTTCTTAAATACGAAGAATAGTTAATTATTTCATAAATATCATCGTCTTCTCCACCTTTAATCTGCCCAACACCAATATACGGCGTTTCAAAGCCCTGTAACTCCATTTTTTCCCTTAAATTTTCTAAAATGCATAAATTACATTCAAGACTCTTTTGAAGTTCGTTTACACTATTTTCTTTTTCAAGAAATGGTTTTTTAAAATTATCTCCAAAATTAGATAGCCCATCTAAAAATTCGTTGCATTGCTGTATCAAGACACTACTGTCCATGATTTCCCAAATTAAATTTAAATTCTTTCTACAAAAGTTCCAATATTAATTAATGCATTTTCAGGACAGATATATTTTGGATAGGTTATCTGACCTTTTAATTTCCCATTTACGATATTATTGAATAGTATCTGTACATTTTTATATTTTCTGTTTTTGTATGCACAAACATTGCACCCTGAAACAAAATATTTTTCGTTATTTTTTATAAAATTTAAAACTCCAAAAGAACTGCTAACTGGGGGGCCCACCCTTAATTTTACATCAGGTAATTCGTGTACTAAAAACTCCCATGAAAGATAGCAGACTTTTTCATCTGCAAAATTGGTATATCTTAAATAATCAAAATCATGTTCTTTAATAAGCTTATTAATACTTTTTTGTAATTTTTCCATTTGAGGATAAACTATATCTTCAACAACGTTTTCTGGACGTTTTATTTCAATAGTTAAAAAATACCCGTGACTTCTTTCATTTAATTTATTAATGGTTTTTTTTTCAAAATTATAAAAAAATTCTTTATTTGGGTTCATTAAAAACATTTTAGAATAAAATATGAATTTACAATAGTTTTCAAGGCTTAATGCAGCGGCAACGTTTCTATTTAAATCTACAGGGTCATAAACAATAAGTGAATCATTAAATTCTAAAAATTTATGGTCATTTTTTAAACCATACATTTCGTAAATTTCATCTAAAACTATTACTTTTTTAAGTTTCCAAGTTTTTACATCGTTTAGTAAATTTAAAAAACTCCCATATTTTAATATTAAAAGTTCGCATAAATATCCTGAAAAACCGGCAGTTTTTAGGTCTGAACCATATATTGAAAGTCCTTTTAAAAATTTTTTTAAAAGACGGACTTCATTTGAAATGTCTGTTTTTAAACTAGCCAACACTAAAAATTCATTATGTAGTGGCGTTCTATCTACGGCAGATATTATTTTTTCACAGTTTTCGATTTTATAGCATGGAACAATATCTAATGAAAATTTTCCAATTTTTCCAGATATATATGGATGTTCAGCATATTCTAACCAAGATATTCCGCCAAAATAATCAATTACTTCTTTTCCAACCCGTAAACCTACTTCTTTTAGGGTTTCTCGCTCAGTATTTCTTTCAAATCTTAAAAAAATATCAATATCATGGTCATTTTTTAAATTAGCATTTCTTGCTGTAGAACCAACTTGTATTATATCTAAGATGGGATATTCAGAAATACTTTTTAATTTATGTAGTACTGCATTAGAAAATAACGTTAATTCTTCTTTTTCTGAATCTGTTGGAGAGATATCAGTTAAAACTTCGTTTAGTACTTTTTGTATACCCATAGAATTTTCAAGTATTTCTTTCAAAATATCCACCTTATGTTAAAAATAAAAAAATACTAAAAAAATAAACACTACTTAATCAATTAAACCGTATGTTTGATTTGGCCTTTATACTGGACAGTAAGGGAATTTTTAACCTTCTTTAGATTTTGGTTATCGTCTAAATCCGAATCGCTTTCTAAGTGTAAATATTTTAATGCATTATCTGATAATCTTTTTGAAAGGTTTTCAGGAATAGAATCATCTCTTTCAGAGAGTCCCTCTGCAATACACGCAGCAAGTAAAAAAATAGCAGCTCTTTGTTCAGTTTTTAACTTGTGTATATGGTGGGGTTTTACGTCTAATTCTTCGTAGGTTTTTAAGTATTCACAGCCCATTATGTCGGGGACCGTTTCTCTAAAGACGTGTACAAAGAATTGGTGGAGTTCCATTAGCTGTTCCTTATGCATTGTTCCCCCTTTTAAATCTGTTTTGAAATAAATTAAACCATCATATTATATATATGTTTTCAGAAAATCTAGATTTTTAAAAATTATGGGTTTTTAAATATCATACCTTAACTAATATATTCAAAACATATTTATGGTTAATGATTATATTTATTCTAAATATGCTCATAAGTTACAGGTGGTTATTTTGATTTTACTTGCATTACCAAATAAGGGGAGAATTTCAAAACCCGTAAATGAGATTTTAGAAAAAGCTGGATTAAAAATAAGCGTTCACGGTAGAAGTCTCTTTGCAAAAACAGTTGATGAAGAAATTAAAGTAATGTTTGCAAGGGCTAAAGATATCCCTGAATTTGTTAGGGATGGGGTTGCAGATGTTGGCGTTACGGGCTATGATTTAATGTTAGAACGTGGAACAGAAGATGAATTAGAAATGCTTTTAGATTTTAAGTTTGGAAATGCAAGACTTGTAATTGCAGCTCCTGAAAATTCGCCAGTAAATTCGATAGATGATATTACCAATAAAATGAAAATTGCAACAGAGTTTCCAGGCCTTACTAAACGGTATTTAGAAAGTAAAGGGCTTGATTTAGAAATAATTGAACTTAGCGGGGCTACTGAAATAGCGCCTTTTATTGGTGTATCCGACCTTATATGCGATTTAACTTCAACTGGAACAACACTTAAACTTAACCGTCTAAAAGAAGTAGATAACGTGGTTTCATCAACAACGAGGCTTGTTGCAAATAAAAAAAGCATGGACGACCATTTAAAACGTGTAAAAATAGACCAAATAGTAAGCGGGATAAAAAGCGTACTTTATGCCCAAACAAAGCGTTTGGTTATGATGAATGCACCAAAAAGCAAGGTTTCAGAAATAACGGCAATTATTCCTGGAATGGGGGGCCCGACAGTTTCAGAAATCTTATCAAACAATGACATGTTTGCAATAAATGCAGTAATTGATGAAAATAAAGTTTTTGAAACCGTTTCAAACCTTGAAAAACTTGGAGCAAGGGATATTTTAGTTTTACCTATTGAACGAATACTTTAGAATATAAAAGTTTAAAATAATTTTTAAATAACTTTTTAAAATAACTTTTAAATTTAATAAAACAACTGATTTAAATTTGTTTAAATTTGTTTAATTTTAAAAATTTTAAAAAACCTTTTATAGTTAAATTTAAAAAGAAAGTAGGATGTAGTTATTTAATCATTATTGATGCTTAATTTTTGCTATATATGATTTTAATTTATTTTAAGGTTAAATTTAGGTGAATAATATGAGCGACGACTTATCCATGAAATGCGGTCTTGAAATTCACGTTCAAGTTGACACGAATTCAAAGTTGTTTTGTAAATGTCCAACAAACTATAAAGATGTTTTCCCAAACACGAATATCTGTCCGGTATGTATTGGACACCCTGGCGCAAAGCCAATGCCTCCAAATAAAAAAGCGTTTGATATTGCAATAATGGTTGCAAAAATGCTAAACTGTGAAATGATAACTGATAAAGATATATATTTCCAAAGAAAGCACTATAATTATCCAGATTTACCTAGTGGGTATCAAAGGACTTCAGTTCCAATAGGGGAAAAAGGAAATTTTTTAGGCGTTGGAATTACCGAAGTTCACCTTGAAGAAGACCCTGGGCAATATAAGCCGGATTTAGGAACAGTGGATTATAACCGAAGCGGAACTCCACTAATTGAAATTGTAACTGACCCAGATATGAAAAGCCCTGAAGAAGCAAGGGAGTTTTTAAGGCAATTAATGAGGCTTTTTAGATATATCGGCAATTTAAGGGGCGAAGGTACCATGAGGGCCGATACAAACATTTCAATTAATTATAACGGAATTCAAGGAAAACGTGTTGAAGTTAAAAACGTAAATTCTATAAAGGGAGTTTACAAGGTTTTGAAATACGAAATCATCCGGCAAAAAAATATTTTAAGGCGTGGTGGCGAAATTAAAATGGAAACAAGGGCATTTATGGAAAGCCAAATGATTACAAAATCCATGAGAAGTAAGGAGACTGCGGATGATTATAGATATATTCCTGATCCTGATTTACAGCCAATAGTTTTAGATAATTCTTGGATTGAAAGGGTAGAATCAGAAATGCCTGAAACACCTATTTCAAAAGAAAAAAGATTTGTTGAACAGTATGGGATAAAAGAAGATGATTCAAAAGTATTGGTATCTGACCTTGATTTGGCAGATGTTTTTGAAAGAGTAATTAAAGACGTTGGAAGTGATGAAACAGGTATTTCACTTGCAGTAACGTGGGTTAGAAATGAATTAAAGAGAGTTTTAGTTTACAATAAAATTGACTTCTTTGAAAGTAATTTAAAACCAGAACATATAATTGAACTTATTAATTCAATAAAAGACAGGACAATCAGTCAAAAAATTGGAAAAACAGTTATTGAGCACATGGTGGATCAAAAAGGCGAAAAAACTCCAAAAGAATTAATAACGGAGCTTGGTTTAACTGTTATTGAAGATGTAAGCGAACTTGACCAAGCATGTGAAGAAGCAATAAAAAATAGTGAAAAAGCTATTGAAGACTATAAATCTGGAAATATACGGGCTTTAAACTCCGTTGTTGGACAAGTAATGAAGCTTACAAAAGGTAGGGCAGAACCTGGAACTGTTGTGGAAATGCTTAAGAAAAAAATTGATGGATAAAACAACTTTTCATTTTTTAGTATTTTCTTAAAAATAAATAAAAAAATAATATTAATATTATTTTCAGGAGTTTTAAAACTATTTAATTTTCCAATCTATTTCAAGTAACTCTTCATATTTTTTTACGACTCGTTTAATATACTCATTGAAGTTTCCTTTTTCAAATTCTTTTGACCATTTTTCATTTTCAAATTCATTAGCACCCGAAATTATTAGCTCTTCTACACGTTTACTTTCCATTGTAGGATAACCAATATTTGAATCGTATTTTGATATATCTTTTAATAATTTTTTACTTTCAAAAAATATGTCAATATCACTTACTTCCTTTAAAAGTTTGTCAATTATTGGAGTAATCCATTTTCTATGGAATCTACATATTCCAAGATTTTCAAGCATTATTTCTTCAAGAGTATTTTTAACACTTAATTTGGCCAATTCTTCAGGTTCTAAAAATACTCCGCATTGGTAGTGTGTTAAGTACTTTCCCTGTATTAAATACGGCATAAAGTTCCCAATTGCCCAATACATTGTTGGCGAAATCTGCCCTTCTTTTCCAAAAGAATCATATACTCCAAAGTCTTCAAACTTTCTATCTTTTATCCTTTCAGGATATTTTTCATTTAGTACTTTTGATGCTCGCCTAACTCCACGGGAACAAAGGTTTCCAAATTCATTTTCATTGAATGCAACAATTTTTGCAAAAGCTACGGCCTGTTTCGCATTATGCTCTGAATTTTTTAAGATATCTTCGTCATTTTCAAAGCTTTCAATATCAAAAACTGGCTTTTCAATTCCAACTTCTTCGGGTTTTAACATTCCATTATCTAAAAGTTCAAATACCCATGAACAAAGGTTTCCAAATTCAATTGCATCAATTCCAATGGTATCCACCATATTTACAACTTTATCAGCGGCGTAAATATCGAAAATTCCAAGCAATGGCCCGTTTGCTTCATAAGGTTCGTAATCCACGTGTAATCCATTTCTATGTTTTTTACAGACTGTTGGGCAGGGTTCTCCACAATTTGTCCAGTTTTTAGTTTCAATTGCTTCAATATCGAAATTTTTCACAAAATGCTTTAATATTTTTCTGTGCAATTTAAATCGTTTATTTTTATCAATAAATGGCATTCTCCAGTTAAAAATTGGAGTTAGCTCCATTGTAATATGATAATTATTTCCAAAAGTTCCGCCTGTTTTTTTTTCTTCACTATATCTATATTTTTCAGTATTTTCTAAAACTACTTTAGTATATGGTTTTTTAAAGTGTTCTTCTACAATATGTCTTAAATCTTTTTCAGGCCTTTTTTTACCGAAAAAAACAACGCCTACTATATTATGGGCTTGAAATAGTACGGAACCACCTCCGCCTCTTGCAGCCCAGTCTTCTGAACCTTCAACTGCTTTTCCATTTTTAATAGTGTGTGAGTATATTGCACCCATATTTGTTGTTTTTGAAGCAGGGCCAACTAAAAATGCACGGTAATTTTTTTCTTTGAATTTATCAATAATTTTTTCATTAAATTCGTAAATACTTTCAATTTTATCGTTAAATGGGATAAAATCTACTTTTAAATTTTCTTCTTCCCCGTTTATAACGATTAAACTTGGGATACTACATTTTCCAGTAATTGCAACGTTTGAAACTCCTGTATCTTTAAATGTATATCCTGCTCCACCCATTGCCGAAAAATGGAATCCATCCCAAAGTGGTGATCTAAATGAAAATATTAGCCTATGGCCGCCAATTACGGGTAAAATTCCTCTGCCAAAACAGAAAAGATTTTTTTCGTCAAAAGGATTATATTTCCACGTTTCATGTGTTTCATGCATCATCATACCAAATGAAAGTGGGAAGTACTCTCCTTCAATTATAGAATAATTTTGTTCCTTTGCATCAATCAAAATGTTCATATACTATTCCCTCAATACGATTATTTACTGATTATTTATATGGCGGTAGTACTATATTATTTAAAATGTCTATTTAAAATGTCTTATAGGGATGTTATGAAAGATAACGAGTATCGATTTATAATGCGAATTTTTGTTTTTATTACTTTTTTAGCAGTTATTTTTACAGCATGGCCTTTTTTAGATACTCTTGCTTTTGCATGCGCTTTTTCATACATGTCAAAGCCGTTTTATGATGCCATACGAAAATTTACAGGTAGAACACTTGGGGCACTAATATGTATACTCATTATAACAATTCCTGCGATATTTTTACTATTATTTATTATTTCAGACGTAATCAATTTTTTAAATACTTTAAATTTTTTAGAAATAATTGAAAACGTTACTAACTTTTTAACATATCTTGGATTACAAAATATTGCAAAAAAGGACTTAACTCCAGTAATTTCAGAATTATGGATTTTTTTAAGGCCGACAATAAATATGATGGCATCACAGCTATATAGGCTTCCTTTATTGTTTATAAAAATATTAATCACTGTATTTTTAACTTACTATTTCTTAAAAGATGGCCATAATTTTAAAGGTGCGATAATGCCACACGTTCCGGATGTTTATGCGCCTCAGACAGAATTATTTATGGAAAACTTACATGAGGCATACAAAAATTTATTTGTTGGAAATGCTTTAACATCATTTACCGTTGGGATTATTTCAATTATTGGCTTTTGGGCAATGGGGCTTCCAAACCCAGTTACGCTTGGTGCACTTAGTGGAATTTTGACACTTTTACCCGTTGTTGGAGGCTGGACAATTTACATGCCCCTTTGTTTATTCTATATCGCAACAGGAATGTACTTAAAAGCACTTTTACTTTTTGGTTTTGGAGTATTATTTTTATCACTAGCCCCTGATTTTGTAATTCGTCCAAGTATCGTAAGTAATGAAAGTGATATACACCCTGCACTTTTATTAATTGCATTTTTAATGGGGCCGTTAGCTCTTGGAATAACAGGTTTTGCACTAGGCCCAATAATTGTTGGGACATTTGATGCAATTTTTAGGGTTAGAACTGGAGAAGATAGTATTATAAACTTAAAATAGCC
Organism: Methanococcus vannielii SB; assembly: GCF_000017165.1. Taxonomy (NCBI): domain Archaea; kingdom Methanobacteriati; phylum Methanobacteriota; class Methanococci; order Methanococcales; family Methanococcaceae; genus Methanococcus; species Methanococcus vannielii. Next base: position 290,997 of record NC_009634.1, read on the forward strand.
AATAACTATAAAGTGATATAATGGATAGGAAAAAAATAGCTGTAACAGCAGGTACATTTGACCTTTTGCATCCGGGGCATTTTAACACGTTAAACTTTGCAAAAAAGCATGCAGATGAACTGATAGTAATAATTGCAAGAGATGAAACGGTTAAAAAAATAAAAGGTAGACGACCAGTAATTCCCGAAGAACAGAGGAAAATCATGATTGAAGCATTAAAGCCTGTTGATAGGGCCGTATTAGGAAGTTTAAATGATAAATTAGAACCTATTATAAATATTAACCCCGATATAATTATTATAGGGCCTGATCAAACCACTTACCAGATTAATGAATTGAAAAGGCAGTTATTAAATCATGGGCTTAAGCCGGAAATTATAAAAGTTGAAGAATATGTAAACTGTCAATTTCACAGTTCTTACGATATTTTAAAAGAAATTGTAAGGCGATGGTGCAATAAAGAATTAAAAGTATGAGTTTAGTGTTAGTATGGAAGTTATCTTAATTTATATCTTTTTGACCATTCTTGGTGCAATTATAGGGCTTATTACTGGCGGATTGGGCCTCGGTGGCGGTTTTTTAATGGTTCCAATACTCACCTATATTTTTCAAAGTCTTGGAATTTCTGAAGATAATTCAATAGCATTTGCAGTTGGAACAAGCCTTTCTGTAATTTTTGTAACTTCTTTAAAAAGTGCATATGAACACCATAAACTCAAAAATATTATATTTAATTACTCGCTTCTTCTTGGAATTTCGGGATTATTTGGAACTATTGTTGGGGTACATATAGTTACAAATTATCTTGATGGCGGACTTCATAAAATGCTTTTTGGAATTATTTTAATTATTTTATCTTTAAATATGGCATTAAATACAGTAACGCCTGAAAATGAACTGGATATAACACAAGAATTAAAGTGTGATACAACTAAGTATCCTTTAATTTTGGCTTTTGGAATTATAATGGGGGTCTTATCAAGTGTATTTGGAATTGGCGGTGGAACTATTGCAGTTCCAGTATTAACGCTATGTTTAAAGCTTCCAATTAAAAAGAGTGTGGGCACTTCTCTTGGAATGATGTCAATAGTTTCATTAGGTGGTTTTTTAGGTTACCTTTCAAGCCCAGTTGAAATTTTAGATAGCTATAAATATTTAAACTTTGTAGGGTATGTTTCAATCTCTTCTTTAATTTCAATTTCAATTTCTAGCATAATATTTTCAAAATACGGTGCAGAACTTTCAAATAGGCTTGATGCTAAATCTTTAAAAAGGTTTTTTGCAGGTATACTATTTATAGTCGGGCTAAAAATGGTAATTTAACTTGAAAAATATATTATAAAGGTTATAGGATTTTGATATATGCAATTTTCATATTTTTACGGTGGTAATTTTGAAAACAGTTTTAGGAAAAATACATTTAAAATGGTGCAAAAACTGCAATGTTCCAGTACTTGATAAAACGTGTGGAATTTGTAATTTAGAAACTTTTGAAGTTAAAGTAACTCCCCCTGGAGATGCTAGGCCGGCTTTTAAAAAAGATATAGAACTTATAACTAAAACCCTAAAAATGCAGTTTGGACTTGAAGAAAATATTTTTAAAGATAAGCTAGTTCTTTTAAATAAGGCTCCTGGAGTAGAATACTTCCAAGAAATTATATTGGATGGCCAAATAATTGGATTATTGAATTTTAATGAAAAAAAGCATGATTGGAAAATAATTCCAACAATTGAAGGTGCAAGAAGACTAATTAATGCAGGGTGCACTAAAAAAATACTAACTGTAAAAAAAGACGTTCCAAAGTACATTTTAGAAAGTGGAGCATCAGTTTTAAGGCCTGGAGTATCCTACGTAAGTGAGGATATAAAAATAGATGATGACATATTGATATTAATTGAAAATGATGAACAATTAAATTTTAATTTTTCTGAAAACGATGTACTAGGTGTCGGTAGGGCTAGAATGGATTATTCAGAAATTATAAGTTCTGAAAAGGGAATGGTTGCTAAAGTTAGGAAAGCAGAATTACCAAAAACTTCTGAAATACTTTTAAAGACAGGAACTTTTGAAGAATCTATTGGTTTGATGATTCAAGCAAATGAGGATGCAATTACTAGATTTGAAAGTAATTCCGTTGGATTTATGAAAAATACTGCTAAAAGAATAGAACGTCCAATTTCAGTTGCCTATTCTGGTGGAAAAGATAGTCTTACAGTTTTACTTCTTGCGATAACTGCATTTAGAAATCCAGAAGAACCAGTTGAATTTGACGTTTTATTTAATGATACCGGACTTGAATTTGATGAAACACTTGAAAACGTTGATTTAGTCGATAAATTGTATGGTTTAAATATTTTAAAAACTGAATCAGGGCAATTTTGGGAAAAAGTTGAAGAATACGGCCCGCCGGGTAGGGATAACCGCTGGTGCAGTGAAATTTGTAAAGTTGGCCCCCTTGGAAAACTTATCGATAAAAAATATGAAAAAGGATGTTTAACTTTCGTAGGAATTAGGAAATACGAATCATTTAGCCGTTCAAAAAAACCGAGAATATGGAATAGTCCAACAATAGAAAAACAAATGCTATCTTCTCCAATTTTAAATTGGTCAGCGATGCATGTTTGGATATATTTATTTAAAAATAAAGCACCATACAATGTATTATATACTGAATGTTTTGATAGGGTTGGGTGTTTCATGTGTCCTGCAATGGAAATTGGGGAAATTGAACTTGTAAAGCAGGGTTATCCTAAAACATGGGATCGCTGGGAGGATTTTTTAAAAAATTACGCCAAAATTCATGGTAAAAATGAAGAATGGGTATCTGGAGATTGGCGGTGGACCAATAAAAAAAGTAATAAAAATTAAAATGTAAATTAAACTTAAATATATTAAAACTACAATAATTTTCTTAAATTTTCTTTGAAATAACATAACTCATATATTAATTAGTTCTTATAATATCTTATGAAAAAAAGGTGATACATTGCCAAAAATGGTACTACTTCCAAAATTAACAATGTCGCTTGGTGGATACATCAGGGAAACTGTAGAAATATATTTAGATGATGGCGTTAAGAAGTTCCCGCACAGAAACGTTGTAGTTGGAAATCCAACAAACGAACCAATAAAAATAGATGTACCGGCATATGACGATGAATGGATAGAAAGGCATAAAAATTTGGGCTTAATTGTAATTCCAGTTGGGGAAGACGAAGACTTTGTAGGAATATTTAAAATGGTTGAAGATAAAGTTAAACGTGCTATTACTTAATTTTGGTGAAACCATGATTAGAGGGGTTTTATTTGATCTCGATGATACACTTTATAATTCATCTAGCTTTGCAAACCGTGCAAGAAAAGAAGCTTTAAGGGCCATGATCGATGCAGGTCTTGATTCAACGGAAGAAAATGCTCAAAAAGTTTTAAATAAAATCATTGACCAGAAAGGTTCTAACTATGGAATGCATTTTAATGATTTAGTGAAGGATATAATGGGCGTACACGACCCAAAAATAATTACAATGGGCATAATAACATATCACAACGTTAAATTTGCACTTTTAAGGCCTTATTCGGATACAATCAAGACACTTGTAGATTTAAGAACTATGGGTTTAAAATTAGGTATTCTAACAGATGGGGTAACTATAAAACAGTGGGAAAAACTAATAAGACTAGGAATACACCCGCTTTTTGATGAAGTTGTAACTTCTGAAGAATTTGGTCTTGGAAAACCAAACACTGAATTTTTTAACTATGGTCTAAAAAAGCTTAAACTAAATCCTGAAGAAGTAGTTTATGTTGGCGATAGGGTGGATAGGGATATAATTCCTGCAAAATCTGTTGGAATAAGGACAGTACGTATATTACAGGGGAAATATTCAAGTGTTTGTGATGAAACTAGCGACTATACAATAAAAAATATTTCTGAACTTTCAAACGTTATAAAAAAGATGATTTAAGCATGATTGATGAAATAAAAGGTCTTATATTATTCATGACTCGAATACCTGCTGGGAATTCTAAAAGCGATTTTGAAGGTATTGCGAAATATTTCATGTTAATGCCATTAGTTGGGACATTAATCTCTCTTTTTGGGGCACTTGTCGCAATTTTAATGAGTACTCTTGGAATTACATCCGGAAACATTTTAGGAACTATTGTCTTATTTACTTTACTTTATGTACAGGGATTTCACCATATTGACGGCCTTGCAGATTATGGGGATTCTTGGATGGTTCAGGGAAATGCTCGAAAAAAATTAGAAGTTATGAAAGACGTATATATTGGAATTGGCGGATTTATATTTGTTTTTTTTGTTGAATTAGTATCTTTATTTTCAATTTCCTATTTATTTGAAACTAATGGAATAATTATTTTTGTAAAGTACATTATTATTATTGAAACATGTTCACGGCTTGGATTACTTTCTTGTGCATGCTGTGGAATTCCTTCAACTGAGGGTACAGGCAGGTTTTTTGTTAAACGGACAAATGAATCCCACTTGTTAACTGGACTTTTACTTTCACTTTCTGTTTCATTATTACTAAATATTCCAAAGCTAGGCGCTTTATGTTCAATTTTAGCAGTATTTGTCGGAATGTTTTTTGCATGGAAATGTAACAATCAATTAAATTGTGTTACAGGAGATATTCTTGGAGCTACTGCGGAAATATCAAGAATGATACTTTTAATTTCAGTTATTATAGCGGCCCCTTTAATTAGTTAATTAAGTAGTTAGTTACTTAACTACTTAATTAGATTTATTTTAAAAAAATAGATTTAAATTATAAATTTCTAAAAACGTCTTCTTCTTTTTTTCGAACTAAGTCTTTACCTGTCCCGCCATTAAAAGGTACTGGTGCATTTCTTATAATTACAAGGGGGATTCCTTCATTTGATTGTCCCATTACAACAGATGCTGCAGCTGCAAGTTCGTCTGAAATCCCAACTTCGGTTGTTTTTAATGTTCTTTCAAATAAATCTTTTTCCCCCCGTCTATCCCATAGGGCAGTAACTCCGCTAACTCCTATTGCAACACCGCAAGAACCTTTCCTAAATGGTCTCCCCATGCTGTCATTAATAATTACTCCAACCTTTTTACCAGTTATTTTTTCAATTTCAACCCTTATTTCATCAGAACTTTTATCCGGATTTTTTGGTAGGGGTTTTATCCCTTTTGAAGTGTTACTTTCGTCAACGCCGCTGTTTGCACATACGAAACCGTGTTTAGTTTCGGTAACTATAAAATTAGGGCCTAACTTTACAATTTCATTTGATTCATCTAAAATCACCTGAACTACTTCAGGGTCTTTTCCTAATTTTTTAGAGAGCTGAATTGCATTTTCGGATATTATAATATCGCTTTTATCTATCACATTTTTTTCTTTTTTTGATACAACAGTTTCTGCAATAACAATAATATCGTTATCAAACAAAGGATATTTTGAAATCAATTCTGCAAGACTATATTCTTCATCCCCGGTAATTATTGGAATTTCTAAACCAATTACTTCCATTTTAACTCTTTCTTTTATCATGTTCTTTTCCCAAAACTATTTTTTTAAATTTAAAATCTAAAATTTTATTTATTTATAAATTTATATTATTTATGAATTAACTTTTAAGTAAATTAACAATGCTGTTTTTCATTACGTTAGTATCTGGTTTAAATCCTGTCCATATCTCAAAAGAAACTGCACCTTGGTAAATAAGCATTCCAAGGCCATTTAACGTCTTTAAACCATATTTTTTAGCTTCTTTTAAAAAAACTGGTTCAAAAGGATTATAAATTATATCCATGATAATAGCATCATTTTTTGCATTTTTTAATGGAATTACAGGCTTTGAATTAACATCAGGGTACATTCCAACTGGAGTTGTGTTTATAATAATATCGAATTTTGAAATATCTGTTGATAAATCGCCGTATTTTAGGTATTTTTCACCATACTCCTTAGTAGCTAAATTCTTAGAAATTTCAAATGACAATTCTTTTGCATTTTTTATATTTCTATTTATTATCGTTATTTCATTCTCTTTTGCAAGTTCAAAAGAAATTGATCTTGAAGAACCGCCTGAGCCAATCATTAATATATTTTTATTATTAAATTTGCCAATTTCTTCTTCAAGGGATTTTTTTGCACCAATTCCATCCGTATTATACCCAACAGCCTCCCCATTTTCAATTTTTACAGTATTTACAGCACCAATAAACTTTGCAGTATCATCGATTTTGTCAAGGTACTTCATTATTTCTACCTTATACGGAATTGTAACATTAAAACCCAAAATACTGAGTGTTTTTGCAGAATTTACAACATTTTTTAAATTTTCATTTGAAATATCAAATCCTAAATACACATAATTTATTTTTAAGTCATTTATTGCAGCATTGTGCATAATTGGTGAAAAAGAATGCTCAACAGGATGGCCAATAAGTCCAAGAAGTACTGTTTTAGAATCTATCAATTTATCACTCCTTTATATTATATTCTTCATTTAATATTTTTATAAATGCCTCAAAAGCCTTATTTACTGCATTTTCTTGTCGTTTCAATATATTTTCGCCTTTTATAAGGTTTCCATAAATGTCCGAAGTAAATAAATAGCTATTTTTATCAGTTAATATTGAAATTGCGCCTTTTCCAACTCCTGCTGTAGTTGAAATTGCAATATTACATTTTAATTTTTCCTTTAACGCTTTTGAAATATATTCAGCTACTTTTAAATCGTTTTCTTCATTGTAAGCTTTTGAATATTTAAATTCGTGGTCAGATTTTGGTAATTTCATGTTTAAAAGCGATTCAATACTTTCTTTTGATGGTAAAAACATTGATGCAGTTACCAACACGTTTCCCCGTATAATGTCGTATCCAAAGTCATTTTGAAGTTCTTTATATCCGCAAGCCATCTTATGGATTTTAATTCCAATTTTTCCGTGGGTAAAACATTCTAATGTTGCAACTGATATCATAATATACCTTTAGTTTTAATTTATTTTTAATTTAGCCTTAAAATCATTTTTTTAATTTATTTTTAAATTATATATGAATGATATTAATTTAAACTTTGATATTTTTGTAGCATTATAGTTTTTTACTATTTTGTACTTTTAATCTAAAAATTAAAAAATAAAAACAAAAGATTTAAACTACTGTAGCAATAATATATACTAATTTAATTAAAAGGTGTTAATGTGGCAAAATCTAAGCAGATAGCAACATTTAATGGTAAAGGAATTATTGTAACCCCATATACGTTGAGAGATCCATTTACTAAATGGAGAAAACTTCAGATAATATTATACGAAGATTCAATCGATTTTAATTTTGATAATAAATCCTTTGAAATAGATTTTAAAGATATTGAAGATATTGGCTTTGAATTACCTAGAAAGGCCCTTGAAATTGCAAAAAATACGCTTGAAGATGTTTCAGTATATAGTGCCATTCGGGCAAAACCAAAAGATGAAGACAAATTTGCAATTGGATTTGCACCTGAAGCTTCAATTTACGGAGAACCTACTATAAACGCATTTTTAAAAAAGTTCTTCCAGCAAATCTTGAATAAAAAAGATATTAAACTACAATATGCTAGAATTGTTGGAGGTTCTGTTGATGTTAATTCAAACTGGCAGGACGGAAATCTTGTTTTTGCTAAAAAACCAGTAAGAAAAGGGGTATCAGTTATTGAAGACCTTGTTCTTGCAGCTGCAGTAACTTCAGGCGATAAGCCAAAAGTTTACGATTTATTCACAAATATCGAATCTGTAAGTATTGAGAAGAAAAAAGTTGGCGAAGAAGAACAGGAAGTTTTAGAAATAAAGCAGTTAAGAGGTTCTGAAACAGTAAATTCTTACATCTACCTCCAATCAATAAAAATGCTATATCTTTTAAGATATATTTCCAAACTAACGAAGTATCATAATACAGTTAAAAACCTTCTCCCAAAATCTGAAGATGAATTTGATTCCGAAATTGCAGTTGAAAGTTGGAGTGGTGACAAACTTAAAACTGAAGTCGAAAAATTGGCTCCTGAAGAACAGGAAGTTTTGGCTGCAATATATACAGGAATTACTTCCCTTGAACTTCCAAGCATGATGGGAATGGGTATTGATGATGTTGAAAAAATCCTTGAAAAATTAATTGACCAAGGTTATTTAGATCTTATCAGGATAAGGAAAGAAACTGACCTAACAGAAAAAGGTCGTGCCGTTACAAACTTTATTATTACAAACTTTTAAATGGATTACCTACATAAAATCTTAAAATACTAGTATATCATACATAAATTTAGTTTATTTTTATTTATCGAGGTGTACATAATGGCTAATATTGTAAAAGTGTTAGTGGTTGATGATTCTGCATTCATGAGAAACATATTAAAGAGAATTCTCTCCCCAACTAATAAATACATCGTTGTAGCTGAGGCTGGAAATGGAAAAGAAGCAATTCAAAAGGTAGAAGAATTACAGCCTGATTTAATAAGTATGGATATTGTAATGCCTGAAATTGATGGAATAAGTGCTACAAAAACAATCAAAGAAAAATTTCCAAATATAAAGGTAGTAATGTGTACTTCGGTTGACCAAGAGCAAAAAATGATTGATGCAGTAAATGCAGGGGCAGATGGATATATTGTAAAACCATTCCAAGCACCAAAAGTTCTTGAACAGTTCAATAAATTATTTCCTTAATCGAGGAATAGTATGAACCTTTCTAAAGAAGAATGGGACGTGATTTTAAAAGGTATTTTGGAAGAAGAATTTGGCGGGGAAAAAATGCTTCTTAAAACGGCGACGTATAGTACTAAAAATCTTGAATCTATTGAAAATTTAGGAAAAACCGCAGCAGAAAAAGCTGCAAACTTTGTTCAAGAAATGAGTGGAGAATCTGTTGATGTAAAGGTATTTAAGGTAAACCTTACGTCCACTCCTGAATTACTTGATAAAATTAGTGATGAAGAAAATAAGGTTTTTACCCAAATTGACTTTAACGGTGAAATTTCTGGCGTTGGAGTTTTAATATTTTCAGAAGAATCTGCTCTTAAAATGGCTGATGCAATGCTTTTAGGAATGGGTATGGAAGAAGAATCAAATGAGAAATTTGGGGAAATGAGAGTTTCTGCAATAAATGAAACATGTAATTTATTAATTTCTGCATTTGTTGACACTATTGCAAATTTTATGGAAACCGGACTTAACATGACTCCCCCAAACTTTTGGATTGGAAAAATGCGGGATTTGATTATGAATGAAGTAAAAAACCACAAAATTGAAGCAAAAGATTCAATATTTACATTCAAGTCAGAACTTTTTTCAAATAATATCGGTTCAGGTTTTGAAGTTTTTATAGTTATGGACCCCGAATCCACAAATAATTTATTTGAAAAAATATAATAAATTGGGTTGGTGTTATTTTTGGGCGTAGTTGAAACGATAAATAAATTAATAAGTATTGGAAAAGATGCAGCAGATAATACTGCAAAGTCCTTTTCAGGCCTTACTGGTGAAAATGCAGATATTCATTTTACGGGACTTAGGTTTGTTCCAGTAGAATTTATTCCAGAACAATTTACTGATGAAACATGTAAAGTTGTTAGAATTAATTTCGATGGGATATTATCTGGAACCTCCGTTTTAATGATAAACGAAGAGGATTCAGTAAAATTAGAAAAACTTTTACTGCTCGACATGATATGGGATGGACTCATAAATAGAACAGAACTTCCAGAATATTCTGAAATTGAAGAATCTGTAATTAACGAAGTTGCAAATGTTGTTTTAGCTTCATTTTTAAACGTATTTGCAAATGCACTAAAAGATGAAATAAATATTACAACGCCCGAATTTACTAAAAATACTGGATTTAATATTGTAGAATCCCTTGTTTTAGAAATGGCGGATAAAGGAATCAATAATGCATTAGTTTTTGATAATACTATTGATATTGTTGGAAGATTCCCAGTTAGAAGTAATATTTTTATATTAATAGACCCCGAAAAACTTGAAAACCTTGAAAGACTTTAATTATTTTTCTATTTTTTAAATACTCTATTTTATGTAATTTACAGGTGATTTTATGGACGATATGTATTTTAAAAGGATTAAAAGAGATATCGGCACTAAATTAAAGATACAAGTGGACCAGTATAAAGATTCATATATTTTAAGGAGGATTTCTGTAAGAATGCGGCTTTGTAAGTGTAAAGACTTTAAAGAATATTATGAATTTCTTTTAACAAATCCTGCTGAATTTCAAAAACTTGAAAACACCTTAACAGTAAATGTAACTGAATTTTGGAGAGATAGAACCGTTTATAACGAATTAAAAAAATTATTTGAAAGTATCGTAATGGATAAAAAAAACCGTTCTTTAAAAATATGGAGTGCAGGCTGCTCTTCTGGTGAAGAACCGTATGGTCTTGCAATAATTATTAAGGATTTAATGGAAAAACACAATCAAAAGTACATGAGAGTTACGATAACTGCAACTGACTTAGACAAAGAAATACTTGAAAAAGCAAAAAACGGCCAATACATTTCAAAGCAGTTAAAAAACATGGACGATATAACTATAAATAAATATTTTACCAAACTAACAAGTGAAGAATATGAAGTTAAAACAGATGTAAAAAGAATTGTGCAGTTTAAAAAACACGATCTTATAAATGAGGGCCCAATTTCTGGAATGAATATAGTTCTTTGTAGGAACGTAATAATATACTTTGATAAACAAATTCAAGAAGAACTTTTCATGAAATTTCACAATGCATTAATTCCAGATGGTTATTTGGTGTTAGGTAAAACAGAAATGCTTCATGGAAATGCAAGAAATGCGTTTAAACCGGTAAATCATAGGGAGCGTATCTATCAAAAATTAGATTTAGGAAAATTAAATGCAGATGGATTAAAAAATTAAAAAAATAACTGCTTTAAAAAAATAGTAATTTATTAAAAAATTATTATTATTATTATTATTATTATTATTATTATTATTATTATTATTATTATTATTATTATTATTATTATTTGAATAACTCTAAAAAAAATAAAAATTTAAGTACTAACACTTGTTGCCTAAATATTAAATGATTCATTTGAAAGGCCGTAATTATTAAGTATTTTTGCATTTATTGACTTTTCAAAGTGTTTGTTTCTTTATAAACTTCTATAATTCCACTAGTTCCAATAATATTACTTAAATCAAATTTAGTTAATCCAAAAGTTTCCGAAGCATTAATTATTTCAATTCCTGTAATTAATTTTTCCCCAGTTTTAGTTATTCCCATATCTAAATAGATATTATCTAATTCAATTGTGTGGTCGTATTGTGATTCAATGTTTTTTCTTTTAATATACATTGCATCAGCTAACGGATCATAGTCTAAAGTTACATCCTTACCATCAAATTTACTCATGTTTTGTCCCCCGTTTAGAATCTTGAGGAATTGGAGAAATAAAGTAGAATTTATTAAATCTGTACGAAATAACAAGTATAATGTCTTTTTTTGAATCGTATTCATAACTATAGAATTTTAAAGATTTTAATCGATTAGATCTAAAATGCAAACTAAACTAAAAAATATATATACTTACAGAGAGATTATCTCTTGTAAACAAATTTGAACATTAGATAATATCTAATTTTTAACGTAATATGCCCTGATTAAATTAAACTTAAGGGTGATAATAATGGCAACATCGTCATTTCATAATGATTTTGTAGTAAAGGATAAAGAAACATGGTGCGAACTAAGGGATGAATTAAAGAATTGCAATTCATTAAACATTGATTCGCCAAAAGACATTGATGAAGAACTTAAAAGAGGGAAAAAATTACTAAAAACTTTCTCCTCCCACTTAAAGATGTAATTGAAGAAATAAGGCCTGATTGGATGAGGGTACTTCCGTTGAAATTGTAAAGGAAATTTTAGGCCATAGTGACGTAAAAACTACGATGATTTATGCACATGCAAAAGAGAGAACAAAAAAGATGTTACCAGACATTCGAAAAAAATTAGATCAAAGATAACTATAATTTCATAACTGTTTTTTACTTTTTTTATATTGAATTAATGACCTGTTTTTATAATTTTTAATTTGAAAAGGTTTCAAAAAAGAGATGTTTTTTAATAATTTTAAAGGATTGACCAAAATCCATATTTTATAAATCTTAAAATTTTTATAATTTATGAAATTAGAATAATTACTGTTTATTTTGGAAAAAATTAGTGTAACAGTCTTTAAATTTTAACTTAGTCCGGTAAAAGTTAAATCCAGTACCCTAAAACCCTAAATACGACCAATTGGGGCTCCTACAAAGGTATCAAATCTCCTGTCCGGTACCCCGTGTAGGGACAAAAGGTAGTCCTTCGCTCGTAATATCTTCAGAATAAGCAATGAGTTAAACTTTTCTGTCCGGTCTTAAAAAAGCTCAGTAATCCGAACGTAAAATTAAAAACGCAGAGGGAGGGATTTGAACCCCCGCTCCCCAGTGGAGAACCGGATTTCAAGTCCGGCGCCTTTGGCCAAGCTCAACCACCTCTGCTCGCACATCTACTTAAGCGATTCGGGTATATATACTTTTCTATTTTTCATAGCGTTGCGGTAACGTATGACCTGCCATATCGGCGCAGTTAACCATGATGGCTACAACGTCACAAAAACGGCAATTGACATGCTTAACTGTGATTATCGTTAATTAACTGTTGATATGACTTAAAACCCGATTCTCCACTGAAAACCGGCGGTTCAAATCCCTCCCTCTGCGCTTTTACGGCGGCGTTATTGTTTACATTATGGCAAATTTCGATAGTATCACCTCACGATATACTGCGAATTATCAATCGACGTAAATCATCGTAAAAACCGATCAAACCAATTATACGTTATATCTCGGCTATCGTCCAATCTTGCTAAAACTTATTTTGGCCGGTGCGAATGAAAACCCAATCGCATCTTTCTTGGTAAAGGATGCGGTTACGGAGCGCCGGACCACTTTCGGCCGGTGCGGTACGATACCACGGGACTTCGCTACAAAATCTTTGAAATCTGGTCGAGCATTTTGTTTTTTCGGTCTGTTGAGTGTGAATAAATAAGAGTAGTTTCGATGGAAGTATGACCAAGATATTCCTTCACAACATCGATCGGAACACCTTTTCCGAGTAGATCAACTGCTCGACCGTGACGTAGTGAATGTATAACTAGCCACCGATTCTTTGGAATTGTTCCATTTTTCTTTAATTCAACCACGATATCCCTAAACCGTGCAGATAACGTGTATTTATTCATCTTAGCACCACGTCCAGATTTGAACAGGTAGTCTTCAGGTGCGTTCTTCGAATCATGCTGCAGGAAGTAGTTCAAAAGCTTCAACGTTTCTTTTGAACACACAACTGTCCGATCCTGCTTAGTTTTCGTGTTGGTAAGCTTAAACACCCCTTTGTTTAGGTCTGACGCGGAATACGTTAGGTTACAGACTTCAGATACCCGACAACCGGTGTCCCACAAGAGCCGCATAAATGTAGCATCCCGTATTTTTGTGTCACCGTTTGCTTCGAGAAGCTTTTTCAAAATCGTGTTTAGCGTATCTTCGTCAATTGCATCGTAGTGCTTGATATCAAACCGCGAAAACCGTTTACGTTCCTTACTTTCGGTTACAAAATCGTTGAAGTTGCTGTACTTCATCAGCCGGTAGAACACCTTTAGCAGTTTGAAGTATTTGTTGACTGTGTTATCGCTACAGTTTCGCTCCCGTTTTAGATATGTGAAAAAAGCAAAGTAATCCTTGTCCGTTAGGGTATCTGGAGTTTTATTCAGCGTGTAGTAACTGTATCGTAAAAATACTTTGATTCGATCGTTATCGTTATCAATTGTTGCATCTTTTATTCCGTCAAACCTACGCTGTGCGCTGAATTCTTCAACGAGATTGTCAATTTCAAGTTTTTTGACATCGGCTTGTTGATGTTTTCCGGAATCTTTCTTAATTAGTATCATGTTAGCTATATCGTCCATAGTTTCACCTAACTGGTGTTTTATTCGGAAAACTTGACCTTCATATGCGGTAAGTTTCCTTTGGGTTGTTGATTGTCATGTTGTCACCTGAAAAAATCGTTTTTAGTGTTGTTGGAATTATTCAAAAAAGTCATATTGGGTTTAATCGTGCCATTAGTCAAATTGGACTATGTATGTACATATAACTGTAAATGTGTACACAATTACGCACATATCTACACATAAATGTGTATACGCTCGTAAAATTACAAATGGAAACCTTACAGTTGGATTTAGTATATGGAATTAAGCTCAATTAACAGCCAATGTTGATTTTAGACTAGTTATTATCCCGTTTAAACCGGAACGTTTTTAACCGTGCGCTAATATAACGTAATAGGTATTTTTTATAACACATTACACGGAATAACCACGCTGGAACCACGAAACGTTCAATTGTGGAATATTTGATAACTTAACCTTGATAAGACAAATTTACAACTAATATGCTTGTATCGACCGAGGGAAACGATGAGTGCACTCTATCACAAAACCAACGTCAATGTTTCAGAAAAAGCAAACATGATCTGGAACATTGCTGATATTATTCGAGGAACATTCAAACCACACGAATACGGTAAGGTAATTTTACCAATGACTGTGTTAAAGAGACTCAATGACACACTATTGCCGACGAAAGAGAAAGTACTCGAAGCTTACAAGGAATACGGTAGCTTAGAAGTTAACGACGGCTTTTTTAGGGATGCTTCCGGTTATCCATTTTATAACACGAGTCCGTTCACGTTTGAGACTTTGTTAAACGACCCGGATCACATCGAAGAAAACTTCAGAACGTTCATGGCCGGTTTTTCCGAAAACATTCAAGACATTTTGAAGAACTTCAAATTCGAACACATTATTTCAGACCTCGTTGGAAGTACAGCTGAAGACGACAAGTTATTTTACGTTATACAAGAATTTAACAAGCCAAATTCATACATGGGCCCTGATGCGATATCAACCGCTGACATGGGTTACATTTTCGAAGAACTCATACGAAAGTTTTCAGAGTCCTACAACGAAGAAGCTGGAGCTCACTTTACGGCGCGAGATATAATTTACCTTATGACCGATTTACTCGTTACTGAAGAAGATGCAGCATTAACAAGGGGAAAAATAGACTGTTACGACATGGCAATGGGTACATCACAGATGTTAACCTGTCTAACTGAACGGATTTTACAGCTCGATAGTGAAGTTGAAGTTAACGTGTTTGGTCAAGAGTTTAACCCCGAAACATTTGCGATTGCAAAAGCAGACATGATAATTCGCGGTGGAATTGCTGATAACATGCGTTTTGGCGATACGCTTACAAACGACCAGTTTAAAGGCTACAAGTTTGACTACTGTATTTCAAATCCGCCATTTGGTGTTGAGTGGAAACCACAAAAGAACGCTGTCGAAAAGGAACATAAAAGCGGCGATAATGGAAGATTTGGTGTAGGTTTACCAAAAATATCTGACGGACAGATGTTATTTACGCTAAATGGTATCAGTAAGCTTAAAGACACTGGTAGAATGGCAATTATTCATAATGGTTCACCACTATTTACGGGTGATGCAGGTTCAGGCCCATCCGAAATTAGAAAGTACATTATCGAAAACGACTGGTTAGATGCAATTGTTCAGTTACCTAACGATTTGTTTTACAACACAGGAATTACAACGTACGTGTGGCTTATTTCGAAAAATAAATCCGATGAAAGAAAAGGAAAAGTACAGTTAATTGATGCATCAAATATGTATGAAAAGAGACGTAAATCTATCGGTAACAAGCGAGTAGACTTATCTGAAGACTGTCGTGCGGCTATTGTTCAGGCTTATGGCGAATTTACCGACAAATTCTACGATTACGGTGACAAATCAGTCGAATCGAAGGTATTCAATAACGAGGATTTCGGATTCTACAAAATCACTATTGAGTCACCATTACTTGATGAAAAAGGTAAAATTGTAATGAAGAAAGGTAAACCCGCACCAGATACGTCAAAGCGGGATACTGAAAACGTACCGTTAACCGATAATATCAAGAATTACTTTGAACGTGAAGTTTTACCCTATAACCCCGACGCATGGGTCGATGAAAGTAAAACTGTAATCGGCTACGAAATACCGTTTACAAGACACTTTTACAAGTACGTTGCACCGGAAAAGTCTGACGCGATAGCTGAAAGGATTTGTGTAATCGAAGCTGAATTAACAGGTAGTTTGAAGTCGCTATTTGGTAAAGACGGTGAATAACATGGCTCGCGCGATGAAAGATAGCGGCATTGAGTGGATCGGCGATATCCCTGCGGATTGGAATGTGATAAAGACAAAACATTTGTGTGATATTTCAACAGGGAATCAAGATACGATTAATCGAGTGGATGGTGGAGATTATCCATTTTTTATCCGTTCAAAAAATGTTGAACGAATTAACACGTATTCTTTTGATGGGGAGGCAGTTTTAACGGCCGGAGATGGGGATGTAGGAAAAATTTTCCATTATATTGACGGAAAATTTGATTATCATCAGCGAGTTTATAAATTCAGTGATTTCAGAAGCGTTATTGGAAGATATTTCTATTATTACATATCTTCCAACCTTATTCGCGAACTGGGTAAATATAACGCAAAAACAACAGTTGAATCATTGCGTTTACCGTGGCTTAAAGAATTCCCCGTTATCGTCTCTAAAATTGAAGAACAACAACAAATTGCACAGTACCTCGACGATAAAGTCGGACAAATCGACAGTATTATCGAAAAAACCAAATCGTCAATCGAGGAGTATAAAAAGTACAAACAGTCAATTATGACGGAAACCGTGACTAAAGGGCTAGATCCAACCGTAATGATGAAAGATAGCGGCGTTGAGTGGATCGGCGATATTCCTGAACACTGGGATATGGTTAAAATTAAATCATTATTATACGAAATCAATGAACGAAACGTGGATGAAAATGCAGTATTATTATCATTATTTACTGCTTTAGGGGTAGCACCTCGTTCCGAAATGGAAGAAAAAGGCAATAAAGCAGTTACGGTTATAAATTATAAAATAGTTAAACGTGGCGACCTTATTGTCAATAAACTCCTTGCATGGATGGGGGCCATTGCTTTTTCAGATTATGAAGGAGTAACCAGTCCAGATTATGACGTTTATCGATTTCATGAAAATGCTGAAGCACTAACTGAATTTTATGAGTGGTACTTTAGATTTACTAAATTTAAAGATGATTGCTACAAATTTGGCAGGGGCATTATGATGATGAGATGGAGAACCTACCCTGCACAATTTAAAAATATTTACGTAGTAAATCCACCGTTAGAAGAACAAAAACAAATCATCGATTATTTAAAACAGAAAATTGCAGATATCGATCAACTTATCGACAAAAAACAACGACTAATAACGGAACTTGAATCATACAAGAAATCACTAATTTACGAAGTAGTTACGGGTAAAAAAGAAATCAACTAAACGAGTGGGGCGTTAGGTGTGGATTATAAAGAAAAGCGGTTTGAACAGGATATCGAAAGCTACATGTTAAATTATGGTGGATACGCCAAAGGTGACATGTCAACGTATGATGCAGAAAATGCAATTGACTTACCAAAACTTGTATCGTTTATCAAATCAACACAGGAAAAAGAGTGGGCTAAATACGAGCGAAACTACGGAATCGATTCAGAACAAAAACTACTCAAACGATTCAACGAGGAAGTTAACACGCACGGACTTTTACATGTTCTAAGAAATGGAATCAGTGACCGTGGTGCTAAGCTCAAAGTTTGTGCATTCAAACCGGAATCCAACTTAAACGCTGAACTTGTAAGTAGGTATGAAAATAACATCCTAACCGTTACACGACAGTTTGCATACTCAACGGAAAACCGAAACACGATCGACATGGTATTGTCACTTAATGGTATTCCTATCGTTGCAATTGAACTCAAAAACCAGATCACCGGTCAATCAATCGAAAATGGTAAGAAACAATATATTTACGACCGAAATCCAAAAGAACTGTGCTTTCACTTTAACAAGCGATTTTTAGTGTACTTTACAGCGGACCTCTTCGAAGTTTCAATGGCAACGAAGCTTTCTGGAAAGGATACGACATTTTTACCATTTAACCAAGGTTCAGGCGGTGCTGGAAATGTCGGTGGTGCCGGTAACCCTGAAAACACTAACGGATACACTACATCGTATCTATGGGAATCCGTACTCACTAAAGATTCGTTAATGAACATCATCCAGCGATTCTTAAACGTAAGAGTTGAAGAAACAAAGATAACGAAAAACGGTAAGGAAGTAAAGAAAACGAGTACCAAGTTAATTTTCCCAAGATATCACCAGCTTGACGTTGTAACAAAGCTTGTTGATGACGTTAAAAAGAATGGATCAGGTAACAGCTACTTAATTCAACATTCGGCAGGTTCCGGTAAAAGTAACAGTATTGGCTGGATTGCATACCGACTTGCAAGCCTTCACGATGAAGCTGACAAAAACATTTTCACATCCGTTATCGTAGTAACTGATAGGAAGGTACTCGACAACCAGTTACAGGATACCATATCAAGTTTTGATCACAAATTTGGGTTAATCGAAACTATCGATGACAAAAAGACATCAAAGGACTTAAAAGATGCGATAAACAGCGGTAAAAAGATTATCGTAACAACACTTCAAAAGTTCCCTGTGATATACGAAGAAGTTGAAAGTAACCACGGCAAGCGATTTGCAGTGATTATCGACGAAGCTCACTCGAGCCAGACTGGAAGAAGTGCACAGAAACTTAAAATTGCACTTGCAGACAACAAAGACGCGCTTGAAGAATATGCAAAAATCGAAGGCGATGTGGAAAACTCAACTGATGACTTTGAGGATAAGCTTGTAAAAGAGTTAACGTCACACGGTAGGCATAAAAACCTTTCATTCTTCGCATTTACTGCAACACCAAAACAAAAAACGTTAGAAATGTTTGGTAAGCGTTACACTGACGGGACATTCCATCCGTTCCACATTTATTCGATGAAACAGGCAATTGAAGAAGGATTTATACTTGATGTGCTCAAAAACTACATGACTTATAAAACATGTTACAAGATTGCTAAATCCACACCCGATAACCCGGAATTACCCGAAAGTGAAGCGAGAAAAGCAATCGCTAGATATGAATCACTACATCCGTATAACTTGCAGCAAAAAACTGCAGTGATGGTTGAGCAGTTTCGTGAAGTTACTTCAAAGAAAATTAACGGTCAGGCCAAAGCAATGATTGTAACACCTTCAAGGCTTCACGCTGTTAGGTACTACAACGAATTTAAGAGATATATTAAGCATAAGGGCTACAACGATCTCGATGTCCTTATCGCGTTTTCTGGAACTGTAACTGATACTGATGGTACAGAATATACGGAAAGTGGAATGAATAAGACTAAAGCAGGTAACAAAATTAGCGAAAAGCAGCTCCCCGAAGTATTTCATGGTGACGAATTTAACATGTTAATCGTTGCCGAAAAGTACCAAACTGGCTTTGATGAACCTTTACTCCACACAATGTTTGTTGATAAGAAACTTAGTGGTGTAAAAGCTGTTCAGACACTTTCAAGACTTAACCGAACCGCGAAAGGTAAAAATGACACGTTTATCCTTGACTTCGCAAACGAAACTATCGATATTCAAGCTGCATTTGCACCATACTACAAGGAAACAGCGCTAGATGAAGAAATCAACGTCAATTTAATTTACGATACCAAAGTGTTACTTCGAAAATTTAACGTATACGGCGATAGCGATGTTGAGAAATTTATAAAAATACACTATAAATCCGGCAAACAAACGGACACCGATCTTGGTAAACTCACAAGTCTTTTCAGACCGATACAGGATTATTATCTCGAACTAAGTGACGAAGACCAGTTCAAATTCAAGAGATCCGTTAGAAACTTTGTTAAGTGGTATTCGTACATCACGCAAATCACGAGGATGTTTGATCGGGATTTACAGATGGAATACGATTTTCTATACTTCCTAAATAAATCGTTACCAAGTAACAGTTCAGAACGAGTTGATCTTGATGATAAGATCAAGCTTGAATATTACAAGCTAGATAAAACGTTTGAGGGTAACATTGCACTCGAAACACCGGACACGGTGATACTTGAAAACCCGAAATCAATCGATGTTGAGAAACCAAAAGAAGGTAAGGATGAACTGCTTGAAGTGATAATTCAAAGTATTAACGACCGATTCAACGGCATATTCACGGATGGCGACAAAGTCATTATCGAAACGATATATGGTCGAATTGTGAATAACGACGGCGAAAGAATTGCGAAATATGCTGAAGATTCGTTTGAGATATTTAACGACAGTTTCTTCCCAAAGGTGTTTGATGAAGTTGCGAGAAGTTGCTTTTTAGAGCAAACGAAAGCGTTCAAAAAAATATTCGAAAATAAGGAGTTTTATAACACGATACAACAGGAGATGGCTCGACAGGTGTACCGTAAGTTTAAGAATCGATAAGTTAAGCAATGATACAGATTCTGACAAATCAACGGAATACTTTTAACAACATTACTACTTTTTTTGCCAATTTACGGTATATTCTACACTGTTTTCATCAGTCAGGCTCACTGCTGATAATCCATATATTCTAACACACCGATGAAGTATATATACTAGCTGCAATTTGGTTCAATTACGGACGAACGGAGGTGAGATTATGTTAAGTTATTGCTATGATGACAGCCAAACTTTGGAGAATACGCTCAGATTACGAATAGAACGTAAATTGAACAAAGCATTCGAGGAAAAAGAATATGATTTTATATTGTATATATTATCTCAGCTTGAACTACATGAACATGAAATGTTATGCGCAAAACAGCCTGAAGAACTTATGTTTAATCAGGAAGAATAAGTAAAATGTGTTATTTACCGTTTCGAATAGTGTTGAAGTCTTTTTCGCTTAACGGAACCATCGCACGTCTGAGTGAACCTGACCACTGTTTTTTGTTTTTTATGAATTCGAGATCACCAACTAGTGGCTTAAATAGAATTGGTGACTTGAACACTTCAATCTCTTTTAATTTAACTCTGAGCGGGTACGTTTCGTTTGGCCTATTCGGGTGTGTTCCAAATATCTTTTTTCCATCACGATTAACGTCTGAAGTGACTTCATAAAGTCCACGAATGTATTGTGGCTTTGGTTCTTTTCCAGTTATACCCATTTCGTAAATCAGTAACATATCGCCCTTTTCAACCTTCGCGATCGTGTTTTTGTACATTTCAGAAACGCCCCAGACTTTTTTGTCCTTCACGACGTTCCAGTTTTCTTCGTTTGTGATACACATGAAGTAATTTGTCAGAATAACCACCGCCCTCGATATTATCTACCAAAACATTTTGTTGTTACCCCAACTTAACATTTTCGAAATGATGGTGTAAACGGTAGACGAAAATGTTCACGAACTATGCTAAATTCAAAAGTTAACATTAGCGTTTCGGAGCTACGAGTATAATGTGCAAGGGAGCTCCAGTACGGGGTGATTTAGTAGTTACCAAGTATCCTATTTACCCATACGATTTGATTAGCACCTTGCGAACTAATTACTCAATATCCAATGTATTGTTTACTAAATTTACAACATGTTCCCCCGGTGGCGTATCTAGCGGGACTAAACGATACATGAATACCTGAAGATTCAAAATCGAGCAAATGCGCATCAGGTAGACACATTTGGGATTTACAGGCGTCTCGCTACGGGTTGCGTTAGCATCTCGACTAAGTGATAACTTAGGGTGAGTTAAAACCCAAACAATGAGTTGGAGGCATATAAATTTTTCAATGGTTCAGCATCACTTTTGATATTTAATACATACATGGCATGTGCATCTCTAAAATCTTGTTCCGTAACTTCTTTATCCAACCTAGCTTTCGCAAATGCGGTTGAAAGCCTGATCAACGTTTCAACCAACCGGGCCGACGTCTTATTTTCAACCAACCTTGGGTTTAGTCTTTTACGGTATTCAGTACTTCGAACATAATAGTCAACTATTAATTTTCAACTGATTCGGGAATTTTAACGTTCAAAGCCCTAGTATATTCGATAAAATCCATCAAAAATGAGTAGTCGAGAATATATTCGCCTACACGGGTAGTTACGGCAGTATCGCCATTGACCATTGGTGAAACGTAGTTATAATTTTTAATGATTTTTTGAGCTATTTCTTCATCTGATTCGCGGTTATTCTCAGGATTCATGTCGAATATCAGGTCGAATCGATCAATAACCGGTTCACTTAACTCAATCTGTTCAATTAACCATTTGGATTTATCCTGTCGACCGCTTTTGGGGTTACACGCAGCAAGAATTGCAACTTCAGCAGGAAAACATAAAGTTGCACCTGCCTTTGCAATGTGTATGGTCTGCGATTCCATTGCCTCTAAAAGGTGAATTGACATGTCGTTTACGGTTACTTCATCTAAGGATACGGTTCCACCATTTTTAGCGACCAGTAAACCTGGTTTAGATACCCGGCCACTATCACCAATCAAACTTTTTACATAGTCTATAGAAGCCGTTAATCCGACACCCGAAGTTCCAGCAAGTGAGCCATACGTGTTTTTCGGAAATTTTGAAACTCTACGAAGGATTTCCGATTTACCTAATCCGGGATCTGAAACCAGCAGTATGTGGATATTATTACGGTTTAAACCAACAGATCCTTTGATTTGTTGAAGTAATATCGCTTTTCGTATGATTTCGTAACCGTGGATTGTTGGAATAAGTAATTCAGAGAGCTTATCGAGTAAATCGATGTTATTATTGTTACAGTACTCCACGATATGCTTCATATGGGCTATTTTGGTTTCATCTAAAGGGCGTTTTGAAGCATTTTCTTCTGAAACGACGTGTTTAGCGTAAATGTAAATATCGTATACTGGAGCGTTTTTCTGTTTCTTTTTGAACGGAATTCCAATAACGTTTACCTTACCGTTCCATATTTTGGAAGTGGTCTCAAAAAATACCGTAATATCGTTTGGTGGTTCTTGTGGGTTATCCGTCGATTCTACTGGTTGCTGTAACGTTAGTTCCTGTATATCTACATATTTAGAGTTATTTTCATCAAAAACCATGTATTTTCCGCAGTTACATTTTACTTTGTCAGAAACATCCTTTTCAAATACATTATCTAGTGCATATTCTTCTTTTTTACCACAAGCGCATGAATATACTGCTTTTTTCACCATGACTTTATTTACTGACGCTGACAATACGATACCCTCAAATTCGACAATTTTACCGATCGAAGTTGAATTTAAGTTCCCAATTTTACATCGGTACTTATTTGGTAGGTTTTTGATTGCAACATTGTAATATGCCACGTTATCTTTAGCTAATGGCGTGTAAGCTTCAGCATATGCTTCCGAAAACATTCTAAAAACGTCATTGGGGTTGCTATCAAGTTTATCTAACAGAAATGTGTCCGCACCATATTCCTTTTGAAAATCAACGATCACGGGTTTACCGTTTGTCATCTGTTTAATGTGGTTATCTAACAGTTTTTTCGAAATGTCAGATATACTGGTTCCGGACTTACGTAAATAGCCAAATGGATCTTCGTAAATTATGTTTGTATCCATTAGTTTTCCAATGTACTTACTAACGGTACTGCGGTTCATTTTCGCACCGATTAGAAGTTGTTTTAGCCCATCAACGGTAAAATTTACATCTTGATAATTATCGAGAACGTAAATGATTGTATCACTTGCAGTTGATTTCCCACAATTATCGTTCTTTAACTTCCGAAATGTTTGAACTGACCTGATAATTTCTTCTTTCGTTGTTTCCATAAGCGCCGTAGTTTTGTCGACCATTAAATGCCCCGTTCATCAGTTTTTAGTATATTTGTCGTGTTTATTTCCGAAAATATCACTGAATCGCGTACTATATAAATATCACACAAGCTTTCCATCGTGAAAACTTTTCTGAATAATTATAATGTGTACCCCCACGGTGTGCAATATTGGTCAGATATCGGAGTAGTTATTACCTGTTTTTTTGCAAAAAATCCACAATATACTGTTACCCAATAGTAGTAACATGATGGTAACGCCTGAAAAGGGGGAGTAACGAAAATATTATGATATACGGAGTTTACCTGTAATTCTAAAAAACACCTGTTTAATGAGGTTATCGTGATGTACACTAAGATTCCATGTCATGTGATACTAACGGTATCTCCATTAACCTGTGTGGAATGTGTGTGTAATTGAAAATATGATAATGTGGAGAGCTAAGATAATATGGAATCCGTAAAAGCCATATGCCCTGTAACGCAGGTAGCTAAACTACATAATAGCCAATTTATGATATCTTGTGGTTTAACTCGTTTTTCCAATACTTACCAATAGTGATCTAAACTGTAGACGAAAATGTTTGTGAAACCGGTTAGATTCAAAAGTGAATGCTAGCGTTCACGTGGTGAAGTATAATGTGTGAAAGAGCCTCGGTAGTGAACGATATCCACAATCAAATCCGTGTGAAATTAGATTCATACCTTGGTCGATGTATCACCAGCGGATTAATCAATATGGGTTGCAACGATGAGTTTACAATACTCCAAAATAGTGATCTAAACTGTAGACGAAAATGTTCACGAAACCCCCTGGATTCAAAAGTGAACAAATCCGTTTCGTAGCTACGAGTATAGCATACAATGGAGCTCAAGCGTGACCGATCAGGTGGTTATATGATGTTGAATTTATGTTCACTATTTAGTCGATGTAACTACGACATATATCCTAACAATGTCATTTTTACGGATTTCATATGATGAATAACGATAGCAGTGGGTGATAATGTGATTATTGAATACTAATCAGGATATTTCTAAATTAGTGACGATATCGCTTGTGATATTTAAAAAATAACGTGAATAGTGTAAAAGCTGTTGAACAGACGCCATACTAGTGAGTGACTGGTGTGATGATACCAAAAAGTATCAAATAAGTAACTACGGGGGTCTAACGGTGACTATATACCAATGAGTCATCCGAAGTGACCAAATAACAAAACAATGCTTAAACAACCCCATAAATGGTGAAACCATGAAAATAACAACTAAATTAACTATGCCATCAATCGTAGCAACTTCGCTGTCCCATAAAGGATTATGTGGAATGAAATACTCAGAAATTCGAAAACAGGTAAATTCTAACTACCGTTCGGTTGGTGCCAAATATTTCGAAGAATTGAATGCACACAATTTAACGACTATGTATTGGTTAGCGGGTGCGCTATACGATGCTGAAGATTACAACTTTAAAGGTGACCGATATCACATAAATGTTATCGGGAATAATTTTGTAAGGCGAACATGTATGGACATCGCATCGGTAGAATTAAATCTAAAGCGAAATATTGAGCCGAAATACGAAAAGATGTTGAAAAACATTGTAGAATCATCAGACAAGTTTGATTTTATAACGCAGCAATTGTATCTACCATAATAACTCAGTATCGATGCTTACTTTTTTCATGTTTAGTTTTAGCGGGTTTGTCTGAACAGACTGACGGTACTATAACGTTCCTGTCCAGGGTTACAACATTTGGTATTGATGATCTAAACTGTAGGCAAAAATGTTCACGAACCACGTTAGATCAAAAATCATTCGAATCCGTTTCGTAGCTGCATGTATATTTTGTAATACTCTTCAGGATGAGTCGTATTCTTGCATGGCCACTGAAAAATAATATGGGTATTTTAGTATGGGTTATACTGGTGTGACGAAATGTATATGGTTCTTCAAACTTACGGAATAGTGGGCTAAACCGTAGTTAAAAACATTAACGAACCCGTATGAATTAAGATATTATGAATGGAATACACGTAGGGCAGTTTTAGAAATAAATGCACCACTGTACGATGACTTAACGCATTTAGACAATAGATATCAAAACAATGTTTCACTATTCTTCGAGTAGGATTTAGCGAATCAACTAAAATGTTAACTGAAACGATAGTTACGATTTTTCCATAGTCCCGGTGTTTTTCCACATACGGCTCACTTCTATCGGTATATCTGTAAAAAAACAATCTGTAACTCATGAATGTTTAATTAGCTGTATGGTAATGCCGATCTAACAACATAACTATCACATGAGGTATTAATGCATGTTTAACGTGCCAACTCAAATTTATCAAAAAAGTAATTCGTCCATAGTGTTCAGCCAACTGTGTCGGCTGTGTGCTAAACACGGTAGGGGCTTATCCCCTTCGAATAAAATGATATTTAAAGGACGAGTATTTACATTTCGTCGTCAACTTCGTTTCCGACTCATTCACTCGTCATTGGGCGCTGCGCGCTATAATTATTATATATATTGAAAAAAATATAGTCTAATCTTATGTGCTTTTCACATAAAACTAGTAGCTTACGTCTGGTTAGCGTAACGGTACAGTGATAACCAGTGTTTTACTCATGTGTACGATATCACTTGATTCCCGGCTTAATCACACAACATTTCACTACTAGTGGTGTGACTTACAAATCGACAGTTCGAAATGACCGTAACCTCAAGCACGTCTACCGCGTTACACGTATGCGTTTATAATTCCTGATTGAACCGTTTAAACTCGTGGGTCCGCTTTTCTTCACGATAACTATCTGGTTATCTCTAAGATTACACTGATGTTTCGTGAGGGTAACTGAGGTATGTTCAGGCAACTATAACTCGCACCATTGTACAACAAGGCACAATGTGAGTGGTTTCCGTTTGATAAGGCGTTATAATGTACCACATTCTCGTGTCTCGCACGTCCATCTGTGTTTTTGTGTACATTATTGTATAGTATATAAAGGTATGCCCCTAGTATATATACCTTATCAATCACCGTCGATGATGCTGGTCAAAGTCCCAAGCGTATATCATTCTAATACACGTGAACAAGATTAACACCCAATAGAGCATGTATAACATGTGTGTACATACTAACATACATGTGTATTCAAGCATAGACATAAATGTGCACCTACGTTACCATTTCGTTGATTGATGCAAATACATGAACGCAGCGATGTATGTTCCTATACCAAGCCCCATAACGCTTAAATTTGGCACGCAGAGTAGTAAACCAGCTACCATCGTCCAAATTACATACCATGTGTATTGTTTAGGGACCGTTCTGTCTTTTGAGTAATTTACACATGTTTTACATTTACAACAACCGTCATCGGCCATATCTCTTCCCTCGTAATTTTAAATTAGTAGCAATGACAATACTCTAAACGACTATTTAATCCCCTCACATATAACTTTTATTCAGCATGTCGGGTAATTTACTACGCTATTATTACAGTATGGTTGTTAAACTGGCGAAAAATTCGTTAAAACGGAAATTGAGTAAGTTTAAACTTCACGATGGGGTAAATCATTAGATGTAACCGATTTGCTTTTAAATGGGTTCAACACAACTGTAACATTACGCTATTCAGTCGGCATACACCATAAAATGTTAAATTAACACTCAATGATCCATAATCACCAATCAATGTTAGTTTTTCAGTTATTGTGGCAGCTGAGGTGTTACTTTCAGTTATTCAACAAAATTTATCAGTTAATATTCTTAGTTAACGATTATTGTTCGCTATAGCTCATAAATCGCTTTTATCAATGTTTTGTAATCAACTTATCCAACTCGTATCGCTACAATCGAGTACAATGATAGGTTACTACTGCAGTAACAATTAAGCCTTCGGCTATTCGCTGTTAATTACAGTAAAATGTTATTAATTAGTCACCGTTTACTTAAAACCGTAAATTTCATCGATATATTCATTACCGGTGTGGCAATTACGGATATTGTGATCATTTCAACAATGTTAATGTAACAAGTGGTTTGTTTAACAATTTACATTGGCATTTCGCTATTAACGTTTATAGATTAACGCTCACAAATCGCTCTTATGGTATTTTAAGTTACAGGTCAGTTAAGTCAAACCGATTAAACCCACATAATCCGTTAAACGTACAACTTAACTTATCGTCATTTTTACATGATAGTTTACCTACTACGGTTTATTAACGCTTATTGTTCGCTGTTACTCACAATTCGCGTTTAACCGGCGATATATCTTCGATAAAACACATAACTTTCGTAATTCCTAACTTAGTATTAACTTGTAGATACAATGTTCATTACACCACTTACCGTTTAACTAACAGTACAATACGGAATGTTTATTGGTAAATATATTCGATAATTGACAGTTAAGCTAAACAATGACGTGATAACCGAAGTAATCGTTACTTAAATGGTATTTACTAAGTAATGTCAACATCGTAGTTTATCGATTAATCTGATAACTAAATACCTGTTCTTACATATCATCCACTAGCGATACTTCAGTAGACCCCGTAGTTATCACAACTTGTCATTCAACAGTTAAGCCTTCGGCTATTTGTTGTTAATCACAGCAAAAACGTTTTTGTAACCATATCACCATGAGTTAGTCTTACTACGCATTCGCTTTCGCTTTATGCTTCATAATCTAACTCATGTACTCGTTGCTTCGCCGCTCGCTGTTCGTGGGACTCACAAGCTCGCTACACTCGTATTGGGGCGCTCCGCGCCTATAATAATATATATAATACTATAAAATAATAATTAAACATTTATAGTCTAATCTTATACGTTAAATCGTATAAAATGACTTGCTTACTTCCAGTTAGTGTTTCGGTAAAGCGATAACTGGTATTTTGCCCATATGTACGATATCACCCAATTCCCGGCGTTACTAACACAACATTTCACTTACTAGTGTGTTAGTTTACAGAATGAATCTGACCAAACTGACCGTAACCTTGAGTTCGTCTACCGTTTTCACTTATGATTGCATATCTATGGTTTTAACCGTTAGTCTCGCCGGGTCCGCTTCTAGTCATACTACTTGATATTACTAGTACTTGAGGGGTGTTAAGGTAACCTAACACTTTCCTCAAAATGTTAGTAATGGTGTAGTCATGAGGGTGTCAGAGGGAAGGTTCCAGTAGACTATACAATCACCACCGTACTTGGTACGGTGTGAGCGACTCTTTTTTCCGTTTAATTATGTGCGTAAACCACCACATTCTCATGTCTCGCATGTCCTTCTGTTTTACGGTGATTTACTGTTGCAGGTGATACGAAATCTTAGATAGTATATATACTTTATCCTCAACTGTCACAGGTTAAGCGACGTGGTGTTCCTAAAGTCATATTTTGTAAATTTAAACAGTTTAAGTAACGAAAAAAGCAGTCTGTAGGGGTTACTGTAACGATAAACCGCATAGTCAAAACCAACAGATTTGAACATCAGGGGTTACTGTGTTTCATAGTACAATCGGGTTTAACATTTCTATAGTTTGACATGACATATAATGTCTTCACGTTGAACCGCATTCTAGTTGGTAGCAACTCAGAATGAACTGATAAATCGTTAATCGTATTAACTACCAGTTTGTGTAATTGATACACTGACGGTTACAATATTACTGGTTAATGTAATCCAGGTTAGATTTACACCTTGATTACATAACGCCGTTTTAGATAAAACTTACGGATATACCTGGGTGTATCAATTTCAGTTATTCACGTCAAATTACACCCCTATTTTCCAAACTATGAATGTAAAAATGTCCATACATAAAAATGTACGTACATAATTGAGTATTTATGTACGGCAATGAATACATACTTAATTAGGCACATAAAACTGTACTTACATAATTGTGTGTATACCTATATTGAATGTTTAAATTTGACAATAGGTAATTGTTAAGCCATATATCGGCAAGATATCCGGTATGATTAGAATTTCGAAAATAACACTTCAAACTACGATAGTTCAAGGCATTGCTTTACGATTGTATAAAACTTATTTCAATAACTGTTATAGCATCCCGTATGAACTATTAACTGGTTGTAGTTACATCACATAATTAAAATTCGATTAATAAACACGATAGATTCTTTTCACCCGCAACGGGTAATTTTACGTAATAGTAATGTTGGATTTAGCATTTAACACATTTAATAATTATTTTGTAAGTGTAATGGCTACACTAACTTCAACGCATAATTTCACAGATGTACTAAAATTAGTCATACCAATGCCAATTCTCCAATTATCGGATATATCGGTAAAACAGATACACTACATCGTTTGTTTAATTTTGTAAAATAAAATTAGTCGCAATGATTTCGATATCATGCCAATGTAAAAAAGAGTCATACTCTTTTTGCACCAAAACTTCACAAGTCACAAATAAAAAATTACATTTGTGAGTGTCGCACACATCCATCTAATATGACCCATATGGTTCATTTGAATATCAAACACACCTACCAGTTGATTATTACGCTACATTACTTAGTCATAGGTGATATGCCATTAAACGCTACGCCGTCGATTACTCCTTTGTTTTAAACTTCACAGGTTTACCAGTTCTTTCAAAGTATCGTAACATCATAGTTTCTGAAACAATGTCCCAGTCGATGAATTCAATAAGGTAATTCAGTAAAGCCGGTTTAAATGATGTAATTTCAGACATTGGATTAGATCGAAGTTCCGACTTTAACAGAACAATTAGTTCGGTGTATGATGTACAGCATTCGATTTTTTCGGTCCAATTACCGGTATAATAAGCGTAATTATTTAATGCCGATACAACTACGTCGGTTAGCTCTTTGGGGGTTATTATGTTCATTTTATCACTCTATATTGTGTTTAATTTACCTGTGGCTACCGCTGGTAGGCACAATAATGATCATGGGCCTCGGAGTCGATAGTCTCGTCATCGGCAATTTTATGTCTGTAAAAACGTACATGGGAACTCATGACATAGGCGGTAACAGTGAAAGAGCGTTCACCACCGAGAAGTATATGGTTGATTCGTATTCCCTCGTCACATATGTATTTGATACATGGGCTGAACGACTCGAGTTATGTGAAAAATGAAAAAGAGTTTACTCAGGGTTAGTGAAACAAGTGTGGACTTGTACACTTTTGCAAGTTTTTACTTGTGCAGGGGCACAAATGATCCACCGATATTTCTGTGTAGATATGGTTTACGATAGTCCGACATAAATCCGACCGGACATAGGATATAGTACATCGAATGAACCCATTGATTACATAATCAGCTCACTACGGGGACTTCCACAGTTATATGCGATCCACACCGAATCGGATATCGTTGATTCATATTTTTAGTATGATTATATGTTCGATAGATTGGCGGTAATGTCAACATTTGCTAATTCCTTTATAGTTCGTTCCGATGCGACTACTTAGCTATTCATACTGTGTGTATTTGTGTTTAAAAGTACGTACGTAGTTACATAAAAATATATAAACATACGAACAACAGTCCGATATGTATTTACAGTCCACAGGTGTTTTATTTACGTCTCAACCGTATTGATACAGCTTATATTCACTATATATCATAGTAAACTACACTGATCGAGCTACATCACTTATGCTAGTGATCAGTAGCTTCAAAACCTCATCAAAGTTGTATCCACACTTACTCACTTATAGTACTGCAGTACTAGTTTACCGTGTCTTCATTATATGTGGCCGCGTAATACGCCGTAGACTCTCGGTATCATCATATATGCTACTGTTTTTTAGTATCTATCACTAGATCTAACCGTTTAATGTTAAATCGTTGAAAAAAGCGCAGAACATTATATAATCGTGATCTGAGAGTGTAGGGTCGTGTAACTGTGGTGTAAATTAGTGTAGGGGGGTGTACCCCTGCAAAAAATGTCGCGGTTTTTCCGCACTTAATTACCCTATAGTGTAATATGGTACGTTTTCAGGAAAATTTCAAGTTTTTCGAAAACTTTGGCTTTTTTGAATGTAAATTAATGCATGTCAAAATATGAACAAAACAAAATTACTAAATAATGATAGCGCCATTATTCAATTATTCAAAATAAACTGATTTTTCGGAGTTATATGATCACGGGGGTATGCATGTCGGCCCTAATGTTTATATATCAAAACAACTGTATAATTAATTGACTAATCAGTCAGTGGATGAGATACATATGAAAGCAAATATTGAAGACAAAAGAAAAGCCGTTATGGATGCCGCATTGAAACTATTCACCGAACGTGGATTTCACGGTACATCTACAGCCCAGATTTCAAAAGAAGCAGGAGTAGCTACGGGTACGCTCTTTCATTACTTTCCAACGAAAGAAGACCTAATAAACAACCTGTATTTTGAAGTAAAAGGAGATTTAAGTCGAACAATGGTAAAAGACCTCGAATTACAAAATACTTTCAAAGATAAGTTGAAGAAAATATGGGATAATTTAGTTAGATGGGGCTTAGATAACCATAACGAATTCCTATTTGTCGGCCAATTTTGCAATTCCCCATACATATCGAATTTTACACGTGAAGAAGTGATGAAAGAGTACGTATTCTTACACAAACTCGTTGATGACGGAATAAAAAATGGGGACGTTAAAGAATTACCCTCAGAACTGATAATCGCAATGTTTTACCAAAACAGCAGGACCTTGGTAGATGTAATTTCTGGTTGTGGCCCATCCTGCAACGAAAATAAATTTATTGATGATGGATTTGAGATAGTCTGGAACGGACTAACCAAAAACTAATTTTTTTAGTTAAACTATGATTGATTAGTCAATTAAAAATATAGTAATTATTTATCACAAAAAAATCCTTAGTAAAGGTGAGAGTATGTATTGTCCATATACGTGTAACCCATATCTTAGTGGCCTTGTAATGGTCATATTATTCATTTTATTCAGCTTTATATTTTCAGCAATATTCTGGAAAACCAAGAAATGGATGGAGTGTATTGAAGCTAAATGTATGAAAAAAAAGTGTAAAACTGAAGAAAAGTAATCAGTTCTTTTCTTTTTTAGTTATTTTGAAAATATGCCTGAACAGCAAATTTTTCCCCTTTTTTCAAGATGCCTAAATTATATATGCCATAAAAACAGAGTATTATTTGACTGAGTAGTCAATCTTAAACCAATCTTGTAATTTACTCAATAATTCAGAAAAATCGAGTGTGAAAATATGGAATCAAACAAAACTTTCAAATTAAGCGAAAAAGTGACGGTAGAAAAAGTTTCATATAAAAACAAATACGGAATCACCGTTGCAGCAGATATGTACCTGTCAAAAGACATAGACAAATCCCAAAAATATCCTGCAATCGTTATCGGAACACCTTATGGTGGTGTAAAAGAGCAGGGTGCAGGTATTTACGCACAAAATTTGGCAGAAAGAGGGTTTGTAACAATTGCATTTGATGAATCATATAATGGAGAAAGCAGTGGGGAGCCTAGGCATATATCTTCACCCGATTTATTTGTGGAAGATTTTAGCGCAGGAGTGGACTTTTTAGGAACAAGGCCGTTTGTAGATAGAAACAAAATCGGTGCTATTGGCATTTGCGGAAGTGGGGCATTTTCAATTACTGCAGCCCAGGTAGACCCCAGAATTAAGGCCGTAGCTACTGCAAGTATGTACGACATGAGTAGAATGATCCGAAACGGATGGGAAGATTCAATGACTGATGAACAGCGTGCTCAAACCTTAGTTCAGCTTGGTGAGCAACGATGGAAAGATTTTGAGAACAGTACTCCTGAATTACCTGCTGGTTTTCCTAACGAACCTGCTGACGTTATTCCCGAAGGATTGGATCCAATTACAAGTGAATTCTTTGAATACTATGGAATGAAACGTGGACATCATCCTAATGCAGGAGCCGCATTTACTATAACTAGCAGCATGTCTTTCATGAATTTCCCTTTGATGAAGTATATAAAAACGATTTCACCAAGACCAATTTTATTTATTATCGGTGAAAATGCTCATTCCAGATATTTCAGTGAAGATGCTTACAAAATGGCTACAGAACCAAAAGAACTATATATTGTACCGGGTGCAAGACATATCGACTTGTACGATGGTGGGGACAATGACTGTATTCCATTTGACAAATTGGAAGGATTTTTCAAAGAACATTTGGAATAAACCCAAACTGGTCGAATAATAAATCAAAGCTAACATTGAAATGAGGAGAACTTATGGAATACCGAAAATTACCTCACGGTGGTGAAAAGGTCAGCACTATCGGCATTGGATCAGGGAGCTTGAAAGATGCCACACCACAAGAGATCAAAGATATCGTCAGTTATGGTATGGACCAGGGCGTAAACCTGATCGATACCGTTATGTATGACACAAATGCGGTAGATCCAATTGCTGAAACATTGAATGGGTATCGTGACGAGATGATGATGCAACTACACCTTGGCGTGTGGTATCCAAAAGGAACATATTCAAGGACAAGAGTTCTCCGCAATGTTAAAAAGGGTTTTGAGCAGGAATTGAAGAACTACAATACAGACTATGCCGATATTGGCCTCATCAGCTATGTTGATCAGGTTAAAGACTTTGAAAACATCATGTCAAATGGCATTTTTGATTATGCTAAAAAGCTAAAACAAGATGGAACCATTCGACATCTTGGTATTTCATCCCATTCTGAAGAGATATGTAAACTCTTTATCGAAACTGGTGAAATCGATGTCATAATGTTCAGCATTAATGCAGCTTATGATTTTAGTCCGTCCAGAGGCATGCTCTCTTTATCTAACGAACGTATGGAACTCTATCGAGAATGTGAAAAACAAGGGATCGGAATCACAGTTATGAAAGCGTATGGTGGTGGACAGCTATTAAATGAAAAAACATCACCTTTCAAACGTGTTATGACAATTCCTCAATGCATACAGTATACATTGGATCGTCCAGGCGTTATTTCATGTCTTCCGGGGGTACGGTCAAGAGCAGATTTGGATTATGCACTTAAATTTTACTCGGCTTCTGAAAAAGAACGAGATTATTCATTTATTGGCAATCTACCACATAAGGAAATGACCGGTACTTGTATATACTGTAACCACTGTCAACCGTGTCCATCCAAAATCGATATTGGTTCAGTAAATAAGTATTTAGACCTTTCAAGAGTGGGTGATGACCTTGCAAAAGACCACTACATGAAGTTAAGTAAAAATGCAAATGACTGCACCAATTGTGGCACCTGCGAAAAGAACTGTCCGTTTAATGTGGATATACGTGGCAGAATGATTGAAGCAAAAAAGTATTTTGGTTCAATAAATAATGCAAAAAAATGAAATCCGAATATTCTAGGTGACAAAATGAACGATTCAACAGATTTAAGCAATAGCGTAATTTTCCCAAAAGGAGAAGAACTTCCAGAATTTTTGAGCAAGTATTTTTCGGGTAAAGTATGGGTCAGTATGTTAGTTGGAAGAGATAACGAATTCAATTGCCCGATTGGAAATGTGACATTTGAACCAGGCTGTATAAATAACTGGCATAAACATCCCGGAGGACAGATTTTACTGGTTACCGGTGGTCGTGGTTACTATCAAGAAGAAGGAAAACCTGCTCAGGAACTTAAAGCTGGAGATGTAGTTGAAATTCCTTCAAACGTAAAACACTGGCACGGGGCAGCTCATGACAGCTGGTTTGTACATCTTTCCGTTGAGACAAATTCAAAAGCAGGTCCTGCAGAATGGTTAGAACCCGTATCTGACGAAGAATACTGCGATCTGAAATAGGATATTTAAAACGTGATACTTATGAACTCGCTTATATTTAACCCGTTTTCAGGAGCTGCTGGTGACATGATTTTGGGATGCACCATGGACCTTGGGGCCGATAGAAATTACGTAAAAGAGATTATCGAGTCAGCAGTACCTGTATCTGTAAGCATTCGTGATGTCGTGAAACGAGGTATTCGGGCTTTGGATGTCAAGATCAATGTTCCCGAACACGAACACTCACGAACATATTTTGAACTTATCGATATTATAAAAGATGCTAAGCTACCTAAAGACATAGAACTGAGTGCACTTGATATTTTTTCAAAAATGGCTGAAGCTGAAGCACATGTTCATGGTAAAGACGATCTTGAAAAAGTACATTTTCACGAAGTTGGGCAAAATGATGCACTTGCAGATGTTATCGGTTCATCAGCAGCTATTTATGCACTCAAATGCGATTCGGTTTATTGTATGCCGATAAACGTCGGAAGCGGAACTGTAAGATGTGCACATGGTAATTTACCAGTACCTGCACCGGCTACGTTTGAAATACTGAAAACTGGAAAACTCTACTTTAAAGGCGGAACTGATGAAAAAGAACTTCTAACACCAACTGGTGCTGCCATACTTTCTCATTTCACAAAACCAATAGAAATGTTTCCATCCTGTGTTGTATGTTCTATTGGTTATGGTGCAGGAGATATCGAGCTCGATGGTCCAAACGTGCTTCAAGGCATAATAATTGAACAAAATATACCACTTCATAATCATGTACATGAGTAAACGGGATAATTTTACAATATGACTAATGAGGATGATTCAAATGAGTAAATACGTGCTAGTGATATCAGCAAGTCCAAGAAAAGGTGGAAATTCCGACTTACTATGCGACCAGTTTATAACTGGGGCAAAAGAAGCCGGCAACCTTGTAGAAAAGATATTCATATGCGATAAAAAAATTAATTACTGTACTGGCTGTGGTACGTGCTTTGGAACGAAAACTTGTCCACAAAATGATGATATGGGCGAAATACTTGATAAAATGGTTGACGTGGACGCAATTGTAATGGCGACGCCGGTTTACTTCTACACGATGAATGGTCAAATGAAAACATTGATCGACAGAACATGTGCTAGATACACAGAAATTAACAATAAGGAATTTTACTTCATTGTAGCGGCTGCTGACAACAGTAAACATGCAATGGAACGAACATTTGAAGGATTTCAGGCATTCTTATCATGTCTTGACGGTGCAGTAGAAAAAGGGCGTATCTATGGAACAGGTGCTTGGAATATCGGAGACATTGTCGAAACTGATGCAATGACTCAGGCATACGAAATGGGCAGATCAATATAATTCAATAAGTGTTTATCTACATATAAAACGTTATTTTTACAAAAATTATCCGAAAAACAAGAATAAACAGAAATTAGCATTGATTGAACGGTCAATCAGATAAACTCAGGTGGGTAAACATGTTATACAGAACAAATCCTAAAAATGGCGATAAACTTTCGATACTTGGTTTTGGTGCTATGAGGCTACCATCAAAAGAGGATGGTGGCATTGACGAAGATAAAGCGATACACATGGTTCGCTATGCAATCGATAATGGGGTAAATTTCGTAGATACCGCATGGCCATACCATATGGGTGAAAGTGAGCCGTTTTTAGCCCGTGCACTTGTTAATGGGTATAGGGAAAAAGTTAAATTGTCAACAAAACTGCCAACGTGGGCGGTAAATGGTAGGGAAGATATGGATAACTTCCTAAACGCACAGCTTGAAAAACTGAATACTGACCGCATTGATTACTACATGGTACACACACTTACCAAAGCAAGCTGGGAACGAATAAAAGAACTCGGTGTCATCGAGTTTTTGGACAGTGCAAAAGCAGACGGTAGAATAATTAATGCAGGTTTCTCATACCATGGAACACAGGAAGATTTTGCGCCAATTGTTGATGATTATGATTGGGATTTTTGCCTAATACAGTATAATTTCCTAGACGAAAAAGTTCAGGCTGGAACGGATGGACTTAAATACGCTGCATCAAAAGGTCTCGGCGTCTTTATAATGGAACCGCTACGTGGCGGTAATTTGGCGGGTAAGGCACCTGAAGAAGTTATGGCAATATGGGATGAGGCTGAAACAAAACGAACGACTGTAGAATGGGCACTTCGATGGGTATGGAATCAACCTGAAGTTACCTGCGTATTATCGGGAATGACTGAACCTGAACACGTCGAAGAAAACATACGAATTGCAGAAAACGGTTATCCAAACGCACTGACAGAAAAAGAGTTAGGCCTTGTAAAACGAGTCGCTTCAAAATATTCGGGAATGTTAAAAATCAACTGTACTGGTTGCGGTTACTGTATGCCATGTCCTGCAAAAGTCAATATACCGGCATGCTTTGACACATACAATAAACTACACATGTTCCACGAAGAATTCTTACGATTGCAGTATTTTGCAATACTTGGCGATATATTCTGGACCAATGAACCACATTTTGCATCACAATGTACAAATTGCGGTATTTGTATAGATTCGTGTCCTCAAAATATCCCTATACCCGAAATGCTCGAAAAAGTTACTGCTGAATTTGAAGGGCCCGATAACGAAGCAAAAATGGCAATGGTAAAGAGTATTTTCAAGATGTAGGTGATCCCAAATGGATCTCAAAAGTGTATTGGATAATGTAAAAAATAATAAAACAGATATAGAAACTGCGGAAGCGACAATTCGTTCAATGGGGTACGTTTCAGTAACCGATATTGCTAAAATTGATACTTTTCGAAAACACCGAACCGGAGTCATGGAAGCAATACTTGCTGAAGGAAAAACCCCTGAAGACGTGGTGAAAATTGCAAAAGCCCAAATGAATGCAAGCGGACGTGTTCTTATCACCCGTATTGGTGATAAACATAAAGAAGCTTTACAGTCAAATTTCAATTCGGGAGAGATTGAGTGGGGCATTCATTCCACTACCGCAGTAGTTCATAACGGTACGCCAATTAAAAAAACAGGTGGCGTAGTTGCAGTGATTACCGCAGGTACTGCAGATATTGATGTAGCAGAAGAAGCAAAAATGACCGCATCAGAAATGGGCTGTGATACAATCGCAATTTATGATGTCGGCGTTGCAGGACTTCACAGGCTCGTTAATGAAATGGCGATACTGAAAGATAAAAAACCAGATTCAATCATAGTTGCTGCAGGAAGGGAAGGAACACTTCCAACAGTTGTTTCTGCACTCGTTGATGTTCCAGTTGTCGGTCTTCCAGTTTCTACGGGTTATGGTGCAGGTGCAAAAGGTGAAGCAGCACTTTTAGCAATGCTTCAATCATGTTCAGTTGTATCTGTCGTAAATATCGATGCAGGGTTTGTTGCAGGGGCATTTGCCGCAAGAATTGCGAATCAAGTTGCCGAAGCACGTAATAAAATAATGGGGCAATAAGATAACCCTGGTAGCTACAACGTCACAAAAACGGCAATGTCCAAGGCAGCAGGTCTACCGACAGAACTTATAATGGTATATGTTTACACGGTGTAGAATTCTATAATTATCCCTAATTTTGTCATACTGGTGCGTTATTGAAATCGATAGATCAGGGGCCGTAACAGTAAATTCGATAAGATATATCCTGCGCGTTTTTGCAAAATAAGGAATGTAAATGTCCCGCGTTATAAGTTACGAAAAAAGAAATAATGTATACATAATAGTCGGTTAAATAACAAACATATAATCCATGAGCGTCCGAATGAACAATCAATGAATGATAATTTGTAACCGAAATGTAAAACCGCTAAAATCGCTTAGTTTGTGTTAAATCAATGTCAAAAAAGTCCGTCGAGATTTCAAGTCCGGCGCCTTTGGCCAAGCTCAACCACCTCTGCTCGCACATCTACTTAAGCGATTCGGGTATATATACTTTTCTATTTTTCATAGCGTTGCGGTAACGTATGACCTGCCATATCGGCGCAGTTAACCATGATGGCTACAACGTCACAAAAACGGCAATTGACATGCTTAACTGTGATTATCGTTAATTAACTGTTGATATGACTTAAAACCCGATTCTCCACTGAAAACCGGCGGTTCAAATCCCTCCCTCTGCGCTTTTACGGCGGCGTTATTGTTTACATTATGGCAAATTTCGATAGTATCACCTCACGATATACTGCGAATTATCAATCGACGTAAATCATCGTAAAAACCGATCAAACCAATTATACGTTATATCTCGGCTATCGTCTGATCTTGCTAAAACTTATTTTGGTATTATGTATTTTGGAAAATTTATGTCCGGTTGTCGCAGTAATAAAAGACTATCTACAAAATTTTAAAGAATTTAAATTTAGTTTTATCCTCAGAATTTTACATCTCAATTTTAAAAGAAAAACCATATCAAAAGCGACATATGTTATGAAAAATACCATTTTCTGGTAGTTTGAATTATTTAATTAATTTAAATATAATATTATAATAAAATAAATTTTTCATATTATTATATTAAAAAAATTCTTATAATATATATTGATGTACTTTATTTAATATATGGTTCAACATATAATGAATTATTTCTTTTAGTTTAAAATGTAAAGCTATCAACTACTATACAATACATATTTAATGTTATTGCATATTTATTTAAATCACGTGAAAACATGACACAAGATCCAAATCAAGTAAATACTACTAAAATAAACAATTTAGTGATTCCTAATTCAGTTAACACTGTAGAAAAAGGTGCTTTTAGAAATATTGAGCTAACCAATGTAGTAATCCCAAATTCAGTAAAAAGTATTAGAGAGGGTGCTTTTAGAAATAATAATTTAACTAATTTAATTATTCCAAATTCAGTAACAAATATCGAAGAAGGTGCATTTGAAAATAATAAGTTAACCAATGTAATTATTCCAGATTCTGTTACATATATTGGGGCAGGTGCTTTTAGAAATAATAATTTAACTAACGTAATACTTCCGGATTCAGTTAATTATATCGAAGAAAGTGCTTTTCAAAATAACGAACTAACTAATGTAGTAATCCCAAATTCCGTAACAAATATTGGATGGGGTGCTTTTCAAAATAACGAACTAACTAATGTAGTAATTCCTAATTCAGTAACGGCTATTGGAAAAAGTGCATTTGAAAATAATAAGTTAATCAATTTAATTATTCCAGATTCAGTAGTAATCATTGGCGAAAGTGCATTTAAAGATAATAAATTAACTAATGTAGTAATTCCAAATTCCGTAACAAATATTGGATGGGGTGCTTTTCAAAATAACGAACTAACTAATGTAGTAATTCCTAATTCCGTAACAAATATTGGCTGGAGCACATTTGAAAATAATAAGTTAATCAATTTAATTATTCCAGATTCAGTAAAAAGTATTGGAGAACATGCTTTTCAAAATAACGAACTAACTAATGTAGTAATTCCTAATTCAGTAACGGCTATTGGATGGGGTGCTTTTCAAAATAACAAATTAATTAGTGTAAAAATTCCAAATTCGGTAAAAAGTATTAGGGAAAATGCATTTAAAGATAATAAATTAACTAATGTGGTAATTCCAGATTCAGTAAAAAGTATTGGAGAACATGCATTTTATAACAACTCAAATTTAACAATTTATTGTAATGAAAACTCGTATACTAAAGAATATGCAACTAAAAATAATCTTAATTATATTATAATAGATATCGATGAAACTTTTTAAAATAATAAAAAAATTATTCATATTTATAGTAATAAAGTATTGAAATAATTGATAATATTAAAATAATAATTGGCATTTTTAGAACCGGTAGTTTTAAAAGGGGTTTATTCCGTTTTGGAATTACTCTTTTTAAATCATAAGTTTTGTTGGTGCCTAAATTAGCACTATTTATTGTTGCAATGCCTTCTTTAAAATCTAATTTAATAGTATCATTATATATCCCATAGCCACCGCCCTTAGTAGTTAAAGGAATGTTTAGAGAATTATTATTGGTAGTATCCGTTAATTTTATTGTAAAATTTTGCATTTGTGTAACATTTTTATTTGTTTTAGTTCCATTAACTCCCCATGAATTAATACCTAAGTTAATTTGGGATGCACCATATGTTGTAGCTGAAGGGTTAGTTCTATCTGAAACTGCAAGCGATAATGTTGAACCTATAGGTATATTTTGAATATATGGCATATCTTTTGGAATACTATTTTGAAAGTCATTGTTACTTCCAACTTTGAAAATTTCTTTATCCCCAATTGACAGTGCTACACTTGGTGTGGGATCATAATTCCTACCTGAGCCATATGTATCGGAAAAGGTCATATCCTGTCGAATAATTGTACCATCACTTAGCCTATAGTTAATTACGGTATAATAATCCCCATTAACTAGTCCTTTTCCACTAAAAGTATTTCCTAATGCATCGTAATAAGTTCCATTAAACTTATGGATTCCAACCCATGCATCAGTAATTTCTTGAGACGAAACTGAAGTTAAGAGTAGTAATAATAAAATAAAAATTTTTTTCATAAATTCATCTTAAAAAATCTATATATTATATATGATATATTATCTCGTTAATAAATATCTTACATTTTAATCAAGGTTTTTAGTTATATATAGTATACAGTACAATATTTAATTGTACCCCATTAAAATCATAGAATTTATCCTCCAAATTAGTAGATTAGATTAAACATGCTATCACTACATTCTGACTTTCGTGCCTAAGAGTTCAGATACCATATATACTAATTAATTTCGGGTACAAACTACATTATTATTTTTTAAAAAGGAAAAATAATGTTTAAAATGAACAGTAAAGATAAAATTGTTTTTTTAAAGTCAGTTTTTATACTACTAGCAATATGTAATATTTAAAATTATTAAAAATATGTATTAAACGATAATTATGCTTAGATCAAGACGTCCCGAAGAAATAAAGAAAGAAAAAATGAATGTATATGCTATAACATTCCTATTAAGTATTTTAGTAAATGTTATTGGCGGATATTCAATATATTTATTTAGTCTTCCAGCATATCTTGATACAGTTGGAACAATACTTTCAGGGGTATTAATGGGCCCAGTTATAGGTGGAGTTGTTGGACTTATTTCTGGACTTTTACTTTCAGTACTAGTAAACCCTGCAAACCTATATTTTACTCCAATTAATATACTAATTGGAATAGTTACTGGAGTTATATTTAGAAAATACTATTTTACATTGAAAAATATAATTTTAACAGCAGTTTTAGTTATAGTATTTTCAGTAATTTTGGGAACACTTATTGAATACTTTGTATTTGGTGGATTTGCAGGAAAACCTCTTGTAATGATAACTGAAGGATTAGTTTCTGCGGGAATTGACTTAATTATTGCAGTAAAAATTTCAAACCTATTTACGAATATTTTAGATAAATTTTTATCATTTGCGTTTGTATTTTTAATAATTTCAATAATGGATAATTATGAGATTATTGAATTATTTAATTTAAAAATTAAATAATAATATATTTTTTATTATTTTAAAACTATAAAAAAAGTTATTTTAGCTTTTTTACATTTTTTAACTTTATTTTTGAAAAAATCGAACCCATAATAATGCCAAATAGTGCTCCAAAACCACTAAATACAGGGGCATAAACTGGAGTAGATATAATTAATCCAAATGCATAACCTACTGAAACTCCAATAATTAAAAAAAATCCGACGTATCTTGAATATTGTTCTTTTTCATTTTGATGCATTTTATCGCCCTAAATAAATTAAATATTAAAGTATCTATTTTTAAATTAAATTAAATTAAATTATTAAATATCTAAATAATTAATAAGTTAAACATTTATATGGCCATCAGGAATAATATTTATTGAAAGATAAGGATGATTTTTTGAAAGTATATTAGTAATATTAGTCCTTGCTGTTATGATATCCTTTTTATTGTAAACTAATTCATCAGTTGAAATGTAAATAAAAATTATGTACTTACTGCCATTTTTGCTGATAAATATGTTTTCAATTTTCAATGTTTCAGGCATATTTAACGTAATAATTGTTTCAAATTCTTTTCGCTTTGCATCATCTTGTAATGCTCCCCCTGCAAGTTCAATTATTGATTCCCTAATAATTGTCAAAGGCTCTTTGATTAACATTGAAGCTAGAACTAAAACAAAAAATGAATCTGCTAAATACGGGATAAATCCAATTTCGCCCCCCCTAGAAAATAAAAATACCCCAAAACCAATACCTAAAGAAAGAGTACCATCAACAAATGCTGATTTTTGTTCAGTCCTTAATAAGATGCTCTTGTTAGTGAATTTACGGTTTTGTTGAAAATAATAGAAAGAAACAATGTAACATATAACCGCACAAATTAATGCATAATG
Organism: Methanococcus vannielii SB; assembly: GCF_000017165.1. Lineage (NCBI taxonomy): Archaea > Methanobacteriati > Methanobacteriota > Methanococci > Methanococcales > Methanococcaceae > Methanococcus > Methanococcus vannielii. Next base: position 335,133 of record NC_009634.1, read on the forward strand.
AAGTATTGGTTCTGGAATTAGCATCGGTATATTATCTAAATATCCTGTAAAATAAAAGGTAATTCGAATAACGGCTGTAGTAACCGACATTATTAAAACACCAAGGATCATAAGTCCTTTAATAAATCCATAAAGTGACTCATAATAGAATTTTCCAAATGGAAAAGTTTTTGTTCGGTTCGCCCTAACTGCAACAATTTTAAGGGCCACCAATACGCCTAAGAACATTATAAAGCTATAATTGCCGTCTAAAAGTATTGCCTCAGAATTTGAATAATAAACCGTAAACCATGCAAGTACCGCCATAAAAATATTGGCGGCTGCCCCTATTAATAAAGCATTACTTTCTTTTTTTTCTTGCATGATGATTTTCCCCAAAAAATAATATATGTGTAAACTGAAAAAATCTAAAACTATAACCCTATTTTAAATTGGGAAAGGGCATTAAAAAAGGTAATTTTTAAATTTGAGTGCTGAATTCCACTGAATTTATATTTACCATTATTCATATTTACTATATAAATTTATCCAATAATAATTATTTATCATAATAATACAACTAAAATTTATATATGATACATACCTACATGCATGCATGTGCCAAAATAGAACTAAAATCCCAAATACAAAAGAAACAATAATTAATAACGCAAAACAGATATTTTTAGAAAAAGGGTATAATAATACCTTACTTTTAGATATAGCAAAAAAGTGCGGCCTAACTAGGGGTGGAATATATCACTACTTTAAAAATAAAGAGGATTTATTTTTAGAGGTGATGAATAAAATATTAGATGAAAATGAAACTCTTTTTTTATTATTATTGGATAAAGATGTATCTTTTAAAGAGTTACTCTATGATTTATGTTTATTATGCATTGAATTTGGGAAAAATTGTACAGTTGAAACTAAGGACTCCAAAATATTTTTCAAACATTTTTCAGAACTACTTGAAACTAAAAAAGAATTAAGTGATAGAACTAAAAAAATGTATGAAAATATATTAAAAAAGCTAAATATGAAAATAAAAGAAGCTCAATTAAGTGGCGAAATTAAAAATCATTTAGATTCAAAAGAACTTGCAGTCCAAATCTCGATAATTTTTGAAGGAGCCACGTATTCTTCATACTACTTAAATTTAGATTATGAAAAAACAGTAATTACTTCATTTAATTTATTTTGGGAGTTTATTAAGGCATAATTGGGGTGTTTTTTATCAAAAAAATAATTTTAATGTTAACAATATTATTGTTTATTTCAGGATGCTTATCTAATAGTAGTAAGCAGCTGACTAATAATGAAGGAACTTTAACCGTAGGGGTAGTTCCTTACGTAGTACCATTATCATATTATGAAAATGGGAAACTAACCGGTTTTGAAATAGATTATGCTAATTATCTAGGGAATAAACTAAATTTAAAAGTTGAATTTGTCCCATATGAATTTAAAGATATATTAAATGCGGTTGAAAATAAAGAAGTAGATATTGCAATTTCATGTATTACGATTACTCCTGAAAGAAAAAAAAGGGTTCATTTTTCAAGACCTTACTTAAAAACAGGTTCCGTAGTTGCAGTATTTAGTACTGAAGAAGTATCCGATATTTCTGACTTTGATGGTAAAAAAATAGGCGTTTTAAAAGGTTCAGTTCATGAAAATTATGCGCTTGAGTTTAAAAAAGTAAGAAATATTGAAGTAATCACATATAACACTCAAAGTAGCTTGATTAATGGATTAAAATCTAATGAAGTTTACGCTGTAATTATTGATAAAATTTACTTGGATTCCCTAAAAAATGATATTCCGATAAAAGAAGCAATTGTGCTTGATGTACAGTACATTGGAATTGCATCTAAGTTAAATACTCCAATTTTAGAAAATATAAATCAGGTTATTTTAGAACTTGAAGAAGATGGAACTTACAAATTACTCCATGAAAAGTGGTTTCAATAGAATTTAGGTGAATATTTTATGAATGAATCAAAATACATATTAATATTTGGAATAATCTGCATTTTACTATTAGGTTCAATGTTTATTGGAGGAATGTTAGTTTTTGCAGGAACTACGTTTTATAAAACATATAAAATGTCAGAACTATCGGATATTTCAAACATGAATAATTTTAATGGTAAAATAGTTTCAGAAGTTGTTACTGTAAAATCTAGACATGTTACTTTTGAATATAATTACTTAAATCTTTTTGAAACTGAGAATAGTATAAAAAATAGACTAAACACTAATCCAGAATTTTTAAATATCCTGTTAAGTCATGAAGGACATACTGATGAAGTTAAAGTTCACATATTTGTTAGAGATAATACTAAAAATACTGTTTTAAAAGAATTTGGAAAGATTTCAATTGTTACTTTGATGAATGAATATCAAAATGAAGATATTTTAATAAGCGACTTTAAAACAACAAAAAATGATTACTTAATAGTTATTTCAGATTCCAAAAACGTAATTTTAACGGGATTTAAGGCAAAAGAGAGTTATGATAATATGGGAATAAAAAAAACAATTTTAAACTCATTAATAAATAAAAATACATTTTTTAGGTGTCTTTTTTGAATTCAAAAGCCATATTTACTAATCCTACAGTACTTAGATCATTAAAAAAGAGTAAACTTAGAAAAAAAGTATTATATTTCCTATATGATTCTTACCCTAATGGAACATATCTTTCAGAACTTTCCAGAAAAGTTAGATCTGATCCTGCAAATGTATTGGGGTGCTTAAAAGGAATGAATACTAGATATAATGGTAGTTCTTCGTTAATTGAACTTGGACTTATAGTTTACATTGAAGAAGACGGAATTAAAATTTACAAAATGACCGAATACGGAAAAAACATTGTAAAATATTTAAAAGAGTCCGATTCTAAGAAAGTAAATTTGGATGGTGATATTTATGGATAAAAAAGTAACAACTATAATTTTTATCTTTTTAGTAATAATAAATATATACCAATCATTTCAAATCCAAGGTCTTTCAAATGAAATAAACGTAAATAACAATCAAATAAAGTTATTAAAATACGAAATAATGAATTTAGGGTATAATATTGATTTAAAACTAGATAAAATTGAAAAAGGGCCGTCTTTACTTGAAAAAAGTTTTGTAGATGTTACAAACGTATATTTTGAAGATAAAAAAATGGATGTAACTATATCTTGGACCTTAAAAGAACTTAAAAACGATGAAAAAGTTTATTTAAATATTGTAACAAAAAAATCTAATGAAACAATTTCTAAAAAAATATTAGTAGATGAATTAGTTAGTTTAACGTATGAAGAAAAATTAAACCTTCCAATAAATGAACATCATGTATTTTACGTAGTAGTTAAAGGCAGTAATTATTTAAAAACGAGCTATATCGATGAATTAAATATTTACGAAAAAGAAAATGTTATTTATTAAGTTCTTTTTCTGCATTTATTTTACCTGACCGTGCAAATTCAAAGTTAGGGTCAACATTTAGTGCTTTATCAAAATAAGTAATCGCTGTTTGATATTCTCCACTTTCATAATATATATTACCTTTAAAATACCACGCATATGCATAATTAGGATCAGACTCAATTGCTTTATCAAAATAAGTAACTGCTTCCTCTTTATTTCTGCCATAGTATAATGCATATCCTTTACCACTTAGATAGTAAGAGTTATTTGGTTCAGAGTCTAATGCTTTACTGTAGCAGAAAATTGCTTCATCATACCTCTGCAAACTATTTAATGAATACCCCTTAGAACTTAAATAGTAGTGATTATTTGGATCTAATTCAAGTGCCTTATCAAAACAGAAAATTGCTTCATCATACCTTTGAAGTGCATTTAGTGAATTTCCCTTATTATACCATGATTCTTTAAATTTAGAGTCAACTTCAATTGCTTTATCAAAATAAGTAATCGCTGTTTGATAGTCAAAACTGTTGTAATACTCAAGCCCTACTTTGTTTAACGAGTCTGGACTGTCTTTATTAATAATTTCATCTAGACATCCTGAAGTTAAAATCAAGGACGTAGTTAATATTAATAATAAAATATATTGTTTGATTTTCAAAAATATCCCTCAAATTTGTAGTTTATTTTTTCTATAATAATAAAAAATAGTGTTTAGTGTATTTTTATTTTTAGGTTTAAATTTTAAAAAAGGAGTTAAATATTATTAAAAACATACTATTTTTTAAATAAATTTACGTTAGCTTTAGGAGTGATACTATAAAAAAAATTTTCATTTTTTTAACGTTATTTTTGTTAGTTTCAGTTGCAAATGGGCAAGTTATTCAAGAAGCATGGCTTGGAATATACAAATACAATGGAACTTATTACGACCCACTTGGTGGAAGTTTTGAGGGTAATTCCAATTATGAAGGTCAGCACTACTATTACTCAGTTATAAGTTATGTAATGGATGATGGAACTACTAAAAGGCAGGTCTTTAAGTTAGAGGATAACCGTGGCGAAACAAGTCCTGCACCGACTGCTGTTTTAGATGTAAAGTACCCTAATGGAACTACCGATACTTATTTCAAACAAGTTCCTGCACAAGGAAGTCCTCAAACAGTTCCTCAAGACGAACTACCGATAGTTACAAAAATACCACTTGGTTCAACAATAAGTATGGTTTTAAATGATAACTACCGAGATAACAACTATGGAGATGGATTATTTTTAATATCTATTTCAGAAGACGGTAGTAAAATAGATATTGAAAGAAAAATGCATATAGGCACTCCAGGATTTTTTCATAATAATTCATTAATCCTTACAGATCGGGATACTGGGGAGCATATAGAAATTAAAATGACTTATAAACCAAGTGGTGGACAAATTGATGATATTATTTCAATAGATGTTAAAAATGCGATTTCAAAACTTAAAAATAACTTAAATGGGGAAGAGTTTATTTCAAGTCTTTATCCTGTCTTAAATCCATTAAGTGGCAATAAACCGATTTTAAAACTACCTATTCAATGGTATTTTAATTTAGCACCATTTTTGATGATTTTATACTTTTTAAAGTATAAATTAGAATAAAAAAATAAAATATTAAAATTAATATATTAATTTTTAACCATTTATTAAATACGATAAAGTTTCATTTCGTTTCATTTTCTAGCAAATGATTTAAAAGTATTTTTCCATTTAATTGATTTAATTTAATTAATTTAGTAATTTACGTTTAAATTAACCATAACAGTTAAATAGTGCTTTTTTTATAAATTATATTACCCGAAAATTAATTTTCGGGGGTATAATAGGGGAGTCTATTAGTTTTTACTATTTTTTTTGAATACACCTGACAAAATCTAATTCCTTTGGGGGGAGGAATTAGATTTCTTTTTTATTTTAAAGAATATTAACAACATCTCCAATGATTATAATTCCTGGGGGAGATACATTTTCAAGTTTTGACGTATCAACAATATTTGAAAGAGTTCCACGAACAATTCTTTGATTTTCACGTGAACCATTCATCAATATTGCAACAGGCGTATCCAAAGTCCGTTTAGGGTTTTTCAAAAGTTCAGATACATGTTTTTCAAGTGTTGTAATCCCCATTAATATAACAATCGTATCTGCATTTAGTTCACTTAATTTAACTTGCATTTCACCTTCGGACTTATCTTCTGCTTCGTGTCCTGTGACAACAGTAAATGACGTTGAAACTTTTCTATGGGTTACAGGAATTCCAAAAATTTCCGGAACTGCAATTGATGAAGTAATTCCTGGAACCATTTCATATTCTATTCCTTCTCCTTTTAGTGCTAAAACTTCCTCGCCCCCTCGGCCAAAAACAAAAGAATCTCCACCCTTAAGCCTTACAACCAATTTATTTTCCTTTGCTTTATCTATCAAAATTTTGTTTATTTCCTCTTGCTTATGTGAATGTTTTCCTTTCCGTTTACCCACATAGATAAGTTCTGCATCTTTTTTAGAATATTTTAGCAATTTTTCCCCTATTAAATCATCATAAACGATTACATCTGCATTTTTTATTGCTTCAATTCCTTTTAGTGTAATTAATTCTTCGTCACCAGGCCCTGCACCAACTAAAATTACTTTCATAGTTTCCCTTTTTTCAATTTTTATGTACGATATTATATTTAATCGTAGTTTCGTAACCTTACTTTAAATTCAATAATACATACTAATTAAAATAGAATTTATATATTGCTTTCGATTAGTTTTTAATTTATTTTATTTTTTATCTTATTTTTAAGTCCATATTTTAATGTGAAACTAAAAAATTGTTTTAAATTAATAATTAATAATAATTAATAATTAATAATAAAATATGTATGGTATAGGTATGCTAAAAAATATAATGCATGCCCGATATAGATTATGTATGACATGATTAAACAAAAGATTATAGAAAAATATTTTAAAATTCTTTAAAATATTTTAATTATGGTATATTATTAAATATATTATAATTATACTATATGTATATTATAATTATAGTATAATTATACGTTAGTAAATAAATATTACCGACTACAAAGGGATAATATGATAATAAAGGGCGTTAAAAATTCAAAAGTGCCTGAAGAAATATTTAAAATGAACCTTGAATTTCAGCTATTAAATGCAGATTTGATTGCAACGAAAACACATATTTTACAAGGGATATATCAGGCAGAAACAAAAAAAAATATTTCAAGCAGTATTTGGGTTGAAATCCTTTTAAGAATTTCGGGAACAAAACAGATATCAAATGCAATAAAAACCTTTGGTGCAAAATCAGGAAACGTGTGCATTATATGTAAAGATTTAGAAACTTTTCAAAAAATATTAGATTTAATAGGCGGAACTTTGGATGATGAAGTATTGGAACTAAATGAATATAAAGAAGATAAAATAAAAACCTTATTTGACATTAAAAATTGTAAAAATCTTGTTGAAAGAGTTTGTGAAAAAGTTGCCCTTATTGAGGTCATCTAATTAAATACGTTACTAAAGTAAAAAAACTTCCCCTTAGGGTGTATTTATGATTGTTAAAAAAATATCAGAATTAAATGAAAGAGACCTTGAAACCATACTTAATAGAAATAAAAATAATATATCGCATATTTTACCAAAAGTCAGCGAAATACTTGAAAATGTGAAAAATAACGGAGATTTCGCATTAAAGGAATATACTAAAAAGTTTGACGGAGTAGAAATTGATGATTTTAGGGTAACTCCTGAAGAAATTGAAAAAGCATATGAAAAAATTGATTCAAAAGTTGTAGAATCACTTGAAAAAGCATATGAAAATATATGGGAATTTCATGAAATACAGCTGAAAAATATTAATGAATGGGAAGTTGAAAAGAATGGAGTAAGGGCAGGGCAGGTTATAAGATCTGTTGAAAAAGCAGGATGTTACGTTCCGGGAGGTCGTGCATTTTACCCTTCAACAGTTTTAATGACCGTAACTCCTGCAAAAGTTTCAGGCGTAAAAAAAGTAGTTGTGACCTCCCCTCCAAATGGGACAGAAGGAAATCCTGCAACACTTGTCGCATCAGACATTTCAAAGGCAGATGAAATTTATAAAGTTGGGGGGGCACAAGCTATTGGAGCCCTTGCATATGGGACTAAAACGGTTCCAAAAGTGGATATAATCGTTGGACCGGGAAATGTCTTTGTTACTGCTGCTAAAAAACTAGTATATGGTGATGTTTCAATTGATTTTCCCGCAGGGCCTTCTGAAGTGCTTATAATGTGTGATGAAACTACTAACGAAGAATACGTTGCAGTTGACTTTTTGGCTCAAGCTGAACACGATCCAGATGCCTCATGCATAATTACAGTAAATAGTGAAGAAAAAGCTAAAAAAATAAAAGAAAAGATATTTGAAGAATTAAAAACTGCAAAAAGAACCGAAATAATTGAAAAATCAATTAAAAACTCCGCAATTATTATTGGTTCGATTGATGAGTGTATAAAATTAACAAACGAATATGCTCCAGAACATCTTGAAATAATGACTGAAAATCCAAGGGAAATTTTAAATTTCATTGAGAATGCAGGAAGCATTTTTTTAGGTAACTATGCTCCAGTTTCAGTTGGGGACTATGCAACTGGAACAAATCACGTTCTTCCAACTTCTGCTTGTGCAAAAATGTATTCTGGATTAAGCGTTGAAACATTTATTAAAAAACCAACCGTACAGGAATTATCTAAAAACGGACTTTTAGGTATCAGTAACGTTGTAACGACTATTGCAGAAGCAGAAGGACTTTTTAATCACTCCGAAGCAGTAAAACGGCGATTAAAAGATTGAAATTTAAACGATAAAATTACTAAATAGTAAATTAAAAATTTATCGGAAGGGAAAATCATGTTAAACAGTTTAAAGCTATTAATATCCCTATTCGTTGTTGTTATTGTATTATCCTATGGAATAAAAGTATTTGTAAGTTCAGACCTTACATTAAATAATCCAATAGTTTCTGAATTTCACGAACTTGAAATGACTTCTAGTGTTTCAAAAAAAATTTTGAATAATTTTGAAGAATTTAGCGATAATGATTCTACTAAAAAAGCAGTTAAAACTGTTTCAGATACAGTTGGCCGTTTTAATGAAACCATGGATTACGTATTTAACATGGAAAACCATTTAAATAACCCCCAAATGGATGAAAAAAAGAATAAAGCGGAAAATACTGTTAACTCCGAAAAAACGAATGAAATATCGTCTTTTGAAGTTGAAAACGATAACATACATTTAGAAAATTCTAAAGGAATATTTATTGAAGTAAATTTAAAATAACCATTACTTAAAATAACCATTAAATGTAAATTTTGTTTTTTTCTGGCATTTTTTTATTAAATGCTCAAGACATGGTGAAAAATATGCTTTTTAATGAATTTTGTAAAATAATTGAAAAAATTGAAAATACTCCAAAAAGACTTGAAAAAATAGATTATTTTGTTGAAATAATTGATTTTGTTAAAAATCATGGAAAACCTGAAAATTTAAAAGAGATTTGTCAGGTATCCATTGGAAGAGTATTTGCAGAATATGAAAATAGGGAGATAGGAATAGGCCCAAACTTACTTATTGAAGCCATTAAAACAACGGGAATTTCTGAAAATGATTTAAATTTAAAGATAAAAGAAACTGGTGACATTGGAATTTCAGTTGAACATTTAAGTTCAAAAATAAAGCAAATTTCATTGTTTAATGAACCTTTGACCTTTGAAGAAGTTTATTCTACAATAAAAAAGTTATCAACTATTGAAGGAACTTCTTCACAAAAGAAAAAGATTAGAATAATTTCAAATCTCCTGATTATAGCAAATCCTATCGAATCAAGATACATTTCAAGATTAATTTTGGAAGATATGCGAATTGGGATGAATATTCCAACGATTTTAGCAGCGTTTTCAAATTATTTTGGGATTGAAAAGGAAAAAATAGAAAAAGTATATGCTGTTACAAATGATATAGGGCTCATTGGTAAAAAGTTACTTGAAAATTCAAATTTTGAAGAAGATCCTGAACTAAATCTTACTGTTTTTAGGCCAATAAAGCCCATGCTTGCACAATTAACGCCTTCAATTGAAGAAGCAGTTATTGAAATGAAAAATCCTCAATTTGAAACTAAATACGATGGAGCAAGAGTTCAAGTACATAAATCAAATGGTGAAGTAAAAATATACAGTCGAAGGCTTGAAGACATTACAAATTCCGTTCCAGAACTAGTTTTAGAGATTAAAAACTTAGAAGTAGATAATGTAATTTTAGAGGGGGAATGTGTTGCCATGAACCTTGAAAACGGTAAGCCAAGGCCTTTTCAAGATATTTTAAGACGTTTTAGGAGGAAATATGACATTGATAAAATGACTGAAGAAGTAAGTTTGAGAATATATTTTTTCGACATTTTATACCACAATAAAGGATTAATTGATTTACCTTTGTTTGAAAGAAGAAATATTTTGGAAAACATTTTTGGAACTAATAATTGGGATTTGGAACTTAAAAAAATAGAAAATGAAATAAAATCTAACAAAATGCTTTTTACATCGTTTAAAGTAAGCAGCACTGACCTAAAAATTGCAAAGGAATTTTTTAAATGGAGCTTAAGTATTGGACATGAAGGAATCATGGTGAAAAATTTAAATGCAATTTATACTCCTGGAAGTCGTGTAAAAACAATGTGTAAGATTAAACAGACTTTAGAAAACCTTGATGTTGTTGTAACTCGTGCAAAAATAGGAATGGGTAAAAGAAAGGACTGGTATGGGTCGTATGAAATTTCAGTTAAGGGTGACGACGAAAGCTTACACGTTATTGGGAATGTTGGAAGCGGACTTACCGAAGAAGATTTAGAAAAACTTACAAAAATCGCTAATGAAATAAAAATAGAGGATTTAGGTGGAGAAGTTATACTTGAACCAAAAATAGTTCTAGAGGTAACTTATGAAGAAATTCAAACTTCAGAAAAATATGAAATGGGCTATGCACTTAGATTTCCAAGGGTTGTTGGAATAAGAGAAGACAAATCTATAAATGACATTAACTCATTAGATGATGTGAAGAAAATATACGAAATAGAACGAAAAAGAAAATAGTTTTGTTTAAAGGTGGTTTTAATGGCTATTCATCCGATAGATTTTAGGTACGGAACTTTAGAAATGAAAAGAGTATGGGAAGAAGAAACCAAACTTCAAAAAATGCTTGAAGTGGAAGCAGCTCTTGCTATGGCTGAAGCTGAGCTTGAAATGATTCCAATGGAAGCAGCAGTTGAAATAAATAAGAAAAAATCAACAGAATTTGTAAAACTTGAAAGAGTAAAAGAAATTGAAAGTGTAACAAAACACGACGTTGTTTCCGTAGTAAAAGCATTTGCAGAACAGTGTGAAGGTAATGCTGGCGAATACATTCATTTTGGCTCGACTTCAAACGATATTATAGATACTGCACAGTCACTTCAATTTAAAGATGCTTGTGATATTATTCTTGAAAAATTAAAAACCTTAAGAAGCGAACTCTTAAAAAAAGCAGAAGGACATAAAAATACTGTCTGTATTGGAAGAACACACGGCCAACATGCAGTTCCAACAACTTATGGAATGAAATTTGCATTATGGGCTACAGAAATTCAACGGCATGTTGAAAGGCTTGAAACTTGTAAAAAAAGGCTTTGTGTTTCAATGATTACAGGGGCAGTTGGAACAATGGCTGCAATTGGCGAAAATGGAATTTTGGTTCATAATAGAGTTGGTGAAATTTTAGAGCTTACTCCAGTATTAATATCAAACCAAGTTGTTCAAAGGGATAGACACGGGGAATTTATGTCCATTCTTGCACTAATCGCACAAACATTAAATAAAATTGGGATTACGGTAAGAAGTATGCAGAGAAGTGAAATAAAAGAATTAGAAGAAGAATTTGACGCTTCAAAACAGACCGGTTCATCAACAATGCCTCATAAAAGAAACCCGATTACTTTTGAACAGATTTGCGGCCTTTCAAGAATTGTAAAAGCAAACGCACTTGCAGAATTTGATAATATTCCGTTATGGGAAGAAAGAGATTTAACAAATTCATCGTCTGAAAGATGTTTATTCCCGGAATCTTGTGTAATTATAGACCATATACTAAACCTTTCAATAAAAGGAATGAGAAAATTAACTGTAAATATTGAAAATGTTAATAAAAACCTTGAATTGACAAAAGGGCTCATTATGGCTGAAAGAGTCATGATGTTTTTAGCAAACAGTGGAATGGGTAGACAGACTGGCCACGAAACAGTTAGAAGATGTGCAATGAAAGCTCATGATGAAGGAAGGCACTTAAAAGAAGTATTATTAGAAGAACCGGAAATTATGAAATACGTTTCAGTTGCTGAAATTGAAAAAATGTTTGATTATACTACCTACATTGGTTTAGCGCCTGAAATTGTAGAAAATGTAATTATTGAATCTAAAAATTGGAAATAGTTTTAAAACTATTTCAATTCCTGTAATTTTTTTGCTAATTTCTCAGAATGTTTTTGAAATATTTCAAATTCATTGTTATCTAAAATTTCTTTAATTTTATTTATAAAAGCATTGTGTGCATCAATATTTACATTTACTAGCATATGTCCTTTTTTCGTTAAAATTAAATGATATTCTCGTTTATCTTCAATAGATTGTTTTTTTTCAACATATCCGGTATGTATAAGTTTTTGAATGGCTGCTGTAACGGATGGTTTACTGACATTTAATTTTTCTGCAATTTGGCGAAAAGTTGGATTTTTGAATTCATATATAACTTCCAAATATAAAATTTGACTCATTGTAAGCTTATTTATATCTTTTTCATCTAAAATCTTTTTTATATGCTCTTCATGACATTTACATACATATTTTGAAATTATATCAATTGATTCTTCTATTTTCATAACTTTAACCTGAAGTATCGATATAATGTAGTTAGAGTTACTAAAATAAGTAATTATTTATTATAACTAAAAAAATAAAATAAAATAAAATAAAATAAAATAAAATAAAAAAATAAATTATTCGTTTTTAATCACTTCTTCCTTTTTTACGTTTGTTATATACGTAATATCCGCCAAATCCTATTATTAATACAATTAAAGCTGCAGGTATTGTAATAGACTTATTTCTTCCTTCAACTTTAACTTTCACAGTTTTTTGTGAAAGGTATACATTATTATCTCCTTGTTCTGAATCTCCAACACTTCTTATCTCAATGTTAATAAAGTAGTCTTTATTAACTGCTTTTTTATCAACATCGATTACCAATATTCCTTGGCCGGTTTCATTTATTCCAAGTGTTCCAATTGAATCTGTTTTTTGAGGGTAATCAAATGGTTGAGCAGTATTTTTAATTGCAGTTATTTTTACGCTTTCTGCTTTTTGTGTTCCATTATTTTGAACTTTTAGAAGAATTTTATTCTCACGACCTGCTTTTAAAACGTAAACTTCAGGTACAATTTCAAGTACTGCTTTTGGTTTTAAAAAGATATTTACGTGGTGAATTTCAACGTGTTCATTGTTGAATATATCTAAATACGTTATTTTTAAAGGAATTTTATAAGTTCCAGATTTTGCATCTTTATCGACATCAATATAAAATGTTCCAGTTTTTACATCGCCAGACGTTAATGTTCCTATGTTTTTAAAGTTTGCATTACTCCATGAGTCCCTGAATGGATATTCATTTAGCATATCAATTTGTATATTTCTAGCTTCCCCATGTCCATTGTTTGTAAAATCTACATCAATTCTAACATAGGTGTCTTGTGCTTTTATTTCCCTTGGTTCAGTTATAACGTTTGAAATTCCTAAATTTATGTCTCCCCTAACTACAAACCCTATGTTTATATTTTCAGATTTTTCAGTTCCATCTTCATCAATCCAGTTTAATGTTGCGGGAATTAAATAAGAACCTTCCTTTGTATTTTGACTTGCGTGAAGCTTTACATTAAATGAAGTCGTACTTCCTGAATCAATACTTCCAAGATAATACTTTGTTGTATCAATAGGGTTTATCATGTTATTTGAACCAATTGTAAGTGTTGTTTGCTTTGCAGTTCCAGTTCCCCTGTTTGATACGCTAAGTTTTACTTCTTCTGTTCTTGAAGGAGTTATTGTAACTCCATTTGAATTTATTTCAAAGTTTGCTAAACCATAGACTGGAACATAGTATATTTTTGTATATTCTCTTGAAATTACTTCTTTTTTTCCGCCCCTATATTCTACAATGTCATACGAAACAGTTACATCAAGCCTGTAGTCTCTTGTTGATGCATCATTACTTATGTGTAGTTTAAAGTATGCAGTGTCACTTTCTCCTTCATTTAAGTGGGATATTTCATAAACTCCTTTTTTAGGATTTACTTGTTTTAATTCAAATGGATATTTTGAATTAACAGTTACTCTTAAATTTTCTATCGATTCACCGGACCTTTCATTATTTGTTAATTTAATCCATACATCAACATCATCTCCAGGATGTATAATATTTGGATTAAACTGCGGTTCGTTTATTTCAAGTGCGTTTACATTTAAAAACAGCAGCAGTAAGCAGCTGATTGATAAGATTATTTTAGATATGTTATTCATTAGAATCACCTTTTAATTGCATTTTAAGCTTTTTTATTGTAGGCCTTAAATGGCGTTCTTCAATGATAATAAGTGATGGAAGAATACTAATTACTGCAGCCATACAAAAAAATATACCCAGTGCACAGACTTTACCCATATTTGACATCATAGGTAACGGTGCAATTGTAAGTGCTGCAAATCCTGCAACTGTTGTTGCGGTTGTCGTTACAACTGCACTTCCCGTAGTAATTACGGTGGTTTCTATTGCTTCATTTAATGAACTTCCCTTTTTAAGTTCTTCTTCGTATCTATGGTATACGTGCACACCATAATCAATCCCGAGCCCCAAAAGTAATGAGCCCATTATTGATGTTGCCATATCCATTGGTATCCCAAATATTGCCATTGAACCTGCTGCCCATATAATTGCACAACCTACGGGAATTAGTGGGAGAACTGATTTTACAAAGCTTTTAAAATACAAATAAAGTATCGTAAAAATTGCTAAAAGGGCAGCTATTCCAGTTATTGCTTGACTTTCAGCCATTAATCGACCCATAAGTTCGCCAATTGCAGGAGAACCTGTTGTAATTACCTGAATTCCGGGGGGAATTGGTGCTTCTTTAAGTCTTAAATTGATTTCTTTTACAAGTTCTTCTTGTTTATCTGAGGATACATCAGTAGTTACATGAACTAAGGCCATTGAATAATCGCTACTGTATATTCCATTCTTTGAGCTTTCAGGCAAGTTTTGGTATATTGTTCTTACTTTTTGAATGTCTTTTGGAATAATATCATTATTTTCAACTACTATCTTATCAGTTGGGGAATATACTGAATTTACATCACCAATACTTACTAAGTCCTTTTTTAAAAAATCGATAAGTTCCAAAACACGAGGATCACGAATATCGGTCACTTTTTCAGGACTATTCGATGGAACTACTTCAATTCCCACCATTATTATTTCAGAACCTCCAAAATTATCCCTAACTTTATTAAAAGATATTATTACAGGGTCATCTTGTGGAACCATTTTTTCATAATCGGTCTGCGACTTTACATTTGGCAAAAGTCCTGCCATTAGCAAAGTAAATATAAATACAATCGATAAAACTAAAAATGGTCGATTTATAGAGGATTTTGCTATTTTAGACAGTATTTCATTAATCATTAAATCACCTGTATGGTAACGAAAAAACTATTATTATATTAATTAGTTAATATTAACTAAGTATATATTTAATTAAAATATAACATCTATTATAAAAAAGTATCTAAAAACTTTTTAAATTTAAAATAAAATAATAAATAAATTAATCAAATTTATAGTACACAGTTGGCCCTTTTTCCGAAGAATAGATTGAAACAATTTTTCCACTTAAATCATAGTATTTAATAGTTATCGCAATATTACTTCCCAAAATTCCAGAAGATTTTATAGATTCTTCAATAAATTCTCCGTAAAAGTTTGTATTCCAGTTTGTATTCAGCATTACTGAACCGATAAATTCTTCAGTAACAATTACATCAACCTCAGAATACCTTTCGTTTACAGGAGTTATTTGGACAATTTTTCCATTAGAATTTCCAGTTATTAAATTAAATGATTCATTAAGGTTTACTTTTTGTTGTTCGTCGTTTGAACTGTAATTTGAAGTAATGCATGCGCTAAATGACAACATTAATATTAAAACAAGTATGGCTTTTAAAAATATTTTAAGTGTACGCATATTTACCCTCCTATTAAACAATATATTTAAAAATAAGTATATAGTTTTTTCGATTGAAATTTAGTGTAAAATAAATACTGAAAATTACTAAAAGTAAATAAAAATTACTAAAATAAACTATCATAAATTATTCCAAGAAATGCACTGGAAATTATAACTGATAATATGTATTTTATAGTTATATATTTACCGTAAGATTTATTTAATGCAAAAATCATTGGAAGGCCAAGCGTAGGTGCTGAAATTAAAAATGAGATTATTAATCCATTGGAAACACCGTTAACGCTTACAGAATTTATTAAAGGAATTAGTGCATGAGGGCATAAAAATATAAAAATTCTTGCAAAAGAAACATAAAAGTACATCATAAGACTATTTGAAAGGGCATAAAGGATTATATCTTTTGGAATAAACTCCATTAAAAATCCAGATAGTAAAAATCCAAAAATTATTGGGGGCATTAAATTTTTGGATTGATTATATAGGATTGACAAATAGTTTTCTTCTTTTTTTATATCAAATTCTTCAAAAGTATATAACGGCATTTTTTCATTGTAAAATATGATACCAACAATGCATGACAAAATTATTGACATAATAATTTGTAAAACTGCTAATTTTGACCCCAAAATTGAAAATATAAGCATTAGGCCTAATGGGGTAATTGATGATGCCGAAACAATAAAAGACATTGTAATTCCAAAATTTGCACCTTTTTTATTCATTACATTTGCAATTGGAACGCCACTTGCAGAGCAAAGCGGTAAAACCGCACCAATTATTGATGCTATTATTATTGATTTTTTTGAACTATCAAGTACATGCATAAACTTTTGCCTTAACTTTCCCTTTAATTTTATTTTGATGTATGCAGAAATTAAAAACCCTAAAATAATATACGGAAATGAAGAAATAAAAAAATTAAAAGAGCGTTCTAATGAAATAACTATCGAATTAATTGGTATCATGTTTTCCACAATTGCTACACTTGTGCTGTTTTATTTTGGTTATTCCTTTTTTTGTAAGCTGTATCGTTGTTCCGTATGGGCATGCATACCTACACCAGAACCTAGGGAGGATAATCCCAATTGAAATTGCTCCTAAAACAAGTAAAAGTCTTCCAAGGTATGCATCTCCTCCTGCAACAATTGAAATCCATATGGAATTTAAAAGGTTTCCTGCCTGAATTGGCGTGTAAAACCTAGGATTTCCATTTAGTAGTGCAACTATTACAAATGCAAATATGGTATACTTTAAAAGTTCAAATATTAATTTAAGTTCCGGAGATATTTTAAATGATTTTTTAGATATTGTTAACCGAATTTTAGTAAATATATCATGAAGAGTACCTAAAGGACATACTCTTCCGCAAAAATCCGATTTTGTTACCGCAACATAACCTAAAAGTCCAACTAATATTGGCTTTCGGTAGTGTCTTGAAGGACAGTCTAAAACAGCACATAAATCACATGCTAAAAAAGGAACTGTATATGGGCACCTAAATATAACTAGCACTACAGAAGGAATCGCTGCTAAAAAAAATCCATATTTAGCATATTTTAATAATTTTATTCTAAGTTTAAACTTTGAAATTTTTTCCATGATATGAACACCTGTGTAAATTATAAAAAAACGCAAAAGAAATAAAATTAATTATTTAAAGATAGGTATTGAGGGTAGTAATTTTCAAAAATATACTGTCCTTCTTTAGAATTTAAGGTTATAAATCCATGTTTTTGAAGGATATTCTGTGCTTTTTCAGATAATAAAAACTCTTGGTATTTGTATGCTAATTCTTTCTGTTTTGAATAGCTCATAACCCCAACTGAAAAAATACCTATTTGTGGAGCCATTGTCTCCCTTGGAAGGTCAATAACTTCAACGTTTCCAGCTACTCCGTTTAATGTAGTAAGCCTTCTTTCAACAAGTGCAGCATCAGTATTACTATTTACTACGTCCATCATCATTTTTCTATAGCAATCGTGATCTTTTGAAGTTTTTTCATATATTTTATCAATTAATTCCGCTTTTGGCGCCATTGCATTTTTAGCAGGAATTGTCGATTTAGTGTTTGTATATACTTTAACATCATTTCTCAATAAATCTTCCATTGTTGAAATTTCCTTAGGGTTTCCCTTAGGAGTTACAATCACCCAGTCAGTAAACATATAGACCTTATAATCTGGATTCATTAAACCTGCTTTTTCTAAAACTTCAGAATGCATAACTGACCTTGGTAAAAATACATCAGCATATGCACCTGCCTCCAAGGATTTTCTTAAAGTTCCGGCTGCAGCCCCTGTAAATCTTATTTCAACCCCATATTCCTTTTCAAACTCACTGTTAACTTCTGAAACGGCTTCAGTTGGGCCCCCACAACTGTAAACTACCAATATGTCTTTATTATTGGAAGGATTATTTGTTGTACATCCACTGAAAAGAACAGTAACTGCAACAAGGCCTATTACTAATGCCCAAAATTTTGATTTCATATTTGTACACCATTAGATTTTTTAATATGTTATTATATGTAATACCAGATATTCATTTATTTAATTAGTATATATAAATTGTTTTTTTGCACATATACGTTAAAATAGTAATTAAATTATCAAATAAGGTTGTTAGTATTAATTTTTTAAAATATGCATTTTTTAGAAATCGATATATATTTAAAAACCAATATAACGTTAAAATCTTAAAATTTAACCCATAAATAAAAATTGTGAAAAAATGAATGTGAAAATAGTTTCTGATGGTCCATTTGGTGAAAGAGCGTACGAAACGATTAAAAAAAAATTTGAATGTGAATACATTATTTTAGATACGGTAAAACCTGCATCTATTGATGAATTAGCGGAAATTCCAAAGGAGCAGCTTGAAAAAATAAATAATTCAGATATTGTAATTACTTACATTTTGAATCCTGATTTAACACTTGACCTTGTTGAACAGATTTTTGGTAAAGTAAAATACATAATAATTGGAGCCTGGAAAGGAAAGGGACTTAAAAATCAATTGGAATCTTTTGAAAATGTAGTTTGTCCCGAAATAATGTGTGAACTTGAAGAAAATGGAAATCCAATACATGATGAGTTTGTGTCAAAATTTGGAAAGCCAAAATTAGATATTATTGTTGAAAATGACATTGTAAAGAAAATCAATGTTTTAAGGGAATCTCCGTGTGGTGGAACTGATTTTATTTCAAAAGATTTACTTGGGAAGAATGTTAAAGAAATAGCCACATTAGCAGGACTTAGGATACAACATTATCCTTGTAGGGCAGGGCGAATTAGACTATTTAACGAAGAAGAAAGTGGAAGGTACAAAGCTGCAACTTACCATCATGATGCTTTTGAAAATGCAATAAAAAGACTTTTGGTGAAAAAATGAAAATTGCAATAACGGGAAAAGGAGGCGTTGGAAAAACCACATTTTCCGGAACTTTGGCATGTATTTTGGCTGAAAAATACAAAGTTTACGCAATAGATGCGGATCCAGACATGAATTTGGCATCAAGTCTTGGCATTACCAAAGAAATTACCCCAATTTCCAAAATGAAAGATTTAATAAAAGAAAGAACGGGTGCAGAGCCTGGTTCATCATTTGGGGAAGTATTTAAAGCTAATCCAAAAACCAGTGATTTACCAGATTTACTTTCTATAAAATATAGTGAGAATGAAAACTTAAAATTAATGGTAATGGGAACTGTTGAAAAAGGAGGGGATGGCTGTGTTTGTCCTGCATCTGTTCTTTTAAAGGCCCTTATGAGACATCTTGTACTAAAAAAAGATGAAATTGTAATATTAGATATGGAAGCCGGAATTGAACATTTTGGAAGAAAAACTGCTGAAGCAGTTGATTTGATGATAGTTGTTACAGAACCAAGTTCAAAGTCTTTTGAAACTGTTGAAAGAATAAAAATCCTTTCAAAAGATATAGGTATTAAAAGTATTGCTTGCGTTTTAAACAAAGTTTCAAATAAGGAAGAACTCGAATTTGCAGAAAATAACCTAAAAAAAATGAATTTAAGTATTATTGGATGTATTCCTTATGATAAGGAAGTATCTAAAGCGGATATGAATAGGGAACCATTAATAAATTATAAAAATTCAAAAGCACTTTTTTCAATTAGAAAAATTTCAGAAAAGGTATTGGAACTTAAAAATTAAATTAAATTAAATTAAATTAAATTTCTTTTACAATTAATTTATGCCCTTCTAAGTCTAAAAGAGTAAATTTACCCCTAATTTCTTTTTTATTATTTAAAATATCATAAAATTCTAAATTATCACCATTTACAACTATTTTCATTACATCTGCCATTATAACTGTTCCATCATCCAAATAAACAGTTGATTCACACATTTTATCACCCCGATACTACCATTATCTTTTTATTTTTTTATTATTAGTTTAAGGTTTAAATCATTTTTGTATTTTTCAATTTTACCATGATTAAAAGAAGTTAAAAAAGAATTATTTATCATTATTATCATTAATTTTACGAATATCTTTATCTTTATACCTTTTTAAAGATTCAAGGATTATACTCATGTTTGAGTTTTCCCGCCTAAGTTCTTCTAAGTCTTCTGCTGAAAAGAGCTTTAAGACATTATATTTACATGCCTCAACACATGCAGGGAGCATTTTATCAGTTTCCATACATAAAGTACATTTTTCAACCGATTTACTTTCGTTGTTTATTACTAGTGCCCCAATCGGACATGCAATCATGCACAATCTGCACAAAATACAGGCATCTTCATTTACAATAAGTACGCCTTCCATTTCTTCGATAGCATCTACAGGACATACTTGCCTACATGGTGCTTTATCAGGGTGGCAGTGCATGCAAAACATTGGGACAGAGTGTGTTTTAATCGCCCTAGATTCCCCGTGTTCTTTTTTACATGCGGATATACAATCATTACATTCTGTACACTTTCTTGCATCGATTACCATTAAAGATTTCATGAAAATCACCATATTTTTGCTAGGAAAGCAGGAATTTCTGATGAATCTCTAGTACCTACAATGACTTCCCATCCTGATTCATCTTCAATCTCACCTGAAAGGGATGCAGCAAGCCCCGGAATTATTAATTTTCGGTGTTTAACAATATTTTCAATCCTTGACTCTTTTATAAGTTTTGCGGCTGCTTTTCCATTAAATTGACCGCCTGCAACTGCCACGTCAACTGCTTTTCCATTAGTATCTAATACTAACAAATAACAGTTCACTTTTCCGGATTTCAAGTCACCTGCAACCGTGTAGTACGTTAAAGCAAAGTTTGTCGACATGATGACTGGTGAATTTTCATCAACAGTTCCAAATTCATAGAGTTTTGACTCTACTGATTGCGGTTTTCTTGGGTCAGTGTATAAGCTCTGCCTTAATGTTAATATCGGCATTAGTTCCCATATATCTATACCGTGTACTATCATTACATCTGCATATCTATTTATCAGTGCTGCGGCAGTTGTTGCTTCTTTCATTTTGGTTAATACTTCATTTTCTTCAGGATTCATCCAGCAAACTGCAGGAACCGCCATTATAGGGTACCTAAAGTCCTCATCGTTTACTTCGACTGCAAGTCTTCTTATCATGATGAAGTTGTCCATTGTATCTCCAATTGATTCCCCAATGTACGTTCCAGGGTCGAGTACAATATCTTTAACGCCTGCATTTCTCAATTTTCTTGAAAGTTCCTTCATTTTTTCAAGATTATTTGGAACGAATAAGGCAAGTGGACAGTTGTGTTTTAATGCAATTTTTGACATTTCGTCAATGTTTTTTTCTGTTGCAGCATAAATTAAAGGCCTTTTTGAACCTAAAATTTCAAGTGATTCATCAATTGCTTTTGTATCAAACGAACAAAGAATTATTGGAAGTTTAGAATTTTTTAATTTTTCAGAAGCTTTTTTAAATTTTTCAGCATCCTTTGACTTGTTTCTTAGTGCAATCGCATTTAATGTGAGAGTTTCACCAGTTCTTTCAAATTCTAACGTTTCAATGGCATTTAATTTTTCTTCAAATGCGCAATCGTCCATGTCATCGCTTAAATCAACAGCTATTGCCGTAGGGTTATAGTAGGTGAGTTCATATCGATATAGTACTTCGTCACCACCAATTTTTACCGCTTTTTCCCCAACACCAATTGTAATTTCCCTTACCGCGGGCGCCAAAACTTTTGAAAGTTTTTCAAATTCCAAACCCGTGAGTTGTGTACAAAGAGATAACTCTGCTTCTTTTTGGGAGAGTTTAGTTGCAAATGCCATGCAAGATGCGTCACCACATTTTCCACAGTTCGTTTTTGGAAGTAATTTATAGATATCCATTGCTGTAGCTTTCACTTTTAAAACCCCCTTAGAACTTGCTTATCCATTCGGAAATATCCTGGGATTCTTTTGATTTATATTCTTTTGTAAGTGTTGAACCGATTTCTTTTAACGTTTTAACTGAAAGCGGGTGTAGCATCATGAATATGTCAACCCCGCATAGCATCATCGTAAGTCCAGTTACTACTTCCCAAATAGGCCCTCGATATTTAGTAGGCCCCCATTCATCTTTTTTCATCCATGCTTCTCTTGAACCCCAAGCGTTTGTTGTTCCTGAAGACATTGGCATTTGTAGAATTTCCTCTCCTTTTAAAGCGGCGAGTCTTGTTCTTGTCATAACATCAATTGAAAATTCAATCCCGTATCCAAGTGCACATGTTGTTGGGTCCATTACGATATCATTTGGAGTCAGTCCTTCTTTTATAAGTGCTTTATTCAGTACTTTTTGCATATTTATATCAGAAATCGCCCAAGAAAGTACTGCATGGTTATGTTTTACTGCAGCCCGTGCAATTTTTTGGTAGTCCAAATCAAGGTTTGCAGATGCAAGTAAACATCTCTCACCATCTGCAACTTCTGCAGCCATTTCTAAAACTAATGGATCTTTTTGAGGATTTCCTGACCCGCCAATTACTAATGGAACCTTTACTGCCTGTAATACTTCTTCTAAATCTTTTGATGCATCTTTTAAGGATTTATCTTTAACTTTTGGATCTGTCCCAATTAAATGAAGTGTAATCATATCTGCCCCAAACTCTTTAACGGCTTTTCTTGCCCATTCTCCAGGACTATCCATTACTTCTTCAAAATTCTCTTTAATCGGCCTAGGTAGTCCTTTCATAGGAATATCAAAAACGTCAAAAGTAACTACAGGAGCATTTGGTTGTGGTTCTTCAAAACGATATAAACTATTTTGCCCACCAAGTTTTACTGTATTTCTATTTTTTCCACCTAAGAGTACTTCATTTACTTTTCCAGGGTATTCATTTACAGGATATTTAAATGCTAAATTATTTTCTAACTCTTTTTTAGCATCTAATTGTTTTTCAGCAACTTTTTGAACGACTTTTTGTAGGGTTGGCATTAAAGTAAGTTCAAGTTCCTCTACATCCATTCTAAACTCATTTATTTCGATGTAATCGTTTTTTTCGAGTAGTTTCAGTATCTGTGACATCGTATCCATGATTTCACATCCAGTTAACCTAAAATTTTTTCAATAATTTTTGAAACGGAAATTACAGTATTTGAATCATCAGGAAGCTCAAATAATGGTTTTCCTTCCATATCATACTTGGAAGTAACTTCATCGTCATATACTACGCCTATAACATCGAGTCCAAAATCTTCAACTCTTTTAAGGATTTCTTCTTCATTTTCAGGCTTTATTCTATTTAAAACGAGATACAAGTTTTTAAAAGAAATATCAAGTTCTTTTGTAAGCTCCTGTATTCTTTTAGCAGTCAATATTCCTCGTTTAGAAGAGTCAGTAACTACAAGAAGTGTATCAACATTCTGAGTCGTTCTCCTGCTTAAATGTTCAAGTCCTGCTTCTGTGTCTATTACCACAATATCATAATTTGAAGAAACAGTTTCGATAATCTTTCTAAGCATGTTATTTACCGCACAATAGCAACCACTGCCTTCAGGCCTACCCATTACCAACATGTCAAATTTTGGGGTTTCAATAATAGATTCCATTACCCCATAATCAAGCATACCCCATTTATCCATTTCTGGCGAAGAATTTCCGGATTTAACTTCTTTTTTTAAGTTTTCCCTAACATCCCCAACCGTTTTTGTGACATCTACCCCAAGAGCTTCAGGAAGATTTGAATCTGGGTCTGCATCTATTGCGAGTATGTTTTTGCCTGTTTTTGCGAAGTTTCTAATTATTAAAGATGAAAGAAGGGTTTTTCCAACGCCTCCTTTCCCAGTAACTGCGATTATCATTTTAAACATCCTATTTCTTTGTTATGATAACTTTTTCAGCATATATCTTTGCATTTTTCAATATGATTTTTATTCCTCCTGACGTAGGAATTGCCATTTCAGGAACCTGTGCAAACTGAACCATTTCTGAATTTGATTCTTTTTCTTCTTCAAAAACTGTTTCAGGTTCTTTTTCAGTAGATTCTAATTCAGATATTCTCTTAATTACAGGATGATTCTTTTCGCTTAAGAATTTTTTCAAGTGATGGATACTTGAAACATCCTCCTCAGTTGCAATTTTTTCATGTAGTTCTTTGGGAATGTTCTCTAATATTTTTTCTTTTATTTCTTTTGGAAGCCATACTATTCGCTCATAGCCCCCATCTGCCTTTAAAAATTTAGGGGATCTCATGTATTCAACGCATAGCCCGGAAAATCCTTCAACCTGCTTCCCCCCAGAGCACTGGCCTGCCATTGCTGAAAAAGGTATCCCTAAAGGAGTATCCCCTTTAAAATCCCTGTGAACTACCCCAATACCATCAAGTTCAGGCATGTAAAATGCAACAGCTTCAAAGCACCCGCATGATGTGTGGGGATGCCCAAATATGCTGTGTAAATATACTTTATTAAAAGTGTGTTGAGAATTTTCTGCAACAGTATTGTTTAATGAGGTATATTCGCCAGTTACTGAATCTAATAACTCACCCTTTGGAATTTCAAATATTGGGCCCTCAGGATCAATTTTTGCAGCAGCCCTACAGTCAAACCAGTTAATGCCTCCACAAAGTGCAGGCCTATCGGGTGTAATTACGCATACGTGGGTAGGGGCAAAAGATTGGCACATAACACAGCCATAAAAGGAATCAACATCCTCCTCACTTAGATCTCTTGCCTTACTGTCTCTTTTTTCATATTCCAATTTTGCTTTTTCAACAAATTCTTTTACTTTTTCTTCTTCAGTCATTATCGTGACTGCTATTTCTTCAATAATTGGAAATTCATCTTTGAACATTATTGAAATAGCTTTTCCAAGGTGATTTAGTCCAAAACCCTTTTTATGGGAGTCCTTACTAACTCTGCACCAGATTTTGTCTCGCTGGTTTAAATGCATAAATCCCTGTACATAGTTACATATTTCGTGAATTCTTCGCTCAATTACTCCTTCAAGGTCTTTTTCAAGTTGTTTTCCAGAAACTTCCAATAAAATACCTAATGGATATATTTTACCTTCTTCCATGTCCTTAATTTCCGGGCCTACTACCGTAATTTTTCCATCTTCTACACTTTCGGAAACTAAAACAAGTTCTGCGCCAATTGACTTTGGGCCACCAAGTTCTACGAACATGTTTGCTGCCCTAATCCTTTCTCCTTCGTACATCGGACTTATTTCTACTGGTATATCTCCAAACATGAGGCATCCTCCTTAAATTTTTGACGTTTTTTCTAGGTATTTTATCCATTCAGAATCTGACATGTTAGGAAACGATGCATCAGCATTTGAATGAAAGAATTTACATAGTGTTAAAGTCTTTAAATGTGGTGCAAAGTGTTTTAATGAGGATAATCCTTGTGAAGCTAAATAATATGTAACTCCAATAAATAATACTAAGTCGTGAGAGCCTTCCCCATCAACGCCTTTCCATTCTGGGTCCTTCAATAAATTTACAATTTCAATAGCACCGTATCTTTTTGACTTAACGCCGTTTTCAGTAAGTGTTTTATACATATTACCGGTTGCAGCAACAGGTAAGTTCCAATTTTCAACAATGTCCTTACAGAATGAAACTATTTCTTTGTCTCCTTCAATAAGTGAGCCTATTACAAATAATGGCCGTTTAGCTTTTTTAAGCATCATTTTAGCAATTGCAGGGGTTAAAAGCATTGCATGCTTTGGACCCGCAATTACGGTTGGCTGCCAAGGTGTTGTTCTATCTCCATCCATTTTTTCACCTTATTTTTTCAAAAGCAAGGATGGTTCTTTTGGAGCTTCCCTTTGAACCCATTTTTTTTCCTTTAAGTTTTCCATTACGTCGTGTTTGTAAGTGATTGGAACGTCCCTTTCATTTCTTACAAATAATTCTAAATCTGGCGGTAATTCACCGAAATACCTCTTATATAAGTCAATATAGTGTGAAAGTTTTAGTTGCCTTCCTTTTGGGGTGTCATTTGGCCGTATACACATTTTTACAATACTTACTATTGCTTCTTCCATTGTTTCTGCAGCATACAGTAGATGTTCTGGAGCAGGTTCCCCTTGAACTACTTCCCCAGTTCTTAAATCATTTAAATCCCATAATTCCTTTTTATCTATTCTTCCAAGATGTAGTCGCCTATATTTTGAACTATGTGGCCCTAAAACTGCAGGAATACCCCACCGGTTAACTCCTGCGGCAATTGCTGCTGCTTTTTGAGAAAATGCTCCCCATGCAACTCCACATGCCCCAACCCTATTCAAAATATAGTCTGCAATTTCTTCAAAATTTCCTGAAAGTGGCTTTTTAGCAAAAATATTTGCAATTTTTATGCATGCTCCAGAAATGTGTGCATTTGAAACACAAGAACCCGCATTTGCAAGTCCCCCTGCATCAAAAATACCTTCATATCGTTCATAAAGAGTAAGTCCGTCTTCATCAACGTATTCTCCAATTGACATTGCAGCACAACCTGTCGCTACAACGATATATCTCCTTTTTAATAGCTCTTCAGCCATTTTAGCCATTTCAATGCCGCCATTTGGATAATTTGAACATCCAACAAATGCTACTACTCCCGGAATATCTCCTAAAACGATAGGGCCACCAACTTTTCTAATTTCAACGTCTTGAACTGGACCTCTTCCTGCTCGCATTTTGAATTTTTGATTTTTAACGTGGTGGTCTCCTGCTTTAGTTATAAATGAAACTAAAGGAAGCTTTCTTTCACATTCCTCTTCACATCGTCCGCATGCATAACACATATCATTTTCATAGAGTTTTGCAAGCTTTGTAAGGTCTCCTTTTGCTGCAGAAGTTACTGCATCCATTACAGGCCTATTATTTGGACATACTCTTACGCACCATCCACATTCAGTACATTCCTTTGCAAGCTTTGAAATTTCTGAAACGTCCGGAAGTGCTTTTATACTTTCTCTTCTTTTTGCAATTTTTTTAGCAACTTCTACTGCAACTTTTCCTACATTTTTTGGTTCAAGAATAAGTGCCCCGTCAATTTTTCCATTTACTAATTCACTTATAACTAAATCTGAGTCTTCCTTAGTCTTATCTGGAAGTCCAAGGCACATTTTATCCGTTGTTGCAATAACTACTGCGCCATTCTTTTTAGCTTCTTCTAATATATCAGTTCTAACGCACTGTTCATCTACGACAATAACGTCTGAAACACCACTTCGAATAAATTTAAGCTGTTTTGATAGTGGCCCGATAACCTTTGCAGCCGAATTATATCTTGTAATATCTATTGCAGTACAACATATACCACAAACTTCAACGTCTTCGTAAAGATCGTTGTCTTCGATATAGTCAAGTATTTCTGCACCCGGTGCTACGTTATGCCCAATACATAATATTACAGGTTTATCTTTATTTACGGTT
This sequence comes from Methanococcus vannielii SB, assembly GCF_000017165.1. NCBI lineage: Archaea > Methanobacteriati > Methanobacteriota > Methanococci > Methanococcales > Methanococcaceae > Methanococcus > Methanococcus vannielii. Next base: position 362,787 of record NC_009634.1, read on the forward strand.
CCAAGTCCAAGTTCAACTAATGGCTCATCACCGTCTCCTTTTGACATCCTGTATGCAATAATTTGTGCAATATCTGCAACTTCTCTTGCAAGGTCATCCATAATACCTGCATGGAATGTTTTTGATTCAAAATCAAGAGAACTTCCTTCCTGACCCGTATGGCATGCAGAAAGAAGGTGAGTTAACTGTTCTTCAACGTAAGCTAATGATTCTTCAAGGTCACCTAAAGTCTCAGGTTTTTTACCAATTAAAGTTCTTATAATTGGAGCTTCTATGTCAATATTTTTGCCAAGGTCTATTGGCTTATCTCTACCGTGCATGTGTATTACATGATGCAGTAAGTGCCTTGCATGCCCCGCATGAGCTGCAGTTCCGATGCATGATGCCAAAAGAACTGTTCTTGCCTGTTGTGCTTCTGCATTGATTCCACATGCTCCTTTTTTCCCTAAAAGGTCACACTTTCCATAAGTACATAAACAACACATATCACAAAAAGGTGCGTAAAAAGGAGGATACCTCTTTAATAATTTAAAATCCCAAGATCTAAGATCCGTTACACTTGGTTTTGGCGTAGGCCCCATTGGTTCATCAAGCTTAGATTTAGCAGATTTACCATCAGAAACTTCTCCAATAGATATTTTAAGATTTTTGGTATTCCAAAAATTGTCATCAAGTTTTTTAGCCGTCTTTTCAAATGCCATGACCATCACCAGAATTGTCATGATTTATAATGACTTTTTTTTGTATATATAGTTTAACATTAAACTTGATACTAAAATGTGAAAAAATAGCATATTTTAAATCTTAATTTAGTTAAAATCTATTTATTTTTAAAATAAATATTATTATTTAAAAATTAACTATACTTTAAAGAGATTATTGCATTAAAGGGGCATTCTCGAATACATTTCATACATAGGCCACAGTATAAATAATTAATTTTTGCAGTCTTATCGATTATTTCTACTGCCTTTTCACCCATTTTAACTACGGGGCATATATTATAGCATTTAAACCCGCATTCTACCCCCTTGCAATTAGAATTTACGTTTAAAACCATGTTTGAAAATCCTAAAGATTTTTTAACTGCTTCTTTTATTTTATAACCTGCAAGATGCAGTATTGTATCAGAAAACTCGTTATCAAACTCCATCGATGCTAAGCAGGGGTAATTATGTAATTTATTTCCTGACTCAATTTCTGCTTCATTTAATGGATAACCAGTTAAATTTTCTGCAATGTATTTTGTAGAACCGCAAGGAGCATTTCTATGTACAATTACTGATTTAATAAATTTTTCCCCGATTATTTCAATTTTTGGAGCTCCAAAATATTTTACAAATTCATCAATATAAATATCACCAACAGGTTTCAAAGAACAGAATGGCTTTGGAAATACACATTTTACATTTAAAAGGCTTTCAGTAATTTCAGATCGTATGCCAAACGGTAACTGCTTTTGAGAATGTGATTCAATTATTACAGATTTTGCACCGGTTTTGTTAGCAATTTTACAGGTAACTAAATTAATATCGCCGTGTAACCCAGTTACTACCAGTAAATCACATTCTGGTAAATTATCTGGGACGTAATTTTCAATATCTTCGATATATTCGGGTAAATTTTCTTCAAATTCATAAACTGATATAATATTTGGTGCAAATTTGGTTAAAATATTATTTAAAACCCGTTCACCGTAATTTCCAGAGTATAACACGATAATTCGCATTTAAACCACCTGTTAACCATTATTTCATTATTTTTTTGAAATTATATTCAGGTACAATATATTGCTTAATTCCCCAATTTTTTCAGGCGCTAATTTAAAAACCCGCTCTGAAAAGTCAAAATCAAGTTTAATGTTTTCTAAAATTTCTTTTAAACGTTCTCGTTCAATATTCATTTCATGACTTGAATCAATTAAAGCACGTTTTACAGTTCTATTTCTATGCTGGAATATTGCATTTAAAACGTTTCTAAAAAATTCTTCATTTTCAATATGGAATAAAGGTTCCCGCTTAGTTAGTTTTACAATTGCAGAATTTACGTCCGGTTTTGGTGAAAAAGCAGTGGGTGGAACCTTACAAATAAATTCAACATCGGAGTTATACTGTATAGAAACACTTAATCTACTATATTCATCTGTATCGGGTTTTCCAATCATTCTTTTCGCAAATTCGTACTGATACATTAAAACTGCAACGTCAAAGTCATTTTCTAAAAACTTAAAAGTTATTGGCGAAGAAATTTGATATGGTAGATTTGCAACGATTTTATTAAATCCAAGTTCTTTTAAATCAACTTTTAGAGCATCATTCCAAATTACTTTAACATTTTTAAATTCAGACATTATCTGGTTTGCAAAAGGTTCAAGTCGCATATCCAATTCAATTACGTATACAAATTTTGCTAGTTTAGCAAGTTCTTTTGTAAGAGCCCCTTCTCCAAGACCTACTTCTAAAACAATATCGTTTTCAGTTATATCCGCACTTTTAATCGCTTTTTTAACAAAATTTTTATCTTTTAAAAAACACTGCCCTAATTTTTTAGATTGCTTCATTATTTCACTTATTATATAATTACTACTTGTTTAGAGATTTTTTTTGCCTTTTCAATGAAATTTATGGCGTTCATGTGTGGAAAAAGGTCGATAAAACACACGTCACAAGTAACATCCAGTTCTAAAAAATCTGAATGTATAATTTCAACTTTATCAAACACATCATCACCAAAGTTTAATTTCAAATTATATATAACATCGTCTAACGCATTTTTGTTAATATCTGAAAAAATTACCTTTTCTGCACCTTTTTTTAATGCTGCCATTCCAAGAGTTCCAGAACCACAAAAACCATCGAGTACAACCTTTTCCTTCAAATTTAAACTGTCAACTTTTGCAATTTTCGGGTTAAATAGCCTTGGAAATTCAATATGGACTTTTGACTGGTTTTTACATACCATTACACAGTTTGAAATGGATTTCAAGATAAATACATCACATCTAAAGTCATTTCCAGCTAATAGTTCGTTTACCTCGTTAGAATTGTCTGAAATTTCGAAATTATCTCTTGATTGTTTTGAAATAACGCCTTTAACTTCAGGTATTTTTATAATTTCTTCTGCACATTTTCTTGAGACATTATTCATGATAATTAGTTCATTTTCTAAAAGCGATGGAAGGTATTTTAAAGGATAACCAATTTCAATAAGCGGAGTTCCTGCATCTTTTAAACAAATACTATCAGTATTTTTTTCAATTTCCCCAAAATCCATCATTACGTTTAAAATATCAATCATTACATCATCAATTTGGACTTTTCCACATACACATTTTCTTTTTCGGTTGACTAATTCCAATTCGTTTAGTGGCTTATTTTTAAAAATTGGAGTATTGCAGTCATTACATGGCCTATAGTGGTTTAATTTTTCAATAACTTCTCTTCTTGATATCACTAAAACCCCCCCTATAAATCTCCTGAAAATAAATTTACGTAAAAATTTTACGTAGTAAAAAATTTAGAATATAATAAATATAAAAATTAATGTATAAATAATAGCCATAATCGTTTTTAAAGTATCGAGTAGCTAAATTAAACTTAAATGGCAATATAGAAAAAATAGTAAAATAATTAAAATGTAAAAATAGTAAAAATAGTAAAAGTAGTTAATTTATCTTAAAAGATTAATTATATTTGACTCTATCTCCTCTTTCGACCGTCCAGTAATGCTTGAAAGTCCCTCTGCAAATATATATGCATATTTTATTACATATTTTTTCTTTTGTTCTTCTTCTTTTTCACGCCTTACCCTTGAAATATGTGTATCAAGCTCCCTTGCACATATCATTAATGATTGCCTTACTTCATTAAAAATTTCTTCGTTTTCTTCTGAGCCTGTTGCGATTGCTTGTTTTCCAGCAGATGTATAAGGGATATGTGTTGAAATGAGATTCACAAATATCGTTACAGGGGCATCTTCATCACTTCTAAGTCCATATCTTTTCCAATTTACACTTTTAACAGCGTTTGTAAGCCCGCAGCCTGATGTATCAAATAATAATGGTACGTGATTTGAAAATCTCATTATTTCCATTTTTTTGGAGTCTTCGCCACTTCTCCCGGCATTACCCCCATATGCAAGCCCAACTTCGACTGCAAATGGAATTCCACCTTTATATGTTTTTGGTTTTCGCGTAAGGGTTTTCAAAAATTCTGGAGTTAGTGTTTCAAGTGATTTTTCAATATTTTCTTCACCAATTGGCCTTAGTCCAATTGTGGATGGAGCCATAAAGTCCATATCCTGTAAAACATTTACAATAATTTCTGAATCCGACCACGTCATTTCTCGGGGGGTTTTTTTCAATAGGTCTTTTATTGATTTTCGGTATTTTTCAAGCTCTTCTTCAGAAACCATTCCAAGGTCGGTAAGCGCTTTTACAAAATCTTCAGGCGATTTTGTAATTGTTTTTAGCTTTCGCCTAAATTCTTCAAGAAGCGATGCATTTAAATAATTTTTCTCTGCAAACTCCATGAAATTTTCAGGTTTTTTCTTAAAATGGTTCTTATTTTCTTTTAGCTGTTCGTCATCCAATTTTTGAATCAGGTATTCGACAACCAGATACTTTAAACAGTACGTTTTAAGTTCAGATAATCCCTCAGGAAGGCCATTAATTAACATTTTTACGTCTTCTATTTCTTTTTTATCCAAATAGTGGCCATATATCTCAAAATATTTAGTAAAATTAAAATTCAGGTAACATCCAACAATGGTATCCCAAAAAACACTCTTTCGATAATTTTCTAAAAGTTTATCCCTTAAAACATAGTCTTCAAGATCCCTTATTCGTTTCATTGTAACTCTTGAAAGTTCACTATTTAGCATGCTTGAAATTCTTGAAGAATCCGTTTTTCTTGAAATATGGAGTAATTCATCAGTTGTTAATCCATAAGGGTGTGGTTTCATTACTTCCGGCCTTTCAGGAATTACAGTTACTGTTCTTTCAAATATTGTTGTTTCTTCAGGATCTATAAGGGTAATTTTGGCATGAGGTGTCGATAAACTTATCCTTCTAAGGTATTCGTACGGCCCTTGCTCTCTTCTATTATAGGTTACTTCCTTAAATTCACCTTCTACGCGTGTTCCCCTAAAATAGCCCTCCCTTATTTTATGGGCTACAATATCCCCTTCGTTTTTTTCAATGCTCATTTTAATTTCCATTTCATGGATTTTTCCAGTTCCAGTGGAAGTTGTAATTTTTAAAGGCCTTCCAGTAGTCATTTGGGAAAATAATAAAACTCCCGCTGCACCAATACCTTGCTGACCTCTTGACTGAACCAGCCTATGAAGCTTTGAACCTGCAAGCATCTTACCAAATACCTTTGAAACATATTCTGGAGGAATTCCTGGCCCATTATCCTCAATTATAACTGTAAATGTTTCAGAACCTACTTTTTTAACTTCAACTAGAATTTCTGGCAATATTTCTGATTCTTCACATGCGTCCATGCTGTTTGTTACAAGTTCATGAACAATCGTGGTCATGCTTCTCAATCTTCCACTATAACCTAGCATGTGCTTATTTTTTCTGAAAAATTCAGAAATTGAGTGTTCTTTAAATTCATCAAATAAACTTTTTTCAGCTACTAAATTTTCAATATTTTCTTCAACCATTAAAATCACCACAGCCAAAATATAAACTGGATAAAATAAAACTATATGAGTAATAATGAATGGTAAAACACAAAAATCAAAGTTTTTTACCAAGTAGATAAGAATATCCTTCTTAATTATTAGAGGCCAGGTATATATTGTTATTGATGTTATTATTGAGGTAATTACTGACAGTTAATAACTTATTTAAATAATATTAAAGTACTAAAAAATTAATTGAATTCTCATGCTTTTTAAAAACATCAAGATAATAGTAAACTAAGGCGGTTAAAATGAATTACCTATTAATTTCTTCAAAAAAAGACCCTGCAAGTCAAAACATTAAACGGCATTTGGAAAATTATGGATATTTCGTTCATGAACTTGAAAAAAAGTCGAACACATCCAAAAAATCCGATTTTCACGATTCTAGCCTTTATGTATTTTTATCAAAACATAGAAGTGAAAGTAAAAAACCGACTTTAACAGTCCATACTCCGGGAAATTTAACAAAAGATAATTCACATGGCGGAAATCCTGAAGAAATATGCCATTGTAATCCAGTATTTAATACATTACTCTTACAAAACATTGATAAATATAATTCAATGGAAGAATACCAAGAATTAGGCTTTGAGGTCAGTTTTGAGGTACTACACCATGGGCCAACAGATTTAAATGCACCATCCGCATTTGTTGAGATCGGAAGCAGTGAAATGCAGTGGCAGATAAATGACGCAGCAGAAATAATTACAAACGCACTGATTGATACTATAAATGCAATTAGTTACGGAGATTTTGAAGAAAAAGAAAAGATAATTGGCCTTGGTGGAGGCCATTACTCCCCAAAATTTACAAAACTTGCATTAAAAAATGAATATCATGTTGGTTATTTAACGCCAAAACATGCAAAACTTTCTGAAAATATTTTAAATCAACTAATAACCAAACAATCTTTTGATTTTGTTACAATAGATTGGAAGGGACTTTACGGAGAAGATAAAAAAATATATATAGAATTCTTTGAAAAATTTGAAATTCCTTGGAAAAGAGTTTAAAAATACAATTAATACATTAATCTCTTAAAAAATCATTATTGAATATGTTTAATCTTAAAAACTTAGAGTTTTAAAATTAAAGTTTTAAAAAACTCAAACAATTAAAAATTAATAGTATTAAAAATTATATATTTAATAGTTTAATTTAGGTATGATCATGAGAGAAATACTTGAAAAGTTTAAAAATGGATTAATAAGTTTTGAAGAAGCTGAAACAAAACTAAAATTGAATTATTTTGATGAAGTTGAAGATTTCTGTAAAATTGATACAAACAGAAAACTTAGAACTGGAATTCCAGAAGTAGTTTATGCGGAAGGAAAACGTTTAGAAGATGTTGTAAAAATACTAAAAAAATTAGCTGTTAAAAATGGAACGGCACTTGCAACACGAATAAAAGATATTGAAGAACTTAAAAAATATTTTGAAGACGATACAGAACTGATTTTGGAAATAAATGAACTTGGAAGAACTGCTACGTTAAGACTTCCAAATTATACTATTAACAAAACAGAGAAAATTGGCATACTTGCAGCAGGAACTTCTGATATACCGGTTGCAGAAGAAGCATTTGAATCTGCAAAATTAATAGGGTGTGAAGTAATAAAAAATTATGATGTAGGAATTGCCGGAATTCACAGGCTTTTTAACCCCATTAAAAAAATGATTGAAGAAGACGTATGTTGTATTATTGTTGTTGCAGGTATGGAAGGGGCACTTCCCTCAGTTGTATCGTCACTTGTAGATATACCCGTAATTGGAGTTCCAACTTCGGTTGGATACGGATTTAAAATGACACCATTATTTACGATGCTTCATTCTTGTAGTCCAGGTCTTGTTGTAGTAAATATGGATAACGGGTTTGGAGCAGGCGTTTTTGCAGGACTTATTGCATCAAATATATCCAAAAGAATAAAAAAGGGGTAAAATGGATATCATTGAAGGAAAATTCGTGAAAATGGGATCTGATTATAATGAAATTTTTGATGGACTCCCAAATAATTTTTTAGGTTATATCCGGGTTTCTATGAAAATTAACGGGGGCTTCAAAGAAGGATACTTATTTTTAAAAGATAAAAAGATTATCGGAGGGTATTCTAACTTTGAAGAAGAGCTTTTTGGAAATTCTGCAATTATAAAAACCCAAGAAATAGCTAAAAAGAGTTCCATTATTGATATTTTTTTATATACTGAACAGATGTTAAATATGATGGAAAATACTAATAATAAGGTGTTTTCCACGGTAAAAAATTCTGAAAAAGTAGAACCAAGTAAAAATGTCAATTTAAAAACTCCAAATTCTGTAAAAATTTCAATTCCTGAAGGAAATCCCATAAAACTTGGAATTTACGAAAACTACGAAGACTATTTTAAAAAATACTCCATTCTTGAAATTTTTAAAAAGGTTGAAGGAGGATATTTAAGAGGATATATTGCATATAATGGAAAAATTCCTGTTTGTGCCATATATGTATCTCAAAATAGTATCAAATTTGGAAATTCTGCAATGTTTGAATTTAAAAAAATGATTGATGAAAATGAAGACCTTGTTTTTGATGTTTACGAATACAGTAAATCAAAAATAGATTATTTTATTGAATCATATCCTGAATCAGAAGTCTTTTTTGATAACGTAAAAAATTTTGAAACGGTAAAATCTACATTAAAAGTAGAAAATCAAAATGAAAGTACTGAAAAGAATTTAGATAATTTAAACTCTTTTGAAAAACCTAAAATTGAAGAAGAAAGTATTTCGAGAGACGAATTAATGAAAAAACTTGGAATAAAGACTGTAAATGATGAAATGATTGAAAATTTACTTGAAGATATATTTGAACCAACTAAAATTGAATTAGAATCTATTAAAGCGGAATTATTAGAAAAAATAACCGAATATCTTAAAAATAATAATGAAATTTCAGAATTTAACGTTAAATTGGCCATAACGTATGATAAGGAGTTTAATGCAGATTGTAATGTTTATGCTACTTTAAAATATGATTCTAAAAATTTAGAATCAAAATTAAATCCTGATATCCTAAAATTAGAAATTAAAAATATATTTAATAATTACGTAATTGATATTAATCCCGATCTAACCATAAATACTAAGTTAGAAAATAATGCGTCCATTGAAAAAAGTGTTGAAGACCTTGAAAATATTATTAATGGCGAAATATCCGGATATCTTAAAAATTCTAGCGAAGTATCTGAATTTGAAGTTTATTTAAAAATAAAGAATGAAGATGGATATGTTGCCAATTGTTCAATAACAATAGTTCCTGCAAAAATGTTTGGAATTATTAAAAGCAATCCGGATATTGAAAAAATTAAAAAATATGTTTTTGAAATAATAAATACATATAATATTAAAATCGATTTTTTAAATGTTAAAGTAGATAAGATTACAACCTCAATTAAGAACAAATAAAAATAGTTAAATATGTCTTGGATGTAAAAAACTATTAGATTCAGTATTTCTTTATTGTTTATTACATTTGTTGCATTTAAAATTTATTAAATACCATTTTAGGGGGGAAATTTATGGAAAACCTTACATTGTTTACCGTATCTCTTGGTGCAGGGTTTTTAAGTTCATATTATACTCTTTTAAAATTAAAAAAGGATAAAAAAAATCTAGAAGTTAAAGAGCATGCAGAACTTGAACTTGAAGTAATAGCCGGACTTCAAAAGTTAAAAACACGTGCAATCTCAGAAAATCCTAAAAAAGCATCTGATAGGTATGACCTTTTAGAAATTGCTCTTTATCATGATATTTTAGATATCACAGTTGTTAACGAAGAAGGTTTACCTATTGTATCAACATTAATGGATCCTGACGATGTGTCTGGCCAATACAGTGGAATTTTTCAAACAATAAATAAAGTCATCGGAAACGTTTCAAAAGCAAGTGTAAAATCTGGCGATGAATACATATATATATCAACAATTGAGAAGAATGAAATGCCTTTCTATATTATTGCAAACTCAAATATTGAAATGAGTCCAATGGAAGAAAAAGAACTTCAGTCAAAAGTTTTAGGAATTCTTGACCAGTATCTTTAAAATTTAGGCAAATGATGATGTTATCCCCGGCTGAGATTTGTGATGAGCCATTATTATGATCTGCTGATGCCTATTTTTTATTAAAAATTTTTATTTTTATGTTTTCTATTTTTTTATTCGTCTTCATCAAAAATAAAAAGCTCATCTATTGTCGAATTTAGAGTTTTTGCAATTAAATACGCAAGTTTAAGTGAAGGGTTATATTTTCCTTTTTCAAGAAAATTTATCGTTTCTCGTCTTACACCAACCTTTTTTCCCAATTCCTCCTGTGTAATATTGTATTTTGCCCTAAATTCTTTTATTCTTGTTTTCATTCAATATCGCCCATTTTTTTAAAGTAAGTTTGAAAAAGTAGCGCACTAATAATCATTACAAAATAAATCAGTCCAATTACTTGTTGAATAGTTATTTCAAGCCATTTGAAGTAATCTATCCAAAATATCAGGGTTATTATTAAAAATGTTGTAACCCATGAATAGGCAAGTCCCGCATTTGCAGTTTTTCGTATTCTTTCATCTTTTGAAGGAATTTCGCGATATTTTATGTGGTAATACAAATTATATACTACCAAAATAGCTCCCAAATTTATAAGAACTATTGTTATCAGTTTATCAATTTCAAACATGTATTCGAGAAATATTCCAAAAAGCATTGTTAAAAATCCCAAAATCAACCTAGTTTTATATTTACTTTCCATAAATATCACCTAAAGTTCAGATTTTTTAAAACGATTATTTTGAAGCCTTTTTTAAATGTTTAAATATTTATTTTATCAGAGTATCTGTTAATTAGTTTAAACATTATATTAATTATTTCTAACATAATGTTAGATATTAATAACATAAAACTATATAAAACTTACTAAAAATTTAATATAAATAAAAAAATTTAAAAGTAAAAAATAAAGAATAAAAAATTTAAAAAAAAGGATTATTTTTCTAATTTTTTAAATGCATCTTCTACCTTAATTTCAATGTACGAATTTTTGGTCAGGCATGTAGGACATGGATTTGGCCAATTTTTTCCATAATGGATGTCTTTACATACCTTACATTCAAAAAACTTTTTATCCATATTTTCCCCCATAATCAGTCCACTATAAAAATTGTTCCCTTAACATACTGGTGAGGCTTTGAATGATAATTATATACTCCTACATCATAGAAGGTATATTCAAAAGATACGCCCTTTGAAAGAAGTCCTGAATCAAAAATGCCTTCATCAGAGGTTACAGAGTGTCTTACACTGTCTTTTTGTAGCCACCTTACATTAGTGCCTTTTTTTAAAGTAATATTGTCAGGATTATATGAGAAATTTTCAATTAAAATAAAAGCACTGGTATTTATTATGCTATCACAGGGACTTTCATTTGTTTCATTCAATTCAAGCACCCCTAAAAATACAAGTGCCAAAACTACTGAAAATAAAAGTATATATTTTTCCACAGTTCCCCCCCCCAAAATAACCCTTAGAGTAATTTCTGTAAAAGATACTATAATAATATAGTATAATATAGTTATATTGGAAGCATCAAGATAAATGGAATTATAAATGGAATTAATAGTGTCAAGATAAATCCATGTACAAATGAAAGTATCATTATGTCTTTTCCGCCAAATTTAACGATTATTGGAAGAGTTGAGTCCATAGTAGTTCCCCCGCCAATTGCAATTGCCATATCTTTTGGGAATTTTTTAATTATAAAAGAATAGCCGATAATTGTAAAAATTTCCCTTGCTAAATTCACTAAAAATCCCATTACTCCATAAACTGCAGAATATTTCGCCAAAATTGGCCCGCAAAGGCTGTACCACCCCATACCTGAAGAAATTGCGAGCGCATATTTTAAAGGAATATCCAATACCAAAAATGCAACTACGCCCCCAATCAATGACCCGATAATTGTAAATAATGGAAGTAAAAATCCAAATTTTCCAACCTTTCTAACCCCTCTAAGCCCACTGCTTTTTCCAAGGTCAATTCCGATTAAAAGAATCTGGATATATAACATAATTTCGTACATATTTCCAAAGTCGATATTTACTAGTCTACCGACAATAAATCCAAGAATTAGTGCGATTAAAACTAAAATCGTGAAATTCATTTAAATCTACCTCCTAAAAATACTGCGGTGAGTAGACTTGTAATTATTACGATAATTGCAAATTCTATCGAAACTAAAAACGTTGAAAATGCATTTAATTCAACTTTTCCTGCTTCAATGCCCATGAAAAATATCAAAAGAAGGAGTGCCAAGTTAGTTGGTTTTGATAAATCTATTTTTTCGATTTTTTTCTTTAAAATATACCCGATAACAAGCCCGATTATTAAAATATATATTATATTCATAACTGTTGCCCCTAAGATTTAAGTTAAGACGTAATATCTGGTACGAATTATCATATATATCTTTGTAAAGCTCGTTAAATATATCTAAATCTTTAAAATTTTTGGAAATAATCTAAAAAAGGTTTAAATTTAGATACTTCGTAAATGTATTATAAAAAAAGTTTTTAAAAATAGATAATTTAAAAAATTAAACTTAAAAAAACTTAAAAGGGATTTTATGGAACTTTTCAGGTCAAAAACCTGCGCTCTTTGTAAGGGAAGAAAATTGATGTGCGGAAGGCCAAGATGCCCGATACTTGAAAAATTCAGGGTCGCAAAATCCGTTGAATCAAAAATCAATAAAAAAGAAATTTTTGGAGCGTCCCCGCCATCCGTATTTGTCGGGGAATTTGGGTACCCGAATGTTCGAATTGGCCCGATGGTTCCCCCAGTTGAAGGAGACACTTCATTTATGGATGATCCGAGCCGTTGGGAAAATGTAACAATCCTTGAAATAATGGAATACCGTTCAATGCTTGTAATGGGTGAAACCAACGCCCATGTTCAAGTTAAAAAAAATTTAAACTTTTTAACACATATTCAAGAACTTGCAATGGCAAATAAGCCCGTTGATAGTGAAATACTGCTTAAAAAAACACCAAAATTAGACTTGATTACTGGAGGATTTACGCCACCAGTTGGGCCTAGAGAAACCATGCTCAAGTTTAAACTCGCGGAAAACCCGAAAATTCCTAAAAAAACAGATTATATTGTAAACGACGAATTAAAGGCTAATGAGGGAATGATTTCATTATATGATTCTGGTTTTGACGAATATTATATTATTAAACTCCTTTCAACGGGGCTTTTAGGAGTAAATAAAAAGCTCGTTCCAACAAAATGGAGTATAACTGCAGCACAGGATTTACTTGGAAAATACGTGAAAAAAAGTATATTGGAGTACAGTCAAATCAACGAGTATGAAGTATACTTCAAAAATTTCCTTGGAAATAGGTACGCAGTATTATTAATTCCCGACATTTACGCATACGAAATGCTTGAAGTATGGCTTAAAGGGTCACTTTTTAGCGGAGAAAGTTATAATGTCTTATCTGACTTTGAAGATACTACTGGAATGAAGGGTTATGCTGACGAAATTACCGGCGCATTTTACGCATGTCGACTCAGTATCTTAGAGTACCTTAAAAAAAGGAAAAAACAGGCTAAAATTTTAGTATTTAGAGAAATTACGCCAGAATATTATGCGCCAGTTGGCGTATGGCAGATTCGAACCGGCGTAAAACTTGCAATGGAAAATAGGGTTGGTAGATTTAACAACTTAAAATCTGCGTTAGAATCAATAAAAAAACACCTTGAAGTTCCAATAGATGACTACAAAACAAAAAGTAAAATTTTAAAAAGCAACGATAGGCAGATTACCCTTGATAAATTCTTTTAATCACCCAATATTTTAAAATTATAAAATATTAAAATTTTTAATTTATTGTTTATTTTTTATTTATTTCTTTTTTCAAATCCTTTTTCGATTCCATTATGCAACTCTTTTGCGAGCTCTTCTAATTTAGTAATCGCTTCATTAGAGTCCCCGTATGTTTTAATAATATCAACAAAAGCACTTCCAACGATTACTCCATCAGCACCCTGTTCAATCAAGCTTTCAGCGTGAGTTCCTTTTGAAATTCCAAATCCAACACAGATTTTTCCCTTACAAGTTTTTCTCGCCCTTTTGATAAAGTCAAATGTCATCTGTTCAAACGATTCCCTTGCACCAGTTATCCCGAATGTTGAAATAAGGTATAAAAATTCAGTACTTGCTTCGTCTGACATTTTTAAACGTTCTTCTGGCGTGTTCGGTGCTGAAAGAAATACCGTTCCCATTTCGTGTTTTTTACAGATTTTTCGATATTCTGTTGCTTCCTGTAGCGGTAAATCAACAATAATAAGGCCGTTTGCTCCTGCTTCTTTTGCCTGAGTTACAAAGTTTTCAATTCCCCGGTTGTATACTGGATTATAGTAAGTCATCAAAATTACGGGAGTATTTGACTCTTTTCTAAATTCCTTTAATATTTCAAAGGATTTAGCAATTTTAAAGCCGTTTGATAATGCCCTGACATCTGCTGCCTGAATTGTAGCTCCATCTGCAACGGGGTCGCTAAATGGAATTCCGAGTTCAATTACGCCAGAATATTTATCAAGTGCTTTCATGAATTTTAACGTTGCGTCTGCATTTGGGTCCCCGGAAACTAAAAAACTAACTAATACAGGTTTATTCATTTACATCCCTCTTTTTTGCATTATGTCAATTACCGTGTTTAAATCCTTGTCGCCACGCCCTGAAAGGTTTATGACCATTATATCATCCTTATCCATGGTTCCCGCATTTTCAATTGCATAAGCTACTGCATGTGATGATTCCAGAGCTGGAATTATTCCCTCACTTCTTGTAAGTTCCATAAGTGCATTTAATGCCTGTTCATCAGTTGCTGATGCGTATTCTGCTCGCCCAGAATTGTGTAAATATGCATGTTCAGGGCCAATTCCGGGGTAATCTAGTCCTGCCGAAATACTGTATGCTTCTTCGATTTGACCATCTTCATCCTGTAAAAAGTACGAAAGCATTCCGTGAAGAACTCCTTTTTTTCCTTTTGAAATAGATGCACCGTGTAAGCTTGTATCAAGGCCTTTTCCAGCTGCTTCAATTCCGATCATCTTAACTTCCTTATCTGGAATAAATGCGTGGAATAAACCAAGTGCATTACTTCCGCCACCAATGCATGCAACTAAATAGTCGGGAAACCTTCCTTCCTGTTCCGTCATTTGTTTTTTAACCTCTTTTCCTATTACGGACTGGAAATCCCTTACAATAGTCGGGAAAGGATGTGGCCCCATAACAGTTCCGATTAAATAGTGCGTGTTTTCAAAAGTTGCAGTCCAGTTTCTCATTGCTTCGTTTACAGCGTCTTTTAATACTTTTGACCCAGTATCTACAGGAGTTACCTTTGCACCGAGAAGTTTCATTCTAAATACGTTTGGTTGCTGTCTTTCAGTATCAAGGCGCCCCATAAAAATTTCTGTTTCAAGTCCAAATAGTGCTCCTGCCATCGAAGTTCCAACACCGTGCTGCCCGGCACCAGTTTCTGCAATTATTCTTTTTTTGCCCATTCTTTTAGCAAGTAATGCCTGACCAATAGTGTTATTCGTTTTGTGAGCCCCGCCGTGAAGCAAATCTTCCCGTTTTAAGTAGATTTTTGCACCTCCAAGCTTTTTAGTCAGGTTTTCAGCGTAGTAAAGCGGAGTTTCACGCCCGGCATAATGTTTCAAATAGTAAGAAAGCTCATTTTGAAAATCTTCATCGTCTTTTAATTCAAAATACGCTTCTTTTAGTTCATCAATTGCAGGCATCAAAACTTCAGGGATAAACTGCCCACCAAATTCTCCAAAGTATCCTTCACACTTCATAATTTCACCGATTTTACATTTTCATAAAATTTTTTTATTAATCCTTCGTCCTTTGAATTTTTATTTTCAACTCCGCTTGAAACGTCAACTCCAAACGGCTTTACCTTTTTTATGATTTCAGACACGTTATCTGTATTGAGTCCTCCTGCAAGAACAATATCAAATTTTTTTGCAATTATCTGGCTAATCCTGTGATCGTGAACCATTCCACATCCTTTTCCAGTATCTAAAAGAATTCTATCAACTTCATACCGTTCAATATCCAAAATAATGTTTTCTGCATCAATTTCTGGGAATTCGCTCTTTTCAGGAATTTTAAACGATTTCATTATAAAACATCCGTATTCCTTTTTTATCGCTTCTACGGATTTTGAATCAATATTTGAATGCATCTGTAAATAATTTGTACCCGTTAATTCAATTATATTTTTCCATGCCAAAACTTCGGTAGTAGTTGAAACCGCAAATACAGGGATATTTGATATTTCTATAAGATTTTTTGCTGATTCAACCCCAATTTTTCTTTTTGAAACGCATTCTAAAATTACTCCTGTAAAATCCCCGTACTTTTCAATAATTTTCAGTTCGTTTGGAGTTTTTATTCCACAAATTTTTATGAACATCTTTTCACGTAAATTCCTTTTTTAGAATATTTCTTTTTTAGAATATTTGTAATCTTTACAAAATTTTACAAAATTTTCAATAATTTTTAAGCCTTCTTTTTCTTCAAATTCCGTCAATACGCTTTCAGGATGAAATTGAACCCCTTCAATTGGTTTTTCATTGTGTCTTATTCCCATTACCGCTCCATCTTCAGACATGGCAGTAACTGTAAAATTTTCAGGAACCTTTAAAACTGCCAATGAATGGTATCTTCCAGCAGTGAATGGGTTTTTAATATCTTTAAATATCCCTTTTGAGTCGTGCGTTACCAAACTCGATTTTCCATGAACTGGAGAAATTCTTCCAACTTTTCCACCAAATATGTGCGCAATTGTCTGGTGTCCAAGGCATACTCCAAGAACGGGTACATTCATTTCCAGTATAATTTCAGGGCAGTTTTCTACATCTTTTTTATTTTCCGGAGCCCCCGGCCCTGGTGAAATAATTATTCCATCAGGATTTAATTTTTTTAATTCAAAAATCGTGATATTATTTGGAACCACGCGTACATTATCATAAATCGATGCATAATCGGCCAAATTCCATACAAACGAATCTTTGTTATCGATTATTACTATCATTTTTAACACCCAATGCTTTCATCATTGCGGCCATTTTCCGCTCTGTTTCGTAGTATTCATTTTCAGGTACTGAGTCAGAAACTACTCCACCACCTGCCCTAACCCTACAAACACTGTCAATTTCGGCCATTCTAATTCCGATCGCCAAATCCGCATTTCCACTGTTTGAAAAGTAACCTACAGCTCCACCGTAGATTTTTCTTCTCGATTTTTCAATTTCATCGATAATTTCCATTGCCCTAAATTTTGGAGCCCCCGTTAATGTTCCTGCCGGAAATGCTGCTTCTATTGCATCAAATATTGTTGAACCGTTTTTCAATGTTCCAAGAACCTCGCTTTCTATGTGTTGAACATGGCTGTACCTTACAACGTCAAAAAATCTTTCAAGAATTATGCTTCCGGATTTTGAAACTTTTCTAACATCGTTTCTTGCAAGATCAACCAGCATCATATGTTCTGCTCGCTCTTTCTCGTCTTTTAAAAGTATTTCCGCCAATTTTTTAGTTTCATTTTCATTTTTTCCAATCGGCGCAGTTCCTGCAATCGGATTTACCTTTAAAACGTTGTTTTGAACTGATGCCATTGTTTCAGGGGATGCTCCAACTACATCTTTATCAAATTCAAGTAAAAACATGTAAGGGCTTGGATTGATATTTCTGAGATTTTGGTAGAGTTGAAATGCAGAAAATTCATTTTTTAATTGATATTCTCTTGAAGGAACGACTTGAAATGCATCCCCTGCGTAAATATATTCTTTTGCCCGTTCAACCATTTCCACGTATTCTTCAAAATTAGCGTCACATCCTAATACTTCAATTCCCCCGTCTTCTTGTTCGATTTTGAAGTTTTTTGCTTTTTCAACAGTTTTTTTAGCATTCGTTAATTCTTCAGCTGAATTATTTTCAGAGTGAAAGTAAAACTGCCTTGTAACGTGGTCATAAACATACATGTGGTCGTAATAACCAAATACCGAAGGTTCCTCGATTTTTCCGCCAATGTAGTTATGTATGCAGTCATAAGCAATGTATCCAACATATCCTCCTGTAAATCTATCGCCTTTTTGAGTAATTTTAAAGTTTTCTTTTAATGCTTTGAAGGGATTGCTTTCTTTTGAAATTGTTTCGTTATCCATTTTGGTTTTATTTCCAATTCTAAGCATGTATTCAGGATTTGAAGAAATGTAAGTGTACCTTGCATTAATTTGCCCCTTAGCTCTTGATTCAAGCATTACTGGATACTTTCCTTCATCCCTTAAAACCCCATAAAGTTTTAACGGGTTTACGTAATCCAATTTATACATTTTTTATCATCTCAAGCTTTTTAAGAACTTTTCCCGAATCTATTGCATTTTTTGCAATTTCAACACCTTCTAAAAAGTCAGAAACAATTTCTGATGCATAAAGTGCAGCTCCTGCATTCATCAATATAAAATTCCTATCTTCATTAATTTTTCCAGAAAATACATCAATTAACCGTCTTGCACTTTCATTTGGGCTTTCACAAGGAATTATTTTTGTATTTTCCAATCCAAAGTCTTCTGGCGTTATTTCGTAGGTTTCAAATTTTCCGTTGTATTCAGTTATCTTTGAAGCCCCGTTTGGATTTAACTCGTCAAGCCCATTTCCATTTATAACTAGTGCTTTTTTAACGCCGCCAACTTTTGATAGGGCATTTGCTACTTTTTCAGAAAGTTCTGGAGAATTTACCCCAAGTATTTGATATTTAGGATTTGCAGGGTTTGCTAAAGGGCCCAATATGTTAAATACAGTTTTTATTTTCAATTCACTTCTTACAGGCATTATTTTTTTAAGTGCTGGGTGGTATTTTGGAGCAAATAAAAATGCAAAATTTGTTTTTTCAATTGAAACTTTCGCTTCATCTGGATTTTCCAAAATTTTACATCCCAATGCCTCATAAACGTTTGCTGAACCGCTTTTTGAAGTAACTGAAACGTTTCCGTGTTTTGCAACTTTCGTAAAGCATGCTAATATTATCGAAACTGCTGTGCTAACGTTTATTGTTTTTGAACCATCTCCACCGGTTCCGCAAGTATCCGTAACTTCCCCTAAATCAATTTTAACCGCATTATCCCTCATTGCTTTTGCAAATCCTGCAATTTCATCAGCAGTAACGCCTTTTGTCTGTAAAGCCGTTAAATATGCTGCAATTCGTATTTCACTTTCCTCTAAAAGCATGTTAAATAATTCGTATGATTCTTCAAAAGTGAGGTTTTCACATTCTACAAGCTTATTAAGCATTATTTTCCCTCAACAAAGCTTTTTACGAATTCTTCTTGATATTTTGCTGTCATAAATGATGTTCCAATAAGTGCAGCATTAGCATGCTTTAGTGCCTGTTTTAAATCTGCTAGATTTGAAATTCCGCTTTCACTAACGAGTATCCTGTTCTTTGGAATTAAATCTGCAAGTTTTTCGGTTAAAGAAACGGTTCCGTCATCGAGTTCCAGTTTTGAAATGTCCCGATTATTTATCCCGATCATTGTTGTATTCGTATGTTTTGCAATTTCGATTTCTTCAGTGTTGTGCACTTCAACAAGGGTATCAAGCCCGCATTCAAGTGCAAAATCGACAAACTCTGCCGTTTTTTCTTTCAAAAGCCTTGCAATTATCAGTACAGTACTTGCACCTGCATTCGCAGTTTTTTCGATTTCATCTTTTGTAGTGATAAAATCTTTTCTTAAAACTGGAAGGTCGGTATTTTCGCATATCTTTTTGAAAACGTCAAAATTTCCATTGAAATGCTGTTTATCTGTAATATATGAAATTCCGACTACGTTTGCATCTTCGTATATTTTTAAAATATCAAGTTCAGATCTCCCGTTCAATAAATCACCGTATTTTGGAGAGTGAACTTTAATTTCCGCAATTATTGGGTTTTTACCAAAATTTTGTATGGCTCTCGCCTGTTTTTTAAACTCTATGGTCATATTATCCCCTAAAATTAAATCGTGATTAATCCATCAACTTAATCATTTGAATGTTTGAAAGTCCAATATACATTAATTATCTTAAATATATCGATTAAATGTATATTAAAATCTTTAAAGTTCAAATTATCAGTTAGAAAATACTATTCAAATTAGACTAAAGCGTCCACTAACAAATTACACAGTGATTACTGCCACCACTGGAATAAAACAACAAATTCAACTAAATTTAATTTAAATCCCGAATTATTAATAGTATTAAACTTTTGCGACAGATAATACGTCATTTTTTACCACCAATATGGATTTTATTGTTAATTATGGTACTAAAACTTTATTATTAATACATTTTAGAATTAATTTAGTATAAATAATTATCTAAAATTAGTAACTCCATTTTCAAATTTACATTGTTTTTAATTACTTTCAATTGATTTTAAAAGACTATTTTTTGTTAGAATTATCTTTTTTTTACCCTAAATGATTTAAAAATAGTTTTTATATCCTCTTTGGTAGTATTATTCATAACTTCCAAAAAAACAGGTAGTACATAAAATACAACGGTAAATCCAAATAATAATCCCGTCAAAAGCCTCATTAAATTGAAACTTTCCCTTAAACCAAAAAGTTGGCTTGTTCCATCAATTGCCATTGGTAAAAGTGATATTATCAGATACCATTTTGAAAGGGTTTTATAATTAATTATTCTACTAAATAAGGAGTAAATTACTAAACCTACCAAAAAACCAGTATATATTCCAAAACATCTTGCACAAACTGCCATTTTATGGTCAAAGATAAAATAAGACCTTTCAGAAAGCTGGTGGCACGTCATTGAATACATTTGATAAATAATCATGGAAATTACGCTAAAAAATGGCGAATCAAAAGATAAATTCATAAAATAAGGTGCAAAAAAAATCCCCAAATAAAATATTAAAAAAATGAATAAAATAAAAAAGTAGTTTTTATCCATTTAAATTCCTTTTATTTTAGAGTATACTACTGACCCGATTGCTCCAGATATTGCGCCAAATATTACTGCAAAGATTATTCCGATAATTCCACCGGCTGCACTTGCACCTATTCCGAGTATACCTTCTGAAACGTGCATTCCTGAATCCGTTGATAAGTTAAATACTGTTGAAAGAACATTCATTATAAGAGAAAATATAAAACTTAGAATGCCGCCAATAATACCTGCAACTGTTCCACTGAGGCCCCCCGCAACCGCAAAATTTCCAAGTCCTTTTTCCCCATTATTAATCATCATGTGTGCAGTAATAACTCCTGCAAGGATATATAGTAAACAGCAAGCGTTTAAACAGTTAACAATTGGAATTCCTGCAAGAATACCACAAACAATACCGCCAATAAGTACTGGCTTTAACATTGAACTCATTTTATCCCTCCATAAATAACTTATATTTACGTTTAATTATATTTAAATATTTGTTTGGATAATATTTCCATTGACTATTGTGTAAACGGGAACTCCCATAACTTCCCAATTTTCAAAAGGAGTTATTTTTGACTTTGATTTAAAATTTTTTCCAGATATGGTCATTTTTTTATCTAAATCAATAATAGACATATTTGCAAAATTTCCAATCTCGATTTTATTGTTTATTTTAAATATTTCCGATGGATTTTTTGATAAAACTCGGTAAACATCAAAAATTGAAATTTTTTTATCGTGAACCAAGTTCATAATTAACGGCACAAGTGTTTCAATTCCTGAAATCCCTGAAGGGCAGTTTTCCACAGGATTTAATTTTTCGCAGTCTTTGTGTGGTGCATGATCAGTAGAAACAATATCGACAGTTCCCTCAATTATTCCATTTAAAAGCGCCAAATTATCTTCTTTTGTCCTTAGTGGGGGATTGAATTTTCCAGAACCTTTTAAATTTCCTGCCATTTCAGAGTTTAAAAATAAATGGTGGGGGGACACTTCAACACTTATTTTAACGTTTTTAAACATTTTTTTGGCATTTTTTATCAATTCAAGCGCTTCTTTAACAGATATGTGGCAAAAATGAACGTGGGGAGTATTTCTACTATTTTTATCAACTTCTTTAAGTGCGTCCAAAATCTCCCTGACTGCTTCAATTTCACTTTCCCTACTTCTAATTTTACAGTGGTTTTCAAAGCTATCTAAGTTATAAGTCTCGGAATTTTTTAAAATTACATCCTTATGTTCTGCATGAACTGCAAAAATTTTATTTTGGTCTAATATTTCTCTTAATTTAGAGTAATCCGATATAAATAAGTCGCCAACAGACTTTACCGTGAAAATTTTGTAAAATTTTGCATCAGAAATTGTTTCTAAGTAATTATTTTCAGTAACTCCGTAGGAAAAATACAAGTTTACCTTACTTTTTTCATTTCCTTCATTCATTTTTTTATAAAAAATTTCTTTTGTTGTAACAGGCGGATTATTGTTTGGCATATCTATTGCAAAAACTACTCCTCCAAAAATTGCAGCCTCACTTCCTGAAACAAAATCCTCCTTTTCAGAATTTCCCCATCGAAAGTGAACGTGTGAATCAATTATTCCAGGAAATACATATTTTCCAGTTAAATCTATCTTTTCTCCAGAATATTCAATGTTTTTTCCAATTTTCTGGATTATCCTGTCTTCAATTAAAATATCTGCTTCGTTTATTGAATTTTCAGATACTATTTTACAGTTTTTCAAAAGCACCATTTTTTACACCAAAATTATTTTTCTAGCTTACTTTTCATTTCCTAAGCCTTTCAACTAAATTTTTAATATCTTTTGGAATTTCTGATTTAAAATGCATATTTTCCTTTGTTATCGGGTGAATAAATTTTAAACTGCTTGAGTGAAGTGCCTGCCTATCAATTAAATCTGATTTTTCACCATAAAGTTCATCCCCAATTATGAAATTTCCAATACTCGATAAATGAACCCTTATTTGATGAGTTTTTCCCGTAAAAAGTTCAATTTCAAGTAGGGATGCATTTTTTAATTCTTCAATAACAGTATATTTTGTTTTTGATTCTTTTCCAGTATTTTTTAATTCTCGTTTAATGCCATCTTCACCCAAATCCAATGGGTTACTAATTATTCCGGATTTAAGTCTTAAATGTCCATTTACTACACAGATGTACTTTTTTTCAAAAATTCCTTCATCCATCTGCTTTGAAATTAGATAATGAGAATAAGGATTTTTTGCAACTATCAAAATTCCAGTTGTATCCATATCTAGTCGGTTTACGAACCTTATTTTGTAATTCTGATTATTTACTTTCTGCCTATTTGAAATTGCATTTGAAAGAGTCCCTGAAACGACATTTTTCGTTTCATGAACAACCATATTTTTTGGTTTATCAATAATCATTACGTATTCATCTTCATAAATTACAGAAATTGGAATTTCTTCAGCAATTATGGTATTATTTCCAGCATCAATATTAACATAAACCACTTCATTTTCCACTAATTTGGATTTTAAAGAAATATTTTTAGAATTTACAAAAATTTTCTTTTCTTTATCGTATTTTTTTATCATTTTGTTTGAAAGTTCAAAGTCTTCAGATAAAAAATCGCTTAATTTTTTTCCTGCATTTTTCTTTTCGACTTTTCGACTTAAAATTTTGTAGTTATTCATAAATATTCCTCAAAATCACCAAATTTTAAAATAGTATTTCATTGATTTAATTATAAATACTCATAAGTAATTTTAAATTTTAAATATCCTTTAATTTCAAAAATAAACGTAAGTATATTAGATAGTAAAAAATAACTAAAAAAATTATTTGTGAGTATAGTAGCAGATATATCCATCATCTAATTTTTCGTCAATCCTAACAAATCCAAATCTCTCAAATTGAACAAAATCATCCTCTTCCGTAATTAAAAAGTCTTTTTCTGCAAATCCTTCAATTTTTTCTGCATTTTCATCAATTACGGTTACTTTTACACTGTCTTTTATCGGTATCCAGTGAATAATATTTGCTTTGTTTGTTCTTGCAACGCTTATGTCATCACTATCATAATGGGCATAAATTACACCGTTTTCAATCTTTTCTACAACGATATTAAATAATTCCATTAACCTATACATTTTTCCTGCTTCAAGGTCGTCTGAAACGTAAATTTCGCCATCAAACAAAAGTTCCCGGTTTCCAAAGTCGCTTCTATCAGGGTGCATTCTTAAATTAATTTTTTTGTTTTTAAAACCTGTAATTATAACTTTTTTAGGGCTATCGACAAAGAAAAATCTTTTCGCATCTTTATCGATTATTTCCTTATTTGCTGCATTTAAGTTTTCCCATGCAAATTTAACGTCTGCTTGCTTTATTCCAATTTCAACCATTAACTTATATAGTGCTTCTGGCTTTATTCCTCTTTTTTTAAGGGCCCTTAGTGTACCAAGCCGTGCATCGTCCCATCCGGAATATTCTCCGCTTAAAATTCCTGTATGCATTTTTGACGTACTTAAAACAGGCCCCTCAATTTTTAAAATTCCGTAGTGAATGTATTCGGGAGATTCCCATCCAAAATACTTGTAAATATATTCCTGCTTTTCAGTATTTATAATATGGTCTTTTCCCCGTAATACGTGGGTCATTCCCATCAGGTGGTCGTCAATCGTTACTGAAAGATTCATTAAAGGATATACGTGGTATTTTGTTCCATTTTTAGGGTGGGGCGTTTTTTCAATTCTAAATATCGGGAAATCCCTAATTGACGGATTTTTGTGCCCAATATCCGTTTTAAGTCTTACTGCAACGTTATCCAGTTCTCCGGCAAGCATTTTTTCCCATAGTTTAAGATTTGTTTCTGGCGTTGTTTCCCTACATTTACAAGGGATTCCTTTTTCCCGTAATTCCTTAAATTCTTCAGGATTACAGTCACAAACATAAGCGTAACTCATTTCGATTAATTTTCTGCCGTATCCATAGTAAATTTCAAGTCTTTCTGATTGGATAATTACTTCGTCAACCTTAATTCCAAGCCATTTTAGGTCTTCTTCAATCATTTCATAAGCTTCTGGGAGAACTCGTTTTGCATCAGTGTCTTCAAGCCTTAAAATTAACTTTCCATTGTATTTTTTAGCAAAAAAATCGTTTAATACAGACGCTCTTGCATGCCCGATATGTAATGGTCCAGAGGGGTTTGGTGCAAATCTCATTACAACTTTATCTTTTGCATTTTTTAATTCAATTTCTTTTCTTTTTCGTTCAGTTTTTTGCACTAAACCTTCCGGAGCAATTTCATTTAATTTAATTTGCTGTTCTTCAAGAGACATTACTTCAATTTCTTTCAAAACCTTTGAAATAACTTCATTTAGTTCATTAACCCTGTTTCTTAAATCGGGATTCCCACCAAGAATTTTACCCATTACTGCCTTTGGATTTGGTTTTCCGTTAAATTTAATTGAGTTTTCTAGTAAATAAACCATTACTGTATCTTTCATAATTATCACTATTTTTGGTGTCCTTTATTAAATCCTTTTGAAAAGTAATCTCTTAAATGTAATGTGGTTTAGTTTATAAATCTTACCGATTTAGCCATTATCTAAAAATAAAAAGTTTTAGGTTTATTCGTACGATATTATTCAATGATAATTCCAACAGGGCAGTGGTCTGAACCAAGTACTTCTGACATTATAAATGCATCTTTTAATCGTTCTCGTAATTTTTTTGAAATGCAAAAATAATCTATTCTCCAACCTATGTTTTTTTCCCTTGCATTAAAACGGTAGCTCCACCAAGTGTAGTTTTCAGGTTCGTTATTTAATTCCCTAAATGTATCTAAAAAACCTGAATTTATTAAATTGTCAAAGCCATTTCGTTCTTCCTTTGTAAAACCTGCGTTTTTTATATTTTGCTTTGGGTTTTTCAAATCTATTTCTTTATGGGCAACATTTAAATCCCCACAAAATATCACAGGCTTTTTTTGTTCAAGAGTTTTTAAATGATTTAAAAAATCTTTGTCCCATTTTTGCCGACATTCTAATCTTTTAAGACCCCTTTGTGAATTTGGAGTGTATACATTTACCAAAAAATATTCTTCAAATTCAAGAGTAATTACACGGCCTTCTTTATCACTTTTGTAATTAGTTATACCGTATTTCACACTTTTTGGCTCTATTTTAGTAAAAATAGCGGTTCCAGAATAGCCTTTCTTTTCAGCGTAATTCCAGTATTCAAAGTAACCGTTTAATCCAAGCTGTACCTGACCTTTTTGGACTTTGGTTTCTTGAATACATATTATTTCAGGATTTTTCGAATTTAAAAAATCCATGAAGCCGTTTTTTAAACAGGCCCTAATTCCATTTACATTCCATGATATCATTTTCATAATATACGTTATTTCAAAAATCATATAAATACATTTTAATATCGTAAAAAAGAGATTATATAAAATGTAATTTTATTGCTAAAGTTAACTTCACTATTAAATTTGGTTTAATTTAAGTAAATTTAAGTAAATTTAATTAAAGCTAAGTAAATTAAATTTCAGTTTCTAAATGTTTAAGGATGTGGAAAAAATGCAACATAAATCTGCATTGTTATTAATTCTTCTTTTGATTGCAAGTTCAGGTTGTATTTTAAAAAATAATGAACTCACTCTAAAAGAAGGGACTTTAACTGTTGGAGTATATCCCTATATGGCTCCAATGACATATATGAAAGATGATGAGTTAACTGGCTACGAAATCGAAATGATTTCTGAAATGGCCAAAAGAATGGATTACAACGTAAACTTTAAAGTTTATGAATTTGAAAGGTTATTTTCCGCCCTTGAATATAATGAAATAGACTGTGCAATTGCAGGAATTGGGATAACTATTGATAGAAAAACTAAATTTGAATTTTCAAGGCCCTATAGATATACATTTACAGTTATTACAGTTTTAAAAGACAGTAGTATTTCCAAAATAAATGATATTGAGGGTCAAAAAGTTGGAGTATTAAAAGGAACGTTAATGGAAAATAAAGCAAATGAGTTAAGAAGAACACGTTCTTTTGAAATAATAAAATATAGTAGCCCGGAAATAATGTATTCTGACTTGAATTCTAAAAAAATATCTGCTGCAATAACAGATCTTGATTCTATAAATTATAATAGTCAAAATCAAAATATTAGGGTACTTGATGAACACCTTGATATTATATACATGGGAATTGCTCTTAAAAAAGGAAACGTTGAATTATTAAATAATATAAATACAGTAATGCTTGAAATGGAAAAAGACGGGTATTTTGAATATTTAAGAGATACATGGATCGAATAATATTTATTAGCTAAAAATGGATTAAATAATAACCTATTTTTATTATTTTATTTATTATTTTGCCGTTTTATTACTTTTTGTATTTTTAAAATTAGATGTTATAAAGGCCTAAATTTTTTGAGCGGATAATTTAAATATTGGTCTATCATACAAAGTTTATGATTTTATTAGTTTTACATCTTTATTAAATTTGTAAAATTGATATAATTTAGCATTTTAATTTTACATAATAGTTTAAAAACAATTACGAATATAGTATGAAAAAACGTATCCTAAGGTGGAATTTTGAAAAGAGAGGATATAAATAAAGTAATGATTTTGGGTTCTGGACCAATTGTAATAGGTCAAGCAGCTGAATTTGACTTTTCAGGTTCTCAGGCTTGTAAATCCTTAAAGGAAGAGGGAATTTACACGATATTGGTAAATTCAAACCCTGCAACGATTCAGACTGATTCAAATATTGCTGACAGAGTTTATTTAGAGCCTTTGACTCCAAAAATTTTAGAAAAAATTATTGAAAAGGAAAAACCCGATGCAATACTCCCAACAATGGGTGGCCAAACCGGTTTAAACCTTGCAATGGAGCTTTCAAAAAGGGGAATTTTAGAAAAACACGGTGTTGAGCTTTTGGGTTCAACTGAAAAAGTAATTGAAACTTCAGAAGATAGGGACTTATTTAATAAGGCAATGGAGGAAATAAAACAGCCAATTGCGAAATCTGCCGCAGTTAACTCAATTGAAGGGGCACTTAATGCAGTGGATGTTTTAGGGTATCCCGTAATTGTAAGGCCTGCATTTACACTAGGGGGAACCGGTGGTGGCGTTGCAAATACTGAAGAAGAATTAATTGAAATTACAAAAAAAGGTTTGAAATATTCTATGATAAAACAGGTTTTAATCGACCAAAGCCTCCTAGGTTGGAAAGAATACGAGTACGAAGTAATGAGGGATAGAAACGATACATGTATTGTAGTTTGTAACATGGAAAATATCGACCCTATGGGAATACATACTGGTGAAAGCATCGTTACAGCACCTTCGCAAACATTAAGCGATGAATTCCACCAAAAATTAAGAGATGCTGCAATAAATATTATAAGACATTTGAAAATAGAGGGGGGATGTAACGTCCAATTTGCAGTTAATCCTGAAATGACCGAATACGTGGTAATTGAGGTAAATCCAAGAGTTTCAAGAAGTTCTGCACTTGCAAGTAAAGCAACGGGTTATCCAATTGCAAAGATTGCTGCAAAGATTGCAATTGGACTTACACTTGACGAAATCCAAAATGACGTTACAAAAGAAACCCCTGCAAGTTTTGAACCTACTATCGACTACGTTGTTGTAAAAATTCCAAGATGGCCATTTGATAAATTTAAAACAGTTGATAAACGACTTGGAACTGCAATGAAATCAACTGGGGAAATAATGGCAATTGGAAGGACTTTAGAAGAGGCACTTCAAAAAGCAGTTCGAAGTTTAGATATTGGAAGATATGGGATTATTTCGGATAAAAAAGATAGAGATTACTCGAATTCTGAGATTATAGGACTTTTGGAAAAACCTACGGATGAAAGGCTCTTTGTAATTGCATACGCCCTTGATAAGGGTTGGAGCGTCGATGGAATTTGTGAAAGAACAAGCATTAATCCATTCTTTATTAAAAAAATTAAAAATATTGTAGATTGTAAAAAAGAACTTGAAGTAGTTTCAAGACTCCCAGTAGACAATGACAAGCTAAAAGAAATAATTTTAAAAGCCAAAAAATTAGGATTTTCAGATTTTCAGATTGGAAAAATATTTTCAAAAACAGAAACAGAAATACGGGAATTAAGAAAAAAACTTTCCGTAATCCCAGTTTACAAAATGGTAGATACTTGTGCAGCAGAATTTGAAGCAAAAACTCCATACTACTATTCTGCATACGAACGATACTTTGACGAAGAACAAAACGAAAGTATTGCAACAAGTCGTAAAAAGGTAATCATACTAGGTTCAGGGCCAATTAGAATTGGTCAGGGTGTTGAATTTGATTATTCAACAGTTCATGCAATTTATGCATTAAAAGAAATAGGAATTGAAGCAATTATAATAAATAATAACCCTGAAACAGTAAGTACCGACTACGATACGTCAGACAGGCTTTACTTTGAACCATTAGTGTTTGAAGAAATAATGAATATTATTGAAAATGAAAGTAAAAATGGAGAACTTTTAGGCGTAATTGTCCAATTTGGAGGCCAAACCGCAATTAACCTTGCAATGAATTTATATGGTGCAGGTGTTAATATTTTAGGAACTTCACCGCATTCGATTGACCTTGCAGAGGATAGGGATCAATTTATCCATGTTCTTGAAAAGTTAGAAATACCGCAAGCAGAAGGCGGAACTGCATTTAGTGAAGAAGAAGCCCTTAAGGTCATTGAAAAAATCGGGTTTCCAGCACTTGTAAGGCCATCTTATGTTTTAGGCGGGCGTGCAATGCAGATTGTTTATAATTTTGAGGATTTAAAAGATTACATGAATGAAGCAGTTAAAGTTTCATCAGAACATCCAATATTAATCGACAAGTTCTTAGAAGAGGCTATTGAAGTCGATGTTGATGCAGTTTGTGATGGGGAAAGTGTATTTATCGGCGCTATTATGGAACATATTGAGGAAGCTGGAATTCATAGCGGAGATAGTGCATGCGTAATTCCGCCACAAACGCTATCAAAAGAGGTAATTTCAAAAATTGAAACATATACCACTAAACTTGCACTTGAACTTGGCGTAATAGGCCTTTTAAATATCCAATATGCGATAAAAGATGGAATAGTTTATATAATTGAAGCAAACCCTAGAGCGTCACGAACTATTCCTTACGTCAGTAAATCAGTTGGTGTGCCATTAGCAAAAATTGCTACAAATGCACTTATGGGTAAAAAATTAAAAGAAATGGGTTATTTTGGAACTGCAAAGGCGAAATACGTTAGTGTAAAAGAAGCAGTGTTTCCATTCTTAAAACTTCCAGGGGTTGACCCAGTTTTAAGTCCTGAAATGAAATCAACTGGTGAAGCAATTGGAATTGACCTCGATTTTGGAAAAGCATACTATAAATCCCAGCTTTCTGCAAACATGGAACTTCCAACATCTGGAACCGTATTTATAAGTGTTAGAAATAGGGATAAAAATAATATTACAAAAATTGCAAAAAAATTCCATGAATTAGGTTTTGAAATCGTTGCAACAACTGGGACTGCAAGAGAATTGCGACAATTTGAAATTCCTGCAAGGGAAGTTAGTAAAATTTCTGAAAGTATGCAAAACAGTGTTCTTGATTTGATGCAGAAAGGAGACATTAGTTTAATAATAAATACATCATCAGGAGACCGAGCAAGAAGTGATGGGTATTATATAAGGCGAGCTGCAGTAGAATTAAACGTTCCATACATGACTACACTTCAAGGAGCATATGCTGCAATAAAGGCGATTGAAGCTATTAAAACTGGCGACCTTGGAGTTTATTCATTAAAAGAGCTTGAAAATTAATCTTAAAATAAATCCAAAATACTAAAATTATTTTATTTTTAAATTTTTAATTTAGTTTTTATTTTTGAGGGATATTATGTCAATGACCCATTATTTAAAAAATTTACGTGTAAAAAATCTTAAAAAGAGAAAAGAAAAAAATCCTGATTATCCAATTGCATCATGGATTCAAGACGACATATTTCAAGATAAAACCATTGGAAAAAGTCTTACAATAATTTTAAGAACCAAAGGATGTAAATGGGCGTATGATTCCGGTGGTTGTACGATGTGTAGCTACCTAATGGATGCATCTCCAGTAGAAATCACTTCAGAAAACTTGAAAAATCAGTTTGATAGGACAATTGAAAAAAATTTGGAAGTAATTAATAACAATATGTCAATAAAACTTTTTACATCGGGAAGCTTTTTAGACCCTTTTGAAATTCCAATTGATGTAAGGGAATACATATTTCAAAAAATTGAAAGTTTAGGGGTAAAAGAAGTTGCAATAGAATCCAGAGCAGAGTTTGTAACTTCAGAAAACATGGAATCAATCCGAAAAAATTTGTCATGTAATGTTGAAATTGGAGTTGGAATCGAAAGTTTTAACGATACAATTAGAAACGTATCAATAAATAAAGGAGTAAGTAGAGAAGTGATTAAACAGGCTTTTAAGATTTCTAAAGAATACAATGTCGGTATAAAATCATATATCTTGATAAAACCGCTTTTCATAACTGAAAAAGAAGCCATTTTGGATTCAATAAATACTGCAAATGAGTGCATTGAAATTGGTTGTAGCAGAATATCCTTCTGTCCTGCAACAGTGCATACAGGAACGTTAATAGAATTGATATGGAAAAAAAATCAGTATAGGCCACCATTTTTATGGAGTATTTTGGAAATATTAAAGGAAGTAAAATCACAAAATCCTGATGCGTTAATAATGTGTGATACATCTGGAGTAAATTCGAAAAGAGGTGCGCATAATAATATCACTTGTGAATGTGGGGAAAAAATAAAAGAGATATTTAATGAATTTACACTTACACAAAAAATTGAAAAACTAGACGTTGACTGCGAGTGTAAAAAACAGTGGTTAAGTTATTTAGACTATGAACAAAAAAATATTGTTCCACTGGGCGATGAAAGTTTACTGTAAATTCATTATTTTGAATTTTTAATTTATCTGCATTTCTATTTTTAATTCAATTTGGTTAAAGAAGCTTTAAATAATTAAAAACCTTATATATTTATAAATATATTATTAAGAGGTTATAATATGATACCTAAAGGAACAGTTAAAAGAATTATGAAGCAACATACTGAAATGAACGTGTCTGCTGAATCAGTTGAAAAATTAGTGGAATTACTTCAAGAAATTATTGTAACAACAACCCAAATTGCAGAACAAAATGCTGGAAAAGACAAAAGAAAAACATTAAAAGCAAGGGATATTGAACAGTGTGATGCGGAAAGACTTAGAAGAAAAATAGTTGAAGTTTCCGAAAGAACGGAAAAAGTAAATATTCTTACAAACGAAATTTTAAATGTAGTTGCAAACGAACTTGAAAGGTATTAATTGGGGCAGAATACTGTTTTTGTTACTTTAAAGTTAAGAAAAGTTTTAAATAATTCTTTTTAATTTTTTAACGCCTATTTTAAATATTTTAAATATTAAATGTTTAAAGATAGAAATTTAAAGTAAATTTTTTCTGAGTTCTTCCGAACTTTTTGGTGATAAATGGCCAAGTGATATGTCAAATACAGTTTTTGCACCAAAATGTCCTTCTTTATTCATTTTAAATACTGCTCTTGCATAAGCTACAAGAATGCTTGCAGTAAATTCGGGGTTACTGTCTAGTTTTAATGAAAATTCTACAATGTGCTTATTTTCTTTATTAAATCCAGTTTTACCACTTCGAATTACAAATCCCCCATGGGGCATTCCCGAATGATTCAATTTCAATTCATCCTCAGTTATAAAATTAACTT
Organism: Methanococcus vannielii SB; assembly: GCF_000017165.1. Lineage (NCBI taxonomy): Archaea > Methanobacteriati > Methanobacteriota > Methanococci > Methanococcales > Methanococcaceae > Methanococcus > Methanococcus vannielii. The sequence goes on from NC_009634.1 coordinate 395,336, forward strand.
CGGTAGTATAATCTAAAAAGTAGTTTGGCATTTCCTTAATCTCTTTTTCCACTTTATTTTTATCTACGCCTTCTTCTAAAACAACATAGCATACTCTTAAGTGTTTTTCCTTAGTTTCAAGATTTGGGTCGTCTCCACTCCTCACTCGGTTTATTGCGCCATCTAAAGGAATCGTATACTGTATACCATTTTTAACCCCTGAAATTCTCCTTATTGCATCTGAATGTCCCTGACTTACCCCACTACCCCAAAATGTATATTCTTTACCATCGGGAAGTATTGCTTCTGAAACCATTCTATTTATTGAAAATAACCCCGGATCCCATCCAATACTAATAGCACTCGTGTGTCCGTTAGATTTAGCTACCAAATCAACTTCTTCAAAGTATTCTGGAATTTTTGCATGAGTATCAAAGCTATCTACTGTATTAAAAAGTTTTGCAAATTCTGGCCCCTGTACTGGAAGATCTGTTGCAGAACCGCCACAAAGTATCATAACGTCGATTTTATCAACATACTCTTTTGCATCATCTACTGAAACTATTTTTGCATCTTCTTGAATTTTTATGCTGTTTTTTGGCCTTCTTGTAAATACTGCCACAAGTTCCATATCTGGATTTTGTTTAATTGCAGAATATACTCCTTTACCCAAATTTCCATATCCCATAATTCCGATTTTTATAGTCATATTATCCTCCATTTAGTCCTGTATTTTATACCAAAGATTTAAATTATTACTTAATATACGTTACGGACAAATCTAAATTTCTAAAGACAGCGTTTTTGACCATTTTTTCATTTTAGCCATAATATTTTATTTTCCATTATATCCTAAAAATTTGTAAGATACTAACCTATTTAATTCAAATCAAAAGCCATATAAAAAGCCAAAATCATAGATATACTATGGACTTTAAAAAGGGGTGAAGGTCTTGAAAGAGCAAGTAATTGACATAGCCACGAAAGATGTTGTCACAGTAGCTCCAGAAACGCCAATATTAAAAGCTATTGGAATTATGGAAAATAAAAGATTCCACAACTTAATTGTTGAACGGGAAAATGAAATATATCTTGTGACAATGTATGATTTACTACTTGCAAATTCAGTAAACCAGCAAGTTGAAGATTTGATGTTTAGACCCTATTGCGTAAATCAGACCACTTCAGTAATGGATGCAACGTTTGAAATGATCAATAGCGGTCAAAGAGTTGCACCGATTATTGATGAAAAAAACAACATGGTTGGAATCATTACAGACTACGACATCATGAGGTGTGCAGCAAAGTCAAAGCTTTTGAGAGACGTTTTGGTAAATAAAATAATGTCTAAAAGCCCCATTACTATAGATAGTGATGAAAGTATCGGAAAAGCCAGAAGTTTAATGATGAAATACAACATTGGAAGGCTTGTTGTACTCAATAAAAATGGAAATCCAACAGGAATGGTAACGGAAGATGACATAGTTAAAAAAGTCTTTAAGCCAAAAACCAAAATGACTGTTGGTGAACTTAAAGGAGATAAAATGCCAAGAATGGCACAGCCTGTATCAATGATAATGAATTCCCCGATAATATCTGCAGAATTAGATAATTCAATTGCAGATGTTGCAAAACTAATGGAAAATCAAGATGTTAGGGGAGTTCCAGTATTTAAAGATGGTTCATTGAGGGGAATAGTTACTAGGCTTGATATTTTAAAATATATTGCAGAATTAAGGGCAGAATCTGTTGTGGAAGTTGAAATCCACGGGGACTTTGATGAAGAACAAAAAGACCTTGCAGAAAGAATATTATTTACGGAAGTAAGAAAAATTGCCTCTTACGCAAGAAAAATACACTGGATAAGAATAAGCGTTAAAAAAGAAAGAGATAAAGGAGGAATTCCTTACTACACCGTACATACGTACGTAAAAACTCCAAAAAAATTATATGTTGCGGAAGGAAAACCAAAACTTTCTGGAACAAAGAGAATAGATTGGGATGGAGAAGAGATTGAGTTAGTATCTGAAAAGCAGAGGTGGGACTTTATAGAGGTACTAAAAGATGCATTAGAGTCTGTAAAAAAACAGATGAGTATAGATAGGGAAAAAGGACGTTCAAAAAACATTAACAGTGGCAAAAAAGATGTTTTAGTCGAAGAATTTTCCGAAGAAATTAACTTAGAATAAATGTTTTTCTTTTTTGATCTTAAAAATTTAAATTAAAATTTAAATTAGTTATTTTCAATAAATGTTTTGTGTAACGTTTTTAAGCAGTTTTCAAGGTTTTCTTCATCAATTACAAACGATATGTTTGTTTCAGATGAACCTTGTGCAATCATTTTTATGTTTGCCCCACTTTCTGCAACTGCATCAAATAATTTTCCTGCAATTCCTTTTGAACCTTTCATTCCTGAACCGACTACGGAAACCACACATACCTCTTTATCAAAGGTTATATCCTTAATTAAATGGCATTCGCCAAATTCTTCTTTTAATTCTCTTACACATTTTTTAGCTTCAAGTTCGCCATCGTATATTACAATTGATATGTTTGTTTCAGATGAACCTTGTGTAATTAGTATTACATTTGCATTTGAATTTCCAAGTACGTTAAATATTCTTGCAGCAGTCCCGCTAACTCCAACCATTCCGCCACCAAAAATATTAATTAATATAACGTCTTTAATTGTCGTAATTGCTTTTATTACCGAATTACATGTTTCTGCACTGTCTGTTACTAAGGTACCTTCATTTTCAGGGTCAAATGTATTTTTAATCCTTAAAGGAATCTTTTTTTCCATTACTGGCTCCATTGTTCTTGGGTGAAGAACTTTAGCGCCAAAATATGCAAGTTCCATTGCTTCGATATATGACATTCTTGGAATCTGCTTTACATTTTCGACCATTCTTGGGTCTGCCGACAAAACTCCGCTAACATCAGTCCATATTTCGACCATGTCCGCATTCAATCCCGAACCAACTAGTGCTGCGGAATAGTCACTACCGCCCCTTCCAAATGTAGTTATTTGATTATCATCAGTTCCCCCGATAAATCCGGTTATAACGGGAATAAATCCATCTTTTAATATAGGGGAGACCTTATCTAAAACTTCAAGTCGGACTACTTTTGCACAGCTAAATGAGTCATCGGTAACAATTCCTGCATCTCTTCCTGTTAAAAAAAGAGAATGTTTTCCAAGATCCCTTATTGCACCGCTTAAAATTGGTGCAGAGAGTCTTTCACCAAAGGACAATATAAAGTCTTTTGATTTAGGAGTTAATTCTCCAAGGTAAGAAACACCAACAAGAACTTTTTCAAGTTCATTTATCGAACTTTCAATTGTTTTTGAAACTTCGGTCTTTATTTCATGGTTAAAGATTGCCTGATCGATTGCAATTTCGTGTTTTATCCTTAAATCTTCGATAAAATTGTTTATTTTTGCAATATCTCGAACATCAAGTGCCTGTGTAGAAATTTCGATAAGTGAATTTGTAACTTGTGTCATTGCCGAGGTTACAACACATACGTCCTTATCTTCTTTTGTCTTGTTTACAACGATTTTTGCAACGTTTCTTATCCTTTCGCCATTACCAACAGAGGTTCCACCAAATTTCATTACTGTAACCAAACAACACCACCTTTTAAATAATAAATTAGATTATATTGATTTACAACCTGCAATTATACACTACTTGTGTTTTATCAATTAATCAATGAAATTATATTTAAACCTATCATTGCTAAAAAATTACTAAAAAATTACTAAATCAGAAATATTAATATCGAGAGGATAACCATGGTTAAAATATTTGACACTACCCTAAGAGATGGGGAACAGACCCCTGGCGTATCTTTAACGCCAAGTCAGAAGCTTGAAATAGCAATAAAACTTGATGAGCTTGGTGTCAATATTATTGAAGCAGGTAGTGCAATAACGTCAAAAGGGGAACGAGAATCGATAAAATTAATCACTTCTGAAAATCTAAATGCAGAAATTGCTTCATTTGTAAGGGCACTTCCAGTAGACATTGATTCTGCAATTTCATGTAATGTAGATAGCGTTCACTTGGTAGTTCCAACTTCAGACCTACACATGACATACAAATTAAGAAAAACAAGAGAAGAAAATTTAAATGATGCTTTAAAGGCCGTTGAATATGCAAAAAATCATGGCTTAATTGTAGAACTTTCTGCAGAAGATGCAACAAGAAGTGATCTTGAATTTTTAAAAGAACTCTTTAAAATGGGGGAAGAATTAAATGCTGATAGAATGTGTTTATGCGATACTGTTGGAATATTAACTCCAAATAAAGCTGAAACACTCGTAAAAAATATAAAAGAATACACAAAACTTCCAATATCCATCCACTGCCATAATGACTTTGGAATGGCAACTGCAAATACTGTCTCTGCAATTCATGCGGGGGCGACACAATGCCACGTAACTGTAAACGGTATTGGTGAACGGGCAGGTAATGCTTCACTAGAAGAAGTAGTAATGGGTTTAAAATCGCTATACAATATAAATACAGACATTGAATCTGAAAAACTCTATAAAATTTCTAGAATTGTATCAAAAATGATGAAAATACCTGTTCCTGCAAATAAAGCACTTGTTGGAGATAATGCATTTTCCCACGAAGCTGGAATTCACGTAGATGGCCTTATGAAAAATACTGAAACATATGAACCAATAAGTCCTGAAATGGTTGGAAATAGGCGAAAAATAATTTTAGGAAAACACAGTGGAAAGGCTGCTTTAAAATACAAGCTTGAATTAATGAACATTGGACTAAGTCATGAACAGTTTGAAGAAGCATATTCAAAAATCAAAACATTTGGGGACCTTGGAAAATACATTAGTGATGTTGATTTAAAAACAGTCATTAATGAAGTAAGGGGCGTAACTTTAGAGAAAAAGGTAATTTTAGATGAATTAACAGTTTTATCAGGAAATAAAATATCCCCTCTTGCATCAATTAATTTAAAATTTGCAAATGACTGCAATATTAAAGATAATATCAGGGAAGCTTCCTACGGAGTAGGGCCTGTTGACGCTGCAATAAATGCTGTTAGAAAAGCTTTAAGTGGAGTTGCAGATATCGAACTTGAAGACTATAACGTGCGTGCGGTTTCAGGCGGTACTGATGCATTAATCGAGGTTATAGTCCACCTTAGACGAGGAAATGAAGTTGTAGAAGTTAAAAAAGCACATGGAGATATTATAATGGCCTCTGTTGAAGCTTTGATGGATGGAATTAACCTTTTAATTTAAAGTTCTCTTTTTCAATATGTTTAATTTTTATGGTTATATTTAAAAAAGAAAATAAATTTTACTTATATTATGTAAGATATTAAGTAAGCCGATAGTATCCATATTTTGGGCTAAATACGTCTGCACTCTTTTTTAATTTTTCTAATAAGTCATGCACATCTTTTTCTGAAATTTGAAATTCTAAAGCCCTCTCTAAAATATCATCTTCATCTGCTAGTCCGGTATCGGAGATTACTGAAAGTTCACGAATAATTGCTAAAATTCTATCCATTTTATCAAGCTTCGACTTTGGGATTTCACCCATTCCCTTGTCTATGTCAAATTTTCCAGTTTCCGGGTCGTATGCAATCTGTTTTAAACATTCTTCTATTATATCTATCGCAATTTTTGCATCTTTTTCTTCAACTTTTTTAGAAAGTCTAGCTTTTGCGTGCATTTCTGAAATTCTAATTGCAGCTTCAAGCTGTCTTGCAGTAACTGGAACCGGATTATCCCCTTCCCCAAGTTTTCTCATATTTACATAGTATTCTTTAATTAATTTTTTAGCATTTTCCGATAAAGAAGGACTTTTTAGCTTTTTTTCATCAACCTCTCCCGAATAAAGGTGGTGATTATCATCAAAGTAAGCACAAGTTCTTGCATAGATTATATAATTTTTAATAATGTTTTCGTCAACCTTTATTCCGTCAATGTCAATTGAACCTAAAACTTTTGTATACTTTTTTGTTGCAGTTTCAACATGCATTTCTAAAATATGTTCTGCAATATCTAAATCCCTTCTACGGTCAGGTAAATCCTTTAATGGAAAAATCAAATCAAAGCGACTTAATAATGGGGCGGGAATTCCAATTTGTTCAACTACCCCCATATTTCTATCAAATCGTCCACGTTTTGGGTTACATGCTGCAAGAACCGCACATTTTGCAGGTAATTTTACATTTATTCCCCCTTTATTTACGTGAATTGTCTGAGACTCCATTGCTTCCAAAATATACTTCATAACATTTTTATCAACAGTTAATTCATCAATACATGCCGTTCCCTCATTTGCACGGACAAATACGCCGGGTTTTACAACCCATCCATCTCCAATTTCAGTTGCTTCCCTTACAACGTTTGCGGTAAGTCCTCCGCCTGTTGCAGTAGTAACTGAAGCGTAGGAATTTTGGGGAAAAAGTCTTGAAATTTTTCTAAGCATTGTAGATTTTCCAATTCCCGGATCAGTTATTAAAAGTATATGGCTATCTTTCCTTAATTCTGAGCCATCGGGAAGGTATTTTATACATCCTTTTACCTGCTGTAAAAATATGGCTTTTTTTACAACGTCATATCCTTTAATTTGCGGGATTAAGTAGTTTGAAAGGATATCAATTATGTTTTCCTTTTTTCCAAGTTCATTTAATGTATCAATTAGTTCGTAATTATTTATAATATCCCTAACTTCAATTTTTTGAAAGTTTTCGCCAAGTTTCACGTGGTTACTTTTAGTGTAAATCTCAAAAACCGGCATGTTTGGCCTTGTCATCTTTTTCATGACCGTTCCAACTACATCCACTCTTCCAGAATAAATTCCATCAGAATTTTCTAAAAAAACACGGATGCTTCTTGGAGGGTCGTCAGGATTTTTCATTAAATCAATTGGTTGTTGAATTTCAAGTTCCTGTATGTTTACGTAAGAAGAGCTATCATAATCAATCGTCATTTCACTTCTACAGTTTTGATTTTTACAGTAACTCCTTGGAGTTTCAAAATAGTCGTGTATTGTTTTATAATGCAAACTTCCGCATGCCCTACAAACAAAACATGCTTTTTTTAACAGCGCACAAACCTTAGCGGCCTTTATAATGTTCCCCTCAAATTTAACCAGCTTATTCATTTCTGAAGAGGTTATTTCATCAATTTTTTTATCGCATGAAAGTGGATTTTTAAATGCTATCTGCATTTTTTCTAAATCCTTTTTTATATGTTCATCTTCCCCAAAAAGTTCAGTATATGCTTCTTTAAAAATATGAAGTAATGGGTCTTCAACCAATTTTGGATTTTCTATTATATGCTCATTAATATCGCATAGTTCTGAATAATTTTTTAAAAAATCCGCAATATCTAATTCAAAAACGTTATTTTTCACAAGTTTTAAAGATATCTGGTTTTTCATGTATTTTTTTAATTTATCGCCGTAAAAATTTAAAAAGACTTCTTCGTTAAAATCCATTTTCCCACAAATTATTTTTAGTTACGTTTAAATTGTAATTTAAAATCATAGTTCTTAAGTTTTGATACAATATATTCAAAATCATGTTTATTTTTTGCCTTTACGTCTTTTTTTTGAGGAAATTTTAAAATTACTTCATCAAATAAAGATTTATTTACGGGAACTGTCATCGGGTAGTGGTAGCGATAGATACAGTTTATTCTTGCAGTAATAAATTCTGATAAATAGCTTAAACATGCATCAATTCCAATTGATTCATTTGCAAGCAATGATCCCGACTTTTTAGATGGTAAATAAGAAATTCCAACTAATATTTCTTCTAAATTACATTTTAAAAGGTCTTTTGACTTTTGCTGTTCCCTTTTTAATTCATAAAGGTATATTGCAAGATCTTGTAAATTATTCCACGGGAGGTCAAAATTTACGTTTAAAGCATTTTCTTTTTTAATCATCCACAAAGGGATTTGTTTTTCATTTAAAAGGACTTCATATTCACTGCATTTTAAAAATAAAATATCGTATACATCCATAGTTTCACGACAGGCATTTGTAAAATTTTAAAACAAGTCTGTTACTATCTTTTTTATAAGATATAAAATAATCTATTTTAATAGTCTTTTAATAAATTTAAAACTAAAGTTGTATTATTATATCTAAACTTTACGTATAATTTTAAAATAAAAATAAAAATAAATTTACATTTTTCCAGGCATTTCGATACCTAAAAGGTCAAGAGAATTTTCTAAAACTAATTTTGTAGAGTTTACAATCATAATTCTTGAATTTCTAACGGTTTCATTTTCTTCTTTTAATATTCTACAGTTTCCATAAAATTTATTAAATCCTTGTGCTAGTTCAAGTGCATAGTTTGCTAAAATCTGCGGTTTTCTAACTTCTGCTGACTTTTCAACAATTTCAGGAAGTTTTGAAATCAGTTTTACAATTATTTTTTCATTTTCAGCCATTTCATATTCAAACAAATTTTTTGAATTTACTAAACCTGAAGGTTCGCAATTTTCTAAAATTCTCGAACATCTTGCATGGGCATACTGAATTACTGGGCACCCTACCTTTTCAAAGTCAAGAGCTTCATCCCATCGGAATACCATGGGTTTTTCAGGCGAAATTCTAACAATATTATATCTTACTGCCCCAACTGCAATTTTTTTTGCAATTTCTTCGATTTCCTCTTCTGTTTTTGCTACTTCTCTTTTTTTAACTTCTTCTCTTGCCCTTAATTTTGCTTCTTCAAATAATTCATCCATACTGATAAATCGTCCTTGCCTTGTACTCATTGAACCTTCAGGAAGCGAAATAAATTCATAAAATACAATTTCCGCCTCATTGTATCCTAAAAGTGCAAGCGTTTTGTTTACCATTATTCCAGTTAGTTTGTGGTCTGCACCAAGTAAATTTACTGCAAAATCACAGTTTTCCATTTTAGTCATGTGATAAGCAACGTCCCTTGTTGAATATAAGCTCGTACCGTTAAGTCTTGCAAGAACCAACTTTTTTTCTATTCCAAATTCAGAAAGATCCAACCTATAAACATCTTCTTCGGTAACTTTTCCAGTTTCCATTAATCTATTTATTACATTTCTAACCAGTCCACTTCTTACAAATTCACTTTCCCAGACAAATTTATCGTGATGTATGTTTAATGTTGAAAGCGTTTCCTTAAATCCAGTGAGGGCATATTCTACGGCATTCTTAAATTTTTCAGTAATTTCATTTTCAATGCCATTTTCCATTGCTTCTTCATAATTTTTCATTAAGTTTAGAATTTCTTGCTCTAACTCTTCATTCTCATTTAGTAACTTATTTGCTTCAACATACGTTTGTCCAATTGCATGGTCAGATTTTTTCGATTTATCGAGTTTAAATCTATCATTTCCAAAAACAACAATTGCTTCTTGCCTACCCATATCATTTACATAATACTGGGTTTCTACAGTATATCCTGCTGCATTCAGTATTCTTTTTAAGCTGTCCCCAATAACCATGTTTCTACCATGTCCAATATGAAATGGGCCATTAGGATTTGCCGAAGTATGCTCTAAAATAACTTTTTTATTTTTTAAATCGCTTTTTCCAAAATTTTCCTGTTTTGAGTTAATTTCTAAAGTAGTTTCTTTTGAAAAAACAGAATAATCCATGAAAAAATTAATGTAGCCATTCAAACTTTCTATTTTTTCAATTCCCGGAATACTTAAAGATGAGGTAATTTCCTCCGCAATTATTTTTGGGGCCTTTTTAAGCTCTTTTGAAAGTCGGAATGCAATGTTTGTTGAATAATCCCCCATATTTATGGAAGGAGGTTCATCAAGTCTGATTTCGATTTGTTTTCCCGTTAAATCCAGTACTTTTTTCTCAATTGCAACCACTATCAATTTTTTAACGTCCATATTATGCCTCGCCGTGTTTTCAAAATTTAAGAGTATTTGGGTATATTTAAGTATATTTAAGAATGTTTAAATATTTTAAGACTTTAAAAGTAATATATATTCATGATGTTTAAATATATATAATTAAACAGGAAAAGAGTCTCTTTTATTGCAGTATTAGTATTTAACATGGGTATTACATAACTTTGTATTACAATAACTAGTAAATTACAGGATATGCCAATAATCAATTAAGTATTAAGTAGTGATATTCTAAAGAATTAAGATTTTTAACGGCGAGATAGTATGAAGACTGAAATGACGAATGTTGATATAAGTGTTGCAGTTAATGAACTCCAAAGCTTAATTGGGGCGAAATTTGATAAAGCATTTTTATTAAGTGGCTCTGACGGGAAAGAATTAGTTTTAAAAGTGCATCTTCCTGAAGTAGGGTCAAAAGAAATAGCGATAGGCCTTGGAAAATATAAATATATTACAATTACAGAATATGAAAGAGAAAAACCAAAAAATCCCCCTTCCTTTGCAATGCTACTTAGAAAAAACTTGAATAATATTAAAATAACGAGTATAGAACAGCACAATTTTGATAGAATTGTACTATTCAATTTTGAATGGAATGAATTAAAGTATAAATTGATTATCGAGTTATTTGGGGAAGGGAATGCAATATTACTTGATAAAAATGATGTGATAATTCTTCCATTAAAAATTGAACGGTGGAGTACAAGAAATGTTGTTCCAAAAGAAATTTATAAATTCCCTCCTCAAAAAGATCTTGAACCAAAGAATTTAGGGTATTCTATTGCAAAAGACCTGTTCTTTGAAGAATTTAAAAAAGAAGAAAACGTAAATACAGAGGTCGTTAGAATTGTTTCTAGAATTTTTGGACTTTCTGGAGTTTATGCAGAAGAAATATGCACCATTTCTAACGTTAACAAAAGTATTAAAAATCCAAACGAACAGGAACTTGAAGACCTGTTTTTTGGAACAAAACAATTTTTTAATAGAGTATTCAATGAAATTTGTTCTAAAATCACTATTAAAAATAATGAATATGTTAATATTGACCCTATTTCCCTTAAAATTCATGAAAAAATACCTGAAAATGAAATTAAAAATTATGAGAGTTTTCTTGTAGCACTTGATGAATATTTTTCAAGATTTATTATAAAAAAAGAGATTAAACAAGCTGAAACTAAGATTAATAAGCTTGTAAAAAAACAGGAACGAATATTAAACAGTCAGCTTGAAACAAAGGAAAAATACGAAAAACAGTCCGTTTTAAATCAAGAAAAGGGCGACTTGATTTATGCCAATTATATGGATGTTGATGAGATACTTTCAACAATAAGATCTGCAAGAGAAAAAATGGACTGGAATGCGATAAAAGAAGTTATCAATAAGAATAAAGATCATCAAATTTTAGGGAAAATTATAAGTGTAAACGAGAAAAATGCAGAAATAAGTTTAAAGTTATCTTTAGACTACGGTAATGGAATTATTGAAAAAAATGTAGTATTGGACTTAAGAAAAAATGCTTTTGAGAGTGCTGACGACTTTTATCAAAAATCAAAGAAGTTTAAAAATAAAGTTAGTGGAGTAATTGAAGCCTTAAAAATTTCTGAAAAGAAGTTGAATGAATTAAAAGAAAAAGAAAAAACAGATTCGGAAGTTCTCCGTGAAAAGGAGGAAAATATAAAGAAAAAAGAGAAAAAATTACTAAAATGGTATGAAAAATTAAAATGGACCCTAATTGATGGATATTTAATTGTTGCAGGAAAGGATGCAACTACCAATGAAATGATTATAAAAAGATACGTTGAAAAAAACGATATAGTATTTCACACGTTAATGGACGGAGCACCATTTACAGTAATTAAAATGAAAGATTCTGAAAAGGCACCTGAAGAAAAAACACTATTTGAGGTTTCTAAGTTTGCAGCATCACACTCAAGAGCATGGAAACTTGGAGTAGGGAGTGCCGACGTTTATTGGGTTATGCCTGACCAGATTTCAAAGACTGCGGAAAGTGGAGAGTACTTAAAAAAGGGTGCATTTGTTATTCGTGGAAAGAGAAATTTCATTAGAAGTGCTGCACTTGATTTAGGTGTCGGGATTTTTGAATATGATGGAGAACTTAAGCTAACTACTGGAACTGAAAATTCTTTAAAAGATTCATCTAAAAAATGGGTAATTTTAAAGTCCAGTAAAAAGAAAAAGAGTGATCTTGTAAAAGAAATTTTAAAAGAATTTAGTGAATTTGGAATTGATGATGAAGATGTACTTAGAATACTTCCACCTGGAGAAAGCGAGCTAAAAATAAAGTAATTTCAATTTTAACCTCAGAATAGTGATATGAAAAAGATAATAAATATATCTTAAAATACTTTAGAGAGGGTTTTTTATGAAAAATACAATTGAAAGAAGTTTTGAAATTAAGGATTATAGGATTGATGAAACGGATTTTGGAGATTTCTGGATGAATTTTGAAAATAAGGAAAAATTATCAGTAAAAATAACTTATATTCCAAAAGAAAAATCTAAATTTACCAAAAATGATGTAAATCGTATTATTAGTTGCATAATTGAAAAAAGTAAATATTTTAAAGAAAATCTTCCCAAAAATATAGGTGTAAATGTTTTATTTAAAAACCTTGGCGAAAAATGCTTTAAACCTGAAGAAAATGAAATTAAAGACCTTGAAATTAAAGAAATGGATGAAATAAGCGTCATGTTCTATTTTACAGTTTTATACCATATTTAAAAATATTTAAAAAAAATGGAATATTATGCCATTTTTATTTTATGCCCATTAACTTTCTAAGAACCATTGATGTACCCATTGAACACATTATGTACCATCCAAGCCAGCCGAGTGCTTGATCTGAAACAACTCCAAATCCGCCGTGGTAAAATATTCCGCCAATCCAGTGCCATATTCCAACAAATAGTACTTTTGAGATAATTATGGGTAGTTCAACAATAACTCCGTTCCATGCGGGAGTCATTGTATGATAAATTCCTCCAAAGTCATAAACGTGCCTAAGATATGCAAATATTATAATTATCGGAACCCATGTGTATATCATAGGTTTAAAACTCATTTTCATCATTTCCATTTGCATTTCCATCATTCTTTGCTGTTCTTTTTGTAGTCCAGCCATTAATTCTGGGTCTTTTGATGCTTTTCTAGCTTTAACCTGAAATTCTTGAAGTTCTTTTTTTAATTCTGCCATTCTTCCTTGATTAACTAGTAATTTAGTCGCTAAATTTATAATAAACGACACTAAAAGAGCGGTAAGAAATATAAAGATTGCAGGTTCCATTGTTTGTACCATCGGTAAAAAAATCGCATCCATTGAAGAATAAAATGCGGAATAAATAGATTCAAACATGTCTTTTCCCCTTTTACAAAATCGAATAAAGTTATAAATCAATTAAAAAAGTTAAAATATAAATAGATTATCTTAAAACCGAAATTAATTCTTCCACTGCATTGTCAACTAAACCGTTTTTATTTTTTACTATTTTTACGGTAGCACCAGTTAATACCCCGTAAGCCATTGCTGCACATCGGTTCATAAACTGGTGTTCTTCAATACTTTTCGTGGTCTCTAAGTCCCTATTTCGTGATTCATCACCCATTCTTCTCATTAATATCTCATCACCATCTGTTTCAACGACAATTACCATATCAGGATTTAATTCATTTAATACCCATGCTGGAAGGCCCGGTAAGTAACCTTTTGGCGTTTTTACAGTGCTATGTGTGTCAACTGCAACCGGAGAGTGCTTTGAAAGTTCTGCAATCTTTCGTCCTGCCATTTTTTGAATTCTTTTTTGTGTTTCAGGGTTTAATTTTCGCATTTGGTCTCTTTCTTCGGCTAAACCTTCTTCTTTTGCAACTTCAAACATCATACTTCCAAAATTTACCATCTTATAGCTTATTTTTTCTTCAATTAACTTATCCATTGCTTTTTGCATTACGGTTGTACTCCCAACTCCAGGAACTCCGGTTACAACAACTACATTGTTTTTCATGAAATCACCAACAAATTTTTTAAAACAAAAAAAATTTAAATCCTATTAGTAATAAACCCTATTTACTATCTAAATTACAATATATATAGGTTATTACTGGGTTATATGCCTTAAAAAATTATTAATTCTTAAAAAATAAAAAGAGACGTGAAGTAAAAATTAAATGTAATTAAATCTGTTCCAATGCATCTATTTCACGATTAATATCAATATTAGACACACTTTTAACAGAAAATTCTAGTTCATCGTTTCTAATATTTGGACTTCCGTAAAAAATAAAGTCTCTTCCAAGAATTTTTGAAAGTGCATCCAAGTTAGAAGATTTAAGTTCATTTTTAGACATTCCTGTAATTTTTTCCACATTCTGACCATAAATTCTGCAATTTATAACTGAAGTTCCGTCATCTATTGCAACTGTTGAAACTAAAAGTTCATTTGGAGTTACAGTTCCACAAGTCTCACATACGTACTCTTTTCCGGAAGCATTAAGTTTTTTCCTACAGTTTGGACATAAATTAAGTATTAAATCCTGTTTTCTAAAGTCAACAACAGTTCCACGAATTTCTGTTGATTTGCCTTCTTCAATATCTACAATAAATGACCGGTTAGATTTTACCGATATTCCTTTTGGATTTACCAAAATCTGCCCAAATCTGCCTACTGAAAGATCCATATATTCTCCACTTTCTTTAACGTAACCGTGAACTATTTTTAAAATATCGCCTTCTAAAATGGCCATTTCTGCGTAATTATCCCATAGCGACATTCGAATGCTTCCTGAATTATCATCTATAGTAATATTTTTAACCTTTCCAGTTGAACCATTACTTCTTTTAAATTCATTTATAGGATAAGCTGAAACAACCATTCCAACGACTGTAACATCATTTTTATTGGCTTTTCCAGATAATATTTCGGAAATTGGAGTTACTATCTCTTCTATCTCCTTACTTAATTTTTTATCTTTTTTAAGCTCTGAAAGGTAGCTGTAAGTTAAATCAGCTCGTTTTTCACCAGAATTATCATTATAATTTCGTAACTTACAGTTTGAAATTTTTACATAATCCCCGTTATTTAGCTCTTTTAAGACGTCCTTATTAAGGCCCCAAAATGCAATTTTTACACGGCCTGTATCATCTGAAATGTACAAATCCTGAACTTCAGAGGTTCTATCATTAAATGAGACTTCCCTTGACGGTGAAATTGTAAGTATATTTCCAGAAACATTTACAAATTCACCTTTAAAGTCAGTAAGTTCTGAAATCTTTAAATTTTCACTTAAAGATTCTTCTAACTGTCCTTCTCTTATAATGGTGATATTGTCGGCAGATAATTCAAGTCCCGAATAACCCTGTTTTGCATACCCCTTTACTTCCACGTAATCGCCTTTTTTAACTTCAAAATCTGCTAATTCATTCCAGAGTGTAACGCGAATACTTCCAGTACTGTCCTTTAAAGTTAAAGATTTTAACTGCCCTGTTGTACCGTCTTTTTTGCTGAATTCCTTTTTAGGGTATGCCAAGATTACTTCCGCATTAATTTTTGCCAAAAGATTTGGTAAAAGTTCAGAAATACTGTAATTTTCTTTCAAAATTGGATACCTTGATTCATCGTATTTTTTTAATTTTTCAATTGATAATTCAGAACCGCTATTTAATTCAACTTTATCATTCCATTTTCTACTAAATGCATTTTCAATTTTTATAACGTCCCCTTTTTTTAAACCTTCAATAAGCTCAGTCTTATCATTCCATAAGGTAAGTCGAGTAGTTCCAGTATTGTCTCCAATTGTTATCGATGCAAGTTTTCCAGTACTTCCATCTTTTTTGCTGAATTCTTTTGTATTGGAAACTTCAATTATTTTTCCAGATACTTCAACATTTTTTTGGCCGTCTTGAATGTCTTTTATTGAAAAATCATATTCTTCGTCGTCATCGTAAGTAATTTCAATACCAAATTCCTGTGCAACAAGCATTACTGCACTTTCTTCACCAAGCAAGCCTGAATTTTCTTCAATTTTTTCGTTTACTCTTTTTTCAAGTTCTTTTTTGGATAATTTCGTTAATATCTTTTGTTTTAGCTTTTCGATATTCATAAATTTACACCGGTGAATGTTTAACTAATTTTGATTAATATTTTGCTAATTCTTAATATCATTTTTCAATTGATTCAAAGGTTAGTGTAATGAATTTTACTAATGATATTTATATTGTTAAATATCCATTTTTATATTTGTTTGCATATAGTAATGACAATAAAATAATAAATAAATATTTACTTAAACTTGACTTATAATATTTACTTTAAATTAAACCATTTAATTAAATCCACTTTTTTTTGGGAAAACCATGAACATTAAGCGAATTGTATCGGAAATTAAAAAGGAAAGTTGGTATGCAAAGTTAGATGCTGTAAACCGACTTGGAAATATTACTTACGAGGAGCTAGACGATGCAGAATACGTACTTAGAAACCTACTTATAGAATTAGAATTTCCAAAAACCATAATGCAGGTTAGGATTTTATGGGCAGTCAATAATATTATAACACAATATCCAGAAATATCGTATAAAGTGATTCCCCACCTTTTAAGGATTTCTAATTCAGAAAATAAAGCAGTTAGTGAAATAGTAACTGAGTTATTGAATAGACCAGTTATGAAGTATGCAATTAAAAGATATGGGATATTGCTTTCAAAAGACTTACATTCAAAAAATTCCTTTTTAAAATTAGAAGCAATGATGAATGTGTGGAAAATGGCTCCCGTAACTCCCGAATTAATCGATTCCATACTTCCTGAAATAATTGAATCAACTTTAGAGAAAAATAACTTAAAAATAGGTATTTATTCGTGGCTAATTTTAGAATCTGAAGATAATAAAACAATTGATGAAATAGCAGACTTGGTAAATCAGGTGTATTTACATCTTGACTTAAGTGCATCTTATTCCCCATCCCACATTAAAAAACTTATATCAAGCCCAGACCTTATTTCTAAGTTTTCAGGATTAGTACTCCTTGAAAAAAACCCGGAAATAGTGAATAATGAAATTATTGAAGATATTTTAAAGATATTTACCGCTAAAAATATAAGCCGATATTTAAAAGTGAGGTTATTTTTAACATTAGGGGTTCTTTCAAAAGATAAGCCATATTTAAAAAATATTATCATTAATGAAGCAAATAATATACTACAATATGAAAAAGACTGGCTTATCATATTCGGTGCACTTGTCGGGTACTATATAATCGGAGAAAAAGTAACAAATAATGAACTTTTAACACATGATGTCTCATTAATAAGAGCAATATCCGTACAGTTGATGGATTCTAAAAATATTGAAAAAGCGCTTAACATGTTAAGTGATTCACATATTATATCCTATGTTTCAACAATAGACAGATTTACAAAGCCAGACATTAATGAAGATTTAAAATTAAAATTTTTAAATGAACTTTCAAATCCGTGGAACTACCCATATATCAACAAAAACGTCGATGATGAAGCGTTATTACGTATTAAAGAAGGTGTTTCAAGTATCGCAAACTCATGGAGTAATGAACACTGGGTTTCTAAAATAAATTTAATGAATGATATTGCTCAAATTGCAGTAAATAATCCTGAATATATAGAACAGTCATTAGAATTAATAATAAAATCTATTGAAGACAAATTTGGACTTGTAAGGGCTCAAGGGCTATGGATTGTCAGGGCAATTCTTAGTACTGAGTCTTATGACCGTTTTAAAATTTTAGAAAAACTGGATAGCTATCTTGACCCTAAATTAAAAATTAACGATCCAAATGTATTTGTAAGGCTAAATTACGTTCTCCTCCTTAGAAGTTTTTCAAACGTGTTAAAAGATATTGAAGGAAGTAATGAAAGAATTTCTGAAATTATTGGACATTTGGTACATGTTTCATTAAATGATGAAATAAAAATCGTTTCAGAGGTATCGAATCTTATATTAAAATATGACTTTAATTTCGAAATAGATAAGTCATACATTACTATTGAACATATGGATGAAATTTTAAAAGCTTATCCTTATGCTTCAACAGGAATTTTTAAGTATCTTGTAAAAAAATACCAAAATGATAGCGTTGCACTAAAACGGATATTAAAAAGTTCTGAAAAGTATTTAGAATATGGTTGTGACTTTTTATGCATTGTTAATGGAATGAATTTTGAAAATAATGAGATTTTTGAAATTACAAAAAATATTTTACAGGAAACTTCTCCAGAATGTACGGAATCAGTTAAATCGATTATAAATACGTATCTTGAAGAGAATAACTGGAAAACTAGATTAAACGGGCTTTATGCAATAAAAAATATTTCAAAAATGGATATTAAAATAATAGAAATATTCATTTTAAAAATAACAGAAATTGCATTATTTGATAGGATTTTTGAACTAAGAAATGAAGCTGGAAACCTACTTAAAAAATTACAGTACGAATACCCCGAAATCAGTAGGAAAACTTCCGTAAAATGTGTATTTAAACCTGAACCAGAATTATTAAAAATTATTAAAGAAAATGGATTTGGTGTTGATGAAGCACTTTGTGCACTGAACTTTAGAAAAGATGAAGTTTCAGATATTGAATCCCTTATAATGGTTATTTCAAAAGTTAGAAATAGTGAAAAGTGGTTTAGAAGAGTTTACGCATATAAACTCCTTGAAAACGTACTTAAACTTGAACAGATTGAAAATTACCATTATGAAATAATAAACTGGTGCCTTGAAGGTCAGATGGAGCAAAACCCTCTTATTTCAAAAATTTCAAAATCAATTCTTGAAAAACTTGGACGTACAACTGAAACGATATCATCCAAAAAAACCGTTTCAGATAGAATAAGAAAAATTGGAAGTCTTCTTGAAAGTGGTGACTGGTCAGTTAAGGTGGAGGCATTACAATCTTTACAAGACTTTATCAATGAAGGACATTATGGGTATTTAGACCTTGTAATGGATAAATTAGATGACCCTCACTGGAAAGTTAAAAATACGGCACTCGGAATACTTGCAGATATTGACCCGGATCTTATAAAACCTGCAATTCCAAAAGTAATAAGTCTTTTAAAAGACGGAGATGAATCTGTAATTTTAAAAACATTACTTACAATTAAAAAATTCGGGCAAAGAGACTCCAAAATTATCGAAAAAGTAATGCCTATGCTTGATGAACTTGAAAATTATGGGACATGGAGCATTAAAGAAGAAATAATGAGACTAAAATTAGCTCACTACCATAAAGCAAGGCAGAAACATTAATTTAAGGATTTATTAATAAATTTATTTTAAACACTAAAATTACTTTTACAATTGTTTAGGGCGAAAAAATCATGAACAAATTTATAGTTTTTGAAGGAATTGATGGGAGTGGTAAAACTACACAAGCTAAGATGCTTGCTGAAAAACTAAATGCAGAATATACTTGCGAACCTACAACTGGAAAAATAGGAAGAACTATACGAGAGGTTCTTTCTGGTTCAGAATGTAAAAAAGAAACACTAGCCCTTCTTTTTGCAGCCGATAGAGTAGAACATGTTTCTGAAATTGAAAAAATGTTACAAAAATCCCATGTGGTAACTGATAGGTACGTTTATTCATCCATAATTTACCAAACAATGCAAGGGATTTCAAAGGAATTTATTTATTCGATAAACTTTTTTGCAAAAATTCCTGATATTGTAGTAATTTTAGACGTGGATACAGAAGAAGCCTTAAAAAGAATGGAATTTAGGGAAAAAGAAATTTTTGAAAAAATAGAATTTCAAAAAAAAATTAAGCAAGAATACCATAAAATAGCAGAATTAAAATGTTCAAAATTTGAACCAACTTATGGGTTCGTAATGGTAAATACAACTGGAAAAACGCCTGAAGAGGTTTTTAACGAACTATTTAATAAAATTTTAGATAAAATTCCTGATATTATTTAAAAAAGTATATATATTGTCTCTTTTAAAACTTTATGCAGTATTATGAAACTATTTCGTATATACGCATATTCTTATAAGGTGGCTCGTTATGGAATTAGGACATGTATTCATCTTATTAGGGATGGGAATAATTGTTCTTGAAGTATTTTTACCAGGATTAAATTTTCCTGTTGCAGGGGTCGCAGTTCTTATTTATGGCATATTTTTATTATTTGCTCCTGAATGGGCGCTTCCATCTGCTTTAATTGCAGGATTACTTACAGCATACCTAATGAAAAGATTTGTATATAAAACTGGATTAGATGTTAAAATAGGAGCAGAAAAACTTATTGGAGAACATGGGGAAATAGTAGATGATATTTTAGAAAATAATTTCGGACACGTAACAATTAATGGGGAAAGATGGCAGGCAAAATCCTCAAAATCAATAAAAAAAAGGGTCTGATGTGATTATTGTAGGTATTGAAGGAGTTTCTTTAGTGGTAGAAGACTTAACTGATGAGTAAACGTAAATGATAACCGTGGTTATTATTTTATTATAATTATATTCATTACATTAATTCATTACAATTATCTAGTAGTAGTATCTACAAATAGTAATTAATAGGATTATACATAATTTCGTAATTAAATGCTTGGAGGGATAATATGCCTTTTTGGCTAAACCTGATACTAGGGATATTTCTATTATTTATCATTATAAAGTCAGTAATTATCGTAAACCAGTTTGAACTTGGAATTATATTTAGACTTGGAAAAGTTAGAGGAAAATTAACTCCGGGAATAAACTTTATAATTCCATTTATTGACGTACCTGTAAAAGTTGACGTTAGAACTAAGGTAATTGATGTTCCGCCTCAGGAAATGATTACAAGGGATAACGCAGGTGTTAAAATAGATGCAGTTATTTATTATCGAGTTATGGATGTAAGTAGGGCAATTTTAGAAGTTCAGAACTTCCAGTATGCAATTATAAACCTTGCACAGACTTCATTAAGGGCAATAATTGGTAGTCTTGAACTTGACGATGCTTTAAACAAAAGAGAATACATTAATTCAAAACTTTTAGAAACCCTTGATAGAGATACGGATGCATGGGGCGTAAAAGTAGAAAAAGTAGAGTTAAGAGAAATTGAACCACCTACTGACATTAAAAATGCAATGACCCAACAGATGAAAGCTGAAAGGTTAAAAAGAGCTGCAATTTTGGAAGCTGAGGGTGAAAAGCAGAGTAAAATCTTAAAAGCTCAAGGTATTGCAGAAAGTTTAAAAATCGAAGCAGAAGGCCAAGCAAAAGCAATACAAATTGTTTCTGAGTCTGCTCAAACCTATTTTAAAAATGAAGCACAGCTTTATAGGGCACTTGATGTAACTACAGACACGTTAAAAGACAACACTAAGTTTGTAATCTCTGAAAACGTAATGGATATTGCAAAAAAATTCATAAAGCAGTAATTTCTACTTTTTTAATATTTTTTTATATTTTAAAATTCAGCCTGTTTTAAAAATTAAGCTTTTTGTGTGAAAAATATGAATATAACAATTATTTCTGTTGGAAAAATAAAAGAAAAGTATCTTGAAGATGCAGTATTAGAATACAAAAAAAGGCTTTCTAGATACACTAAATTAAATATTATTGAAATTTCTGACGAAAAAACGCCTGAAAATCCAAGCGATGTTGAAAAGTCAAAAATACTTGATAAAGAAGCTGAAGGAATTTTTAAAAATTTAAAGGGGGATTTTTACGTAGTTACTCTTGAAATTCTTGGAAAAGAGTTAGATTCAAAAGAATTAGCAAAAAATATAAATGATCTTTCGATTTCTGGGAAAAAAAATATAGTATTTGTTATTGGGGGGTCATTAGGGCTTTCACAAAAAGTTTCTGAAAAGTCCAATTTTAAATTATCTTTTTCAAAAATGACTTTTCCACACCAACTAATGAGAGTTATCTTATTAGAACAGATTTACCGTAGTTTCAGAATAATTAACGGGGAACCATACCATAAATAAATTGTTAAGGGATTTTAATGAAATATATATGTCTTTTACTTTAATTTATAAGCCTTGAAATTTCAAAAAAATTTTATGAAAAAGTCATAATTCAAAAAATTATTCTTGATTTTGAAATAGATGATTTTGTTTATAAGTTGAAGAAACTGCAAAAATGATTCAACACCCTTTTGAATTCATAAACTCCATGATTTAAGTAGTATATAGTTATTAAAATCATATTTATTTAGTTTATTTTAAAAATTATATCTATTAGTTTATATATTCAAATAATATAGTACATATATGAAAAAGTCTAAAAAACCAAAGTGGCATAAATAACCTTGTTATAATAATCATGACTGCTTTACTATATATGGCAAGTAGTGATTTTTCCCGTAAAATATCTTCCTGTTTAAAATATGCCTGAGTAATAAAATATATATAGGTATTCTACGGGATATAGTAATTATTCTTCAAAGGAGGTTGTTCTGTGAGTGCTATAGATACCATTAGGGAAATAAAGCATGCAGAAAATGAAGCTGTAAATGCGATAGAAGAAGCTAAGAAAAAAGCAGCAGAAATAAAGCTTAATTCAGTAGAAGAAGGTAAAAAAATCATTTCTGATACTGAAACTAGTGCGGAATTATCTGCCAGTGAATTGGTTTCTAAATTTGAAAAAGAAGCTAAAGAAAAAGCATCAGAAATTATCGCTAAAGAAGAAAAAGCTATTTCTGAAATGGTGAACATTGCTAAAGTTAAAATTTTAAATATTACATTAAAAGATGTAATTGAATTCTAACGATTTTTCTGTTGTGAAAACTTGAAAGGTGGTTTTATTGAGACCCGCAAGAATGAAAAAAATTAGGGCGGTCATCTTAGATGAAAAAGTAGATCCTGTTATTAGGAAACTCCATGAAAGCGGGCTAGTGGAGTTATACGATTTATCTACTAAACTCGAAGACCCTGAATGGAGTGCATTTTTGGCACCTTCACCTTCAGCCGAGTACGGTAGAAACGTCGCTTCGTTAACAATTAAAGTTAGCAGAATGCTAGATTTATTCTCTAACGTTAGCAAAGGGGAAAAAACAGGACTTTCAGGAATATTAAATCCAAAAGTACCTGAAAAGAAAAAACTATCATTTTCATCATCCGCAGAGATTATCTCCCATGTTGAAAACGTACTTTCATGCGTTGAAGGAGAAGTCTCGGAACCCGCTAAAAAGTTGGCCGAACTCGAAAATAGAAAAGCTATTCTTGAAGCATTAAAAGATAGTGTTAAATATCTCGCTGATTTTGAATTGGATCTTAAATTCCTTGGAGAAGGCCCATATACGTATACTGTTTCAGGTCTTTCATTTCCTGAAAACTTAAAGGGACTTGAATCATCATTAACTGATGTTACAGATGGATACGTTGAAATTGTTAAAGGGGCGCCAGTAAATACTGGTGAAAAGGAACAAAAGATTCCAATAATTGTCAATACATTAAAACAATACATGGATGTAGTAGGTGCTGAGCTTAGAAAATCCGGATTTGAAAGACTCGATATTTCAGAAGTTATCGGGACTCCAAAAGATGTTTTTATAGGGTCTGAAAAGGAACTCCAAAGTATTGAAAAGGATACGAAATCTATTTTAGAAAAATTGAATGCACTTTCTAAAAAATGGACTGAAGAAGTATTAGTACTACATGAAATCCTTGAAATTGAAAAAGAGAGAGCTGAAGCCTATTCAATGACCGGTAAAACTGTAAGGACACACCTTGTTGAAGCTTGGGCACCATCTAAATACGTTAAAAAAGTCCAAGAGATAATTGAAACTGCTTCTGAAGGATACTCCGTTGTTGAAATTTCGGAGCCAGATGAACCAGTTGAAAAAATACCTGTACTTTTAGACAATAAAAAAGCGATTAAACCATTTGAAATGCTTACTGAGATGTACGCACCTCCAAAATATAATGAAATCGACCCTACAATGATGATAATGCCTGGATTTTTATTATTCTATGGCATTATGCTTACAGATGCAGTGTATGGTTTATTACTTGCTTTGGCAGGTGTTGTACTTTGGAAGAGAATGGGTAAAGTAAGCCAAGGCGCATACAATCTTGGGTATATATTAACGCTTTCTGGTCTTTCAACAGTGTTCTTTGGAATATTAACTGGCGGGTATTTGGGAGACTTTATGCTCCAATTTATGGGTATGGATATTTACTCAACAGGACTTGCTTTGGTAAATCCACTTGGTGAAAGTACATACATTAGTGCCGCTAAACCATTACTGAGTCTTGGCGGAATTGACGTAAATAATGGGCCTATGACAATATTGTTATTCTCAATTGTTGCAGGTATTTTGCACCTATTTATTGGTTTAACAGTTGGCATTTCTGAAAGTTTAAAAAAGAAATCATTATTAGATGCATTCTTAGGTCAAGGAATGTGGATGCTATTAATACTTGCAATTGTAACTACAGTATTTACTGGAAACATGATGATTGCAGGTGTTGCAGTAATTTTAGTAATTGCACTCTGTATGATTAAGGGATTCATGAATGGTGGAGTTTTAGATGCATTACTTGGTGCAATGGATATTACGGGATTTTTAGGAAACGTTCTCTCTTACGCAAGACTTTTAGCTTTATGTTTAGCTACGGGAGGTCTTGCAATGGCCGTAAATATCATGGCAAAGTTACTTGGAGACGCAATTCCGGTTATTGGAATATTAATTGCCATAGTAATGCTTGTATTTGGACATGCATTTAACTTTGTAATGAATGGTCTTGGTTCGTTCATTCACTCATTAAGATTACACTATGTAGAATTCTTTGGCCAGTATTATGAAGGCGGTGGAAAGAAATTCTCACCATTTAAGGCTAAAAGAGAGTACACTTCAAACTAATCAATAAATAACAAAAATAATGTAAAATAAGAATGTTTTAAGAACGAGGTGTTTATGATGGTATTTGAAAACCCATTATTACTCGGAGCTATAGGTGCTGGTTTAGCAGTAGGTATTGCAGGTCTTGGTTCAGGTATCGGTGCAGGTATCACCGGTGCTAGTGGTGCAGGCGTTGTTGCAGAAGACCCTAACAAATTTGGTACTGCAATTGTATTCCAGGCATTACCTCAAACGCAAGGTCTCTATGGTTTCCTTGTTGCAATCTTAATCTTATTTGTATTCAAAAGTGCTCCTGAATGGGCAATGCTCGCAGCAGGTATTGGTACGGGATTAGCAGGTTTATCTGCAATCGGACAAGGAATTGCTGCTGCTGCTGGTTTAGGTGCTGTTGCAGAAAACGATGGAATATTTGGTAAAGCAATGGTTTTCTCCGTTCTTCCTGAAACACAGGCAATCTACGGTTTGTTAGTTGCTATCCTTTTATTAGTTGGAGTATTTGCAAGTCCGGGGGTTACAACAATCGCAGCACTTGGTGCTGGTTTAGCTGTGGGTTTTGCAGGTCTTTCAGGTATTGGTCAAGGTATAACTGCAGCAGGTGCAATTGGTGCTACTGCTAGGGACCCTGATGCAATGGGTAAAGGTTTAGTTTTAGCAGTTATGCCCGAAACCTTCGCTATCTTCGGTTTATTGATAGCTATCCTAATCATGCTAGGTATCATGTTCTAACTTAAATAAACGAAACCTTGCGTTTCCAATATAAATCCAATTCCGAAGGTGTTACGATGGGAGCGGAAAAGATAACATCCAAAATTATGGAAGATGCTAAAATTCAGGCAAATGTAATTTTAGCAGAAGCTCAAAAAGAAAAAGAAGCATTAATAAAAAAAGCTCATGAAGAAGCTGAAAAGAAAAAGCAAGCGATACTTAAAAAAGGAGAAAAAGATGCTGAAATGACTAGAAATAGAATTTTAGCTGAAGCTAGACTCTCTGCTAAGAAAAATTCGCTTGAAGAAAGAGAAAGGACAATAGCAAAAGCTATTCAAAAATTAGAGGAAGATTTAGTAAAATTACCTCAAAAAGACGAATATAAAGATATTTTACTAAAAATGATTATCACCGGTGTTTATTCAGTTGGTGGTGGTGAATTAGACTTACAACTCAACAAAAACGACTGGAAATTAATTGACGATTCCACGTTGTGGGCCCTTGAAAAGGAAATGGAAGACCGGCTTAAAAAAGTTACTGTCTTGAAAAAAGGCGAATCCCTACCAATAATTGGCGGTTGCGTTGTAAAAACTGCAGATAAAACAAAAGTGTCCGACAATAGCCTTGAAGCAACATTTGAAAGAAATTTGGACATTATAAGGGCTAAAATTGCTGAAATGTTGTTCTAAGGTGGTTTAAATGGATGCTTTAACACAGTTAATGGAACTAGCAGGGATGCCCACCAATATATTCATGACTTTATTGGTACTTGCAGGTATTGCCATATTCCTAGTTATTATGATCTTTTTGATAAGATATTTGGCAGAAACTGCTCCATTTGCTTACGTTAATGCAAGAGTAAGAAGTATGGAGTCAAGACTGCTTAAAGATCATAAAATGAATGAATTAATCGAAGCTGCAGGGGCTAACGAATTAATCGGGTTTTTGGAAGATACTGACTATGGGCCATATTTGTCTGAAGTATTAGGTCAAAGTGAAGATCCAACAGTTGCTGAAAAAGCACTTGATACTCACTTAGCACACGTATACAAAACACTTGCAAATATATCACCTGACTCTGCAAGAAAAATATTAAAATTGCTTGAAAAAAAGTTTGATGTTAAAAACATTAAAACACTTTTAAGAGCAAAATACGTTGGGCTCAATGCTGAAGAAACTTTCAAATTATTAATTCCCCTTGGAACAATTCCTGAAAGCAGATTAAGGGAATTAAGTGAAACTAAATCTGTAGAAGAAATAGTAAACGCTTTAGAAGGAACAGGTTATACGACCATTCTTTCAGATGCATTAACGGACTATGAACAGACTGGAAAGTTAACTGCTCTTGAAATGAGTTTGGATAAATCAATTCTTGAAAGCCTATGGAAAAACGTGAGTGTTGACGGTACTGAAAAAGACTTGTTTAAAGAATTTATTGGTGCAATGATTGACATTGAAAACTTAAAAATAATATTGAAAGGAAAAGCTGACGGGTTATCCTCCGAAGTTATTTCAAACTATACTACAAGCAAAGGATACGAGCTTGCTGCATGGAAGTTAAAGGAGCTTGCTGATGTCGAATCAATTGAAGGAGTTATCAGCTCACTTGAAGGTACAAAATACACTTCAATAATGAATGAAAGTCTTGAAGAATTCGAAAAAGTAAAATCCGTGTACATATTTGAAAAAGCTCTCGATAAATACTTAGTTAATATGGGTAAAAAATTATCACTGAGACAGCCATTTGGAATAGGCCCGATAATTGGACTTATTACTTCAAAAGAACTTGAAATAAGAAATTTAAAGATTATTATTAAAGGAAAAATTGAAGGATTGTCTGCTAGTGAAATCAGAGAGATTCTTGTATCCTAAAAACGATTGTAAAGTGATATTATGAGAATCGGCGTAGTTGGGGATTCCGATGTAGCAGTCGGATTTAGACTTGCAGGACTTACGGATGTCTACGAAGTTAAATCCCCTGAACAGGCTTCAAAAGCGATTGAAGAATTGGACAATAATGCTGAAATAGGATTAATAATTACTACTGAACGAATCGGCGAAGGAATCAGGGAAACTATTGCTAACGCAAAAAAAGTTATCGTAGAAGTTCCAGATAAAAATGGCCCTATCGTTAGAGAAAAAGATCCTGTAAAAATATTAGTAAGAAACGCAGTCGGTATAGATATTAAGTAATTCTGAGGTGAAAATATGGTCGTCGGTAAAATTATTAAAATATCCGGCCCGGTTGTTGTTGCCGAAGGCATGAAAGGTTCCCAGATGTATGAAGTGGTTAAAGTAGGTAACGAAGGATTAACCGGAGAAATTATCCAGTTAACTGAAAACGAAGCGATTATTCAGGTTTACGAGGAAACTGCAGGTATTAAACCTGGAGAGGGCGTTACTGGAACCGGAGCACCTTTATCTGTAGAACTTGGCCCTGGCATGTTAAAAGCAATGTACGATGGTATCCAAAGACCTTTAAACGCAATTGAAGATGCTACAAACTCAATTTACATCCCAAGAGGGGTAAACGTACCTTCACTTCCAAGAGATGTAAAGTGGGACTTTGTGCCGTCCGTAAATGTTGGCGATGAAGTGTTAGCTGGTGACATCATCGGTACAGTTCAAGAAACTGCTTCAATCGTTCACAAAATCTTAATTCCAGTTGGAATTAACGGTAAAATCAAAGAAATTAAATCTGGAAGTTTCACTGTTGAAGAAACAGTTGCTGTTGTTGAAACAGAAAAAGGCGACAAATTAGTAACAATGATGCAAAAATGGCCTGTAAGAAAGCCAAGACCATCAAAAGTAAAATTACCTCCGGTAATCCCATTACTTACCGGGCAAAGAGTTGAAGATACATTCTTCGGTCTTGCAAAAGGTGGTGCTTCAGCAATTCCAGGCCCATTTGGAAGTGGTAAAACTGTTACACAACACCAGCTCGCTAAATGGTCTGATGTGGATGTCGTAGTTTACATCGGTTGTGGAGAAAGGGGTAACGAGATGACTGAGGTTATCGAAGAATTCCCACACTTAGATGACATCAAAACCGGAAACAAATTAATGGATAGAACCGTATTGATTGCAAATACCTCAAACATGCCCGTAGCTGCAAGAGAAGCTTCAGTTTACACTGGAATTACAATTGCAGAATATTTCAGGGATCAAGGTTTAGGTGTACTCTTAACTGCTGACTCAACATCAAGATGGGCAGAAGCAATGAGAGAGATTTCAGGTAGACTTGAAGAGATGCCTGGAGAAGAAGGTTACCCTGCATACCTTTCATCAAAACTCGCTCAGTTCTACGAGAGGGCAGGAAGAGTTGACTGTTTAGGTTCAGAAGACAGACAAGGATTCGTATGTATCGTAGGTGCAGTTTCCCCCCCAGGTGGTGACTTCTCAGAACCAGTTACATCAAACACTTTAAGAATTGTTAAGGTATTCTGGGCGTTAGATGCAAACCTTGCAAGAAGAAGACACTTCCCTGCAATCAACTGGTTAACCAGTTACTCACTCTACATCAACGATATTGCAGGCTGGTGGAAAAAGAACACTGGTGAAGACTGGAGAGTTTTAAGGGACGAAGCAATGGGTTTGCTTCAGAAAGAAGCTGAATTACAGGAAATCGTGCAATTAGTTGGTCCAGATGCACTTCCAGATAGGGAAAGAGTTATCTTAGAAATTGCTAGAATTTTAAGAGAAGACTTCTTACAGCAAGATGCATATCACGAAGTAGACAGCTACTGTTCACCTAAAAAACAGTACAACATGTTAAAAGTGATTATGACATTCTACAAAAAAGCATTGGATGCAGTAGCAAAAGGTGCAGACCCTGCAAAACTTTCAGCAGTTAGTGTAAAAGGAGACATTGCTAGAATGAAGTACATGCCTGAAGAAGAATTCATAAAAACGAAAGTACCTGAAATGATAAAGAAAATGGAATCAGAATTAGGTGCTTTAATTAAATAACCTAATTAATTTTTAAACTGTAAGGAGGTTATCATATGGACGCTATGCAAAAAACCATAGAATACACATCAGTCTCCAGAATTGCTGGTCCTTTAATGGTTATTGAAGGAATTGAAGGAATTGCTTACGGTGAAATTGTAGACATTACAACTCCTAACGGAGAAAAAAGAACCGGGCAAGTTTTAGAAGCTAGAGAAGACATTGCTGTTGTTCAGGTGTTTGAAGGAACTTCAGAATTAAACACAAGTGAAACAAGAGTAAGATTTACCGGAGAAACTGCAAAAATCGGTGTATCAAAAGATATGCTTGGTAGAATTTTTAACGGTGCAGGAAAACCACTCGACGGTGGGCCTGAAATCATTGCTGAAAAAAAGGTGGATATTAACGGCTACCCGCTAAATCCTGTTTCAAGAAACCCGCCAAACGCTTTTGTTCAGACAGGTATTTCAACAATTGATGGTACAAACACCCTTGTTAGGGGGCAAAAAATCCCAATCTTTTCCGGATCAGGTTTACCACATAACATGCTTGCTGCACAAATTGCAAGACAGGCTAAGGTAAGAGGAGAAGGTGAGCAGTTTGCAGTAGTATTCGCTGCAATGGGTATCACAAGTGAAGAATCAAACTATTTCATGGATGAATTTAAGAAAACAGGTGCTTTAGAAAAAGCTGTTGTATTCATCAACTTAGCAGATGACCCTGCAATTGAAAGAATCATTACACCAAGAATTGCATTAACGACTGCAGAGTACCTTGCATATGAAAAAGGAATGCACGTACTTGTTATATTAACTGACCTTACAAACTACTGTGAAGCATTAAGAGAAATTGCAGCTGCAAGAAACGAAGTGCCCGGAAGAAGAGGATACCCAGGTTACATGTACACTGACCTAGCATCTCTTTATGAAAGAGCAGGAAGAGTTAAAGGTAAAGAAGGAACTGTAACACAGATTCCAATTCTTACAATGCCTCACGATGATATTACACACCCAATCCCTGACCTTACAGGATACATTACTGAAGGACAGATTGTGCTTTCAAGAGAATTAAACAGAAAAGGTATCTATCCGCCAGTTGACATCTTGCCATCACTTTCAAGACTTGCAGGTAATGGACAGGGTCCTGGAAAAACAAGAGATGACCATGCAAAAGTTATCAGCCAAGCATACGCTGCATACGCAGAAGGTAGAGGTTTAAGAGACCTTGTAGCTGTTGTTGGTGAAGAGGCTTTAACTGAAAGAGATAGGGCATTCTTAAAATTTGCTGATGCATTTGAAGGGAGAGTTGTAACTCAAGGCGTAGATGAAGATAGAAGCATTGAAGAAACACTCGACATTATTTGGGAATTATTAACAATCTTACCAAAATCAGAATTGAAGAGAGTTTCAGACGAATTAATTGAAAAATATTTACCTAAAAAATAAAATTCAGAAGCTGAAATTTTCCCATCTTATTAATCTAGGGGGATAGCAATGGCAGACGTAAACCCTACAAGAATGGAACTATTAAAATTAAAGAGTAAAATTAAACTCGCTGAAAAGGGGCATAAACTCTTGAAACAAAAAAGAGATGCCCTAATGATGGAGTTTTTTGAAATCTTAAATCAAGCTTCTGGAATAAGAGACAAAGTAAATGTTGCTCTTTCAAAAGCGTACAAAGACCTAATAATGGCTCAGGCTTTAATGGGTACACTTTCAGTAAAAGAAGCATCTTTTGCAGCCAAGAATGATACTATCGAACTAGATGTCGATATGAGAAATATCATGGGCATTGGAGTTCCAGTATTTGAACTACAAAATGTGAAAAGAGATATTTCAAATAGGGGTTATAGCCCGTATGGAGTTTCATCAAAATTAGATGAAGCTGCAAAAAACTTTGAAGAAGCTTTAGAACTTATTTCAGAACTTGCAGAAATCGAAACATCGATAAAATTGCTCGCTCAAGAAATTATAACGACAAAAAGAAGAGTTAACGCTCTTGAATACGTTGTAATTCCTAGAATGAATGAAACCAAGAAGTACATCGGCATGAGGCTCGATGAAATGGAGAGGGAAAACTTCTTCAGGTTGAAATTAATTAAAGCAAGAATTGATGCTAGAGAGGCAGAAGAAGCATAATTTTAACAATATTGGTGGTTTTATGTTTAGAATTACTGGAAAAATTAAGGAAATTGAAGATAAAATTGAAGGTAAAAAGCATGGTGAGGCTAAACTTGAATTAGTTGGCCAGAAAGTTCCAATTTTTGCATCTGAAACTGTCGAAATTAAATCAGGACAGATAAAAGCAGTAAATATTCAAAAAATTTGCCTGCCCAAAAAAACAGTTTTAATGCCTTCTGCATACATTCAGCATAAGTTAGGAAACATGGTATCTTTAGGGGAAGAAATTCCTGTTCCTTTTGAACATGAACGATGTCTTGAGTACGCAATATTTATTGCAGTAAAAGACGGAAAAATTAATGAAGGAGAACTCATTGGAACCATTATAGTACTCCATGCTGAATAATTGACTACTCTAAAAAATAATTAACTACCATCAATATACTTTTTTAAATCTTGCTTCGTGAAAAAAATGGCTAAAGAAAATTTACAGGCTAATTTGGGAAATCCAAAAATTCAGAGTGTTGATACAATATATCCTTTTTTAAATAATTTAAAGTCCAATATTACAAGAAAAACTCTTTATGAACTTCTAAAAGAAGATAAGCCTTTTTTAATAATAAATGGACAGCGTTACAGGGTTAAAAGAAAAGAATTAGAATTTATAAATGAAAATGTATCAAAAGACATTCGAATACCAATTATTTTAGAATTTGATTCAAATTATGAAGCAGGAACTGTAAAAATAGAAGGCATTGAAGAAATTAAAGTAATTTCAAAGATATTAAATAAAGAACTAAATCCATTTAGTAAAGACAATATTCTTTATATGTATAAGCCAGAACTAAGGGAAGTTAGAAGAGTTCTTCCTACGGCAACACAATACTTATTTAAAATAGGGATTGATTAAGGAAATAGTATGTTAAAAAAGAAAAAATATTACGGAAACGACCCTTTTAAAAAAATTATGAACGACCCTAAAAAAAGCGAAAAAGTTTATAAGATATTATTCTTAGTAAATATATGGGTTTGGTTTTCAATGTTCATTGGAGCAGTAATTTTTGTAATATGGGCCTACAAATACTTGTCAGCATAAAATGGTGATTTAAATGAACGAGTATGTTTTATATTTTACAATGTTTGCATTAATAACCAGTGCATTTTCTGCACTTAGATTATCGTTTAAAAAAGAAACTTCAAACGTTCTTATTGGGGAAGGCTTAATGGCAGTAGTAATTGCCACATTTTTGGTTATTTTATCTAAATTTTACGGAATAATATATTTAGAAACGGTTGCTTTATTAATTTTAGTATGTGGGCCAGTTG
This sequence comes from Methanococcus vannielii SB, assembly GCF_000017165.1. Lineage (NCBI taxonomy): Archaea > Methanobacteriati > Methanobacteriota > Methanococci > Methanococcales > Methanococcaceae > Methanococcus > Methanococcus vannielii. The sequence continues at coordinate 428,186 of NC_009634.1, forward strand.
GAACTATTGCATTTTCAAAATTCATGAGAAAAATAGACATTAAATAAAATACTGAAAAATTACTATTTAAAATTAAAAAAGATAAATTATTGAATTAAATAATTTTCAAAATTAATTATTTTTTTAACCAGTTTATACTATTACTAAGTCCTTCTTTAAACGATTCAGTACTGCTTTTTTTATTTTCTTTTGATTCTTCTTTTAGAGGTTCAGTTTTTGGTGATTCAACCGCTGAATGGGAATGTTGTTCCCTATCCCTTTTTTTTTGCTCTAATTTTTCTTTATCAAGTTCAAAATCTTCTTCAACACGTATTACGTGGTCTGCAATATTTTGAATTGCAGTACTAAATCCAGGTTCTGCCCCAACAACAATAATCTGCTTTCCACGTTCTTTCGCCTTTCTTATTGCAGGTAAAAAGTCCGCATCTCTTGTCATGTAAACAATAGTATCAATATTTTTATTAAATATCAATTCAGTTCCATCAACGGCCATCTCAACATCAACATCGCCTGCTGAAATCCTAGGCTCAAAGCCCTGATTTGCAATTGCTTCAATTAATTTATCAGATGCATACTGATTTAAATAAACTCTACCAACAACAATATCCCCAAATTCGTCTAAAGCATCTCTTACTTTATCAAGATCAACGTTAAATTCCTTTCTTAACATGTTTGGCCCATCAATAAGTAATGCCATCTTGTTAGTCCCTTTTTTACTAGTTTTCACGTAAAACTTCTTTAAATTGTCCAGTTTTTTCCACATGGTTCTCACCAAAGACCAAAATCAAGGTATAAAATAAAATTATCAATTAATTTATTAATCTACAAAGTATTTAAATCTAAAACTTTTTTTTGTAAATTTCCTGGAATAATTCAATATTTTTTATCGTAGTATCGAGAGTTAAAGGGGTTAAAGATACATGTTTTTTTCTCCTTATTGCGTAAACATCAGTTCCATCTTCTTCTTCCATTATTGGGTACCCGTCAATCCAGTAATAGCTTCTACTCCTTGGGTCAATCCTTTCTTCAACGTGTGTTGTATACATCTTTTTTGCAAGTTTTGTAATCTCAACGGGAGTATTTAATGTGGCATCTTCTGGAATATTTACATTTAGCACATCACAAGGAAATTCAGAATCCAAAAACTTTTCAAAAACTTTTTTAAATACGTTTGCCGCATTTAAAAATTCTATTGGACTTTCACCTTCTTTAAATTTTAAATGATCGGCAGTAACTTGTAATGAGCATGCAAAAGCTTTTGCACCGTGATGTGAACCTTCAAAAGCGGCGCCAAGGGTTCCTGAAGTTGTAATTTCAGTTCCTAAATTTTCACCAATATTTATTCCTGAAATTACAAAATCAGGCACTTTTTTTAAAACTTGATATATTCCAAGAACTACGCAATCTGATGGAGTTCCTGAAACGGCATAACCTTCAGAACAGTCTGAAAGTTTTGTTTTTGTTATTCTTAAAGGTTCAAAAAAACTTATTGCCCTTCCAATCCCACTTTGTTGGTTTGTTGGTGCTACAACGGTAACATTTGCATCAAATTCACTACTTAGTACATTTTTAAGTGCTAAAAGGCCATTTGAGTATATTCCATCATCATTTACAAGCAATATTTCAAGAGTCATGAAATCACCTTAATTTTATTAGTATATGTATAATCGGATATTTATATATAGGGACTTTAAAAAATGCATTTAACGCTATTTCAAGTTTTTTTTAAACTTTAAAGAATTTAAAAAAATTTAAAGAATTTAAAAAAACGTCAATTGTTTTAAAATTTGCTTTTTAATTGAAGGTATATCAAAACTATAAAAACTATATATAGTAACCAGTTATATATTTATTAAAGTTATATTGATAATAATAACCTGGTGAACTTGATGAAAAAAAGAAATATTACTGAATTTCAAATACTATCAGAAGTTGTTAGAAAACAGCCACACATTAAACAAAAAGAAATAGCTGACACACTCGGAATAACCGTTCAGGGAGTGTCTGAACACATGCGTAACCTCATGAAAGAAGAGTTTATTAAAAATAAAGGTCGTGGTGAATACGTTATAACTGAAAAAGGAATGGCCGTATTAAAATCATGGATTTCAGATTTTAAAAGTTACTTAAATGATGTAAATCAAAACTTGTATCGATATAAAGATGTTTGGCCGGCAATAGCTGCTGAAGATGTAGTTTCAGGAGATAATATTGGAATATTTATGAAAAAAGGCCTCATATATGCTTCAAAAGAACTAAATTCCAATGCAACTGCTAAAGTATTTTTTGGAGGACTTAAAGGGGAAGATATTGCAATACATGATATTAAAGGGCATATTGAAGTAAATAAAGGAAAAGTTATAGTTTTAAAAATTCCTGCAGAGGTTATGGGGGGTTCAAGAAATGTAAATTACGATATAATAACTGACACTATTACGGAATATCCTGAGTCAGTTATTGCAACTGCAGGAACAGTTGGAAATGTAGTAACTTCAAGGCTTGAAATTCACCCTGATATAAGATTTGCAGTTTCAGAAGGAATAGTTTCTGCTTGTAACCGGGGTTCAGATGTAATTGCAATAATTACTGGAAAAATGGCTGAAAAGATTATTAAAGTAATAGATAAAAACAAAATAAGTTATATTCTTTTAGATGCTTCAAAAAACATTGATTTAAGCGAATTTGAATAAATTACAGTATAATAACTATTTATTATTTTTATTTAAAAAAATAGAATTAAAATTAAATGGATTAGTATCCTAATTTATTAAGTAACGGTTCTGGCGAAATAAAGTTTACATCTAAAGCAACTTCTGATGGCTTCATTCCCATTGCAAGACCTAAAAGTTGGGATAAATGTACAACTGGGAATCCATATTCGTTACCGAGTTTTTCTTTAATTTCAATTTGCCCCCTGTCAAATTGCAACTGACAGAATGGACATACGTTAACAGTAGCATCAGCACCCACTGCCAACATGTTTTCAATTTTTTCCTGAGTCATACTTAATGCAAGATCTAATTCTTTAGCCCTTACACCACCACCTGCACCACAACACATCATTTTATCTTTATATGCTACTGACTTAGCACCGGTTGCTTCAACAAGTTCATCAAGCATTGTTGGATTTTCAGCACTGCCGAGTCCTTTTGCAGATGTTGGTTTTAAGAAGTGGCACCCGTAGTGAACGCCTATATTTACACTTAATGGTTTTACAACGTTTTCTCTAATTTTATCTACACCTATGTCATTGTAGATTAATTCAGCAAAGTGCCTTACATGAACGGTTCCTTTATATTCTTTTCCAACTTCGTTAAGCTGTTCGTTTACCATTTTTAAAGCATCTTTGTTTTCATGTAACATGTGTGCAGCTTCAAATAATGAACCATAACATCCGTTACATACGGTAACTATATCTACGCCCATTTCTTCTGCAATACACAAGTTTCTTGCAGCTAAAGTTAACCATGTTTTTTGGTCGAATGAACCAAATACTCCCGGAGCCGGACAGCAGGAAGCTCCAGGCATATCTACTAATTCAACACCTAATTTCTCCATTACTGTTCTTGTAGCAGATTCCACACCAGCGTACCTGTTTGGCATAATACATCCAAGGAAAAACGCGTATTTCATCAATATCACCATTTTTTAAATTTAGACTATATCTTAAATTATTGTTTTAAACCCATTGTTTTCCAGTCAAATCCTATTAAATCATCAAATTTCAAACACTTAGCAATTGTTCTAATTTCATCCATATCTTTTTGACTGAATTGTGCAATTGGTGCTTTTTCAGCGAGTCCTAATGATTTTCTTAATTTTGCAGTATCTTCATTTGCAGGTACCGCATGACCAGCTTTTAAAACGTATACTGCGGTCATTTTATGCGGAGTTGCCATGTTTCCTTTTTGAGCTGCCAAATTTCTTATTGTTTTAATAATTTCAGTTACTTTAACATCTCTTGGGCATCTCTCATAGCAAGTGTAGCAAGTTGTACACTTCCAAATATCGTCACTATCTAAAACACTATCCATACCAAGTAATGCTTGCCTAATTACCTTTCTTGTTCTGTATGCAGTCCTTCTACCACTTGGGCAGCTTCCAGTACATGTACCGCATTGGTAGCATGCTTTTAATGAAGCTACTTCCTTTTCACCTGGAACTGGAGTTCCAGCATCAATGATTTTGTTAACAAAATCTTTGTTTAAATTTTCAGCTTTCATCATCAGTAACACCTCGAGGATACTTTTGTGCGGATATAATATATTTATTATTAGTTGCTGCCCTATATTATACTGTTGTATAATATAATAATTTATTTTTACCTTGTTTCAAAATAGTAATAAGAAGGTGGTATTTTGATTGAAGAAATAATCAAAAAAACTGAAAAAGGAGTTTTAATCGATATAGAGGTTACTACTAATGCTAAAAAGAACGAAATTGGAAAAATTAATAAATGGCGTAAAAGACTTGAAGTAAAAATTAAAGAACAACCAATTGAAGGAAGGGCAAATAAAGCCATTTTAAAATTTTTAAAAGAAATTTTTAAAACAGATGTTGAACTAAATCCAGTAACAACTTCGCCCCAAAAAACAGTACTTATATCATGTGATACAAAAGAATATGTTGTAAACATTTTAAAAAGGGAAATTAAATCAGTCTAATCCAAAATTAACTAATCGTGGTAAAAATGGAAGATGGTATAAACGATATAAACTATGCTCTTGCAGCGTACAGAATCTGTACTCCGGAAGAAACTTTCGAAAAAATAGGACCAATTATTAAAAAAATAGGAGTTACAAGAACTGCTAGGATTGATGGGCTTGATAGAATTGGAATTCCTGTTTTTTCATCAATTAGGCCTTCTGCAAAAGATGGTGCAATAAGTGTATATGCTGGAAAGGGTGCAACTGAAATTCAAGCAAAAGTTTCTTCGACAATGGAAGCAATTGAAAGATATTCTGCGGAATTTGATGAAAATTCGAAGCTTGAATTGGTAAAAAAACCTAAAAATCCGGTAAATCTTGATGAACTAATACTTCCGGGCGGAAAAAATGCCGAATTTACAGATACTAATGAAGTAGACTGGGTTAGTGGAACAGATATTATATCTGGAAAAACTTTTGAAGTTCCAATAAACAGCATTGTTCACCCTTATGATGGGAAACAACTGTTTAGAAGCAATACTAACGGTCTTGCATCTGGAAACTCGATGGAAGAAGCAATTTTTCACGGAATGTTAGAGGTAATAGAAAGGGATTCATGGAGTATTTCAGAACTTTCAAAAAATACGTATAAACGGGTAAACGTAGATAATGCCAAAAATCCACTAATTCACGAACTCATTGAAAAATTTAAAAGTGCTAAAATAAACGTCATATTAAAAGATTTAACTAGCGAAGTTGGAATTCCAACAATTGCTGCAGTTTCAGATGACGATATTTTAAAAGACCCCTCACTATTATGTATGGGTGTAGGTTGCCATATCCATCCAGAAATTGCAGTTTTAAGGGCATTAACTGAAGTTGCACAAAGTAGGGCAACCCAAATTCATGGGGCTCGTGAAGATACGAATAGAGGTGATATCATACGAAGAATAGATTATGAAAGAATGAAAAGGGCACATAAAAAATGGTACACCTTCAAAGAAGAAGTAAATATCGAAAATATTGAAAACAAGGCAAAATTAAATATTAAAAAAGACATTGAAACTTTAAAAAATACGTTAAAAGAAAACGGATTTGATAAGATTATTACGGTTAACCTGAAAAAAACAGAAATTGACGTTGTTAGGGTAATTATTCCAAAGATGGAGCTTTATAGTGTTGATAGGGATAGAATTTCTCTTTGGATTAAAGAAAGGATTAGGAGAAATCTTGAAAAAAATCTTGACTTGATTTAAAGTTCCATTTTTTTATATATTTTAAATTTACATATTTTAAATTTATTATCTTAATTTTAGCTATTTTTTAACTAACCTTACCTTAAATTAGTTTAAGAGGAGGGGAATTTTTTGAAAAATTTTAAAAAACCAAATATTATAATAAGTAGATGTATCGAACATGATAACTGTAGGTATGACGGCCATAAAATTTCAAGCGATTTTGTAAAAAATACTAAAAAATACTTTAACTATATAACTGTGTGTCCCGAAGTTGAAATCGGGCTTCCAATTCCAAGAAATTCTTTAAAAATTGCTTTTAAAAATAATAACTATGAATTTGTTCAAAATAATACATATAATAATTATACCGAAAAAATTAGAATTTTTTCATCGAATTTTTTAGAATCAATAACCAATGTTGATGGATTTATACTAAAAAATAAGTCCCCTTCTTGTGGAGTAAAGGGGGTTAAAATATATCTTGAAAATGGAAACCCGATAAATCAGAAAACAGAAGGTTTTTTTGCCAAAGAAGTTTTAAAGAGATTTCCAAATATTCCAATAGAAGACGAAGCAAGGCTTAGAAATAAGCGGATAAAAGACCATTTTTTAACAAAAGTATATACGCTTTTAGATTTTAAAGATACTAAATATTCTAAATCCATAAAAGAATTAATAGAATTTCATACAAAAAATAAATTACTATTCATGGCATACAATCAAAAACAAAAGGACATTTTAGGAAATATAGTTGGAAATTATTCCAAAAATTTTGATAATTTAATAAAATATTACGAATTAAATCTAAATTTGCTTTTAAGTCGACCTCCTTTAACTGAATCTAACATAAACGTCCTTATGCATATTTTTGGGTACGTTTCTAGAAAACTTTCAAAGGAAGAAAAAGAGCTATTTATCGAGTCATTAGAACGGTACCGTAATGAACTTGAATGTATTAATATTCCAATAATTCTTTTGAAATCATGGATTATTCGTTTTGACGTTGATTACCTAAAAAAACAGACTTATTTTGAACCTTTTCCAATGGAACTTTCAGATAATAGCGATTTATTTAAAAGAGACTATTGGAAAGAATAGATATATCTTTAAATTCCAATAATTGTTATTTAGGAATGGACTGAGCGGGATTTGAACCCGCGGCTTCCGCATAGCCAATGCGGCACTCTCCCAGTCTGAGCTATCAGCCCCAAATTCAGTCTAAATTTGCTGTTTTTAATATATAAAATTTTCTATTTTAAGTATTTTAAAATCCGGATTTTAAAAAATTATAAATTGTGAAAAGAATAAAGGACTATAAAGTAAAAAATAGCCTCATTTAATTACTTTTAGTGTTTTTCATGAAAAATATAGACTTTGATTACGACGTAATTATAATAGGTGCGGAGCCTTCTGGACTTTTTTGCGCATTTGAACTTTCAGAAAATAGTAATTTAAGAATACTCGTAATTGATAAAGGTAAAGATATTTTAGACCGGATTTGTCCGATTAAAAATACTAAAAAGTGCATGCATTGTAGTACTTGCCAAATAATGTAGGAGGTTGGGGGTACAGGAGATTTAAGTGATGGAACACTTAATTTAAGGCCCAATATTGGAGAAAACCTGTCCGATATACCCAATGATAAAAACTATTCATGGCCGCTTATTTTTGAAGTCGATGATATTTTCTTAAAAAATAATGGCCCAAAGAACTTTCAAAAGGAAACCTGGTAAAATTAAGAGAATTACAAAAAAAGCCGTATAAAATGGGGTTAAATTTATACCAATAATTCAAAGACATATGTTTCAGACAATACTAAAAAAGTAATTTTCAGTATTAAAAATAAATTTCAAAAAAAATGGTGTTACGTTTTTATTAAACACAAACGTAATTGACTTTACAAAAAATAGTGTAAAAGTAAATCAGTTAGAAAAACTAAAAAATATAACTACAAAATACATTGTAGTTACCCCAGTTCGGGAAATGCAGACTGGTTTTTAAAAATAGCTAAAAAAATCGGTTTAACTGCATATCACGGGCCTATTGATGTTGGAGTACGTGTAGAAGTTCCAGCAATGATATTTGATGGAATAACAAAAATAAACCATGACCCCAAATTTCACATATTCACAAAAACATATGATGACTTTGTACGAACTTTTTGTACGAATCCACGAGGATTTGTTGTTTGAGGGAAATATGGTGATATGTTTGTGTAAGTGGCCACTCAATAGTAAATACAAAAAGTGAAAATACCAATTTTTCACTTTTAACCCCGATATAACTTACAAAGCCTATAGAAAATACTACAGGTTACAGAAAAATATTGCAAAGCTTACAACTACCTTTGTCGGTGGAAAGCCAATTTTAAAGAGATTTGGTGATTTAAAAAGAGGGCAGAAAAATACTTTAGAAATGCTCAAAAAAGCAGTTTTGAACCAACTTTAAAACTGGTAACCTCTAGATACACTACAATGGCAATTCTGCATAGAATAGTTACAAGTATCGTTGAAAATATTGAAAAGTTAGATAAATTCCGGGAGTTTTCAATGACCCTACACTATTATATGCTCCATAAATAAAGTATTATGCAATGAAAGCAGTAGTAAATACGAATTTAAAAACTAACATTGAAAATGTTTATGTTGCATGCGATGGTGCAGGACTTTTATCTGCACGTGGAATTTTAAAAAAGGAAGCAATTGTTGATTTAAATATCAAAAAAATGAAATTAACTGGAAAGAAAAAATAATAAATCTTTAAACGGCGATTTTTATGTTAAGGATATATAACACAATTACAAAATCTGAAGAAGTATTTAAAACTTTAAATAACGAAGAAGTTAAAATTTATGTTTGTGGCCCAACAGTCTACGATGAAACTCATATTGGACATGGTAGAACGTATGTTTCTTTTGACATTATTAGGCGGTATTTAGAACATATTGGATATAGTGTAAAACTTGTCATAAATTTTACAGATATTGATGACAAAATAATAAATCGGGCACTAAATTTAAATGTAACTCCAAAAAAAATCTCGGAAAAATACATTGAAATATTTTTAAACGATATGAAAACATTAAATGTTAAACCTGCCGATATTTATCCTAAAGTTACAGAAAATATTCCCGAAATTATTTCTTTTATTGATAAGCTAATTGAAAAGGGCTTTGCATATAAGACGGATAGTGGTGTTTACTTTGAAATTGAAAAATTCAAAGATTATGGAAAATTAAGTAATATTAATTTAGAAAACTTAATTTCTGAAGATAAATTAGAAAGTAAAAGTGAAAAGAAAAATCGTTTTGATTTTGCATTGTGGAAAAATAAAAAATCAGGAGAACCTTACTGGAAAAGCCCTTTTGGAGATGGAAGGCCCGGCTGGCATATAGAATGTTCAGTAATGAGCATGAAGTATTTAGGGGAACAGTTTGACATTCACGGCGGAGGAAGGGATTTATCATTTCCACACCATGAAAACGAAATTGCACAAAGCAGTGCATATTCTGGAAAAAATTGGGTAAATTACTGGGTACATACGGGTTTTGTAATGGTTAATGGCGAAAAAATGAGTAAGAGTTTAGGTAATTTCGTTACTATTTCAGAAATCTCAAAAAAATACTCCCCCGAAGTTTTAAGGCTATTTTTTATTCAGAGACATTATAAAAGCCCGATTGATTATACTGAAGAATCAATGGAACATGCTAAGGCTTCACTTCAAAAACTATATAATGTAATTGAAAGTGTTAGAATTGCACTTGAAAATCCCGTAAATAGCGTTTGGGATGAAAATGAAGCTTTCTTTTACAATGTTTTAAAAAATTCGAAAATAAATTTTTATAGGGCAATGGATTCAGATTTTAATTCAGTTAATGCATTAAAAACAGTTTTTGAAGTTTCAAATAGCGTAACTAAATATTTAAGTGTCTCAAAATCTCCAAATGTAGCTTTACTTATAAAAACCCTTGATTTTTTTAAAAATGTCGGTGAAATATTCGGTTTATTTGAAGGTTATTTTTATAAATCTTCTAACGTTAAAGAGGAAAGTTTAATTAAATTTTTAGTAGATTTAAGGGATGATTTAAGGTCAAAAAAGAATTATGAAACGTCTGACAAAATAAGGGACGGGTTAAAAGAATTAGGATACCAAATTGAAGACAGTTCAAAAGAAAATACGGTATTTAAAAAAATAAATATTTAACGACCAATTGGCCCTAAATTCTTTAAAAAAAGATATATTTTAGAAATAAACTATAATTTTATTAGTTGGGATATTTTGGATAAAAAATATTATAAAACATTTAAAAAATATTCAAAAGTTGAACGAATTGTCAAAGATTCACTATTTATAGGCTACGGTAAACCCGTATCCAGTGAAAAAGAGGCTAAAGAATTTATTTTAAAAATTAAAGAAATTCACAAAGATGCAACACATAACGTTTCAGCATATCGGATAAATAGTTTAAACAATTTTTCAATAAAGTATGACGACGATGGAGAGCCACAGGGAAGTTCTGGAAAACCCATTTACAGAGTCATAGAGTTAAAAGACATTCAAAATGTAGTAATTGTAGTAACAAGATATTTTGGCGGCACTAAGCTTGGTTACGGTGGAATTTTAAAAGCTTATTTAGATACTGCAAGTGAAGTTATAACTTCTTCAGAAATTTTAGAAGTATTTCAAAAATCACAAATTTTTTTAGAATTTGAATATTCTCATATCGAAACTATTAAAAAAGCCATAGAAAATTTAGGGAAAATCATTGAAGAAACGTATTTTGAAAAAGTAAGATATAAAGTAGAAGTTAATTTTGGTTTTGAAGAAGAACTTATTAAAAAGCTTGTAAGCGCAACTAAAAATAATATTAAGATTGAAAATATCAATAGTAATATACGCAATTAATAAATACATAAATTTGAGTTCGAGAGATTATAATGAAAGTAATGAAAAAAATTTTGGCAATTTTAATAATCTTAATTTCAATTACATCAGGATTTGCATTAAATTTAGAAAATTCGGGATTTAAGCGTTCAATTAATATTACAGCCCCTGCAGTTTCTTTAACGGATGAAGGTTATGTTGGAGCACCGGTTAAAATAGAGGTTATAGTTTCGTTTGGAAATGGCCATACATTTATGGATACCATGCCACTTACGGAACTTGATATGCAAGGTTCTGCAAGAATAGCTTCAAAAGTTGCGTTTGATTTTTGCGGAAAAGAAAAAAATGAATATGACGTTTATTATATCATTCGTTCTGAAGTTCCAACAGTTGGAGGCCCTTCTGCGGGAGCTGTTTTAACCGTTGCAACAATTGCTGCAATTAATGGTTGGGAAGTAAATGAAAACGTCATGATGACTGGAATGATAGGCCCAGACGGAACTATTGGCCCCGTTGGCGGAATACTTGAAAAAATAAAAGTTGGAAGTGAAATGGGGATTGATTATTTTTTAATACCTTACGGCCAAAGAAATCAGGTTGATTCCAATAATAACTCAATAGATGCTGTAAAATATGGTAAAAGCCTCGGAATTACCGTAATTGAAGTTAGTAACATTTATGATGCTATTTACTACTTTACGGGATATAAAATATCAAAAAGTCATGAAGTTAATCCTATTTTAGAATATAGATATATAAAAACCATGGAAGGGCTTTCAGAGGTAACTCTTGAACGTTCAAAAAAAGAACTTGAGGAGCTAAAAACTCTTGATACCAGTAATTTAAATTCTAGTGAAATTACGGAATTTGAAGATGCACTAAAAAGTGCGTCAAACCTCATAATTATTTCAAATGAATTTCATTTTAAAAAAGAATACTATGCAAGTACGTCAAGGAGTTTTAACGCACTTATAACACTTGAATCAATCAAAGCAAAGCATTATTATAAAGATAACGAATCTATAAAAAATTACATTGATGAGGTAGAAAAAAGCGTTTCTTTAAAGAAAGAAAAAATAAAAGACGTGAAACTTACAAAAAATAATTTAGAGTATGTTTTCGCTGCAAAAAGTAGAGTTTATGAAGCTTTTGAATTAGTTGAAGAATCTAAAAATAGTTACGAAAATGGAGATTTAGATTCTGCAATTTATTATGCATCATATGCAAAATTAAGGGCGGAAACTGGAATATGGTGGCTTAATTTATCACAGCAGCCTGATTATTCCGAAGAAATTGACGAAAAATATTTAAAATACCTTGCAAGGGAATATTTAGATAATTCAGAAATTGTTATTATATATTCTTCGATGTTATTTTCTGAAAAATTATTAAGCTATCCTGTAAGGCAGATTGAAGAATCTAAAAAGTACTATAATCAAAAAGAATACCTTCTTTCAATCTCAAAAAGTATTGATGCTTATGTTTATGCCACAACAATTTTAGACTATTCGTCAGATGTTGAATATTTAAAAAAATTGGCCGTAAAAAAAATAAATAATGTGGCAGATTGTGGAAATAATTTAGATAATACTACTTACGTGCCTGTTTCTGCACTTGGTTATTTAGAATACTCCAATAGTTTAGAAGACAAATATTCAAAGGTCCTTTATTTAAAATATGCAACTGCATTTGCACAGATGAATATTGATATATTAAAAGAACTTGAAAACTTCGAAAAAAAGGATTTTAATGACTTAAAATTAGTTCCTAAAAATTTTGACCCCTATAAAGCCCATAAAAATATTTTTACAAACATAGTATACCTATTAGTTGGAATGTTATCTGGATTAATAATTAGGTCAATTTACAGTGGACATGATTAAAAATATAAATAGTCGTAAAGCATAGAATATTTTCATAATCTGATATTTAAATATTCTATTTATTAAATGGTGATATTATGGAATCATACGTATACTCTAACGAAATTATTAAAAATTCTTTAAAAGCGATGAATCTACCAAAAAATGTGAGAATATTTGATACCACTTTAAGAGATGGAGAACAAACCCCAGGTGTTTCTCTAACGCCCGATGAAAAGATAGCTATTGCAGAAAAGCTTTCTGAAATTGGGGTTTCGGCAATTGAAGCTGGTTTTCCAGTATCTTCAGAAGGTGAACGGGAATCAATAAAAAAAATAGCTTCCCTTGGACTTGATTGTGAGATATGCGGGCTTTCAAGGGCTGTTAAAAAGGACATAGATGTTGCAATAGATTGCGATGTTCAAAGTATTCATACATTTATTGCAACATCGCCACTGCATAGGGAATACAAGCTAAAAATGAGTAAAGAACAAATTATCGAAACTCTCGTAAAATCGATTGAATACATTAAAGAACATGGAATAACTGTTGAATTTTCAGCAGAAGATGCAACTAGAACGGAACTTGAATACTTAAAAGAGGCTTATAAAAATGCGGTCGATGCAGGAGCTGACAGGATAAACGTTCCAGATACAGTTGGAGTAATGGTTCCAAATTCGATGAAATATTTAATATCTGAATTAAAAAAGGATATAAAAGTTCCAATATCAGTTCATTGTCATAATGACTTTGGACTAGGGGTTTCAAATTCTATTGCAGCAGTGGAAGCAGGAGCACTACAGGTACACTGTACAGTAAATGGACTTGGTGAAAGGGCAGGTAATGCATCTTTAGAAGAAACAGTAATGTCATTAGATATGATTTACGGAATAGACACAGGAATTAAAACAGAAATGCTAACAAAACTTTCAAAGCTTGTTTCACATTATACGGGGATTAAAACTCAGCCTAATAAAGCTATTGTTGGTGAAAATTCGTTTGCCCATGAAAGTGGAATCCATGCACACGGTGTTTTAGCACATGCATTAACTTATGAGCCAATTGACCCTGAAATTGTTGGAAACAGGCGGAGAATTGTGCTTGGAAAACATAGCGGGGCCCATGCAATAAAATCCAAACTTTCCGAAATTGGCGTTGAAGTTGGAACAAGCGTTTCAAATGAGCAGTTTTCTGAAATCGTTGAAAGGATAAAATCTATTGGCGACAAAGGAAAAATAGTAACTGATGCAGATGTAATGGCAATAGCAGAGGACATTACCAAAAGAACCTTAAAATCACAAAGAATTGTTGACTTAGAGCAGTTTGCAGTAATTACTGGAAACAACGTAATACCTACGGCAAGTGTTGCATTGAAAATAAAAGACCAAGTTTATAAAAAGTCAGAAATTGGTGTTGGGCCAGTTGATGCTGCATTAAAAGCAATTCAAGCAGTAGTTGGTGAACATATACGGCTAAACGAATACAGTATTAACGCAATATCCGGCGGAACCGATGCAATTGCGGAGGTTACGGTAAGACTTGAAAATCATGAAAAAGAAGTTATTGCAAAAGCTACAAGCGATGACGTTGTTAGGGCCTCAGTAGAAGCAGTGATTGATGGAATAAATAAACTAATGGAATAAGTACCCAATTAAACTAATGGAATAAGTACCCAATAAAACAATTTAAATCATTTAAAACATTTTTATAATTTTTCAGTTAAAAGTATGTTAAAAAGTAGTATTTATAATTTTAAAGCCTAACTATTTTGCCATGTAAATATCTGGGTGACTTAATATAAGAAAAATAAAGGAATTGTAGAACAAATCATCGCCACCCCGATGAATAATGCTACCAATTTTCTATTATTCACGGTTCCCTCTCCGTAACTCTAAATAAGATCTCTTTTCTAATTTGTCAGTACTAATATTTAAACTTTTCAGTAAGTCCAAAAGTTCAAATAATGCACTTTCTCGTTCAAAATTATTAGATACTACTTTTTCAATTTCCAAATACTTTCCAACATCTAAAACATCATCAAAAGAAACTTCTATGTCTTCTTTTTGATATATTTCCCTAACTTTTTTAATTGGCCTTACGGGTTTAAAACCTAATTTTTCAAATATTTTATGCATTGAATTCACTTCAAAAACTTCCACCTCAATTTCTTCCCTTGTTTTTGAGATGCCATCTAATTTTTTACCCTTATATGTAACATATATCTTTTCATCGTTTTTTCCAACAGTTTTTGAACATCTTATCCGTAACGCTTCGTCAGTAATTTGAAAATCCCTATCAATGCCATTAAAGTAGGTATCAGTTTGTTCTTTTATTTCTTTTTTTAGAAAACCCATTTTTAATAGACTTTCAAGTATTTTTTCAGGATTTTCATTGCTTAAATTTACCTTTATTTCTACTTCAATCATACTAACACCACTTTTTCTGCAATACCTTCTAAATTCTCTTTCAAATCATTAAATTCAAGGTTTTCAATAACTAACCATATTACAACCTTATTTCCCTCTTTTTCAAGGGTTGTTGAAAGAATATTCCCATTTATTTCAGAAATTTTTGAAGAAATACTTGCTAAAAGCCCTATTTTATCATTTGCAACTACCTGAACCTTAATTGTAATTAAATTTATATTTTTCTTCTTTAAAACATATTTTCCTTCATTAGTTAAAAAAACTCCGCCTGTTTTTCCTTTTTTGGTATCTACAAATCCCAAATCCCTTAAAACTCGGATATATCGGTCAATATTTTTAGGATGGGTTTTTAATTCCATTGCTATTTCTTTTGTAGTAGTATATTTTTCAAGAATAGTCAAGATTTGTTCTGTTATTCCATCAATCTTCATAATTTTCCACGACTTTTTCCAAAATTGTAATTAAATTTATATTTTTCTTCTTTAAAACATATTTTCCTTCATTAGTTAAAAAAACTCCGCCTGTTTTTCCTTTTTTGGTATCTACAAATCCCAAATCCCTTAAAACTCGGATATATCGGTCAATATTTTTAGGATGGGTTTTTAATTCCATTGCTATTTCTTTTGTAGTAGTATATTTTTCAAGAATAGTCAAGATTTGTTCTGTTATTCCATCAATCTTCATAATTTTCCACGACTTTTTCCAAATGACTTAAATAAAATTATCCGTAATATGCTATAAAATATAATATAAAATATATTATCTAACACATATATGTAATATATTAAACATCTTTTTCTTAATGTTATCGATAAAAATTATGTAAAAATTACACGAAGGGGGAAAATTCATGCTTACCCATGTTGATGAAAACGGCGTAAAAATGGTTGATGTATCCATAAAAAAAGACGTTGAACGAAGTTGCACTGCAATTGGATTTATAAAATTAAAGCCTGAAACAATTGAAAAAATTAACAATAAGGAAATTATAAAAGGAGACGTTTTAACAACGGCCCAAGTTGCCGGAATTATGGCAGTTAAAAATACATCCAATATTATTCCAATGTGCCATCCTTTACCTATTGCGTCGGTAAAAATCAGTTTTGAAATATTTAAAGATAATATAAAAGCAGAAGCTACTGTAAAAGCAATATATAAAACAGGAATTGAAATGGAAAGTTTAACTGGTGTTTCAGTTGCACTTTTAACAATCTTGGATATGGTAAAGGCAATTGAAAAAGATGAATTTGGCCAGTACCCAAATACCGAAATTTACGGCATAAAGGTTACAGAAAAAACTAAAGGAAATTAAATAATAATAATAATAATAATAATAATAATAATAATAATAATAATAATAATAATAATAATAATAATAATAATAAAGTAGATAATTCTTAAATCACTTTATCAAGTAGTGAAACTATATTCATTACAGGAATTTCTTTTTTAAAACTGTTTTCTTCCATGTATTTTTTCAAGCTGTCCCTAACGTGATATTCGCAAAATGGGCATACCGTAATTACATAATCTGCATCTGTTTTATATACCATATTTGCTTTTCTTTTCCCGATTAAAGCTGCAACTTCTGGCTTTCCAGAACGAACTCCCCCTCCTGCACCGCAGCACTGGTCGGGAATTTCCATTTCAACAAATTTTAATTTTGGAATGCTTTCTAAAATTTTCCTAGGTTCAAGATATACTTTTTGACCTCGTCTCAAGTGGCATGGGTCGTGGTAAGTTACTGTAATATCTAAAGGCTTATACTCAATTAATCCAACTTCTGTTAAAATTTCAGTAATATCCTTTATCTTAAACTCTTTTTCTTTGTAATCATTCTTTAAAGTGCTTCCGCACCCTGCACAAAGAGTAACAACATAGTCAACATTTAACTTATTAAAAATTTCGAGGTTTTGTTTTTTTAACATTTCTGAGATATCCGTCTGACCAGTTCTAATGTATGGGGAACCGCAACATACCTGTAACTTTGGAATTACTACTGAAACACCATGTGCATTTAAAACCCTTACTGCACTTTTTCCAAGTTCTAAAAGTCTAAAATCGACCAAACATCCTGTAAAAAATGCAACACGCAATTTTTCATTTTCTACAAAATATTCATCTTTTACTTCCTCTAAAAATGAAGATTTATCTTTTGGAATTGACCTTTTTTGGAGTAATGCGTTTTTTCTAACTTCTAAATGGCTTTCAAGATTGTATCCTTTTTTAAATGTCTTTTCCCTTAATTTTTCAACTACATTATGTACAATATCGATTTCTTTTGGACAGACTTCAACACATCTACCGCAAGTTGTACAGTTATAAATATTTTCGTTAAATGCATCGCTTTCCCGTTTTGAATCATCTCTTTTGTCAAAAGCAAACCTTGCAAGCTGTCTCATAAATGTAGGCCCAGGATAATTAGAATATTTTCTCGCAGGACACATTGAAATACAGCTTAAACATTCAATGCATCCTCTAATCGATTTAACATCTTTAATATCGTTAGGATATATCTTTAAATTTGATAGTTCTTCAAGGTTAGGTTTACCGTTTTTTTGCTGAATGTAATTTTTCAATGTTCCTAGTTTTTTATAGTACGGACTTCTATCAACTACGAGGTCAATAATAACGTCAAATCCATCTAAGGGCTCAATATACATTTTATCTTCAACTTTTGTCTTACATGCAAGCCTTGATTTTTTATTTATTGTCATTGCACAGCTCCCACATTGGCCTGCCCTACAGGATACCCTAAACTGTATATTTTCGCCGTAATTTTTATTAATATATTCTAAAGCGTCAGTTACAGTTATTTTTTCAGGTACAATAAATTCTTTAAATCCTTCGGTTTTTTTCACGTTTATTTTAACTGTGTTCACACGTATCAACCCTGAAATTCAGATAAAAAAAATAATAAATTAATAAATTTGAATCTAGATTAAATTATATTAAGGTAGTATATAAAAATGGCATATTAAGACTTGTTGTTTTAACGTTTAGAGTAAGAAATAAAATAATATCAATTTCTTTAAAAAAATTTTTAATGTTATTCTTTAAAAAAATTTTTAATGGTATATATTTTAGAATATAATTCCAATATTAAGGCCAAAAATAAATAAAAGGTAAATAATAACAAGTATCAAACCATCAAATCTCGTAATTTTCGATAGGCGGTTGTCAATCTTTTTTAAATGTAATATTCCTTTTATTTTTTCTTTATTCATCAATATAACTAATAAAAATACCATTAAAAAATTTGTAACTAGTTCAAATTTAAATACTGGAATTTCTGAAATTAGTGCAGCAATTGCTAGTGCACCGCATGTATTTATGATGTTACTTCCAATGATATTTCCAATTACAATCCCACCAAGTTTTTGCCTTGCAGCAGCAACCGAAACAGAAAGTTCAGGTAGCGACGTTCCAAATGCAACAATTGTAAAACCAATAATTTTTTCGGAAATTCCAAATGCACTTGCAAGACCTTTTGCACCATCTACAAAGAATTGACTTCCAAATACAACAATTGCTAGCCCGATTAAAAGATAAAAAATCGATTTTTTGAAAGTAGTATCTTTTTCGTGTTCTTCATTGTCTGCTTCACCAGTTTTTATTGTATATACTAAATAGAACAAAAGTAACAGGATTAAAATTAGTCCATCAAAGCTTGAAAATCCATTGTATCCAAGTGTAGTTAAAATTAGCGTGTAAACTAAGTATAAGTAACCATTTTTTACAACTGACTTATTTTTTATGAATACTGAAGAAATAATTAAACTTAATCCTAAAACGAGGCCAATATTTGCAATACAGCTTCCAAGGGCATTTCCTAAAGCTAAATCAACTGAACCTGTAGATGCTGCATATGCACTTGTAAATATTTCAGGTAACGACGTTCCAAATGCAACAATTGTAGCCCCAATTACAAAGCTTGGAATTTTAAATTCCTTTGCAAATCGTGATGCACCTAAAACAAACCAGTCACTACCATATGACAGCATCAATAAACCCAATGCTAAAAAAAGCACTGATTCAAAAAGCATATTTTCACCATAAAAAAGAATAAGGTATTATAAATCTTTAATAGTACATTTCATACGACTTATAAGATTTAAAACTTTCTTTTATATCCATGTTTTCAGAAATTCCTTTTCCAAACCCGTATCCAAAACTTGTTGCGATATTATTAAGCGTCATGCCAAAAAACCCGATAGAACTACTTTTTTTGTATTCATAGATTCTTGGTTCGGATATTTTTGCAAATTTACATGCCATATCAATTGCATCTTTTTCAGTTCCAACTTGGTCTATGAGGCCTGCATTTTTAGCCTGTAACCCGTTATAAATTTTTCCGTCAGCCGCAATCAATGTTTCATTTATTGTCATGTTCCTATTTTCTGCAACCATTGAAATAAAATCAAAGTACATTTCATCAACAATTGATTCAAGCATTTTATATTCTTCTTCAGTCATTGGCCTATTTGGCGTTCCAATGTTTTTATACTTTCCACCGGTTATACTTGTTGTATTTACGCCCAGTTTTTCCATGAGGCCATAATAGTGCAATAATTCCATTCTAACCCCTATACTTCCAACAAGGGATTGTTTTTCTGCAACGATATAATTTGATGATGATGCCGCCATGTATGCGCCTGAAGCCCCAATTGTTTCGATGTATGCCACAACTGGCTTTTTTTCGGAAACTTCTTTAATTTTTCTTGAAAGTTTTTCACTTGCAACAACTTCCCCTCCAGGAGAATTAATTTTAATGATAACTGCTTTTATATTATCATTATTTTCAACTTCATCAAGCCATTTTATATAATCTTCAACACCCGTCGTTCCAGTGCTTAATAATCCTGAATCACTACCTTTTAAAAAGATAGCACCATCTAAATTTATCATTGCAATATTATTTGAAAAGGACGTATCAAAAGATACAACTGCCAAAATCCCAATCAATAATAGCCCCATAATAACAAATGCAGCTGCTGAATAGGTATAAACTTTTTTCATTTCTAAGCCCCCTTAAATTAGAGTATTCTATAACTTCCAGAATTTGGTTCGTAAATTTCCCCATCTTCTTTTAGTTCTGAAAGTATGTTGTCAAGTTCAGAATCACTAATTCCAACGGTTTCAACTAATTCATCGTATAAAATACCGTCATTTTCACGGATTATATCTAAAACCTTATCTTTAATATCTAATTCACCATATAGGTCTTCTAAAGCTTCATTTTCTGCTGAAAAGTCTGAACCAAACTCATCTTTGTTATATACTATCGTTTCTTCATCTTTTACATATTTTCTCGTTTTTTCAATTTCTAAATTCCGTAATTTTTCCCATTTTTCCTTATTTTCATTCTTTTTTGAATATATTTCAAGGGAAATACTTCTTTCACCATTATATTCTGAGATTCTGCCAATAATATCTAAAAAGTCTTTTTCTTCAATATCTAGCGCCTTATTTTCAAAGTCTTTTACTATAACTCCACCTAAGTTAAAGGTGATAATATTTGATTTATTGACGTTTTTAACTTCTCCAAGGATTCTTACCCTATGGATTCTTTTTCCATCTAAAATTAATGATTTTTCAAATATTTCATTTTCTAAAAATTCACTTGGATGGATTTTATAAGCTACGTACCTCATCACGATTCTCACCAAAATAAAAGTCATTTTTTTATTTAAAATTTAAAAAATATAAGGTTATTTATTTTGTTTTAATTTTCTTTTAATTTTTTTATAAAATTTACGTTTAATATTTTTAAGAATTTATTTATTAATAAGCCTATATTTTAATTATCTTCTTCATCTTCATCAATAATTACGCCGTGCCTTGTTCTTGGCGCAATGTCCTTTAATAGTTTTAAAATATCTTCGCCCTCTTCTGCGATAAATTCAAGTTTTATTCCACCATGAATATCCTTATCAAAATTCAATAACCCCGAATATGCAGCTTGTTTATTTATGTAAAATTTAGTCCTATTTCCGATAATATTCCGTTCTAAAACGTTTCTAGCTGCATCAAGTATTGCCTGACTTCGAAGTAATTCTTTAAATCTTGATACATTTTTTGACTCACAAAAAATAATATTTTCGTCAAATTCTGTTTTTATATCCATAAAAATATTTTTAATTGCGTTTAAAACCTTTTCACTATCTTCAGTTGGTTTTACCTTAGCATTTATCTTGATTATCATAAATTATCACTAACAGATCTTAAAGAAATTTTTGAATATATACTAATTAATAAAATTTTAATTAATGAAAGTCCAGTTAATAAAATTTTAAGAATTTTTAAAATTTAAAGAAGAACATTTTTCATTATTTCTATTGCCTTTTCAATGTCTTCATATTTAGTAGCATATGAAAATCTAACCCTGTTTTCACCCTGTTTTCCAAATGCTGACCCTGGAACGCATAATATATTATTTTTAATCAATTTTGTTGCAACTTCCATTCCATTACCATATTCACTGACGTCAGGGAATATATAAAATGCCCCTTCTGGTTTTTGAACATTGAATATATCTTTTAATCCAGTATATATCAAGTTTCTTCTTTTTTCAAACTCTAAAACCATTTCAAAAACGCTTTTTTGGTCACCAGTAAGTGCTTCAAATGCCCCATATTGAGCAAAAGAAGTTGCGCAAGCAAATCCGTACTGGTGAATTTTCATCATATTTTCAATAAGATTATATTTTTTATCGAAGTTTTCATTTACTGCTAGATACCCAATCCTCCATCCAGTCATTGAATAAGCTTTTGAAAATCCGTTAATCACTATTGAATTATCGGTAAATTCCATTGCAGAATAATGTTTTTTCCCATAAATTATTTTTTCATAAATTTCATCAGAAATTACTGTAATATTGTTATCCCCTGCAATTTCACAGACTCCTTTGATTTCTTCTTTTGTTATTACGCTTCCAGTAGGGTTTGAAGGCGAATTTAAAATTATACATTTCGTTTTTTTAGAAATGTTGTTTTTTAGGGATTCTAAATCAATTTTAAATTTATCATCAAGATTTACCGGAATAACTTTCCCTTCTGAAAGTTCAGTTAGTCCTTTATACGACACAAATCCGGGGTCAGGAATTAAAACCTCTTCATTTTTATTAACTAGAGTAAATAATGAAAGCATCAGTGCTTCGGATGCACCACACGTTGTAATAATATTATTTCTTGGAACATCTAAATTATTATCTTTTTTTAATTTTTCAGAAATTGCGTTTGTAAGTTCTAAAATTCCTGCATTGGGAGAATAATGGGTTTTCCCATTTAAAAGTGCTGTTTTTGCAGCCTCAACTATGTTTTTTGGAGTGTCAAAGTCCGGTTCTCCAATTCCCAAATTTATCGAGTTTTCTGTTGCCATGTTAAATATTTTCCTAATTTCGGACTGTTCTGTTCCTAAACACCTGTTTGAAATCATACTACCACCTTAGATAATTATATATAATCAAGAACTATAATGATTAATCATTATTATTCTGTTAGATATGTACTCGTAAAGTTATTATTCGCTTCAACGTTTAAATCATTGGTGAATTACATGTTAGAGGATATTGTATTAATAATTGCTTCCCTTGGTATAATTTTCGCATCTTTTAGACTATGGGTTGAAAAAGACCGGAAAAGAATGGTTTATGCAAGACTCCATATTGTTGGAGTAATAGATATTGCATGTATTGTGATAATGCTTGTATTTAAACAGTATTTGCTTGCTCTTACGTACTTTATTTTAGTACCTTTTGCAGCCCATGCGATAGCTAACGCAGATTACCACGATGAATTGAAAACTAAAGGAGTGTAATTTATGATTTACATTGATTACTTAGTTATGGTACTCGTTTTAATGTCTTACATAGGTGCTTTAATTCAAAAAGACCTTATTAAATCCGTGGTATTAACTGGATTAGGGGGGCTTGGACTTGCATATTTATTCAGTTCATTACTTGCGCCTGACGTTGCACTAACAGAAGCAATTTTAGGCGGTGCAGTATTACCCGCATTTTTCGCATTTACAGTTAGAAGAACACAAAGGCTTGATGAATAATATTTAAAATTTAATAAAAAATTAAATATTTATAAAATACCTATTTTTTATTATAAATTCCATCATAAGTTCCGTTTGGATTTTTAACTTCAAAAAATACTATTTGTGCAATTTTAGCGTATTTATACATGGTTACCGGATTCATAACATGCATTAAATAACTTGCATAACCCTCGTATCCCGGATCATGTACTGCCGTATAAAACGTTACGCCCATTCTAAGAAAAGTACTTCTTGGAAGTACAAAACCTGCCAAATTTTCTGGAATTTTCATTTTTTCATTAATTTTTACAACATAAATCCCACATTCAAGGTCAATTTTTTCGTCTTTTTCCGAATCAAAAATTAAAACGTGCTCAGGAAGAACCCGTTTTTCATTTGAGAAATCAATTGAACCGTTTCCGGAGATTTTATAGATTTTATCAAGTTTTAAGTCAATCCCACACTGTTGAAGCTGGCCTTCTTTTAAATCGGATAAAAATTCTTTTGAAATATTTGGACCAATAATCATTTTAATTCCTCTTTTTAATTATTAATTCGTCTTTTTTATAAACAAAGCTTTCTTTTTCAATATCTTTATCAACTAGGCAATTTGCACCAATAATTGAATTACTCCCAACTTTAACGCCAGGCATTAATGAAACTTGAATTCCTGTTTTTACATTGTCGCCGATAACTGCACCAAATTTCCTGACACTTTTTACCTTCGTACCCTTAATATTTAGAGTAACTGGTTCGTCATCAAACCTTAAATTTGCGGTTATCGTGTTACATCCAAAATTACAGTCTGAACCGATAATACTATCCCCAACATACGAAAGATGCGGTATTTTAGTATTTTTCATTATAATACTCCCTTTAATCTCAGAAGAATTTCCAACAAAAGTATCTTCCATTAAAACAGTATTTGGCCTTATATATGCTAAAGGCCCAATAAATGCACCTGATTTTATAATTACTGGCCCTTCAATTACTGAATTTGATTTTACAGTTACTCCTTCTTCAATAATAACATTTCCTGTGATTGTTACATTATTTTCAATATTTCCAGAAATTTTTGGCATTATATTTTTTAAAAAATAATTATTTGCACTTAAAACGTCCCAAGGCCTCCCAATATCGTTCCAGTACCCGTTTAATTCAATTCCATAAAGTTTACTGCTTTCAATTAGTTTTTTTAAGGCATCGGTTAATTCAATTTCCCCCCGTTCTGAAGGAAGCAGATTTTCCAAAATTTCAAAAACAAAATTTTCCAGTTTATAAATTCCAGCATTTATCAAATTTGATGTAAATTTTGATTTTATTTCATCTTCATTTGGTTTTTCAAGTAAATTTATAACTTTATTATCGTATCCAAGCTCAATTACTCCAAAATTTTCAGGATTATCTACTTTTGATAAGCCAACAGCATTTTCATAATTTAAAAATTCCAAAATATCGCTTTCAAAAATTACATCCCCATTTAAGACTAAAAAATCTCCTTTTATGTAGTTTTTAGCCATTAATACAGCATGCCCCGTTCCAAGCTGTTTTTCTTGAACTATAAATTCTATTTTTTCATTCCCGTAAAAATAATCTATTATTTTTTCTTTTTCAAAACCAACTACCAAGTATATTTTTTCAACGTGATTTTCAATTTTTTCAATAATATGTTCAAGTATTGGTTTTCCCGCAATTGGGATCATTGGTTTTGGACGATTTTCGGTTATAGGATAAAGTCTTGTTCCACTTCCGGCACATAATATTACTGCATCCATATTTTCCCCCTTATTTCAAAATTCCGTTATTTACAAGCGAAATTCCGTTATTTAACAGTTCATTTGCAAACGTTTCATCTTTTGCTTCAACTCTAACTCTAATGTAACTTTCAGTTCCTGAAGGCCTAATTAATATCCATCCATTTTCAAATGAAAATCTAACCCCATCAAGAGTTTCAGGTTCTTTTTTAAATAATAATTTACCTTCTTTTGAAACATATTTCATAACTTTATTCTTTAATTCATCAGGACATGGCAGTTTTTCACGTAAATTAATGTATGAAGGAACTTCATCCATAATTTCGCATAGTCTTTTATCATAAAACTCCATCATTTCTAAGACCCTAAGTCCT
This sequence comes from Methanococcus vannielii SB, assembly GCF_000017165.1. Taxonomy (NCBI): domain Archaea; kingdom Methanobacteriati; phylum Methanobacteriota; class Methanococci; order Methanococcales; family Methanococcaceae; genus Methanococcus; species Methanococcus vannielii. Next base: position 453,413 of record NC_009634.1, read on the forward strand.
GAAAGAATTCCATCAGGCGTTAAATGAATGCTTTTATGAATCCAAGTTCCTGAAGGCTCCCCTCCAAAAATAGCACCTGTTTTTTCAATTTCATATGCAACAGAAACATCGCCAATTTTTGTTCTTATAACTTCTGCTCCAAACTCCTTCAAATATTCTTCAATTGCCATTGATGCGTCAACCGTTGTTACGATTTTTTTAGCATTTGTTTTTTGAACGACATATTTACAAAATGCAGCTAAAAGTTTATCAAAATCAGTTACTCTTCCCATTTCATCAATTGCAATCATCCTATCTGCATCGCCATCATGTGCAATACCGATAAAATCCCTTCCAGATAAATTAAGTCCTTTTACAATATCTACTGTTTCAACAAGGTTTTTTTCATTTGGTTCAGGCATTCGTCCAACAAACCTTCCATCACAGTGCGAATTTACGGAAATTACCTTACATCCTGCATTAGTAAATAAATTTGGTGAAATTCCGCATGCTGCAGCATTTGCACAGTCAACAACAACATTAAATTTCTTTTTTATATTTATATTACTTAAAATATAGTCCAAATACTTTTTAACGGCAGTTTTATCTTCTGAAACATTTCCTACAATGTCCCATGAAGGGTCTAAAAAATCGCTTTTTTCAATTATTTCTTCCAAAGATTCTTCTTGATTTGGCGTAAAAGAGGTTCCGTTATTATTAAATAGCTTTATCCCGTTGTATTCTGGCGGATTGTGGGATGCCGTAATCATAATTCCAATATCATGGCTTTTTGCAGAAAACCCCAAGACGGGAGTTGGAACAATTCCTAAAATCGTTACATCACAACCCCCATTTAAAAGTCCTGCTGTAATTGCACTTTCAATTAAATTTCCAGTAGTTCTCGTGTCTCTTCCAATTACTGCCTTTTTAAAATTTTTAGATATTGCAAAACCTACCTTGTATGCAATTAAAGGGTCTAAATTTTTCATCCTAATTCCAGAAGTTCCAAAAAGTTTCAATTTTTCACCCGATACTTAATAACTAATTAATTGATTAAACTAAATAACTAGTCAAAAAGTTAAAATAATAAACTCAATCTTTATATTCTTTTATCGGTATATTCTTTTAATCAAACATACATATAAAGTATATCATTTTAATTTACTTTAATCGGGGGAACTTATGCTATCTGATATTTTTGAAGGAATTGAAAGTGAAAATTACGGAAAAATTTCGAATTTTTCAAAAGTATTAAATGAAATTTATAAGAATAATGAAACTAAGTTTGATAGTAATTATTTGAACGATTTAGGTATTTTAAAAGTAGAAAATGAATTATTATTTTACGGTAAAAATTATCCTCTTTTTAAAATGCTTTACTATTTTAACGAAATTCCCCTTTTTAATTCTGAAAAAGATTCGATTATTTTTTTAAAAAATAATGGGTTTAATCCATCAAAAACTTACCTTGACCTTAAAAATTTTGAAAAAGATAAATTAAAAAATTTAATTATGGGTTTTACTGAAAATCAAATTCCAATTGAATATAAACCATTTATAAAAAATTTAATTATTGGAAACGAATATTATCTTTCAAAATATAATATTGAATTAAAAGAATACATTTCAAATTTAAATTCAGCTTATAAATTAAAAGAATATGAAATAGTCAAAAATTGCGTGATAAACAAAGAATTGCCCGAAAAAAACTTAATTTTAAAATATAAAAAGGATTTTTCAAAATCGATTAATCTATTTAATAAAAAATTAAATGAAGAAAAAATTCACGAATTTTCAATTGAATTTAATAAAAATTCATTTGGCTGCCAATACATCTATTTAAAACAGTCTTTATGGGATAAAATTAAGGGTTGGTTTTTTGGAGAGATTAATGGAAAATATTTTCCTGCACTCGTAAATATTTCCTATAATCATAAAAAAATCGATTATTTAAAACCGTTTTTTATTTTGAATGATAATGACGATAAAATAAATGTTACTGCAAAAGTTCCAAAACTTTTATATTTAAAGTATGGCCTAACATTAAACCACATTAAATTAAATGGAAAGCATACCTACTTTGGAAAATGGAACATAAAAAATTTTAAAAAATTTTGTGGTAATTTATGAATGAAAAACCATTAATTTCAGTTTTGATGCCAAATTATAATAATGAAAAATATTTAGCTGAAGCAATTGAATCAATTTTAAACCAAACTTATGGAAATTTTGAATTCATCATAATTGATGACTGTTCAACGGATGATTCTTGGAGTATAATTCAAGATTATGCTAAAAAAGATAAAAGAATAATGGCATTTAGAAATGAAAGGAATTTGGGAAGGCCAAAAACATACAATCGATTATTAGAATTAATATCTAATGAATCGTTTTTCTTTTTTTTCATGGGTTCAGATGATGTTTTAAAAGAAAATATGATCGATGTAAAAATTAGATATTTTAATAATTTTAAAGAAGTTGATGGAGTGGGTAATTCAATAGAATATGTTGATGAAAATTTAAATTTTATTAAAAAACGAGAATACCCTGAAAAGAAGGAGGATATTAAAAAAAACTTTTTAATATTCAATCCAATTTCTCAAGGAGGTATGTGTTTAAAAAGCTACTTAAAAGCTGAAAAATTCAATGAAGATTATAAAGTATGCCTTGATTATGAAATTTGGACTAGGCTTATTGACAAAGGGTATGTTTTTGAAAACTTAAAAGAAAGTTATTATTTATATAGGCAGCAAAAAGAACAGGCAAAACAAAAAAATTTAAAATTGACTTTAATAAATACTGTTAAAATTAAGTCAAAGTATATATTTAAACCAAAATATTTTTCAATTAAATCTTTTTTAAGGTTTAATTTAGAAATTTTACTAATATTTCCCCCTAAAAGATTAATATTATGGGTATTTTATAAAACCCTGTGATTTATAATACGATTCCAACTAATTTTAAAGAATTTTAAAATAAGGTGAATTAATGATATGGCCAGATAATAAAAAATTTGCATTTACAATTATTGATGATACAGATAATGGAACAGTTAATAATTTAAAAAAATTATGAATTACTCTATGAAAATAAAATCAAAACTACTAAAACCGTTTGGGTTTATGAACCAAGAGATAATTTTAAAGGCGATTGTTTACTAGATAAAAAATATTTTAATTTTATTAAAGATTTACAAAAAAAAGGTTTTGAAATTGCTTCTCATAGTGTTGGCTCAGGAAACTTTTTAAGAGATGAAATATTAGAAGGTTTTGAAATTTATGAAAATAAATTAGGTAAGCTTCCTAATATTCATATCAATCATTCTCAAAATAAGGATAGTATTTATTGGGGTTATAAAAGACATATATTTCCTTTAAACATTATTTATAGGTTTATTTATAAATATAATTTTTATGGTTGTAATAAAAAAAGTAATCATTTTTGGGGTGACTTTTGTAAAAAAAGATTAAATATGTAAGAAATTTAACTTTTGATGAAATTAACACTTTAAAGATTGACTCAAAAATGCCTTACATAATAAAGAATAAAAAATTTTCAAACTATTGGTTTTCATCTTCAAATGGTGCAAACGTTAGCGAATTTATTAATTTGCTGAGTTATAAAAATATTGATAAGTTAGAAGAAGAAGGGGGACTATGTATTATTTACACGCATTTTGCACAAGGTTTTATTAAAAATGGTGAAATAAATCAAGAATTTAAAGATAGGATTAAATATCTGTCTAAAAAGGACGGCTGGTTTGCCCCTGCAAGTGAAATTTTAGATTATCTGTTTTAGAACAACGGGATGAGGAATTAAAAGTTAACTATGCTTATTTGTTAAAGTTGGATTTGATTTGGTTTTTTGAACAAATGAAAAAGAGGTTAGTTAAATTTAAAAACAATAGTTCAAGTTTCAAAAAAAAGAATAAAGTTATAAATGAAATTCAGTAGTAAATGAAATTCAGTAGTCCTTTGTGGTGGTCGGAATATGGAATTTAAAAAAGTTTCAGTAATTATGTCAGTATATAATGAAAAAGAAGAGTATTTAAAAAAGGCTATTGAAAGTATCTTAACTCAAACTTACCAAAATTTTGAATTTATTATTATATTAGATAACCCATTAAATAATAATGCAAAAAATATTATCTTAAACTATAAAAAAAATGATAAACGAATTATTTTTTTAGAAAATACTGAAAATTTGGGGCTTGCAAAATCTTTAAATAGGGGTATTGAAATTGCAAATGGAGAATACATCGCAAGAATGGATTCTGATGATATCTCAGTAAAAAACCGATTCGAAAAACAGGTTGAATATTTATTAAATATGGCTGAAGTGGACTTATTGTTCACTTGGACTTGTTTAATTGATGAAAACGATAAATATTCAGGTAAATTCAAACCTGAAAACAAATTTTGCAATAATCTAAAAAAATATTTTTTTGAAAAACACTTGTTTGCCCATCCAACGTTGATGACTAGATCAGAAGTACTAAAAAAGTTGAAATATAGTTCAGATTTTAGGTATTCACAAGACTTAGACCTATGGTTTAGAAGTATAAATGAAAATTTAAATTTTAATATACTTGAAGAACCTCTTTTAAAATATCGAACAGTTACAGAAAGTTTGGCTTACCATATTTTTAAACAAAAAAGGGGATCAAAATATACATTCAAAGTATTTAATAAAAATATATCTAAATATTATAATAATTATTATTTTGTTAAAAGATATATTTACTATTTATTAAAAGTAATTATTTTTAACTGCGTTCCTGAAAAAATTTTAGAATTATTATTAATATTAAAAAGAAGGTTAAATAAAATTTTTTCTAATTAATATTACTTTTTCCCCAGTTTTATATTCAACCCATTCAGATAAATTAATTGCACTATATAATGCTTTAGTACATCCTTCATTAATTCTATCGTGAAGCTCTATCACTATCACGTTTACTTTATTAATCCACTTTTTAGAATTTTTTGTAAATAGTTCTTTTTCTGAGCCTTCAATGTCTATTTTTAGTATATCGATTTTATCCCAATTCTGGGTATCCAATATATTATCTATAGTTGTCGATTTTATATCATATTCATCGGTGCTTAAAACTTCACTGACTTTAAAACCCCATTTTCCTGTTTTTCTATCTTCAACTTTTAAAAAAGCTTCTTTATACCATAATCCTAAGTTTAAACTTATGATTTGCTTTATTTTATTGGTATTTTTTACCAAAGTATTAAAATTACTCTTTTCAGGTTCAATTGCAATAATTTCTGCTTCAGGGTATTTTTCATGGAAATATATTGATGAATATCCTGCGTACGCCCCTGCATCTATAATATATTTTGGTTTAAGTTTTACTGGCAAATTCAATTCTTTCTGAATAAAAATATTCAAAAAAACATTTAAATCAGTTGTATTTTTCCGGATAACTAGGTTAGGGTACTTAAGTTTATACCATATAATATACGGAACTGCAATTAATTTTAATTTAATATTTTTTGTAAATAAATTAATAATCTTACCCATTAATTTCACCTACTTCTTTATGCAATAACATTCATAACCCAATGTCCATTCTTTTTCATTATCCAGTGAATCTAAAAAATATAGAATGAAGGGGATTAAAAATTTACAAAATAATAAACTAACGACATAAAATGGAAATAATGCAATTTTTTCAATTAACATTTTTCTTTGAGAATATATATAAGATAGCATTATGGATATTTCTTTAGACAATTGCCAAAAAAGGCCACCTCTTGGTTTTATATAAATTATATTAAAACCTGCCTTTTCAAACATGGTTTTTAAGCCGTAATTTGTAAAATTAAAATAGTTGTAAGGTTTACCATGGACCCCATATAATAATGGAGCCGTTAAATACAGTTCCCCATTCTCTTTAAGGATTCTGTAAAATTCACAAATTACTTTTTGAGGATTTTCAACATGTTCCAATACCTGAGTGTTAATAATTACATCATAACTATTATCATTTTTTGGTATCTTTTCTAAATTACATATGAAACTGTGCATGCTTTTTGAAGATTTATCAAATATATCTTCAAAATCAGTAGATTCATACATGGTGTGTCCGAAATATTTTTTATATGGGCAGCTCCCTGCGCCTGCATCCAAAACTACTTTATTTGAACCGATATTTTTGGAAATATCGGATATAAATTTGTTAATAGAACCTTTTTCCGGATCAATTATTTTTCGAATATAAAAGGGTATTTTTGAATCTATTTTTTTAAAAATCGTTGATATCATTTATTTTCCCCTAATTTCATTTACATTATTTTTTAATGTTGTTTGATTATTTAATAAATCTTCTTTGGTTAACGTACTCAAATAATCCATATATTTATTTAATTTTTCAACTTCCAATTTTAAATCGATTTTATCCCTAATATCATCAAAAGTCTTCGCATTCCCATGAAAATCTCTAGATAATATAACTCTTGTTGAGTTTAATCGGTAATGTTCAGATAGAATTAGTTTTGGGTCTAAAGGTAAATCTTCTTTTAACCTTCCAACCCCTCCGAACCCAAATGTAATACCTTTTGTAACTATTTTTTTGGATAAATATTCAACAATTCCACCACTTAAAAGTTCAAACATGAAATTTAAACCCATACCTAAGTGTAAATCATTAAGCCCCACATGTATTTCGTCAATCCCTTCAATGTCCAAAATTTCGTCAATTCTAACGAGGGCTTGGGGGGTTTCTAATAGTAGATTAACTAAAGCCCTATTATTTACGTACGAAACAAATTCTTCAACTTCTTTAGCGGTTTTAAACATGGGTAACATTACGATATCTGCACCTACATTAATTACATTATCAATTTCAGTCTTAGAATTATCATTTAATGGATTAATTCTAACTAATAATTTTGATTTTTTGAGTATTTTTTTTACTTCCGTAACATCTTCAATTGAGTGTTCTGAAATCAATGTATTCAAATGTCCCTGTCTTTCTTTTTTTCCCAAAATCTCTAAATCTACCATAATTATATCTATACCGGATTCTTCGGCATATTTTGCAAATTTTGGATCCTTTGTTATCAGTATCGTTTCCATATTAAACCCTAATGTATCGGACAATTAATATATTGGTGTTAAAAATTGATCGTAATTTTTTAACTTTCCTCTAACCATTTTAAAATAAAATTCACGGAGTTGTTCTGTAAGTTTACCTTTTGATTTATTTCCCACAGCATATCTATCAATAGTTAATACGGAGGTAATTTCCATTGCTGTCCCGCATAAAAATGCTTCATCACATATATAAAGTTCAGTTCTATCAATATCTCTTTCAACCACATCAATGTTCAAATCGCTTTTTGCGATATCAATAATATTCTGTCTAGTAATACTTTCAAGTATTGAAGCCGTTACCGGAGGAGTAATTAATTTTTCGTCACGTATAATAAAAATACACGAACCAGGTCCTTCAGAAACTTTTTTCTGATTATTTAAAAAAATTGCTGTGTCATAACCATTTTTTACTGCTTCTAAATGTCCCAATCTACTATTCATATAATTGGCCCCAACTTTTACCCGAGGGGATAATGAATTATCATTAATCCGTTCAAAAGAACTTACGCAACAATCTATTCCAATTTTATCATAGGGCCTTCCTTTAGGAATTGGGGCTATAAACATTTCTAAAGGCCCTTTTGAACTCCAACTTCCAAAACCATCTAAAAAAAGAGTCTGTCTAACAGTGATATCTTCTTTAAAGTTATTAGCCCTAACAATATCTAAAAAACTATTTTTTAAAAAATTAAAATCATATTTTAAATCGAAGTCCATGATTTTAGCGGAATTAATAAGTCTATTTATATGTTCGGTTAATTTGAATGCATATAACTGTTCTTTTTCTTCATTCCAGTAACATCGAATTCCTTCAAAAACATTTACGCCAAATTGGCTTGTAGGGGCTAAAACATTTATTTTGGCCTGACTTACAGGAATTATTTCTTCTTTAAACCAGATTAATCTTTCTGTTTCCATGCCAATGCCCCTATTTTACTCGAACATATATGTTTTAAAAATATCTTCAAAAGTCTCTTTATGTTTAACAATTTTAAACTTATCCCCATTATAATCAATTATTGGAACGTTTGGACAGATGAATGGTGGTTTAAAAACGAATGAATAAGAACCTACATTGTCAAAAGCAATATAATCTCCGATATTCAAAATTCCGCAGTAGTTTTTAAATAAATAATCTGCTTCAATACAAGTATATCCCGAAATGTCAACATTATTAATAAATTTTCCATTTTTAAATTCAGAATATACATTAATTGGTAAATTTATGCTTAAACCGAATAATCCCATATTAAATTTACTACCCGTAGTCATTGCAATTTTTTTACCCCTAATATTTTTAATTTCAACAATTTTAGCAATAAACTTCATAGTATCTGCTACAAGTGCCGTGCCCGGTTCCAAAATTAATTTCGGCTTTCTATTTTCAGGTATATTTTTAAAATATTCTTTAAATCTTGATGCGATGATACTTGCATAATCGGAATACGATGGAACATTGCAATTGAATTGCTTTGCCAAAAAGTCGTTTACTTTTCCAAAATAACCTCCACCAATATCTACAAATTCAGGGATATTCTCTTTAAACAACAAATCTAAAATATTTATTAAATTATCAACTCTTTTTGAGTATGAATCTAAATTTCTATCTGGAAAATGACAATGAATTCCTTTGATGTATAAATTATCGATTTTTTTAAGTTCTTTGAATTTTTCAATAAATTCTGCATCCCTTACATCAAAACCAAAACGGGATACTGTAGAACCCATCTCAAAATTACACCTTATGCCAACGGATAAAATTTTACCTGGATTGGAATTTGCAATTTCTCTAATTAAGTCTAATTCTCGGTATGAATCAACATTTACAATGCTTCCTTTGAGTAAAAAATACTCCAAATGTTCTTTTGTTTTGAGGGGCCCGTTTACAATAATGTTGGAGGGGATTACCCCAATCTTTATTGCTAAATCATACTCCATTTTAGAAACTACTTCTGCAAAGCCACCTTTTTTGTTAACAATTGAACATAAATGTGGCAGGTAATTCGTTTTATATGAATATGCAATTACCGTATTAGGGTATATTTTCTGAAATTCTCCTAGAAATTCATCATAATTTTTAACGAATTTATTTGAATCAAGTAAATAAAATGAATCACCAAAATCTTCATTTAACTTATTTAAAACGTTCCAATTAAGTTCCATTTTTACACCATATCGAATTCTTTATAAGTAGGCACTAATTTTTTCAATATCGGTTTTACTTCATCAAATGTTTTTTCCCCACTAACGTTAACTAATTGGGTTACTGTATCGATAAATTCTTTATGGTCAAATTCTTCATCTCTTTTTAAAATATAAATTTTGTCGTTTTTTGTTGCCAACGTTTCTTCAATTTTTGTTAACGGTTCTTCATATAGTTTTTCCCCAGGTCTTAATCCGATAAATTCTAATTTAACATCTTTATCTAATTCCAAACCTGCAATTTTTATCATTAGTGTTGCAAGGTCAATAATCTTAATTGGTTCCCCCATATCTAAAACAAATATTTCATCATTAGTTCCTTGAACCCAACACTGTAATATCAAATAAACAGCTTCATCTATACTCATGAAATACCGAATAATATCTTTATGAGTTATTGTTATACGGCCTTCCCTAATTTGTTTTTGAAATGTAGGTATAACACTTCCATTACTATTTATTACATTTCCAAATCTAACGGCTAAAAAGGAAGTTTTTGAATTGTCTAGTGATGCATAGTAATGCATCATTTTTTCAGTTATTCTTTTTGTAACGCCCATAATATTTGTCGGATTTACAGCCTTATCTGAAGATATTAATATAAAATTTTTTACTTGGTGTTTGATTGCAATTTCATATAAATTTTTTGAACCCATTACATTATTTTTGATAGCTTCATAGTAATTTAATTCCATTAGTGGAACGTGTTTATATGCTGCAGCATTAATAATTACGTCTGGTTTTTCACTACCAATTATTTGATTCATGCGGACTTCATCTTGAATATTTCCAATATAGTATGAAAAATTATTTAATGAAACCTTATCATTTGTCTTAATAATTTTATTTATCTTGTCTTCTAGATAAAACATTCCATTTTCTGACCAGTCGACCATGATTAATTTTTTAGGGCATAAACTTGCAATTTGTTGACATAATTTTGAGCCAATAGATCCAGCAGCACCAAAGACAATAAATGTTTTACCCTCAACCTTTTTTGAGATATTTTCAAACATTTTTTTTGTAACCTTTTTTCCAATAATGTCTTCAACAGAAATTTCCCTTAATTGGGTTAGATTAACCCTATTTAATAATATTTCAGAATATCTTGGTATTAATTTAATTTTAACTGGAAACTTAATACATTCAAGATAAATTTTTTTAAGTAATTCACCTTCAGTAGCAGGCATTGCAATAAAAACTATTTTTATACCATATTTTGGTATAATTTGTTTTAAATTTTCAATTTTACCGAGGATTGGGAAACTTTTTATTGATTCAGTTACGTTATCATCTATAAATCCCAAAATATTTATTGGATATGAACCAGCTATAAATTCATTCAAAAGTTCTTTTCCAGCGCCCCCTGCACCAATGATTATGGCTTTTTCATTGTCCATTTTTACACCCGAGTACTTCTTTGTAAATTTTTTCAACTTTTTCCATTTCTAGATAATAATTATAATTTTTGTTTATATGTTTAATATTATTTTGACCCATTTCAATTCTTTTTCCGGTATCATCTATTAACTTTAATAATGAATTTGCTAACTCTTCGGGATTTTTTGATTCAAATAAATATCCATTTACATCTGGTTTAACCCATTCTGAATTATCGCCAAAATCAGTAATAACTACAGGTAGCCCGCATGCCATCGCTTCTGCAGTACTACATGAAAGTCCAGAATCAGACAATGCGGTTGATACATAAATATCCGAAGAAGATAGATACATCGGCATTTGTTCATGCGGAATATTGCCTAAAAAACTAATATTATCGGAAATTCCCAGATTTTTTGTTAAATTAATTAACTCATTTTTTTTAGAACCTTCTCCAATTATTAAAAATTGAACTTTTTTATTTCTATCTATTATGATTTTTGCAGCATTTATCAATGTTTCGATATCATAAATAGGCCTTAAATTCCTTGTTGAGATAATTAAAACCCTATCTTCGTTTTGAACTTTTAAAAAGTTACTTTTTTTGTTTTTTGAAAACACTTTTATGTCTATTCCAAATCTTATCATTTTGATTTTATGCGTATCTTTACAATATTTCTTTATTTCATCAACCATATTTTCCCCGTCACAAATAATATATTTTGATTTAGAGAAAATTTGTGGCAATATTGCACGATATATCGGATTTTTTTTAGGTTGGATTAAAACATCCGTACCCCAAGGTGTTAATATATAATGTTTACCACTAAACATACCAAATAATCCAAATTGGTATACGTCATGGACATGTATTATGTCACAATTTATCTTTTTTAATGTAGGGGCATATCTTAAATGGGCAAATATATAATAGAACAGCCAAAGTAAAAAAGCATTTGGAACATTTTTATTTTGAATTATTTCTATATTGAGATTCTCTATTTCTTTTAAAACAGGCCTCATTGAAAATAGAGTTATGTCGTAACAATCTTTTTCTAAAAAGTATTTAATGTATTTATATGTATGAGTACTTGATCCATCGGCTAAATAAAGTAATTTCATTTTTTCCCAGTTTATAGTTTAATACCTATTTTGAATATACCATTTAACAAACCTTTTTATTCCTTCTTCTATGCATATATTAGGATAATATTTTAAATTTTCTTTTGATTTTGTTAAGTCTGCCATTGTAATTAAAACATCCCCTTCTTGCACGGGTAAGTAATTTTTAATGGCTTTTTTCCCAGTTTCTTTTTCTATTAAGGAAATCATGTATTCTAATTCAATAGGGTTATCCCCGCCAAGATTAAATATTTCATAATCTATTTTTTTACTTAAAAAAACTGCTGATTTTATCCCTTCAACTATATCTGAAATATATGTAAAATCCCTTTTCATTTTTCCGTAATTATAAACATCAATTGGTTTTTCTTCCAATATATTTTTAGTGAATTTCCAGTAAGCCATATCGGGCCTTCCAAATTCACCATAAACCGTGAAAAATCTTAAACCAATCATTTCTATCCCATATAAATGATTATAAACATGTGCAATTAATTCATTATATTTTTTAGTTGCAGCATATAAACTAACCGGTTTATCGACATTATCTGATTCCAAAAAAGGTGTTTTTTCGTTTCCGCCATATACTGATGAAGATGATGCAAAAATAACTCTTTTAATACCGTATTTTTTAGCAAGTTCAAAAATATTTAATGTTCCTAAATTATTACTGTATTCATAAACATGCGGATTTTCTAAAGAGTACCTAACTCCAGCCTGTGCTGCAAGATGGACTATTAAATCAGGTTTTTCTAAATTGAAAATTTCATCTAATTCTTCGTAATTTATAATATCTTCATCAAAAAACTTAAAATTTTTAAATCCTTTTAAAATGTCAAGCCTTTTTTCTTTTAATTTTACATCATAGTATGGATTTAAATTATCAATCCCAATTATTTGAATTTCAGTATTTTTTAAAATATTTTCAGAAAAACTAAACCCTATAAACCCAGCTGCACCAGTAACTAAAATTTTCATCTTAATCCAACTCCAATATACTCAAACTCGATTTTTTTAATTTTTTCATTATCAATTATATTTCTGCCATCAAATATGACTTTTTCATTAACCATATTAAAAATATTTTCAAAGTCAATAGTATTAAATTTAGTATCTTCAACAGCAAAAATTATTCCATCAACCCCGGTAACTGCTTCTACCAAACTATCTAAAATATATAAATTATATCCATAAAATGCTTTTGATTTATCTAATGTATACATATTATATGCATTTTCTCTTGCTCTTTTAACATTATCAAAACCTTTTATAATTGCATCTTCTTTTAGTAGCAAATCAATTAGTTTTATACTAGCACTTTCCCTTAAATCATCAGTATCGGGTTTGAAAGCTAAACCTAAAACTGCAAAAGTTTTACCTGAAATATCCCCATAATAATTTTTAATTTTTTCAAAAAACCATTTTACTTGGTTTTCATTTACGCTATCTGTTGCAGTCATAAGTTTTGGATCGATACCTTTAGATTCAAACTGTTTTGTTAAAGACTTTACATCTTTTGGAAAACATGACCCTCCATATCCAATTCCCGCATTTAAAAATTTTTTCCCAATTCTATCATCAAGTCCCATTGCATAAGATACGGTTTTTATGTCCGCATTTGTTTTGTCTGCTAATTTAGAAAGCTCATTTATAAATGAAATTTTTGTTGCTAAAAATGCATTTGAAGCATATTTTATCATTTCTGCAGTTTCGTAATTTGTTAATATCAAGGGTATATTTTTTTCAATAAAATATTGATAAATGTATTTCAAAATTTCCTTTGAAGATAAATCATTTTCATCAAAACCTAAAATTATTCTTTCAGGATTTAAAAAATCTTTTAAAGCCATTCCTTCCCTTAAAAATTCTGGATTTGATATGATTTCAATATTATATCCATTTAAACGTTCTTTTAAAAGCTGGTTTGTCCCAATTGGAACAGTTGATTTTACAACTAAATATTTTTTACCCGAAATATGTTTTTTTAAGTTATCAACTGCTGAAAAAATATATTTTAAATCAGTATTTCCATTATTGTCTTGTGGCGTTCCAACACACAAAAAAATAACTTCAGAATCTTTTATTTTTTCATAGGATGTTGTAAATTCTAAATTTTTTCCTGTGTGTTTTTTTAAAAGTTCTTCCAAACCTTCTTCATATAATGGACAAATTCCATTATTTAACATTTTAACTTTTGAATCATCAATATCTATCCCTATAACTTTAAAACCAAAATTTGCTAAGCCCACTGCTTGAATTAATCCAACATAACCTGTCCCAATTACTGAAATTTTCATTTAAGTCACCAGAATTTAAAAGTTTTTAATTCAGATATCTTAATAATATTTAGTAAAATTATGCTCAAAAAATACACAATTAAATAGACTATGCCGAATAATAAAATTAATATATATTCATTAAAACTCATTCCTTTTATAAATATTAAAGGAATAAATGCCAATATTGAGGAAAAAATACATAATATAAATTTTTTAATTGGAAATTTATAATCTAAAAATTTATTTAAGTAATTAACTTGTAAAATTTGAATTAAAATATAACTTAATGTGGTAGTAAATGCTGCACCACTCGTTCCAAATTTTGGAATTAAAATTAAATTAAAAATTAAATTAAAAATTGCCCCAATATATAATATTTTAGTTGAAAGGTATGGTTTTCCAATTCCATTAAAGACATTAAATACAATATTATTCATTGATAAAAAGACTATTCCAAAACTTAAAATTGACATTGGAAGAGCTGCAGTTAAATAATTTTCATTGAAAAATAGATTTATTAAAACAGTTGGAAAATATGATAAAAGTACTGAAAAAGGAATTGAAATTATAAATGAATATGTTAATACCTTTTTTAAACCCTCTGAAAGATTCTTTTTTTCACCTTTTTCCCACATTTCGGTACTCATTGGAAGTATTACAGAACATATTGAAGATGCAAAATAACTTAATACTAAAACTGTCGGCATTGCAACGTTCCTATAATCTGCAACCGAATCAAGTCCTGTAAAGTATGTCAAACATATTGAATCAAGGTATCCCATTATGATAAACCCGGCACTTCCAAACATTATCGGCATACTGTATGTAAAAATATCTTTTAAAAGTTTTTTTGAAAAAGAAAACTTTTCAATAAAAAATTCTGGAAATATCTTTTTTAAAAAAATTGTCCCATAGATTAGAATCATTAAAATTGGAGCAATTGTATATGCTAAGGGCGGAGAATAAACGCCAAATCCAAAGTAAATAAAAATAAAAGATAAAACTAAAACACTTGATATATTTAAAAAAGTATATGTACTATATATTTTTTGACTTTGAAATCCAAGTAATGAGTTAACAGTTAAGTTTTTTATCCCATCAAATATATAAAATCCAAAAACCATTATTATAAATACCGTAGAAATAGCTTCAAGATTTCCAAACTGGCCTTGACTATTTATATAGTATTTTATAATTAAAGGGGACATTGAATACATTAAAAATGCAATTAAAACTGCCATTCCTGTTTGAATTATTAAAACGTATAATAGTGTTGATTTTATTAAATCATACCTATTTTGAACTAAAAATTTTGGAATAAAGTATATTACTGCATTACCTAATCCTAAACCTCTAAAAATTGCAATCATGCTGATTAAATCTAAAATTGCATAGAAAAGGCCTACTTCAACTTTTGAAAGTGAATTTGCATATAATATTCTTACAAAATAACCAATAGGGGCTGCTAACATTAAGAATAAAAAATTCCATGCAGCACCCTTAATCATTCTATCTTTATAACTCAAAAATTATCCCCTTAAAAATAAAAAATTTAATTAAATATCTTTAATTCCATTATCCATTTCAACTTCTGGAATCCATCCTAAACTTTTAGCATAATTATAATCAATATAAATTCTATAAACTTCGCCATCTCGCTCTTTTTCATAAATTGGATTTTTATCAAAGCCGACTTCAGAAGATATAATCTTAAAAAGTTCATTTACAGATGTTTCTTTTCCAGAACCAATATTTACAATCTCATTTTTCCAATTTAATGCCATTAAATTTGCTTTTGAAACATCTTTAACATTTACAAAATCCCGTGTCTGGTTTCCATTTCCATAAATTATTGGACTTTCTCCTTTTTTCATTTTATCAATAAAGATTGAAATAACGCCTGCTTCACCAAGGGGGTCTTGACGTTTCCCATAAACATTAGAATACCTTAAAATACAGTATTCGATATTGTAAAGTCTATTATATAATTTGATATATTCTTCTGCACAAAATTTACTTAATCCATATGGTGAAAGTGGATTTACATCGTGTTTTTCATCAACCGGTAAATATTTTGGTTCCCCATACACTGCACCGCCGGAAGATGAAAAAATAATCTTTTTTACACCATATTCTTTCATTTTTTCTAAAATATTGATTGTTCCAAGGATATTTATATTTGCATCTAAAATAGGGTCTTCAACAGATGTTCTAACATTAATCTGTGCTGCTTCATGAATTACGCATTCAAATCCTGTTAAATCTAAATTTTTATCCAATATGTCTCCGTTTATAAATTTTGCGGAGTTATTTATGTTTTTTTCATTTCCAGTACTTAAATTATCTAAAATTGTTACATCATGCCCATTTTCAATTAATAAATCAACAATATGGCTTCCAATAAACCCTGCACCGCCAGTTACTAAAATTTTCAAAGTTTCACCTTGATTTTACCAATTAATTTAATTTACCAATTAATTTAAAAAAGTAAATTTAAATTATTCATTAAATTTTACATAATTAACTATACAACTATTTACACAATTTCGTAAGGTATTTTTTAAACCCGCCAATGTTATCAACAACCTTTGAAAAAGGTTGATCAAAGTGATATGTATTTTATTTATTACACAAATCTTGAATGTACTCTTTAAACCCGTCAATGTTATCAATTCCAAGTTCAACGTTTGCCTCAAGCCATCCTTTAATGTCTCCAATATCATACCGTTTAAAATCAACTTCAACGCCTATTATTTTTTCCTCTTTTAAAAGCATTTTCATTGCATCAGTAAGTTGGATTTCCCCTCCCCTTCCAGGTTCAGTATTTTCAAGGTGCTTAAATATTTTTGAAGATAAAAGATATGCTCCAGTAATTATAAGGTTAGATGGGGCTTCTTCTACTTTTGGTTTTTCTACAAGGTCATCTATTTCAAAAATTCCTTTTTCAATTTCTTTTCCAGAAATTACGCCGTATTTATGTACATTTTCTTTTGGAACTCGTTCTAAAGCGATTACTGAACAGCCGTATTTTTCATGGATTTCAATTAATTTTTTTGGAACGTTTCCTGAATATATCGTATCTCCAACCATTATAACTGTATAGTCTTCGCAGATAAACTCCCTTCCACAGTAAACTGCGTCCCCTAATCCTTTTTGTTTTCCCTGCCTGATATAATAAATATGTGCAAAATCATTTATTTCCTGAATTGTTTTTAAAGCTTCACACTTTTCATCTTTTTTTAACCGCTCTTCAAGTTCAAAATTTTTATCAAAGTGGTTTTCAATTGCAGATTTTCCCCTACCCGTAATTACAAGTATACTTTCTATTCCTGCACTTGCCAAATCTTCAATTACGTATTGAATTATTGGTTTTCCTAAAACTGGAAGCATTTCTTTTGGTTGCGCCTTTGTAATTGGAAGAAGCCTTGTTCCAAATCCTGCGGCAGGTATGATAGCTTTTTTTAGCATTAATTATTACCCCGTTCTAATTTTGGCAGTTACATAAAACATTATTACAACATATCTTGAAAAATACGATATGCCATATATGATACAAAGTATATTACACCATATGATACAAAATATAATACAATATATAATACCTATATGGCGTATTACAAATAATCAAAATATAATATAAATGCATATTAAGTTGGATTTATATTAAGCTTGTTATAATCATGATGACTACTCTCTTAAATTAACATGTATATTATAGGTAAAACCCCTAATGAAATGACAGTTGATATAAAACATGCTGATGCAACGAGTTTTACATCCAAATCATAAATAACCGCAAATACCAAAGGCATCATTGCAGAAGGCATTGCAGACTGCATAACCGCTACTTGTTTATCTAGCTGATTCGATAAAAGGCTTTCGGAAATTGGAAATGCAATTAATGGTGAAATTACCATCCTAAATATTGAAGCTAAAATTCCGTAAGTTAATCCAAATTTTGCAGCTTTTGGGGATAAGGAAAGTCCTAAAGAAAGCATTATTAAAGGAATTGTCGCATTTGACATATATTCTAAAGACATTACCATAAATTTTGGAAGATTTGAAAGCTCAAAATTAATTAAAACCAGTAACACACTTAAAATTGCCGTTAAAAGTGGGGGAAACGTTATAACTTCAAGCATTACATTTTTCTTTATCCCGCTTACCCTAACTCCAATATATGTTCCTAAAAACATACTTACAAATATTGCTGCCATATCACAAAAAATTGCCCTTAATAGGCCTTCAGTTCCATAAAATCCTAAAATTACTGGATAACCTAAAAAACCAGTGTTTCCAACTGATGAAACTAAAATAAACCCGCCAAGTGATTTATTATCTAACTTTAATCGCTTTCCAACAAAATATGCTAAGATTGCACATATTAAAGTTGAAATAAGGATTATAAATGGAAGTTTCATGAATTCCGGCAAGTCGGCAGGAGTTACGTTTTTAATTAGTGATAAAAATATTGTTGAAGGCATTGCAATATATATTACAATTTTATTTAACACCATTCTATCTTTTTCATCGAGTATCTTAAAATGTCTTGAAAAATATCCAATTAAAATCAAAAATACAATAACGTACATGATTTCCATAAAATATCATCTGTTTAATTATCTCTTTTTAAATTTATAGACAATTCATTTTAATTACATATTACATTTTTTAGGTAAATTACCTTTAATATCAATAAATCCATTCCTTATTCTTGTTACCGATATTGGAATTGAATCTTTCGCAAGCAAAAAGTCACAAATTTCTATTTTTAAGGGTTTTAATCCCTTTTCAATCCTTATTTTATTTATTTTTTCCGCATTTTCCTTAGTTTCAATACTTACAACAATTACGTCGTAATCTTCAAAAATTGAGTCTCCAAATAGGTCATTTATTTCCATTATTTTGTATTCAATTTTAAATTTATCTAAAAAATTCATTAATTTATTTTTTCGAAAATTAAATGAATTTACTTCATGTTTTTTATATGATTTTACAAATTCATCACTTGTAAGGCCGATAAATAACTTTCCAAAACTTGAAGCATGTAAAAGAAGCTTTTCATGACCTTTATGTAATATATCAAAGGTTCCGCCAACAATAACTTTTTTCATTAAAACACCTTAAAAACCATATTTAATTGTAAATTGAAGTTAACAGTAATTAATAACTGTAAATTAAATATATTTTAAAAATAATTTTATGATGTTAAAAATAATTTTAAAAATAATTTTAAAAAAATAACTAAATTATTTAAAAACTATTTCTGCTTCCTTATTGCTTCAAGAATAATTTTTTGTTCAGTTCTTGCAACAACGTTTCTAATTGTTTCTACTGCGTCAATATTTGCAGAAATACTTGTAATTCCCCATTCAACTAATTTTTCAACGATTTGTGGTCGGCTTCCAGCTTGCCCACAGATTGAAGTTTTAACACCTGCACTTTTGCATGAGGTTATTACAAGTTCAATTAGTTTCATAACTGCAGGGTGGTTTTCAAGATAATATTTTGAAACGTTTTCATTGTTTCTATCAATTGCAATTGTGTACTGAGTTAAATCGTTTGTTCCAAGGCTTGCAAAGTCAATTCCTTCTTTTATAATCTCATCAATTATTAAAGCTGCAGCAGGGGTTTCAATCATTACGCCAAATTCCACGTCTTGCATTAATTTTAAACCCACTTCATTTGAAATTTCCTTTACCTTTCTAATTTCATCAACATTTGTAACTAATGGAATCATTACATTGATATTTCGGTAACCTTCTTCCCTTAGTTTTTTGATTGCTTTTAATTCACATTTTAAAATTTCAGGTTGATCAAGTCCCCTTCTAATTCCTCTCCACCCCATCATCGGGTTGTGTTCGTGAGGTTCATCTTCTCCCCCTTTTAAACCCACAAATTCATCAGTTGGAGCGTCAAGTGTTCTATATGTAACAGGCCTTGGGTAAAACGCATCTGCAACTTTTCTAATTCCTTCAGAAAATACTTCAATTAATGCATCTTCCCCCTTATCTTTCAAGATTTTTCCAGGGTGTACTCCAGTTCCTAAAATCATGTGTTCTGCCCTTAAAAGGCCTACACCGTCAGCTCCTGTTGCGGCAGCCCGTTCTGCAACTTCAGGCATACTTACATTTGCTTTTATTTCTGTTGCAGTAATTACTTGTGAACCGGCGTAAATTACCTGAGTTTGAATATTCTCTTCCTTTTTACCGATTTTACCGTCGTATACCATTCCTTTTTCGCCATCAACAGTTACACAAGAATTATCTTTTAAAACTTTTGTAGCTTCTTTTGTTCCAACTACACAAGGAGTTCCAAGCTCTCTTGAAATAATTGCAGCATGGCAAGTTAATCCTCCATCATCAGTTACAATTGCACTTGCCCTTTTCATTGCAGGAACCATGTCAGGGGTCGTCATTTTTGTAACTAAAACATCTCCTTCCAAAATTTTTCCAATCTGTTCAATTTCTGAAATTATTTTTACTTTTCCAAAGTCAATTCCAGGAGATGCACCAATTCCTTTTAATAATATTTTTCCATCTTGATCTAGGGATTGTTTTACCTCTTTTTTCCCACCAAGTGTTGTAATTGGCCTTGCCTGAAGCATGTAAATTTCCCCATTTTTAATTGCCCACTCGATATCCATTGGCATTTTATAATGGTTTTCAATTGTTTTACCTACTTTTTGAAGATTTAAAATTAATTCTTCTGTTAAAACCTGTTTTTCTTTTAAATCCTCTGGAGTTTCAACTTCTTTTGTAACGCCATCTTCTTTTATAAACATCGTATTTTTTCTTGCAACGTTTATATCCACAATTTTTTCAGTATTTTTTTCAATAATATACGTGTCAGGGCTTACCGTTCCACTAACTACGCCTTCACCAAGTCCCCATGCACCTTCAATTACCATTTGATTGTAATCGTGGTTTATTGGGTTTACCGTAAACATTACGCCTGCTTGATCTGCATTAATCATTTTTTGAACTACTGCAGCAAGTGCAACTTGAAAATGGTCAAAACCTTTCTCTTCCCTGTAAAAAATAGCTCTTGGAGTAAACAATGATGAAAAACATTCCTGAACTGCTTTTAAAACCTGTTCATTTCCTTTCATGTTTAAAAAAGTTTCCTGTTGTCCTGCAAAACTTGCATCAGGTAAATCTTCCGCAGTTGCTGAACTTCTAACTGCAACAAAAGATTCCTCCTCACCACCCATTTCACAAAGTGTATTGTATGCCTCGATAACACTGATTTTTAAATCATCTGGCAATTTTACCTTTTCAATTGCGCCCCTAACTTCTTTTGAAGCAGAAATCAATTCTTCAGTATTATTAACGTCAATATTTGATAAAACTCGTTTAATTTCATCTTTTAACTTCGTTTCTTCAATAAAGTATTTGTAAGCGTCAGAAGTAACAACAAATGCGGGGGGAACCGGTAATTTTGCATTCCACATTTCACCAAGCGATGCTCCTTTTCCACCAGCAATATCTACATCTTCATTTCTAAGGTCTTTAAGCCATGTTATCAGTTTCATTTTAAATCCTCCATGGGCGCTTTTCACGTTTCTTTAATAAAAATAACTAAAATCACATTTTCTATTTACACTACTCAGATATATAATATTTTGTAGAGTCAATTTACCTTTTCGATAATATTTTCCATTTTAAATTATGGTTAGATATGGGTAGTTAAAAAACAGCTAAAAACAATTTAAGGAGAAATTAAAAGAAATTAAAAGAAATGAAATATAGTTTAAGAAAATTTAAGAGATAATTATCTATAAAATAGCAGTTAAAACTAAAATTCTAAAAATTTTATTTTTATTTTATTTTATTTTATTTTTACTTTTTGTATTATATAATTAATAAAAAAATATTTTATTCATATAATATGAACTAAAGTACCATTTTAGAAACATTTATATACATTTAACGTATAGGGTATAACATGGAAAATATTTGAGGTGTTACTTTGAGAAAGGTTATAGGTTTAGTGGCCGGTACAGTTTTACTATCTATCGTTTTAGCGATTAGTGGCTGTATTAGCGATAATAATTCAAATCAAGATAATTTACAGCCTGCCATATTAAAAATTTCAGGTTCAACAACTGTTCTTCCAATTATAGAAGAATCCGCAAAAAAATTCATGACTGAAAACAGAAATTACATGATTGAAGTAAGTGGTGGAGGTTCAGGACTTGGAATCAAAGAATCCGGTGAAAATTTAAATAATATTGGAATGAGTTCAAGAGACGTCAAAAAATCAGAATTTGAAAGTTACCCTAGTTTGAAAGTTCACGTAATCGCAAAAGATGGTGTTGCAATAATTATAAACCCTGAAAACCCAATTTCAGGATTAACAAAAGAACAGACTATTAAAATATATGCTGGCGAAATTACAAACTGGAAAGACGTTGGTGGGCCTGATGCACCAATTAACGTCTATACGCGGGATGAACAAAGTGGTACAAGAGAAGTATTCTTTGAAAAAGCAATTTCAAAAGCAGACATTACTAAAAGAGCTGTTGTAGTTGCTTCAAATGGTGCAATGAAAGCTTCAGTAAGGGCCGATAAAAATGGTATAGGATACCTTTCAATTGGATATCTTGATGAAGCTGTAAAAGGCGTTAAGTTTGAAGGTGTTGAACCTACTGAAGAAAACGCACTTAGCGGAAAATATATCGTTTCAAGAGATTTACTCGTTGTAACAAATGGCGACCCTAACCCTAGTGAAAAAGCATTTATTGACTTTTTATTAAGTAATAGAGGTCAAGAAATCGTTAAAGAAAAAGGATACATGCAGATAAAGTAAGTATAGAAGTATAAAAACTTTTGAAATAATTATATGTAATTAGTACAATTAAATTATAAGAACTAAATTAATATTTTTTATTAAACTTTATTAAACGTTACTAAAAATTTTACTAGATGTTTAATTATTTGAAAAATGAATTTTTAGATATTAATTAGATTATTAGCATTATATCGTTAGATTCCTGTTATTATTATAATTTACAACTCCGGTGAAATAAATGCGTAAAAATACTGCTGAAGCACTAATCGAATCTGTAATAAAATTAAGCGCACTTTTATCAAGTGCAGTTATTTTTTCAATGGTGCTTTTTTTAATAGTAAGCAGTTTACCTGTTTTTAATACAGTTAGTCCAATAGATTTTATATTTGGACTTGATTGGAACCCATTTAGAGGATTTTATGGAATATTTCCAATGATTGTCGGTTCATTTTTAGTTACAATCCTTGCATTAGCATTTGCAATACCGTTAGGAGTAGGTTGTGCAATATTTTTAGCGGAACTTGCACCTAAAAAAATTCAAAAGATATTAAGGCCGTCAATTGAAATTTTAACCGCAATTCCATCAGTAGTTTACGGTTTTGTTGGAATGGTTCTTTTTGTTCCATTGATAAGGGACATATTCAATACAAATCCGGGCTACAGCTGGTTTTCTGCATCGATAATTCTTGGAATTATGATTTTACCAACAATTACAGTTATTTCAGAAGATGCAATAAATTCAGTACCTTACCACTTAAAAGAAGGAAGTCTTGCATTAGGGGCCACGAGATGGCAAACGGTTAAAAAAGTAATTCTTCCAGCTTCATTAAGTGGCATTATTTCTGGAATAATTTTAGGGATGGGTAGAGCTATTGGCGAAACTATGGCTGTACTAATGGTTGCTGGAAACTGGGCATTAATTCCTACATCAATTTTTGATCCAGTAAGGCCTTTAACGTCCCATATTGTTTTAAATATTAAAGAAACGGCATCTGGAAGCCCAATATATTATGCAATGTTTGCAACAGGGCTCGTATTATTTTTAATGGTACTTATTTTGAATATAATTTCCCAGTACGTAAATAAAAAATACCGAATAAAATGGGATTAACAGGTGGAACTTTGAATGACGCTAAAAAAGCAAAAATTGAGGAAAAAATCGTATTTAGTATATTCTACCTGTTTGGATTCTTAGTTATAGGAATTCTTTTTACTATTGTGGGTTACGTGTTTTTAAACGGCATTGGGGTCATAAATATGGAGTTTTTCTTTGGGGACTCAAACCCGCTAAAAGTAATCCTTGGAATTGAAAGAACTTTTGACGGAATTTGGAATTCAATTATTGGAACGCTTGCATTAGTTATTTTAGCAGTCCTACTATCAATTCCATTTGGCATATTTGGAGCAATTTACCTTCAAGAATATGCAAAAGATAATCTCCTTACAAAAATTATAAGGTTTTCATCAGACAGCCTTGCAGGACTCCCTTCAATAGTTTTTGGCCTTTTTGGATATGCAATTGCAATAAAAACAGTTGGCCCATCGCTCCTTATTGGGGGACTTACTCTTTCGTTTATGATACTGCCAATAATTATACGGGCAACTGAAGAGGGATTAAAATCAGTTTCGCCAGGACTTAGGGAAGCAAGTCTTGCATTAGGGGCTACAAAATGGCAGACTATATTAAAAGTCGTAATTCCATCAGCACTCCCCCAAATTATTACCGGAATTATTCTTGCAATGGGTAGATGTGCCGAAGAAACTGCTGCAATAATATTTACTGCTGCAACTGCATTTTCGTTTGGATTGGGGCTATTTAACAGGGTTGAAACTCTTTCATTTAGTCTCTATATTATTGCAACAGAATATTCAAATGCTGAAGAGCTCAAACTAGCGTATGGAATTGCACTAGTTTTAATCACGATTATGTTTATACTATTTGGAATTGCAAATATTATTAAAAATAAATTTAAGCTTTC
Organism: Methanococcus vannielii SB; assembly: GCF_000017165.1. Classification (NCBI taxonomy): domain Archaea; kingdom Methanobacteriati; phylum Methanobacteriota; class Methanococci; order Methanococcales; family Methanococcaceae; genus Methanococcus; species Methanococcus vannielii. The sequence continues at coordinate 478,254 of NC_009634.1, forward strand.
ACATGGCTAAAAATTCTTTAAGGTGCAGTTTATGAATATAAAAATGGATTCAAAAAATGTAAATTTGTGGTATTCAGAAAAACAGGCTTTAAATAATATAAATCTTCCAGTTTATGAGAACAAAATTACTGCATTAATTGGGCCAAGTGGCTGTGGGAAGTCCACGTTTTTAAGGTGCCTAAATAGAATGAATGACTTAATTACGAACGTAAAAATTACTGGGCAAATCACTCTTGACGGGAAAAATATTTATGAAAAGGATGTAGACGTTGTAGAACTTAGAAAACGTGTTGGAATGGTTTTTCAAAAGCCAAACCCGTTTCCAATGACAATTTACGAAAATATTGCATATGGCCCAAAAATTCACGGAATAAGTGATAAAAAGACTCTTGATGAAATTGTTGAATGGGCATTGAAAAAATCAGCACTTTGGGACGATGTAAAAGATGATCTTAAAAAATCTGCCCTAAAACTTTCAGGCGGGCAACAACAAAGACTTTGTATTGCACGAACGATTGCAGTAAAACCTGATGTAATTTTAATGGATGAACCTTGTTCTGCACTAGATCCAATTTCAACGCTAAAAATAGAAGATTTAATGGTTGAACTAAAAAAAGAGTATTCTATCGTAATAGTAACTCATAATTTACAGCAGGCAAGCAGGGTCTCTGACTATACTGGATTCTTCATGCTTGGAGACTTGATTGAATTTAACAGTACTGATAAACTCTTTGTAGAACCAAAAGAAAAGAAAACTGAGGATTACATTAGTGGAAGATTTGGATAATTTAGTATTACGTTATAATTTTAAATTCCGGTGATACCATGGTAAGAAACGAATTCTCTAAGCAGATGGAATTAGTTGAAAATTTAGTTCTTGAAATGTCAAAAATGTGCAAAAAATCGCTTGAAGATGCAATTTTGGCATTTACAACTTCAGATAAGAATCTTGCAGAAATTGTAAAAAATGGCGATGATGAAATAGATTTAAAAGAAATGGAAATTGAAGAAAAGTGTATTTCGCTAATGGCTCGCCAACAGCCCGTTGCAGGCGATTTAAGAGAAATTTTAACAGTTATTAAAATTATTTCAAAACTTGAAAAAATAGGAGATATGGCATCTAGAATTGCAAAAACGACAATAAACTCTGAAAATAATTATTTAAGGTCTAAAAATAGTTCTACCATAATATTAATGGGCGAAATGCTTCAAAAAATGCTTGAAGATTCCACCTGTTCGTTTAAGTCTAGAGATTTAAAACTTGCAAAAGAGGTATATTTTTCAGATAAGAAAATAGATGAATTATATAAAACGCTTTATCGGGAAATGACGTGCCATATGATTGAAAATCCGAAGACTATCGGGGAATCTAGTGACTTTTTGATAGTTGGAACATATCTTGAAAGAGTTGGAAACATCTGTGCAAGTATTGGTGATAGGACTGCTTATATGGTAACTGGAGAAAGAATAAAAGAAGAAGAATTTGAAGGAAAAATTGATAAAAAATCTTAAAAAAATAATATTTTCAAAAGTTTAAATAAATTAAATTTTTGAGCATTGAAATTAAAAAATTAAGTTATTCAGTATATTTTTCATCAACAACAATTTTTACAGGATTTGATGAAACACCTTCTTTTCCGGATTCTAATTTTCTATCAACCATTATCAGGTCATTTAACTTTTCCTGAATACTTTTTGAAATTTTTCTAACTATTTCAGAAGGAGCTGCTGCAGTATACAAATACGGCTTTTTACCGAGTCCTTCCTTATCCATCTTTTCTCTTGAAACGTAGCCAGTATTATACATTTCTAAAATAGATTCCCTTACTGTTGAAGGATATATTCCTGTTCCGTCTGCAATATCATCAACAGTGCTTTTATCATATTTTCTTAGGTAAATATATATTTTTGCCCTAACTTCGCTAGACATCAAGTTAGCTAGATTTTCTATTAATTTACGATCTACATTTTCTATTGTATTCACTATTTATCGCCCCCGATAAAACATTCGAAAAGTTAACAAATGTTAGTCCTTTCAAAGTACCCCCACTTTAAAAGTCCTAAATATATATCTAAATAAAATAAGATATAAAGCTTTTGTATTGTCAACTATCATTTAAAAAAAGATTAAGCGTAATTTATAAAGTAATTTACTTTTTAAAGCAAATTAAAAGATAATCTATTAAAAAACCTTAAAAATGATGGTATAAGTGATATCTTAATGTTAATACAATGTTATTAAAATAAATTGTATTTTAATTTAAAATAAATTTATATTTATATTTATATTTATATTTATATTTATATTTTTGAAAATACATCATCAAGACTTGATACCATTCCATCAATATGCTCTTTTTGAATAATTAATGGAGGTAAAAATCTTAAAACCGTATCTGAAGTACAGTTTATAAGGTAACCTTGTTTAAACATTTCCTGAACGATGTTTGAACCATTGAAACTCAATTCAAGTCCCGTCATAAGTCCAATTGATCTAACTTCCCTTACAAAGTCATATTTTTCTTCAATTTTCTTCAATTTATCAGTAAAATAAACGCCCATTTCGTTCGTATTATTTAAAAGTTCTGAAATTAAATTAATTGAAGTAATTGCAGTAGCGCATGCAAGAGGATTTCCTCCAAAAGTAGTACCATGGCTTCCAGGAGTAAACGCATTTGAAACTTCGTCTTTTGCAATCATTGCACCAATTGGGATTCCGCTACCAAGTGCCTTTGCTAATGTTATTATATCGGGTTTTACACCGTAATGTTCAAATGCAAACATTTTACCAGTTCTTCCAAGCCCGCACTGTACCTCATCAAATATCAAAACAATATTTTTATCATCACATAACTCACGAACAGCTTTTAAATATTCTTGGTCTGCAATATGAATTCCACCTTCGCCCTGAACTGGCTCTATCATTATTGCTGCGGTTTTATTTGAAATGGACTCTTTTAATTTTTCTATATCATTAAAAGGAACATGCTTAAATCCTGTCGGTAATGGATCGTAACCTTCCTGATACTTTGGTTTAGGGGTTGCAGTAATCGTTGTTAGGGTTCTACCGTGGAATGCATGCTCCATTGTAATAATTTCCCCTTCTTTTCCAAAAGCTTTTGAATACTTTCTTGAAAGTTTTATTGCAGCTTCGTTTGCCTCCGCACCGCTGTTACAAAAGAATGCTTTATCAAGCCCACTTATATTCACGAGTTTTTTTGCAAGATTTACTTGGGGAATATTATAGTATATATTTGAAACGTGAATAAGTGTTTCAGCCTGCTTTTTAATTGTTTCAACAATTTTAGGGTGACAGTGTCCAACATTGTTTACAGATATTCCTGAAAGAAAATCAACATAACTATTTCCATTAATATCATATACATTCATTCCATCCCCTTTTACGAGAACTGCTGGAACTCTTCCATACGTATTTATGACATATTTACTTTCTTCAAGGATTACATTATCCATTTCTTGATTACTAAGCATAATATCACCATAAAAATTAAATTAGTACATTTTAAAATAATTAGACATTTTTACTTCACTTACTAATAAAAACATATTTTTAGAAATTAATTAATACAATCATGTTTAAAAATATATTGTTTTTTAAAAAAATTAAATTTTAATAAAATTCGTTATAATTTGTTAAATATTTAAAATATGTAAAAAATGAAAGAGTTAGGGATTTTAATGGAATTTTTAAGTAATATATATCCATATATTGCCATTTTAAATTTTTTGATGTTATCCATGCTTTTTATCCTGTTTATAAAATATTCAAGCCTTTTAAGGAATTCTTTTAAATATTCGTATAGTAAAGTCTGTCCTGATGATAGAATTGAAGTTTTAAATGATGAAAAGTACTATTACTATATACTAAATAAAATAAAATCTGCAAAACGTGAAATTAATATAATAATGTTTTCGATATATAAAAGTGAAAAAACAGCAGAATTAATAAATGAGCTAATAGAAGCACGTAATCGAGGAGTTATGGTTCGTGTAATCTTGGAAGAAGACGTTGGCTCAAATATCCTTGCACAAAGTCGCCTTTCAAGCAAAAAAGTCCTTGTAAAATTTCACGATTCAAAAAAGACCCACAACAAATTTATTATAATTGACGATACAGTAATAGTTGGGAGCCACAACTGGACTGACAAGGCACTTTTTCAAAACAAAGAGTCCAGTATAGCTTTAATTAATAAAGTCGTTTTAGAGGAAGAGAAACGCTATTTTGAGTTATTATGGGGTGCTTCTGAATGAAAGTAGCAATTTTTTCAAAATTAACAGTTAAAGAAAACGAAATAAGGAGTATTATGAAATATTTTGATGTTGACATATATCCTCCAATAAAAAGAGGAGATTTAACTTTTGAAAAGATGAAAGAATACGGCGTTATAGGAATAATTGACGGGTGCTTTTTACAAAATACTGCTGTATCCCATAGGGAGATATTAAAAATCATGGAAAATGGAGTAAAAGTATTCGGTTCTGGATCAATGGGTGCTTTAAGGGCTTCAGAACTCGATACGTATGGAATGATTGGAATTGGGAAAGTTTATTATAAGTACAAATCAGGAATTGTTTTTGATGACGATGAAGTTGCTGTAACTTTTGATGAAAACTTAAATCAGATAACTTTTTCAATGGTAAGTTTTAGGGAAATGGTAAATAGTGCATTAGTTGAAGGAATAATAACTAAAATAGACGCACAAAATATTATAGATGCTGGAAAAAATTTATATTACCCATTAAGGACGTATGAAAATGCAATTAAAAAGGCAGGAATTTTAGAGGATAAAAAAGAAACGCTACTAAATTACCTTGAAAAACAAGAAGATATTAAAAGAAAAGATGCTTTTGAAATGATTTCAAAGATAATTGAATATGTAAACTGCAATATAAATATAGTTTAAGAACTTTAAATTTTTATCAAAAATAGGTGGAGCCATGAAAGTGGAACTAAAGGTAAAACCAATAGAAAATGGTACGGTAATAGACCATATCGAAAGTTCTAAAGCCCTAAAGGTTTATGACTTACTAAAAATTAATGAAAGTATGCCCGTAACTTTAGCACTTAATGTATCTTCAAAAAAAGGCAGTTTAAAAGATATTTTAAAAATTGAAGGTCTTGCACTTTCAAAAGCAGATGTAAATAAAATTGCCCTAGTATCTCCAAACGCAACCATAAATATCATAAAAGACGGTAAAGTAGTATCTAAATTCAAAGTAGGCATTCCAAATAAAATTGATGGAATAGTAAAATGCACAAATCCAAACTGCATTACAAATAAAGAAGGCATAAAAAGCAAATTTACAGTTGAACAAAAAGACACATTAAAAATAAGATGCGACTACTGTGAAAAATTTATCAATTCTATAATCATATCAAGATAATTAATATAAAGATAATTAATACCACAGTTAATTTAAAAGTAATTTTATACATTAATCAAATTTTTATATTTTAGCCGATATATTATTACTGAAACGAGATTATGTTGGTGATTTTCATGAAATTACACGAATACGAAGCAAAAAGAATTTTCAATGAAAATGGAATACCCATACCAAAAGGAATTGTTACAAAAACTAAATTAGAGGATATTGAAGGCCCAGTTGTAATTAAAGCACAAGTTTTAGTTGGGGGAAGGGGTAAAGCAGGCGGAATTTTATTTGCAGATACATTAAATGAAGCAAATTCAAAAATAGAATCTTTAATTGGAAAAGAAGTGAAGGGTGAACATGTAGAGTCGCTTTTAATTGAAGAAAAGATTAAAATCTTAAAGGAATACTATGTTGGAGTTGTAGTTGATAGAAATGAGAAAAATAACGTAGTTATCTTTTCAACTGAAGGCGGGGTAGATATCGAGGAAATTGCAAGGACGTCCCCTGAAAAAATTATAAAATACCCTGTTGAAGCAGGTAGTGAATTTTTACCCTACAATGCAAGAAATATGCTTAAAAAAGCAGGTTTAAGTTCTGAAGAAATACCAAAAGTTGCAGATATAATATGTAAGGTATATTCTGCATTTAAAAAAATGGATGGAGTACTTGCAGAAGTAAATCCGCTTGTAATTACAAGTGAAGGGAAAATTCTAGCTGCAGATGCTGTTTTAAATGTTGATGATGATGCATACTTTAAACATTCTTACATGGAATTTGAAGAATTTAAAAAACAAGAAAAGTCAGAATTTGCATACGTTGAGCTCGATGGAGATATTGCAGTTATAGGGAACGGTGCTGGGCTTACACTTGCTAGTATGGACGTTGTAAAGGAATTTGGTGGAAATCCTGCATGCTTCTTAGATATTGGCGGGGGGGCCACAAGAGAAATTGTAAAAAGTGCACTTTTAAAGGCTACTGCTAGAAATAGTGTTAAGGGCGCATTTATAAACATCCTTGGAGGAATTACAAGGTGTGATGAAGTTTCAAAGGGAATAGTAGATGTTTTAAAAGAAAAGCCGGAACTTAAATTTGCAGTAAGAATGATGGGAACCAATGAAAAAGAAGGAAGGGAAATACTAACGAAAAACAATGTAAGTTATGAAAATTCAATGGAAGATGCCGCAAAAGCACTTACAAAGATAATAAACAATTAAAAAATTTAAAGGCGTGGTCTTTTTGTTTAGCCTGTATCGAAAAAAGAAGGAAACTGTTGTATCACGGGAAAAATACGAAAATATCAAAAAAATATACTTAGATACTAAAAAATCGTATTTAGACTTAGAATCCAAATATAAACATGAAGTCCACACGAATAACCAATTAAAAGATATTTTATCTAAAAAAGACATGGAACTTGAATATTTACATCATAAGCTAAACGAACTTTATGAAAAATATAAAGACTTATCAAAAGATTATGATAAATTAGAAAAAAGAACAAATTTTTTATTATCTGAACTTGAAATTAAGGAATCAGAAAACTCTAAAAAGCCTACAAAATAATTTACTTCATTCTTTTACAAAGTTCTTTTAAAAAGTCAAGTTTTGACGTCTTTTCATCAATGGTTACTTTTAAGTAACCGCATATTTCCCACGGCTCTTTTGGATAACTTTTTTTATTATCTATTGAATATTCATGACCCATTTTTTCAATTATGCTTACAATATCTTTTAGTTTAGGGTTTAATACTCCAAAACTTTTTGGAACCTTCCTACCTTCGTTTTTAGTCCTTTTTAAGTCGAAGTATGCTGGCCAGATTACAATTTCTTTCATAAGATTTCACCATTTCTTCCAATTTATCCATTTTTCCCGTAAATATCCTGAAAACTAAATTAATACAAGTGAAATAGCAGTAACAATAAAAAATCATTATGCGTGATTTAAAAGAAGAATATATTCAAAATTCATGCCATATATTCTCCTAATCCATACCGAAACTGCAAATAAGTTATAGCAATTGTTAAAATTCATTGAATAGTTCTGCTTTACATTTTCAGTTGAAGTGATAAATCAACCAATTAGAGAAAGCAGTTTTTCGATATGTAGTTTCCATATCACTTAACTGTAAAATACCGTAATAAAGGTTTTCAAATTTTCATCATCTTCTCAACGTTACTCTTCTGTTTTTTGTGATATTTTAGATTTTTTGGGCCCGTGAAATAATACAACGGAAAGTATAATCAATATCGAAATATATGCAATAATATACATTGCAAGGGTCGTAAATTCAAAAGCTACTCCAGTTAAATATTCTGAGGAAATTAAAAACATCTGTCTTAACATAAATGCCAAAATTACATTAAAAAATAGCTTTTTTAAAAGGGAAAGTATACTTTTTTCAGTATGTATTAAGTCATCTATAAAATTAACCGTTACTAAAACCAAAAATCCAAGCGTTAAAGGGTTTGCAAGGTTAAAAAGGAATTTTCCAAAAAATATTGCAAGTTCAGGGTCTTCCGATACCTTGTATGAATAGAGTATACCCACTATAACTATTAAATATCCTAAAATATTCCCAAATGGAGATAATTTTCCAAGTTCAAGTCCTTTCCTACTTTCTTTAAGCATTTTTTTAATTGATTCGACTAATCCGACTCCTTCTGAGAGAATATATATCCCGATTAACCCTGAAATTATTCTCCAGCCTAAATCTGAAAATAATGCATAAAGTATCATTGCAAAACCAATCGATGTGAATATCAAGGGGATATATTGAGACATTGTCTTTTTTATAAATTCCTGCATAAGATAGTAAGTTGATTCTAATGACTCGTTTTGCTTAATCACTATTCTTTTTTTCCATACAAACACGTCTTTTAATTCAAGGTACTTTAAAACAAGTTCATCTTCTTTTCCATCTGAAACAAGGTAAATAAAGTCCGGCTCATATAAATATATTAAAAAATCGAGTTGTTCTTTTATTCTAATTGCACATACTTCAGACTCTACATCAATATCTCCTGAAACTGTTGCAATTTCTACGTCCTTTCCTTCCTTTTTCAGGTAATCGTAGTGCTGAACTCCGCCAAGTATGGAGTTTAAATCACTATCTCCTGGATCAGTCAAACCTAAACGCACAGCTGCATTAATATTATCCTCCCTACCAAGTATCGGGGTTCTTATATTTGCTTTTCTTCCTATATCGTCGTCCATATCAACAACAATAATAATATACTTTTTGTCTTCAGGAACATTATCTTTGCCGATATCTTTTATTGATACCATTATTATCACTTTAACATTGAAATAACAAATAAATAAATCTTTTATTTTAGTTATTTTAGTTATTTTAATTTATAAGTAGCTTAGATGTTAATTTAGGGGAAATTAGAAGATGGTTCATAGCGTAATTACTTATGCAGATATTTCAGATTTTTTAGAAAGGGATTCAGAAACATATAAAAACATTAACATAACGACCAAAAAACCGTAATTAATGCCTATTTCGCACATTGATAAAAGTACTGCACCATATATTGCGTATATCTTAGTATCACTTTTTTTATATATTAACTTACTTATAATTCCAAATATTAGGGTAAATATTAAGCCGAAATACCCCATTTCAAGGTAAAGTGGGCCAAACATTGTTGAAGTAATGTTGTGGGTATACCCATAGATAATATTTCCAATTTGTGATTCCCCTCCCGGCATAAATACGATTTTTCCAAAAAATACCTGTGGGACTGAAAGTATTTTATTTAACGTCATTAGATCAAAATAAGCCCTATAAGAAAGTATTTCAATAAAATTTAGCGTCCAAATTTGGCCAGATGATGCAAGGATTATTTTTGACATCAAACCTAAAAATAATAGGGAAACTAAACCTATAAAAAATATTTTTACCGCACCTATTTTTTTAAGCCTATATTTGTAGAGTAAATATGCACTAACTAACCCGATTACATTTGCCTTATAGCCCGTAAGAGTTATAAGTACAAAAGATATTAAAAAATACCAAAAATTAAAAAAACTTGCAAATATAAGTGCTCCTGACGAAATAAGTCTTAAAGGGTCATTTGAAATTGACATTCTAACTCCATAATCAAGTATTGGAATTTTACCTGTTGTTAAAACCAGTATAATAAATGAAAACACGCCAATTGATAGGGTTATTTTCCCAATATCTTTAGAATTATAGTATTTTATAAAAATTTCAAGAATAATAACTACAATTCCCAAAATTATTATTGTAAATATTATGCTGTTTGAAAGTAAAAATATGCCGTAAAATGTCGTTAAAATAACTAAAATCCAAGAAATTAACTTTAAATCCAGTTTTTCTAATTTACCAATTTTTAAATTATTAAACAAAAACGGTATTGAAAATACAAAAATATTCCCAAATACAAATAAAAACATTTTAAAAAGCGAATTTAGTCCAAATTCTCCATAGTATGGAATTGCAAGAACAAATAAAAACAAATGTCCGAGTGATATAATTACCACAGGATTATCAAGTTCAAAATGAAATTTAGAATCAATTTTTAAAGCTAAATTATTAAATTTATTTTTTAACATTTAAAATCCCCTTAAAAATGCCGTTTAATGATAAAATTGCCCCCAATAAATAAACCATAATTACATCAAAGTCCAATATTCCTGTTTCTATCCCAATAAGAAAATATGCCGCCATTATTGAATAAACTCCAAGATATGCCCCTTTTAAACATTCGCCTATTTTTTGAGAAATTCCAAGAAGTAACCCGAAAATTCCAAAGTAAGGAATAATTCCAAGTATTCCAAAATCCATTAAAACTGCTCCAAATATTGTAGGTGTTATTGTAACTCCAGTAATTCCAATACTGTTTGCAATTAACGTTCTTGGGCCAAATCTAGAACCGGGAATTATACCGTATGATGAAAATATAGATGTATGAATAATTCCTTCATAAGTTCCGGTAAAATTATTAACAATTACATCAAGTACGCTCATTGTAAGGCTTATTCTTGAAGTTATCGGGTTTCCACCAATTCCAAGTACGGAATGTCTCAAAAATGAAAGCCCAAAAGTAACTATAAAAAGTACTAAAAATGAATAAACTAGTGCATTATTTTTTATTCTTTTTGAATAATAAAGTGAAAATACGGTTGAAAGTAATAACAAAATTACTTGCGTCCGATATCCTAAAAGCATGATTAGAGCAGAAAATGCTACCGAATATAAAACTATTCTTTTAAGGCTTAATTTTGAACTTGAAATGGCTATTGCAAATCCTAATGGTAACATATGAGATAATGCAGTATAAAGAACATTTAAAAACTTTCTTGATACTGGATCAAATAATGGAACTCCCCTAACCCATAATAAGTCTAAAATCGTAAATAATACGCCGATAAATATAAGGAAAATGCCGAATAAATAATGCTTTTTAAAATCTATTTTATATGGCTTAAATTCAAGGTTTTTAAGTAGTTTTTTTCCAGAAATAAATGAAATATAAAAGAAAAAGCTTGAAAAAAGTACAATTAGTGATGTAGATCCTGAAACACTTGAAAATAATACGAATAAAGAAGATAATATAACGAAAATGTGGTGGGGGCCAACTTTTAAATCCTTAAAATCTATAAAATTTTTCATAGTTATTACATCCATGTTGCTACTTTTGCATTTTCGTAATTACTCATATTTATTTCACTTTTTGTCTCATTTAAAATAATACTAACTGTAAGATTAGAAGTTACAATTTTTTCGACATCAATTATGTCATCAAGGTTTTTAAGGTCATTTAAGTTCAATCTTCCTTTTAAAATTAATCCCCCGTCAACAAAATTAATTTTTGGGGAATTTGTTTCAGATTTAAAGTAATTCATTATTTTTAACTGTTCTGTTGGAGTAAATGACTTTGAATCTACTGCAAAAGTACCATCAAGAATAATTGCCAAAACAGTTACTTCATTTTGGTCTAAACTAATTTTTTTAGAAATATCTGAAAAAGAAGTTCCAGTTATCGATTCGATATTGTACCTTAAAAGTGTATTTCCAAGGGGCCTTAAATAAATTTTATTTGCTGCAATATTTTCACTTGAAGCAAGCTTTCCGCCAATGGTTATTTCTCGATCATTATATAATGCGGTGATAGTCCCACCTTTTGCAGACAAAATCTGTACTGTATCTGAAAATTCTAAACCATCTAACGTGTACCTTCCTTCGATATTTGCATAGAGGGGAAATCCTTTGGTAAGGATGGTCTCTGAAACCCATGCACATTTGTACATTTCTTCACCGTCAAAAACGTATCTTTGTGAAGTAGGTGTTAAAAAATTATAGCCTATTGCAACGGTAGTAGCTACAATTGATACTACCACTAAAAGTTCCAAAATTCCAATTTTTTTCATAACGCTACCTTTAAAATAATTAATTAAAATATAATTAAGATTATGGCAATATCATTATATGAAAAATGCAAATAAAAATATTATGGATTAATTTTAGAAAGAATTGATTTTGCAATTGATTCTGAATCAAGTTTATAGTATTTTAAAAGTTCTTCTGCTTTTCCAGATTTTCCAAATTCATCGTTTATCCCAATTCTAAATAACTTTTTGTTTAATCCTTCTTCAGATATTACTTCCGAAATTGCACTACCAAGGCCCCCTATTATACTGTGGTCCTCTACTGAAACAATAAAATTTTTTGAATTTCTAATTGCTTCTCTATCGATTGGCTTGATTGTTGAAATTGCAATTACTTCTGCTGAAACGTTGTTTTCGCTTAATATTTTGCTTGCATTGAGTGCTTCTGAAACAAGCTCCCCTGTTGCAATAATTGTTAAGTTAGTTCCTTCTTTTAATGTTTTTGCTTTTTTAAATTCAAACTTAGCTTCTTCTTCGTTTTCAAAAATAACTTCCGTGTTTCCTCTCGGCATTCTAACATAGACTGGCCCGTTATAACTAACTGCCCATTTTATTGCACTTTTTGTTTCAAAATAGTCTGATGGAGAAATTACAACCATGTTTGGAATTGCACGAATTATTGCAATGTCTTCCGTCATTTCGTGAGATGCCCCATCTTCACCAACCGTAATTCCAGCATGGGTTGCACATATTTTAACATTTAAATTAGGGTAAGCAATTGAATTTCTAATCTGTTCCCATGCCCTTCCGGTTGCAAACATTGCAAAAGTTGATGCGAAAACAATTTTTCCAGTCCTTGATAAACCTGCTGCCATTCCAATCATGTTTTGTTCTGCAATTCCTGCATTAAAAAACCTTTTTGGAAATTTTTTTGCAAAAATACTCGTTTTTGTTGAGCCTGATAAATCCGCATCTAAAACTACAATATTTTCATTAGATGCACCAAGTTCGGCCAAAATTTCACCGTATGCATCCCTCATTCCTTTTTTTGTACCTATCATTAAGCGTCACCGTTAAAAGTTTAAATTTATTAAGTAATAGTGTAAGAAATGTAAATAAAGTAAATAAAGTAAATAAATATTGTGAAATTAGTTATAATCTGTTTACAGAGTTTCTTAATTCGTTTACTGCAGAGTTGATGTCTTCTTTTCCATAAATTGCAGAAGCAGCAATTAAAGCATCGGCACCTACTGCTACTACTTTTGGAGCAGTATTTACATTTATTCCGCCATCAACAAATATTTTAGTATCATAATTTTCAGAAGTTATCTTTTTTTTCAATACGTCTATTTTTTTAACCATTGGGTTTATAAACGATTGACCGGAAAATCCTGGTTCAACACTCATTACCAAAACCCCGTAAAGTTCGTCTAATACGTATTCTAAACAGTCTATAGTTGTAGAAGGATTTAGTGCAATTATCGGTTTTGCACCGTATTCTTTTATCAAATCTATAGTTTTAAATAAATATTTAGTAGATTCTGCATGAAAAGCAACCATTTCGGCGTAACCTGCAACTTTTGGAATAAATTTCTCAGGGTTTTCTACCATCAAATGAACGTCCAGTGGAAAGTCCGTTATCTTTTTCAAATCCATTGGGACACTTAATCCCAGACTTAAATTTGGAACAAAATGCCCATCCATGATGTCTACATGGAAAAAATCAATTTTTGCGTTTTCTGCTTTTTTTACTTCCTCACTCATGTTTCCATAATCCGCAGAAAGAATTGATGCACCAATCATTACCATTTATTTCACCGTTTTTAAGTATTACATAATTATTAGAAAAATTTATTCGAGTTCTGTAAGTGCTTTTTTTAGTTCTTCTTTATTTGGTGCTTTTCCGTGGAATCCCACATTATTTTCCATGAAAGATACGCCTTTTCCTTTTATAGTATTTGCAATAATCATTTTTGGCTTTCCATTTTTCATCAATTTTGCATTTTCTACAGTTTTAATAATTTCTTCGTAATTGTGGCCATCAATTTCAAATACATCAAAACCAAATGCGTTAAATTTAGCTTTTAAATCGCCTAAACACATTACATCTTCAGTACATCCGTCAATTTGGAGTTTATTTCTATCAACAAAGCCTATGAGGTTATCAAGTTTGTAATGTGATGCAGCCATTGAAGCTTCCCATATTTGGCCTTCCTGACACTCCCCATCTCCAAGTAATACAAAAACGTAATTTTCATAATTATTTAATTTACAGCCGATTGCAACTCCAACTGAAGACGAAAATCCCTGTCCAAGAGAGCCAGTATTTACTTCAACACCCGGGATTTCAATTGTCGGGTGCCCCTGTAAAAGTGCCCCAAGTTGCCTTAATTTCCAAAGCTCTTCCCTTTTAAAATAATCCAAATCTGCAAGTGTAACATATAATGCGGGACATGCGTGCCCCTTACTTAAAATAAACCTATCCCTATATTGCATTTCTGGATTATTACAATCGAATTTCATTATATTATAAAATAATGATACAATAATATCGATTGCTGAAAGTGAGCCACCAGGATGTCCAGACTCTGCAATCCCTATCATTTTAACGATATCGTGTCGCAATGCCTTTGATTTTTCACTTAGCTGCTTATAATCCATAGGTTTGTTACATTTCATTTTTTCACCAAAATAAATATCCTTTCTAAGTTACTTTAATATTAACAGAAAAACAAGTGCTAAAAATAAAATAATTGCCTAATATTTATAATACTTGCACTTTTTTTGTCCGTATAGTTTTTACATTTTAAGATATTACATAATTTAGTACTTGATTATTAGTAAATCTATTTATAAATTTTTTGTAAGGTTGTTAAGAATATAAAAATTTAAAAAGTAGCTATCATTTTTTATTTAATAATCATGTTCGAATTAATTTTAATTAATCTAATTTACTCTAATTTACTCTAATTTAATTTAAAATATATTAAACTTTTATTTTATGCGTATATTTAATAAATAATAGTAAATCACTTCTTTAACGCATTAATATTTAAATTAGAGCATATATATCACATAAAGTTATCAGACATTTATAAATATGTTAATCAAACGCATGGGTGATTTAATGAATACAATTGACTATTTGAAAGTTCTTGCAACTGAGCCCGGAATTTCCGGAAGAGAAGATAAAATAAGAGAATATATGAAAAAAGAGCTCGAAAAATACTGCAATAGTGTTGAAACAGATAAACTTGGAAATTTAATTGCTAAAAAAGGAACTATTGGCCCAAAAATAATGATTGCAGCGCATATGGATGAAATCGGGCTCATGGTAAAATACATTGATGACAAGGGATTTTTAAAATTTGCAAAAATCGGTGGAATTAACGATCAAATGCTTTTAAACCAGAAAGTAATCGTCCATAGTGATAATGGGGATATTGTTGGAGTACTTGGTTCAAAACCTCCCCATAAAATGAAAGAAAGTGAAAAAAATAAATTAATAAGTTCAGAACATATGTTTATTGATATTGGCGCTAAAAATAAAGAAGATGCTGAAAAAATGGGGGTTCAAATAGGAACTCCAATTTCTTTTAAATCCGAATTTGAAAAATTAGGTGGAAATGCTGTTTCATGTAAGGCATTTGATAACAGAGCAGGTTGTGCAGTTCTTTTAAAGGTTATAGAAGAATTAAGTAAAACTGATTTAAAGTGTCAGGTGTATGCTGTTGGTACTGTACAGGAAGAAGTTGGTTTAAAAGGTGCAAAAACATCTTCCTATGGAATAAATCCTGATGTTGCATTTGCTCTTGATGTTACAATTTGTGGAGACCATCCTGGAATTAAATTAGAGGATGCACCAGTTGAACTTGGAAAAGGCCCTGTTGCAACAATTATTGATGCATCTGGAAGAGGAATTATAACCCATTCACAAGTTTTAAAAATGGTAAGGGACGTTTCAAAATCAAAAGAAATTCCAGTACAGTACGAAGTAGGGGAAGGTGGAACCACTGATGCCACGTCAATCCACCTTACAAAAACAGGTATTCCAACAGGAGTTCTTTCAGTTCCTGCAAGATATATTCATACTCCAGTAGAAGTTATAGATTTAAACGACCTTGAAAAAACTGCTGAATTAGTATTAGAATGTATTAAACAGGTTCATGAGTACTTTTAAATTTTAAATAACTTTTTTAAATATTTTAGATATTTAAAATATCTTAGATGTTTTAGATATTCATTTTAATATAAATTTAAAATTAACTATCTTAAAAGAATTTAAAACGTGAGAATGTGGAAGTAAAGATTAAAATAGATACTAAAAACATTGCATGGAAATGTAAGTTTTGCGGCAGTTGTTGTGACTGCCCAAGTGTTTCTAAAAAAGATATTGCAAATATATCTGGGCATTTAAACCTCAAATTTGAAGAGTTTACTAAAAAATATCTTTCAAATTTTGACAAATTTACTGGGAAAATTAAAAAATCTAAGGAAAAATGCGTATTTTTAGATGAAAATAAACGGTGCAAAATCTATAAAGTAAGGCCCATAATTTGTAGGTTAAGGCCTTACTCCATACAAATTAAAAATAGTGAATTGTGTTTAACGTATGATCCTTGGTTTTTGGAACACTGTAATGGGCTTTACATCGGAAATGCGCCTCCAGAAGAAGAATATATAAAACATGCAGAAACGGTTTATAAATACCTTGGAGAAGAAAAAAATACTCCAGAAGAGTCTTATGAAAAGGCTAAAAAAAGATTAAAAAAGACTAAAAAAGATTAAAAAATGTTAAAACTAAAAAATGTTAAAAAGACTAAATAAATAAATAAATAAATCTTAATTTACATTTTATCACTTAAATTAACAAAATGTCCTGTTTGATACGGGAATACATAAGGTTTGATTACACTTTGGGCATTCAATAGTCACTTTATCAAGTTCGTAATTTTCTGCAAAAGGGGAATCACAGTAAGGACAATACCAGATTTTTTTGCCTGTTTTTTCACATGCGCCTATTTCTCCCACAGTAGGGTGTTTTTTAAAAGTAACAGAACTTTCTTTATCTTGATATTTGAAAAATAAGGCTATTAACTCTTTATATAATTCAACAGCTGATTTTTTTATGCATGTTTCTTCATTACATACAGGACATTGCATTTTACCACCAAAAAATATAAATTAATATTTACTATAAAAAATTTAACTTTTTATTATTTAATAGTTGTTTCAAATATAAAATAAGTTTGTAAAGGTAAAAAAATTAAAATAACATTTTTTAATTTACCGTGTAAATGGTAACATTTTTATTTTTGTGGTTTAGATAAGTATTAATGTAATAGAATAAAATAGAATAGAATAAAATTAGGTTTAAGTTAGTTTTGATAATTAAAAATTTAATTTATAATATAACAGTATGAATGGGGGCACCTAATGAAAAAAAATGCATCTGGCAAAATAAAAAATAAGTTGCTTTTATATTCCATAATACTTGTAATTATTCCAGTATTGATGTTAAGCTATATTTCAATAAATACGGCATCCAACCTGATAGATTCAAATAAAGAAGCTATTATGGATAAAAACATGGGTATTTTAAACGAAAGATTTGAATCAACATTCGTTGAATTTGATGTCATGACTTCGTATACTGCAAATTTAAATGTTGTAAAAGATGCTGTAAAAAGAAAAGATAAAGAGTTTCTTTCGGATTTTGCGTATAATTTAAAATTAGAATCCGAAGTTGACCTTGTAGCATTTACTGATACTGAAGGAAACATTATACAGTCAAGTAGTGAAAATAATGTAGAAATAAACGATTACGTTAAAAAACTACTTAAGGATAGCTTTACCCATTCTTTTGAAATTTTACCTGAAAGTGAAGCTTTAAAATATAACGACCATGATTTAGATGGAGATGCATTAGTAATATTTGCGTTAGCACCAGTATATTATGAAAATGAGGTTATTGGTTCTGTTGTATATGTTGATATTATAAATAATGAAAATTACGGGGTAGAAAAAATTAAAGAATCTACTAATGATGAAGCATCGATTTATTTAGGGGATACAGTAATTTCAACTACGATTACTGAAAATGGAGAATATATCGTAGGTAAAAAAACTCCTGAAATAATATATGGCCCAGATATTCCTAAAAGTAGGTATTTTGGCGTTTTTGAATATTTGGGTGAAAGATACATTTCAAAATATGCACCAATATCAAATTCAGATGGTGAAGTTATAGGGATGCTAGTAGTAAATTCATTAGAGTCCCCATTTATTGCATTTAAAAATAAAGTAATAAAAGAGCTATTGTTTGCAGGAATATATGCAATGTTATCTGCAGTATTTATAGCATTTATTATTTCATCATCAATTACAAAACCAATATTAAAACTTAAAGAATCCGTAGAGATATTCAAAGACGGTAACTATAAGCATCGTGCAGATATTAAAACAGGAGATGAAATAGAAGAATTAGCCGATTCATTTAACCATATGGCAATCGAAGTAAATTTAGCACATGAGAAATTAAAAGAGCGTGCTGAAAGAATTGAAGAGTCTTACGATGAATTAAAAGATCGTGATAAATTAAAAACAGAATTATTATCAGCAGTGTCTCATGAATTAAGAACGCCCCTTACATCAATTAAAGGATATTTAGAATTATTAAGGGAAGGAGCCGCAGGAAAACTAACAGAAACTCAGAAAGAATTTATTGAGGTAGTTTATGAAAATGTAAACCGGCTTAGAAGGCATGTTGAAAACATTAAAGACCTTGTAAAAGTAGATTCTCTTGAAAATAAAGTTAAGCTTGATGGAGTAAATATTAAAAATGCAGTTTCTGAGATAATTGACAATGTGAAAAATTTTGCAAATGAAAAAAATGTCGTGCTGCTTCAAGATATTGACAATGTGGTTATAAAAGGAGATAGAATTAAAATAAACCAAGTTCTTGAAAATTTGGTCGAAAATGCAATTTCATTTACAAAACCATATTCAAAAGTTACAGTTGGAGGGTACACTGAAGGTGAAAATTTCCACTTGGAAGTAACTGATCAAGGAGTTGGAATTCCAAAAGAAGAGTTAAATAATATATTTAAAGACTTTTATAGTGAAAGTTTCTCTTCAAAAGTCGAAAACGTTGGTGACCCAAATTTTGGACTTATTGCATGTAAAAAAATTATTGAAGCCCATGAAGGTTCAATCTGGGTTGAAAGTAGGGTTGGAAAGGGAACTACAATACACGTACTTCTTCCAATTTATAAATAACCTAAAAAAAGTTTTAAAATAAAAAACTTTTAAAATTTTTAAAAGTATGATGCTGTTAAAAATTTTTAATTTTAAGTAACTTACCAAATTCAAAAATTAAAAGAAATTTATGCTGCAGAAACTATTTTTATAATATCTCCGTCATTCAATTCCTGATCGGCACCAATTCTAAGTTTTTTTCTTGCATCAACTGCATATATAAATTTTTGCCCTATTTCAGTATGGATTTTAAACGCAAGTTCTCTTGCTGTTGAACCTTTTTTAAGCAAATACGCATCCGGTAAAACATTTCCTTTTTTATCTGAGAATTTACCCTCGTCTTCAACGGGATATACTACAATCATGTTTAATAGGTCAAAATAAGCATTGTTAATTAAATTTTGAATTCCTGTTCCGCCAAATTTTTCAAGATAATTTTTCATATAGTTTAATGCGTTCTTTTGAGCATCGTTTAAGCGGGTTTCATCAATTATTTCCATTTTTTTACCATTGTAATTGATTAAACCTGCTTTTTCTGCTTTTTTTAGTGCAAGTTCTATTTCCGAAGACGTAGGAATTACTGAAAACTCCTTAAATTCTTCCTTTAATTTTTCAATATTTTTTTCTGCATTTTCATGATCAGCCTTGTTTGCAGCTATAATCATTGGTTTTGATGCCTTCCTTAAATTTGTTGAAAGAGTTAAAATATCACTTTCAGTCCATTTCATTGGGCTTTCATCTAAGTTCCTTAAAGCTGCTGCAACCTGATTTTCAGAAATATTTAAACCACTTAATTGTTCGTGTATACTTTTTAAAACGTTTTTTTCCTGTTGCGCTCTCCTTGAAAGCCTTTCCCAGTTTTTAGTTAAAATCCCGTATATCCACATATCAAGCTCATTTAAAAGGAATTTAACGTCCATGATAGGGTCGTGGTCTTCAGTAATATTTCCTTCTAAATCAGTTTTGCCACTTGCATCAACTACAAGTATAAAAGCATCTGCCTGCCTTAAATCATCTAAAAATTTATTACCCATCCCTTTACCCTTGTGGGCATCTGGAACAAGTCCTGCAACGTCAATAATTTCAACAGGGATATTACGGACACCGGAAAAACATTTTGAATTGTTTGGGCTGCATTTTAAATTTAAAGTACTGCAAGGACATGGTTTTGTAACAAAAGAAGTTCCGATATTTGGATTTATTGTTGTAAACGGGTAATTTCCAACATCTGCAACTTTTTCCGTCATTGCATTAAATGTTGTAGATTTTCCAACATTTGGTTTTCCAACAAGTCCGAGTATTGCCATTATATCACCTTTAAATTATTATTTCCTAATTATTCGTTAAATAAAAATTATCTGTCAAATAAAAAGTGAACTATATGTTAGTCCATAATTCTCTTAAATTACTCTTTATCCTTTATTTAAAGTTCTATAAAACCCCATGGTTTTTTTGTTAGTTTAGATAAGTAAATATTTTTATCAACGTAACTAGCAAGTTTGCTTGGAGTTTTTGTAATTTTTAGAGCTTTTGAAATTTCAAGTCCCCCTCTTGCAAGAATTGTTTGAGTAACCATTGAATTAAAATTTTCATAATCTACAGATACTTTTGACTTTTTAAGTTCTTTTTCAATGTATTTTATCGTGGATTTTGAATTAAGGTTAAATTCCGACATTTCAAATTTTGTGTGTGGTTTTGGAACCATTGGGTTTATACTTACATCGACCTTTCTAACTCGCTCTTTTATCTTTTTTGTAAGCGTTATAATTTCACTTATATCTTCGGGAGTTTCATTTGGAAATCCTACCATGTAGTAAAGTTTTACCGTGTTAATCCCATGTTTTTTTGCAATTTCTATTGCATTAAATATACTTTCTTCATTTAGTTCTTTATCAATTAAATTTCTAAGACTTTCGCTTCCAGCTTCAGGTGCAATTGTAAGTGTTTTTAGATTTAAAAGCTTTAAAAGTTCGTCTGTAACTGTATCGGCCCTTAATGACGACGGAGAAATTAAAACATTTTTTTCCGAAATGTATTCGCAAAGTTCAAGAATGTTTTTATAATCACTTACGGATGGCGCAATTAATGCAACTTTATTCGCATCAGTATATTTTAAACCCTCGTCAACTAAGTATTTTAAATCGTCAATTTTTCGATATCTTGGGGGGCTATAAATGCACTTTGCCATGCAAAATCCGCATTTTCTAATACATCCCCTTCCAATTTCAAGCAAATATGCTTTCCCATATGCTCCAGATTCATGCGTTTGCTGTTTTACAGGATAATTATTAACATCAAGTTTTTTTGGGTAAATTCTTTTTATTTTCTTATCTTCATCTAATTTAGACGGTAAAAAAACCCCCTGAACGTTAAAATTTCCATTTATAAGTTCGTAAAGAATATCAGTATTTTCAATTTCGCCAATAACGAATGCATCAAAAAATTCTGCCATTGGAAGCGGATTTGAAATTGCACAAGGGCCTCCTGCAATAAAAATGGCATTTTTATTTTTTAATCTTAGTTCTTCAACAATCTTTAAAGCATTAAAATAATCATTTTCATATTGGAGGGTTATTAAAATGGCATCGTTATTCTTTATTTCTGAATAGTTTTCAATAAAGTATACATTTGAAAAAATATCCCTATAGCTATTTAAGTGGCTATTTAGTACGTGAACTGCAAGGCATGCAATTCCCCCCGTAAACTTATTGGGATAAACTATAGAAACGTTTTTAATTGCCATTTTTTTCAGCCCTGACCATTTAACCATTTAAAACAATTTTTGAAATATTAAAAAAATATAAAATAGTGGTTAAAAACAGTATTTATTTTTTAGTTTAAAAATACCTATCAAAATAAAAATTGGTGTCAGCTCGCCCATCTTTCCTCATAAATCAGAAGCTACTCCGTTCATCATCCACCAATACTTCGGAAGTAAATTTCATGAAAATTTAAAGATTTTTTTAATCTTTACTGTTTCAGAACTATTATCTCGGATTTTCTATATAAAGGTGATTGTACCGTATTATAAAATAGAGCTAATTTGAAAATAATATTGAAAATAATTAAACTTACAAAAAGTTAATGAAAAAAGGGTAAAAATGAACGAGTTTGACATTATTAATATAATTTCAAAAAATATTTCATACAAAAATGGTGTTGAAAGGGGAATAGGGGATGATTGTGCAGTTTTCAAACTTGAAAATCAGCACCTTGTAATAACTACCGACATGATGTTTAGGTCAACGCACTTTCCAGAAATTCTAACGCCATTTCAAATTGGAATGAGAATTGTTACAGCAAACGTATCCGATATTGCCGCAATGTGTGCAAAACCGTTAGGAATGGTAATTTCAATGGGATTTGATAAACCCGATTTAAAATTTATTGACGAAATGTCTAAAGGAATGAATTTTATTTCAAAAGAGTATGGCTGTCCAATTGTAGGTGGGGACACAAATAAATCAAAAGAATTAACGCTTTCAGGTACTGCCTTTGGAATTACAAATAACCCCATATATCGGGGTGGAAATTTAGGCAATGAAATATGCATTACTGGAACCATTGGAAGAGTTTTTTGTGCATTAAAAATTCTTGAAATGAGTAAAAATGGAATTATTGATAAATTAAAATTTGAAAAATTAATTGAGGAATTTCCAGAAATAATTAAAAAGTTATCTGAACCTAAAGCACGTGTTTTAGAAGGAATTTCATTAAATAATGTGGTTACATCTTGTTCAGACATTTCTGATGGACTTTCAAAGGATTTAAACCATGTAGGTTTCTTTGAAATTTATTCCAAAGAATTATTAAAGGCAGTTCCAAAAGATGTAGTTGAATTCTCAGAAAAATTTGATATAAATTTAATAGATATTGCGTTAAATAGTGGCGAAGAATTTGAGCTTTTATTTACAGTTAAAGATTTTAAAAATGCTAAAAAAGTGTTAAAAGGAATAAATACAGTAACTAAATTTGGAAAAGTTGTTGAATCGGGAAAAACCGTTGATGGAAACAATATTACTTTTGAAGGGTATGTTCATAAGTGGTAAAAATAAAAAAAAGGAATCATTATGGAAAAAATTAATAAATCAATATTACTTTTAAAATTTATGGTTTCGTCAATTTCCATATATTTTATTATAATGCCTCTTGAATCGTTTTTAATTTACCCCATTGCATATCAAAGCCACTTTATCTTAAATTTGATTGGTTATTCTAGTTTAGATGGAAATTTAATAAACCTTTCAAATATTTCAATAATGATTGTAAAAGCATGTACTAGCGTTACGACTATTTCAATACTACTTGGCTTTGTTTTTTCAGTAAGTAAATCCATAAAGGAGTTCATTTTTGGAGGGATTTTTTGTACCGGGATAATTTATACTGGAAACATTATTAGAATTGTTATTACAAGTATTTTAGCAAATCATTTTGGAATGCTTTCATTTTTTCATGATTTTGTAGGATATATTTCAACTTTAATATTGGCAGTTATAACAGTTTTTGCGTGGCTTAAGTTTCAAAAACAGTTGCATTTAAAAAGCGGTAAAGATAATGTAATTTAAAAAAGTATAGATTTTATCAAAATACTGTTAAAATTTTATTGAATAGTTATTAAAATATTTTTATCACGTGGTGGTATTTTTTGGAAAATTTACAATTTATAAGGGTAAACACGTTAAAAATCAGTCCAGAGGAACTTAAAAAACGACTTGAGGAAAAAAATGTTGTTTTGGAAGATACATTTCTAAATTACGTATTTAGAGTTAAAATATCCCCTTTTTCAATGGGGGCTACTCCAGAATACCTTTCTGGACTTTATTTTTTACAAAGTATCTCTTCAATAATTCCTTCAATTGTTTTAAACCCAACTAAAGATGATAAAGTACTAGATATGTGTTCTGCACCTGGCGGAAAAACAACTCATCTTTCACAACTCATGGAAAATGAAGGATGTATTGTTGCTGTTGAAATAAACAAAAATCGTTTAAAAAGCCTTAGGTCAAACATCAACAGGATGGGGATAAAAAACATAATAATGCTGAATACAAATGCAATAAACCTGAATAAAAATTTAAAATTTGATAAAATACTGTTAGATGCCCCATGTACTGGAAATGAAATCAAAGATAGTGATAGGGTTAAAACAAAACGAGATATACTGTTTTGTGCAAAAAGACAGGTTGAACTATTTAGAACGGCAATTGAAGTTTTAAGTGAGGGTGGACAACTGGTTTACAGTACTTGCTCTCCTGAAATCGAGGAAGACGAAGAAATTATTAGCTACATTCTAAAAACTTACAAAAATATGGAACTTATAGAGTTAAATAAAGAAGATTTTCCCGGCATTAATGTAATAGATGGTGAAATAAAAGGTACATTAAAAGTAATTCCTCCAAACGAGCCATTTTTTATTGCAAAATTGAAAAAAATTACTAAATAAAGATTAATTATATAAAGATTAATTAAAGTTATTAACTATCGATTTTTTATTTTTTAGAGGATTAAAATGGATATTTTTCAAAAATTACAAAAAGAATTTAATTTAAAACCATTTCAGGTTGAAAATACCGTTAATTTAATTGACGAAGGAAATACAATTCCATTTATTGCAAGATATCGAAAAGAAGTAACGGGCTCACTTGATGACGTTACTTTGAGGAATTTTTTTGAGAAATTAAATTATTTAAGAAATTTAGAAGATAAAAAAGCTCAGACTATTAAATTAATAGATGTTTTAGGCAAATTAACTTTAGAAGTTAAACAAAAAATTGAAAATTCAGAAACTTTAACTGAAATTGAGGATATTTATAGACCATTTAGACCAAAAAGGAAAACAAGGGCAATAATTGCTGAAAGTAAGGGTTTAAAACCACTTTCAGAAGTTATTTTAAAACAAAAACTGGAAAAACCAGTTGAAGAACTTGCTAAAGAATTTTTAAACCCAAAACTTGAAGTAAATTCGATAGAAGATGCAATTTTTGGAGCACAGGATATTATTGCAGAAGAAATTTCAGATAATCCAGATTATCGGAAATTTATTCGTGAAAAAACATATTCTAAAGGAATAATCACTGTAAAAGCAAAGGACAAAGATTTAAAGTCAGTTTACGAAATGTATTATGAATATAATGAACAGTTAAGTAAAATTCCACGACACAGGATTCTTGCAATAAATCGGGGGGAAAAGGAAAAGATACTTAGCGTAAAAATTGAACCTCCTGTTGAATTAATTTTAAATTGGCTAAATGGCCAGATAATAATTGAAAATTCAGAAACGGCCAGTATTTTAAAAGATACCATAATAGATGGATATAAACGATTAATTTCGCCCTCAATTGAACGAGAAATTAGAAATAGCTTAACAGAAAAGGCAGAAGAAGGGGCAATTTCAGTATTTTCAAAAAATTTAAAGCAGCTGCTACTTCAACCGCCAATAAAAGGAAAAGTTGTTTTGGGCTGGGATCCAGCATTTAGAACTGGCTGTAAATTGGCAGTTGTTGATGAAACCGGAAAATTATTGGATAAAGACGTAGTTTACCCGACAGAGCCACATAATAAAACTTTAGAAACAAAAAAGACTGTTAAGGAACTGGTAAATAATTACAATATAGATATAATTGCAATTGGGAATGGAACTGCTTCAAGGGAATCCGAAATTATTGTATCCGAACTTTTAAAAGAACTTGATCGTAATTTAAAATATGTTATTGTAAATGAAGCGGGAGCATCTGTATATTCTGCGTCAGAACTCGGTTTTGAAGAATTTCCAGAATATGACGTTGGAGTTAGAAGTGCAGCATCTATTGCAAGACGACTTCAAGACCCTTTAGCAGAATTGGTAAAAATTGACCCTAAATCAATCGGCGTTGGACAG
The DNA here is from genome assembly GCF_000017165.1 of Methanococcus vannielii SB. Classification (NCBI taxonomy): domain Archaea; kingdom Methanobacteriati; phylum Methanobacteriota; class Methanococci; order Methanococcales; family Methanococcaceae; genus Methanococcus; species Methanococcus vannielii. The sequence continues at coordinate 504,143 of NC_009634.1, forward strand.
TACCAACATGATATGAACCAGAAAAAATTATCAGAAAGTTTGGGCGCAGTTGTTGAATCGTGTGTAAACTCGGTTGGTGTTGATTTAAATACTGCATCAGTTTCACTTTTAAATTATGTTTCTGGAATTAACAAAGAAATTGCAAAAAATATTGTAAATTATAGAATTAAAAACGGAAAATTTAATTCAAGAAAAGAACTTTTAAATGTTAAAAAACTAGGTAAAAAAGCGTTTGAGCAGTGTGCCGGATTTTTAAGGATCCAAAATGGTAAAAACCTGCTTGATAATACAAGCGTACATCCTGAGTCGTATAAAATTGCTGAAAATTTACTTAATGAGTTAAATCTTTCCTTAAACGAAATTAACTATAATAAAATGAATAAAATTTCCGAAAAAATTGAAAGTATTAAAGATATTAAAAATATTGAAAAATTGGCAGATAAATTAAATACTGGCATTCCAACACTATTGGATATTATTCGTGAACTTGAAAAACCAGGAAGAGACCCAAGAGACGATGTAGAAAAACCAGTTTTAAGGAGCGATGTCTTAAAATTTGAAGATTTAAAGGAAGGAATGATTTTAAAAGGAACGATTAGGAATATTGTTGATTTTGGCGCTTTTGTAGACATAGGGGTACATCATGACGGGCTTATCCACATTTCTGAAGTTTCGGACAGATTTATAAAGCATCCTCTTGAAGTAATTTCAGTTGGCGATGTTGTTAACGTTTTCGTATTGGGTATTGACTTTGAAAAAAATCGGGTATCTCTTTCAATTAAAAAGGCAATTAATTTTTAAATAATATTTAAATAAGTTCTAAAAATAATACTAAAAAAAATAAAAGGGTATTAAAATTTTTAATATTCTATTTTTTTATAAATTTAAATATTATTCTTCAATTATAACTTTTTCAATTATTACATCTGTAACAGGCCAGTCTTGAAAGTATCCCCTATTTCCAGTTTTTACCAACTCTATTTTATCAAGTACGTCAAAACCTTCAATCATTTCACCAAATACTGCATATCCATAGTTTTGGTCGTTTTGGTAGTTTAAAAATGCATTATCAACCGTATTTATGAAAAATTGGCTTGTTGCAGAGTTAATAGCATTAGTTCTAGCCATTGCGATAGTTCCCCGTTTATTTGAAAGGCCATTCTTAGCTTCATTCTTGATAGGTTCAAATGTGTCTTTTTGAAGTCCGTCTTTTGTAAATCCGCCACCTTGTGCCATAAATCCTTTGATTACCCTATGAAATATTATTTCATCATAAAAACCAGTTTCAGCATATTTTTTAAAGTTTTTAACAGTAATTGGGGCTTTATCGTCAAATAACTTTAATTTCATTGATCCCATATTTGTTTTAATTTCTGCAATCATAGTTTCACCTTCAAATATTGTTTATCTTAGCGTTGGTTTAAAAATGTTTATTAATCTTTCGTATTTACATTATAAATCATTTACTTTTTAAGTATTTCAAAAAATTGCTCGGTAACTGGAATTGAATCTTTATCCACGGATTACTTTTACGTAAAAATTTCTGCTTTTTGGGCCGTCAAACTCGCAAAAATAAACCCCTTGCCACGTTCCAAGAATTAATTTTCCATTTTTTACGATTAAAGTTAGTGATGGGCCAAAAAACGAACTTTTTAAATGCGCATCAGAATTGCCTTCATAATGTGAAAAGTCATAGTTAGAAGGTATTTTTTCGTTTAAAAATTTTATAATGTCTTTTTTAACGGAAGGGTCTGCATTTTCATTTATGGTAATTGCTGAGGTAGTATGTGGCGTAAAAACTACAATAATTCCTTCCAATACCTTTGATTTTTCCAGAGATTCCCTAATTTGACTTGAAATATCAATTAATTCTTCCCTAAACTTAGTTTTTAGCGAATACTCAAAAAACATGAAAACCACCAATAAAATCCAAAATATATGCAATTTATCCAAAATAGTTAAAAAGTGTTAGATTGGTAATTTATATTTTATATCTTAAAATTGCAGCCATGCCTTTAAATGCCTTTGAAATTTGGCTTCCTTCTTCAGTATCTGTTGAAACTACGACTATATCAGAATTATGAATGTTACAAAGTTCCGATAGATACTCAATAATGTCTTTTTCTTCTTCAATATACATTGAACCGGAACATTGTTTACAGATTTTTGTCTTTACCTCATCTTCAAATTTATAAAGGTCCCTTGTTTTTACATTTATTTCCTGTTTAAAGTTACAGTTATTACATTTTATTGTAACCCTTGTTAATTCAATATCTTCTGTAACTATCAAGGTATCTATTGCGCCCATTTCAAGATATCTCATTACCTGCGATTCACCGTATGCTGAAAGGCCACCGTCATCTTTTATTAACTCTTTAAAGAATTTTTGAATTAAATTTTTCTCCTTCATCAAATCTAAATCCCTTAAAAGATCTGAAGCTTTTTCTAAAAGCTCCCTTATACCAAATTCCTCAGTATAACAGAGGTCAAATGTATCGATAATTTTTTTCTTTAATTCATGGTGCAAAAAGTCTTTTTCTGCAAATTCATTTTTAGTATTTCCTGGGCCACCTATCAACAGACCCCTTAGTTTTTTCTCTTCTAAAATTGGCATGAACGATTCTGTTGAATATTCCCCAATTCTTACCATGAATTGGTGGGCCGCATCATCGATAAGTCGCTCAAGTCTCCTTGCAGATTGCCCTCCCGCCTTGAATTTTCCTGGAACACCGCTGGTTAATTTCTTTAGAACGGTTATCGTTTTTCCCTTAACAGTTCCAATTGTAGCCTCATTTCTATCTACCAAAATTACCCCATAAACTTCAGTATCCTGAATAAAGTCTTCTAAAGATTCAGTATAAAATTCAGAGTCACATCGATAAATAAACGTTTTTACAGGTTCTGGCGGTTCAAGAACATATACTTCCATTTTTTCTGTTCCAGGGCCTCCTCTTGGAATCATTCCTGCAAATATAATAACTCCTTTTTCTAAAGGTTCTTTTAACAGTTTTAATCTCTGTAAAATTACCTCTATTGCTGACTGTACGTTTTTCATTGTTGTTTTACTTTTTATATTTGAAGACTGTGAAAGTTCTTGCCTTAAATGCTGAGAAATGTCCGAAAGACGTCTTCCTGCTGGAACGTATACACTTATAAGCTCTGTCCCCTTTCCACGCTTTCCTTTTAGTTCTTTTAATGATTTTTTAAATAAATACATGTCCGTTGATGAATTTTCGCTCATATACACACCTTAAAAAATAGTCATCGCTTTAAATATATTAATTTACAATTATTTTTATAATTATTACAATAATTAGTGTAAAAAAGCTATTGCTACTGAAATTTTTGGCTTTTTTTGATATCTGCTTTTAAGGTTATCAAATTTTGAATTTTATCTTGATTTTCCATAAAATCGAGATTTTTAACATTTTTAATCAAATGCAAAGCATACACCCCAAAGCCAAAGACTTCGCTTTATAAGAGAAATAAATTTAAAATTACGTATATCCTGAATCATAATAAATATTTTTAAAAACTATATATAGTTTTCTCTAGTATATAATAAGGTAAACATTTTGAATCGAATGGACATTCATTCTATTCTTTACTTTGAATTAACTAGGAGATAAATGATGGCAAAACCTAAAAAAACTATTCCTGCAAAGCTTTCAGATGAAAGAATTGTAATCTATGATAAAGATGGAATATCTCGACTAAATGAAAAAAGGTATGGGGAACTTCATGAAAACTTTTTATCACTTTCTTATGTTGAAGCCCTTTATTTAGTAGCTAAAGACTGGGTATTAATTAGGGATAAAAAAAATAAAATTCTTTCTTTTGAAGAACTGCATGAAATTGCACATGTAATTGATAAAAAATTATGTATTAGGTATTTGGTGTATAAAGACCTTAGAAATAGGGGATATACGGTAAGAACTGGCTTAAAATATGGTTCTGACTTCAGACTTTATGAAAGAAGCAACATTGATGAAGTACATTCCAAATATCTTGTAAAAGTATTTTCAGAAGAAATACCCTGCGAAATTTCTGAAATTACAGGATTCGTTAGGGTTGCACATTCTGTTAGAAAAGAACTAGTAATTGCTATTGTTGACGCGGATGGAAGCGTTGTTTACTATAATATGGGTTATTTAAAGCTTTAGGTGACAGAATGATAATAACTCCAGAAGGGGAAATAAAGTTGATTACCGATATTTTAGTTAAATATGGCGTTAAAGAAGAACATGCAAAAATTACTGCAGAAATTTACACCGAAGCTGACTTAAAAGGATTCACGTCACACGGAATCGGTAGATTTCCACAAACAATTATTGGAATTGAAACTGGAAATATTAAAATTAATCCCGAAATAAAAATCGAACGTGAAAGTCCTGCAACTGCAACCATAAACGGGGATTTAGCATTAGGATACGTTACCGGACAGTTGGCGATGGAATTGGCGGTAGAAAAGGCAAAAAATGTAGGAATTGGTGCAGTTTCCACGTATAATTCAAATCATTTTGGAATTACGGGCCATTACTCCGAAATAGCCTATAAAAATGGGATGATTGGAATTGCAATAACGAACACTGAACCTGCAATGGCGCCATATGGTGGAAAAGACAAAATTTTGGGGACTAACCCAATAGCAATTGCAATTGCTGGAAAAAAACATAAATACTCGCTTGATATGGCAACAGCTTTGGTTGCAAGGGGTAAAATCTTTGAAGCTAAGAGGTTAGGGAAAAAACTACCTGAAAATTCCGCAGTTGATGTTGATGGAAACATTACTACTGACCCTGAAAAAGCACTTATGGGAAGTATTTTACCATTTGGCGGGATTAAAGGATATGGAATTGCAATGGCGGTAGAAATACTTTCTGCGTTGGGTGGCGGGGAAATTGGAACTAATGTGAAGGGAACTGCAGATGCTAGTGAACGATGTACGAAAGGAGATTTCTTTATTGCAATAAATCCCGAATTTTTTGGAAATAAAGACGAATTTTTGGAAAAAACGGATTTTTTAGTTGACGAAATAAAAAATTCAAGTCGTTCAAAGGGTTTTTCCGAAATATTAATTCCTGGAGACATTGAAAAACGAAATTCTGATGAAAAGATAAATGGTTTTGAACTTGATGAGATATTATACGGTAAATTAAAAAAGATATGTGAAAAAAAAGGCTTAATTATTGAAAAATATTTTAAATAATTAATCTCTAAAATTAGTATCCATTTTAGTATAATTTCTCTTCTTTTTTTAAATAACCCTATTGCAATAAAAAATTAATAATAAAATTATTTAAATGAATTATTTCATATATTAATTATTTAATATAACCTATTACGATTTTTTGATTTTTTTAGAGGGATAATATGAAGGCAGATGCAGTAAAAATAAGCGATGGCGTATACTGGGTTGGAACATATGACTGGGATATAAGGTCATACCACGGTTACACATTAAAGGGAACTACTTATAATGCATATTTAGTATTTGGAACTGAAAAAGTAGCTTTAATTGATAACGTTTACCCCGGAACCTCTGCCCAGATGTGGGGAAGAATTAAAGATGCTTTTGAAAAAGAAGGGCGAAAATATAATATTGATGTAATCGTTCAAAATCACGTTGAAAAAGACCATAGTGGGGCACTCGTTGAAATTACAAAAAAATTTCCAGAATCCAATATTTACTGTACGGAAGTTGCTGTTGAAGGGCTTAAAAAACACTATACTGGCTTAAAAGATGCTCCATTTAAAGTTGTAAAATCCCTTGAAAGTGTGGATTTAGGTGGAAAAACCTTAACATTTTTAGAAGCTCCACTTTTACACTGGCCTGATAGTATGTTTACACTTTATGGTGAAGAAGGAATATTATTTTCAAATGATGCATTTGGTCAGCACCTATGCTACACTAAAAGATTTGATAATGAAATTCCAGAAAATGTTCTTATGGATGCAAACCAGAAATTTTATGCAAATTTGATTACCCCATTGTCAAAACTTGTTTTAAAGAAGTTTGAGCAGGTTATTTCTTTAGGGCTACTTGAAAATATAAAAATGATTGCTCCATCTCATGGGCAGATTTGGACTGACCCTATGAAAGTAATTTCTGCATATCAAGATTTTGCAACTGGAAAATGTAAAAATAAAGCCACAATTGTTTATGATACAATGCACTATTCGACTCAAAAAATGGCTCACGCATTTGCTGAAGGACTTTTATCTGAGGGAATTGATGTTGTAATTTATAATTTACATAACGATGAAAGAAGTGAAATTGTAAAAGATATTCTTGACAGTAAGGCAGTTTTATTTGGAATCCCTACAATTAATGACCAGCCATATCCAAGTATTGGAGATTTAATGTATTACTTAAGAGGTTTAAGGTTTGATAGAACGGGACTTAAGAAGTTGGCAATTACATTTGGATCAATGGGTGGAAGGGGAGGGGCAGTTGAAAAAATTGCATCTGAACTTAATTCTTACGGATTTAATGTATTAGATAATTACGAATTATATTATATTCCTGATGAAAAAGAACTTGAAAACTGTTATAATCTTGGAAAAGACCTTGGAAATAAAATTAAAGATATTTAAATTATTATTTTTTAGAATATCTCCGTATATATCCTTTATTATCTTTTTTTTCTTTTAATATAGAACTTTTAAATAAATCATTTAAAATTCGTTTAAAAATTTCTTCGAACATCGTCACTTTTTAAGATTTTAAAGCGGATTTCGTAAGGTTAAACTAATATTTAAGCCCGATTATATGAATATCTATGAATAAATCGAAGGTGAAGGATATGAAGGCAGATGCAGTAAAAATAAGCGATGGCGTATACTGGGTTGGAACATATGACTGGGATATAAGGTCATACCACGGTTACACATTAAAGGGAACTACTTATAATGCATATTTAGTATTTGGAACTGAAAAAGTAGCTTTAATTGATAACGTTTACCCCGGAACCTCTGCCCAGATGTGGGGAAGAATTAAAGATGCTTTTGAAAAAGAAGGGCGAAAATATAATATTGATGTAATCGTTCAAAATCACGTTGAAAAAGACCATAGTGGGGCACTCGTTGAAATTACAAAAAAATTTCCAGAATCCAATATTTACTGTACGGAAGTTGCTGTTGAAGGGCTTAAAAAACACTATACTGGCTTAAAAGATGCTCCATTTAAAGTTGTAAAATCCCTTGAAAGTGTGGATTTAGGTGGAAAAACCTTAACATTTTTAGAAGCTCCACTTTTACACTGGCCTGATAGTATGTTTACACTTTATGGTGAAGAAGGAATATTATTTTCAAATGATGCATTTGGTCAGCACCTATGCTACACTAAAAGATTTGATAATGAAATTCCAGAAAATGTTCTTATGGATGCAAACCAGAAATTTTATGCAAATTTGATTACCCCATTGTCAAAACTTGTTTTAAAGAAGTTTGAGCAGGTTATTTCTTTAGGGCTACTTGAAAATATAAAAATGATTGCTCCATCTCATGGGCAGATTTGGACTGACCCTATGAAAGTAATTTCTGCATATCAAGATTTTGCAACTGGAAAATGTAAAAATAAAGCCACAATTGTTTATGATACAATGCACTATTCGACTCAAAAAATGGCTCACGCATTTGCTGAAGGACTTTTATCTGAGGGAATTGATGTTGTAATTTATAATTTACATAACGATGAAAGAAGTGAAATTGTAAAAGATATTCTTGACAGTAAGGCAGTTTTATTTGGAATCCCTACAATTAATGACCAGCCATATCCAAGTATTGGAGATTTAATGTATTACTTAAGAGGTTTAAGGTTTGATAGAACGGGACTTAAGAAGTTGGCAATTACATTTGGATCAATGGGTGGTAAAGGGGGCGCTGCAAAACTTATTGGAAAAGACTTAAAAGAATGTGGTTTTGAAGTCCTTGATGATTCCTATGAAGTAATTTATGTTCCAAAAGAAGAAGAGCTTGAAAAATGCTACAATGCTGGAAAAAGGCTAGGTATAAAATTAAATTAAAATATATATTAATTTAATTGAAAATTTAACGCCCATTTTTTAAATTGGCTAAAAATAGAATATATTTTAAAAACTTTTTCTTTTTTAAAGTAATAAAATTTAGGTGAGTATCATGGATTTATTAAACGAGCATAAAATAGGCATTTCAAAAGATACGGTTCTTGAAAAGGAAGTTTCTGCAAATGTTAACGGTGAATGTTTAGAAGTTGGAATTTACCTTGCAATGGCAAGACAAGCACAAAGAGAAGGATTTCCCGAAATTGCAGAAGTTTTAAAGACAATTGCATTTGAAGAAGCCGAACATGCATCAAAATTCGTTGAGATGAATGGTGTAATAAACCATACTTTAAAAGAAAACCTTGAAATGATGCTTAAAGGCGAAATGATGGCAAATAAAGAAAAAAAATCTGCAGCAGATTTAGCTGAAAAAGAGGGAATTGAACATGCCCATGATTTCTTTGAAGAAAGTTCAAGAGATGAAGCACGACATGCTAAAATGTTAAAAGGGATTTTAGAAAGGTATTTTAAATAGTATTTAAATAAAATAATACTTTTCAACCTTTGATAAAAGTTGATGGAAGTAATTTGTTATTTTAATTGTTCAAGTATTATTGCGGGGCATACTTTTTTAATTCCCTTAATTTTTCCTAATTTATTAAATATAATTTCAGAGAGCTCTTTTCCATTTTTTGCCCATATTTCAGTCATTATCATGTGATCCCCTGTTGATGTGAAAACTTTTTTTACCTCTTCAAATGTGCATAGCTCCTGTGCAACCGATAAAAAGTCTTCAGGATTTGTATCAAACCCAGTCTGTGCAACAACCGTATATCCCATTTTTGGAGTATCAACCATTACAGAATATCCTTTTATTACGCCATCCTCTTCCATCTTTTTTACCCTCTTTCTAACTGAACTTTCACTAGTGTTTAATTCTTTTGCAATCTCAGTAAATGGTTTTCTACCATCTTGAATTAAAAAATCTAGTATTTTCATATCTTTTTCATCCATTAAAATCACCGCACGTTTTAAATATTCCTTAATTCGTATTTTATCATTAAAAAACATTTAATATATATACGTTATTCATCAGTTTTGTACCTAATATGAATATATATCATACACTTTTCGGAAAGAACTTTGCAGAAATTACCGAAATGTTTTTAAATAACTTTAAGGATTGTATTATTTAGAAGGGGGAATATTAAACGGTGAAAAGAATGAAATTTATTGCAGAAAACCTGACTAAACTTAGAACAATAAGTCCTCTTGTCCAAAACATTACAAATTACGTTGTAATGAATTCTACCGCAAATACACTTTTAGCACTGGGGGCATCGCCCGTAATGGCGCATGCAAAGGAAGAATTAGAAGAAATGATTGCAATTTCAAGTGCCTTAGTGGTCAATATCGGTACACTTGACGAATACTGGATTCCATCAATGGAAAAAGCAGTGAAAATTGCAAGCGATTTAAAAAAACCAATAATTTTAGACCCTGTTGGAGCAGGAGCTACAAAGTTAAGAACAAATACTGCTTTAAAATTATTAGACATTGGAAACGTTTCTGTTTTAAGGGGAAATTTTGGAGAAATTTCTGCACTTTTAGGGGAGCATGGAAAAACCAAAGGTGTTGACAGTGCAGTTTACGATAATAATGAAGCTTTAAATATTTCAAAAAATGCTTCAAAGGAGTTTAACACTGTTTCAACAGTAACTGGGCCCATAGATTATGTAAGCAATGGAAAAGAAATTTATTCTATTTCAAATGGTCACGAAATGCTTTCAAAGGTAACTGGAACAGGTTGCGCAAGTACTTCAATAATAGGTGCATTTTTAGCAGTTGAAGAACCATTGAAAGCATCTGTTAGTGGACTTGTAACTTACGGAATTTCTGCCGAAATGGCGTTTGAAGAATCATTTTATCCTGGAACTTTTCAAGCAAAATTGTACGACTGGCTTTATAGAATTGATGAAAAGTTGATTTTAGAAAAAGCTAAGGTGAATAGAATTGACATTTAAAAATAAATTAAAATTTTACGTAATAACTGACAGAAAATACTCCTGTGAAGTTTATTCAGTTGAACAGGCTTTAAAAGGAGGAGCTACTGCAGTACAACTTAGAATGAAGTCGTCAAACACTCGTGAAATGGTAGAGGTAGGGCAAAAAATCAGAAAACTAACATTGGAATACGATGCATTGTTTTTTGTAAATGACAGGCTAGATATAGCACAAGCCGTAAAATCAGACGGTATTCATGTTGGAATTGATGACATTTCGATTTCAAAAATTAAAGAAATTGCACCCGAATTAATAATTGGTGCATCTGCATACAATATAAATGAAATGAAGATTGCAGAAAGTGAAGGGGCCGACTATTTAGGTGTTGGCTCAGTTTACCCCACAAATACGAAGTTGGATGCACGATACCTCGGACTAAATGGATTAAAAGAATTATCAAACTGTTCAAATCTTCCTGTTGTTGCGATAGGAGGTATAAACCATGAAAACGTGAAAGAAGTATTGATGTGCGGTGTTTCAGGGGTTGCGGTAGTTTCTGCCATTGTAGGGGCTAATGACATTATTTTTTCAGCTAAAAAAATGAATGAGATAATTAAAAAATATATTTAACTTTTTTTAGAATATATTTAATATTTAATATTTAAAAAATAAATCCTGACGTTTTAGGTGTTATTTTTACATATTTTGACGAATATAGTATGGTTAAAATTAAATATATTTCAATACTACTAGTATTTAGAACTAAAAGTGCCAAAGTATAAAATCAGACGTGGTAAAATGACGGTAGAAATCATCGTTAATAGGGAAAAATGTATTGGATGCCAGAAATGTTATGATAAGTGCCCAAAAGGCCCAAGAATATGGAAAGCTGATGCAGAAGGCAAGTATTACGTATTTGACCTTTCAGATTGCCATAATTGCAAAATATGTGTTGGAGTATGTCCAAAAAATGCAATAAAAGTAAATTTAATAAAAAATCCTAAAAAACCGTCCGAGTTAATAGACGGTTAGTAAACTATTTTTTTAATGATTTTTATATAATATATAATTACGTTTTTTACAAGATAAATAACATAATTTGGTGATACCATCAATCTAACTGCCTTAGGGCCTTTAAACTCTTCAGAAGATCAAAAATATCCATTTGGAATTAATTCCGACAGCGAAATTCTCGATTTATTTGAACCCGCAGTTAAAAAATGGTGGTTAAATAAGTTTGAAAAGTATAAATATATTAATGAAGGTTATTTTACGCCCCCTCAAAGACAGGCAATCCCAAGAGTCCATTTTGGAAGAAATACGCTGATTTGTAGTCCGACAGGTAGTGGAAAAACATTAAGCAGTTTTATTGGAATTATTAACGAACTTTTTAGAATTGAAAAGACACAAGGGCTAAAAAATAGCATATATTGTTTATATATAAGCCCATTAAAGAGCCTTGCAAATGATATTCACTTAAATTTAGAAGAACCGTTAACAGAAATTCAAAAAATTTTAAAAGACGAAGGAAAAGAAATAGGGCGAATAAGGCATTCAATAAGGCATGGCGACACTTCAAATTATGAAAAATCAAGAATGCTTGATAAAACCCCCCATATACTAAATACAACACCTGAAACCCTTGCAATTATTCTAAATTCGCCGAAATTTCGTGAGAAACTAAAAACTATTCAATGGGTAATTATTGATGAAATACACGCACTTTCCGATAGTAAGAGGGGTTCACATTTAAGTTTAAGCCTTGAACGATTGAGGGAGATTACAGAAACTGAATTCTTAAGAATAGGTTGTAGTGCAACCGTAGAACCACTTGAAGAAGTTGCAGATTATCTTGGAGGATATTACGATGATGGAAACAAGCGCCCCGTTGAAATAGTAGACACCAGATTTGTAAGGGGTTACGATTTAAAATTAATGTGTCCTGTTGATGATTTAATAGATAAAAATCCCAATGAAATTTCAGAAAAGCTTTATGGAGCACTTGACAACCTAATTCAAACGCATGAAAGTACATTGATATTTACAAATACTAGAGGAGGGGCTGAAAAAGTATTATATAACCTTAGAAAGCGATACCCTTCAAAATATAATGATGAAAATAGCGGATGTCATCATGGAAGTCTTTCAAAAGAAAAAAGGGTTGAATTGGAAGATAAGTTAAAAACTGGAAGGGTAAAATTTGCAACTACAAGTAGCAGTCTCGAATTAGGAATTGATATGCCCTATATCGACATTGTAATCCAGATTGGGAGTCCAAAAAGTGTCAGAACCATGCTCCAAAGAATCGGGCGTTCAGGACATGGAATAGGTAGGATTGCAAAGGGTAGAATTATTGCACTTGATCGTGATGAGCTTTTAGAGTGTGCCGTAATGTTAAAAAAGGCTACAGAAGGGTTTATTGATAAAATACATATCCCTAAATGCCCAATTGACGTTTTAACCCAGCATGTTTACGGAATTGCGATAAACCAGTATATTGAATTAGAGCAAGTCAAAAAAATTATTAGACGAAGTTACACGTATCACGAAATTAAAGATGGTGATTTTGACGTTCTTTTAAATTATATGACTGCTTCTCACGTTGGAATGGACGAAAGAAAAATATATTCAAAAATATGGTACGACCCAGTAACAAAAATCATAGGAAAGTCGGGACGAACTGCAAGAATAATTTATTACATGAATATAGGAACAATACCTGATGATTTTAGTTGTGACGTTTATTTAAGGGGCACTACCATTTGGATTGGAAAATTAGATGAACAATATCTTGATAGGCTCGAAAAAGGCGATGTTTTTACCCTTGGGGGCGAACATTTAAAGTTCCAATACCGCCGTGGAAGTAAAGTCTATGTTGATAAAACTAGTGAAAAGCCAAATATTCCAAGTTGGTACTCCGAAAGGCTCCCCTTAAGTTATGAACTTGGAAGAAATATCTTATTATTTAAAAAACAGGCCGTATCAAAATATAATGCCGGATTGCTTATGGAGTATTTATCGACTTATCCGCTAGATACCAGTGCATTAAAAAGTCTTTATGGATTATTTGAACAGCAAATTCAGTATAAAGGAAATGAAAGCGTCAGTACATTAAACAAAATGGTTATTGAAGGCCATATATACGATAAAAAAATGCACTACTATTTCCACAGTAACTATGGTAGAAAATTTAATGATGGACTAAGTAGGGCCATTGCATATACTCTAAGTAAAAAATATCGAATAGGTGTCTTAGTAAGTATTTCTGATACTGGATTTTCTTTAGAATTTTCAAAAAATCAGAAAATCGATATTTTAGATGTTGTTAACTCTTTGAATCCTGAAAATATTAGTTATGTCTTAAAACAGGCCCTTAATGGAACAAATCTTTTAAAAAGAATGTTTAGAATAAATGCAACTAGGAGTCTCATGATTTTAAGAAATTACATTGGAAAGAAAAAGTCTGCAAAAAAACAGCAAGTAAATGCCGACCTTTTAATTAATTACGCTAAAAATCTGGATAAGTTTGCACCCCTTGAAGAAACATACCGTGAAATAATTGAAGATAGCCTTGAAATTGACAACTTAAAAGAAGTTTTAAACGAAATTCAAACCGGAAAACTAAAGCTTTCAATAATAAATGTACCAATCCCAACACCAATGAGTTTTGGGATTGCAACTCTTAATGCAAGCGATTCTATTCTAGCGGAAAATAAAAATCAGCTTTTAAAAGATTTTCACCAGATGGTTTTAAAAATGATTGAATATGAAAAAACGGTAAAAAAGTGAGCGATTATGGAAATAAATAACCATTCAATTCAGTTTATGGATAATGCAGTATTTTTAGATGAAACAAAATCTATTGTAATTTCAGATATACATATTGGTATTGAAGAACATTTCAGAAAAAATGGCATATTATTTCCGCTAAATGAAAAAGAAGAGCTATTAAATCGGTTAAAAATTTTAATAAAAACATTTAATCCAAAAAAACTTATAATTTTGGGAGATTTCTTGCACCACTTTCAAAAAGTTCCAACTAAAGTTTATGAAATAGTCAATGAAATGGATAACCTTTTAAAAGGTATTGAAGTTATTTTGATATTGGGAAATCATGATATAATGGCAAAATACGTGTTAAAGGAAAATACAAGATTTAAAATTGTAGAATATTTTTTTGAAAATGGAATTTTATTTGTTCACGGTGACAAAAAATTTCAAAATTCTTTTGAAAACGTTAACCTTTTACTTATGGGTCATGAACATCCGGTTTTAGAAATAAATAAACAACGATTTTCTGCATACCTTGAAATTTCAAAAAAAGACTTTAAAATATTATTAATTCCCGCATTTTCAAATATCGTATCAGGAGTTAAAATTAATGAAATTGAGGGCAATTTCATGTCCCCTTACTTAAAAGATGTTAAAAAAGAAGAAATTTTCCCAATAATTATTGGTGAAGATGTTTTAAAGTTCCCAAATCTCTTTGAAATTGAAAAATACATTTAAAAGTAATATTTTATTATTTAAAATTATTTTGCCCTTGCTCTAGCATTTTCTGCGGCAGATTCTTTTCCTTCGATATTATCAAGTGATTTTGCAAGTTCTGCCCAGACATCTTTATTATATTCGTCCTTGATTACGGTTAGTATATAGCCATAACAGTCAGCAGATTCTTCGTATCGTTGAAGACCATAAAGGGATTTTCCTTTCATAAGCCAGTATTTTGTTTCTTCAGGATTTAATTGAATTGCGCTGTCAAATGCAAAAATTGCTCCATTATAATCTCCAGAATTGTATTTTTCAACTCCGTTAATATAATATGATTCAGGGTCTTTATTTCCCAAACATCCTGCAAAAACGATAAATAGCGAAATTAAAGTGATTATTATCCTCTTTTTTTCCATAATAATGTCCCCACTAAATAATTTAATAGTAAATTAATATTTAAAAATTTAAGTGTATTATATATAAAAAATAACAAATAACGAGGCTAAAAAGCAGTAATATCCAAAAAATTTTAGCTTTCCAGCAATTACCATTTTTTTAAGAAGATGAAGCCCTAAAATACCCGTTAAAAATGCAACTATAAATCCGTAAACATATTCTTTTGTAATTACTGTTTTTTGCATTTCTAAAACTCCTGCCCCAAAAATTACCGGTAAACTCATTAAAAATGAATATTTAACGGCATCTTCCTTTTTAACACCCAAAAGTAGTGCTGCAAATAGTGTTGATCCACTTCTAGAAATTCCCGGAAGTACTGAAAAAGCCTGAAAAATTCCAATTATAAATGCATCTAAATACGGAATTTTTGTTATTGTTTTTAAATTTTTATCCATTTTATCCGATAAAAGCATAAAAACACCAGTTATTGCAAGAAAGACGCCTATAAAAAATGTTTCAGAAAAAATAGACTTTATAAAGTCTTCAAAAAATATGCCTACAATTGCAGCTGGAATCATTGATACAAAGAGCTTTAATGAAAGTGTAATATATTTTTCATCTTTTTTAAAAACCCCATTAATTATTTCAAATATTTCCTTTTTAACAAATATAACAACGGCTAAAAATGTTGCAAGGTGCAAAAATGCAAAGTAGCCAACATCCGGCGTTTTATTAAATATCGCAGTAAAAATTGCAAGGTGTCCAGAACTTGAAACTGGTAAAAATTCTGTAAGACCTTGAACAATTCCTAAAAGTATATTTTCCATAGTTATACCTTTTAATAAATTGTTTAATTTAATTTAATTAAAATATAAGAATACTATTTGTTAGTAAATTATATAGTTTTTTAAATTTCAAATGATGGCTAAATACAAATACTTAAAAATTAAATAATCATAGTTGTTTTAAGAATTATTTTGTTATCTGCGGTGATTTAATGATTATTACAGTAGCTTCTGGAAAAGGGGGCGTTGGAAAAACTACTTCTTCTGCAAATTTAGCTGTTGCATTATCTAAACTTGGTAAAAAGACTTTAGTAATTGATGGGGATGTTTCAATGGCTAATTTGGGCCTAATATTCGATTTTGAAAAAAATAACCCCTCACTTCATGAAGTTCTTGCAGAAGAATGCGATGTAAAGGATGCAATTTATAAACATAAAACTGGAGCTTACATTCTTCCAGCAAGTCTTTCAATCTCAGGCTATAAAAAATCAGACCTTGATTTATTCCCTGAAGTTGTTAACGAAATTTCTGATGATTACGATTATGTAATTATCGATGCCCCCGCAGGATTAAATAAGGATATGGCAATTCACCTTGCAATTGCTGATAAAATCCTTTTAGTAGTAACCCCTGAACTCTTTTCAATTGCAGATGCGATGAAAATAAAAGAAAGTGGGGAAATGGCAGGAACTAATATTTTAGGAATTGTATTAAATAGGACCGGAAAAGATTTTGGTGAAATGGGGCCTGACGAAATAGAGATGATTTTAGAAGAAAAAATAATAGGCGTAATTCCAGAAGACCCAAATATTCGTAGTGCAACTTTGAAAAAAATGGACGTAATTCAGTACAGTCCAAAAAGTCCTGCTTCAAAAGCATATACTGAACTTGCATTAAAAGTAACTGGTTCTTACGTGGATTTAGAAAAAATTGAAGAGATATATAATGAAAGTTTTTTTGAAAAATTAAAAAGAAGCATTTTTTCAAAATTTAAAAAATAATTATTTTTTAAATTTTAAAATATATATTATTTTTCGCAGTTAAACTTACATGAAACGTCTGTCGGGTATTTCCCAGTTAAACAAGCTAAACAAAGGTCATTTCGTCCAATCGCTTCTACTAATCCATTAATACTTAAATACGCAACAGAATCTGCACCAATACATTCTGAAATTTCTTCATCTGTTTTTGAACTTGCAATTAATTCCTTTGTCGTTGCCATGTCTATTCCGTAAAAACATGGTGAAACTATTCTTGGAGAGCCTATTCTTAAATGTACTTCTTTTGCACCTGCTTTTCTTGCCATTTTTATAATTTTTCCAGAGGTAGTACCTCGTACTATACTGTCATCAATTAATGTTACTTTTTTATCCCTTAAAAGGTGTTTCACAGGATTTAATTTAAGTCTTACCGCTAAATCTCGTTCTTCTTGGGTTGGAAGAATAAATGTTCTTCCAATATATCTATTTTTAATTAAAGCTTCGTAGTATGGAACACTTGCTTCTTCAGTATATCCTTGTGAAAATATAATTCCCGAGTCAGGTACTGGGGAAACCACGTCAGAATTATTTGGATTTTCCCTTGCAAGAATCCGCCCAATATTTCTCCTAACGGCATAAACACTTATTCCATCAATTACTGAATCAGGTCTTGCAAAATAAACATATTCAAACATGCATGTTGATGCATTGCCATTTGAATTTGGAAGTTTGTAAGTTTTCATTTCATTATTTTTAATAACAACCATTTCCCCGGGGGAAACATCTTTTTCAAAATCAACGTTTACTATATCAAGCGCGCAACTTTCTGAGCTAAAATAGTATGCACCCTCATCTTTTCCAATACAAAGTGGTTTAAAACCTTTCGGATCCCTTAGTGCAATTAGGGTATCATCGTAAATTATTAAAAGAGAATATGCACCATTTAGTTTTTCTGTAACTTTCATAATTGCGGATATTATATCGTCATCTTTTAAAAGTTCCCTTACTAAAAGTTGCGCAATTACTTCCGAATCGGTTGATGAAACAAATATATGCCCATTTTTTTCGAGTTCTCGCTTTAATTCTGAGGAATTTACAATATCGCCATTATGGGCAATTGCAATTTTTCCAAAAGAGCTATTTACAACAAAAGGCTGACAATTTTCAATTATGTTTCCGCCAGTTGTAGAGTATCTAACGTGGCCAATTCCAATATGTCCATACAAATTTTGAAGATTTTTATTTGAAAAAACTTCTGGAACAAGCCCTAGTCCTTTATAATACCCTATTTCTTTACCATTACCTACTGCAATACCTGCACCTTCTTGACCTCGGTGTTGGAGTGCATAAAGCCCGTAATAAACTTTTTTGACGATATTACTTTTCTCATGAGAATAAATACCAAAGATTCCACACATGATATCACGAATAAAATTGATAGAATAACTAACTTAAACTAATATTTAAGCGTTTCAAAAAAGGTAGTCAGGATTTAATTTTAAGTAAAAAAGAAATGGTATTATTTTAATCTATTTCCTTTTCCTGTTACTTTTTTCCATTTCCATGCAAATCTTTTGATTTTGGTGCTTTTACCAAATCCACATGCTGCACATGCTTTTTTTCTAACATGGTATGCTCTTCTACCGCATCTTCTGCATACTATGTGGTTTGAACCTTTATTATGTCTTCCTTGGGAGGGTGTTCCTTTTGTCATTTATTTCACCGTGTTTATCTTCTTCCTCTTTTGATATGTCGAAATCACATAAAAAACTAACTATTGATTTCACGATATATTCATAGGGTACTAAAAATAATGCTTTTAATACATTATTTATTAAAATAATGTATTATAGTGATACGTAAAGTACGTTGTCGCCCCTTACGACCAACATTGGGAATTCTTTTTCTTCATCACTTTCAATTTTTGCATTTTCTAATGCAACATTCATGTGTAAGTCATAAGCTTTTAGTCTTCCCTTAACAAGTTTACCGTCTTTTAAGTACACAGTAACATTTGTGTTAATTGACTTACCTAAAGCATCTAATGGTCTTTGTGTGTCCATCATATTCGCACCTCGCATAATAAAAAACAACTGCTAAATCTGGTTTGTAGAAATAAATAAATAGTTCTGATATATAATACTTTCCAAATATTTACTTTTTATTTATTTTATGGTTCTATATGGAGGTATATCATGGTAATGACACTAGCTGAGAAAATTTTGGCAAAAGCTTCAGGAAATAGTCAGGTTTCACCTGGAGATATCGTAATGGCAAAAGTAGAAACTGCAATGGTTCATGACATCACTGGCCCGCTTTCAGTAAATACGCTGAAAAAAGAAGGTATTGAAAAAGTATGGGATAATGAAAAAATAGTTATTCCATTTGACCACCAAATCCCCGCAGACAGTATCAATGCTGCAGAAAACCATATATTAATGAGAAACTTTGTAAAAGAGCAGGGCATTAAGCATTTTTATGACATAAGGGAAGGAGTATGCCATCAAGTACTACCTGAAAAAGGTCATGTTGTTCCAGGAACCGTAATTGTTGGTGCAGACAGCCATACGTGTACTTATGGTGCATTTGGTTCATTTGCAACAGGCATTGGAAGTACAGACATGGCAGCAGTATTTGCAACAGGAGAATTATGGTTCAAAGTTCCAGAAACAATGTATTTTAATATTTCTGGACATTTAAAGCCGGAAGTAATGTCTAAGGACATAATTTTAAGTATAATTGGAATGGTTGGTGCAGACGGTGCTACATATAAAGCTGCACAGTTTGCTGGTGAAACCGTAAAAGAAATGACAATTGCATCAAGAATGACGATGTCAAACATGGCAATTGAAATGGGCGGAAAAGCAGGCTTAATTGAACCGGATAGAAAAACAGTAGAGTATGTTAAAACTGCAATGGAAAAAAATAACACAGCAAGGCCTTTTGATATAATCATTGGGGACAAAAATGCAGAGTATGAAGAAAAGTTTGAAATTGAAGTAAATGACTTAGAACCCGTAATGGCGTGCCCACATAATGTTGATAATGTAAAAACCGTTAGAGAAGTTTCAGGAACCCCTATTGACCAAGTATTTATTGGTTCATGTACAAACGGAAGAATAGAAGATTTAAGGGCAGCTTTAAACGTAATTGAAAAACACGGGGGAATTTCAAAAGATATCCGGGTTATAGTAACGCCTGCTTCAAGAAGTGTAATGCTAAAAGCACTTGATGAAGGATTAATTCAGAAATTCTATAAGTACGGCTGTGTTGTAACAAACCCTTCATGTTCTGCATGTATGGGTGCATTGTACGGTCTTTTAGGGCCTAAAGAAGTTGGTATTGCAACATCAAACAGGAACTTTAGGGGGAGAGAAGGTTCGCTTGAATCAGACGTTTATCTTGCATCGCCAATTACTGCGGCTGCATGTGCAGTTAAGGGGGAAATTATCGACCCAAGAGACCTTTAAGATAATTAAAATAAATAACTTATAAAATAACTTATAAAAATAGTATTAAATTCTTCTTTTTTAAAATTTTAAAAAGTATGAAAAATATTTTAATATTTTAATATTTTTAAAATGTCAAAAACACTCAATGTGCCAATAATCTTATCATTTTCGCCTACAACAGGATAAGCAAAAACTTCGTTTTCAATCATTTTAAGAATTAATTCGTCAGTTAATTCATCGTTTGGACTTAAAATCTTAATTTCATCTAAAAATAACATTGCTTCCTCAATTTTTACATGCTTACAACCAGTAAGTAAGTCTAATGATGTAATCCAACCTACAATCTTTCCATCCTCGACCACTGCTGCATAGCTTTTTTTACTTTTGTAAAGCTTTTGAATTACTTCTCCAGCTATATCATTAAGTAAAAACGTTAAAAAGTCTTCGTTCATGACGTCTTTTATAAGCAAAAAACCACCTTAAAACGTAAAAAAATTATTTTTTAAATGGCTCTTTTAAAACCATTAATCTATCAGTACAAGTAAAACATGGGTCGCAACTTGCGATAATTAATTCTGCATCGCTTACATGGTAACCTTTTACAATTTCTTCCATTGCTCCAAGGTTTGTTGCAGTTGGAGTCCTTACTTTTGCCTGTCTTACTTGCCCCTCATCATCAAGCCCATAGGAGTAGTATTGTTCCCCCCTCTGTGCTTCAGTATAACAATCAATTGGCTTAAATTTGTGGAGTTCATAGTTTGGATTGTAAATTCTATTGTCTTTACAGTCTTTTAGCATATTTATTGCCTGCTTGATGATTTTTATACTTTCAAAACACTCGTAAAATCTAACAGCAACTCTTGAAAGTACATCTCCGCCATCAAGCAATATTTCATCAAATTCATAAGGGTCGTATTCAGGAACATAGCCCATTTTTCTTACGTCTGATTTTATGTTACTCCCCCTTGCGGTCGGGCCCACTGCATGAAATTTTGCAGCGGTTTTTCTATCCAAAATACCAATATTTTTAACCCTTGAAACAATCATCGGGTCATTTAATGTCCGGTTTATCAATTTAGTAAGTCCTTCTTCATATTTTTCAATTCGATCAAGTATAACTGGAATTTGGCTATCCGAAATATTGCATCTTGGCCGTACACCCCCAATAATGGGGCATGAATAATGAACTCGGTTTCCGGATATTTCAAAAAATAACTGCATTATGGGCTCCCTTAACATGAAACTTCTCATTGACATTGTTTCATGACCCAAAATTTCAAAAGCATGTCCAAAAAGTAGTGTGTGGGAATGTAGCCTCTCTAATTCTTCTACAATAAGCCGTATATGGTTTGCACGTTCTGGCACTTCAATTTTGCACCCGATTTCAACAACCCTTGCAGCACTCCAAAGGTGAATGTGTGAACAAATTCCGCATATTTTTTCGCACAATATACATGCTTTTTCAACGGGAAGTCCCTCCATTAACCTCTCTACACCCCTATGGTTTACACCAATTGTAAGTTCAGCATCTTTTACTATTTCATCTTCAATAAAAAGTCTTAAACGATGCGGTTCAAGCATTGTTGCGTGAACAGGCCCAATTGCGATTTCTCCTTCGTACATGATTCTCACTTTTAAAGTAATTTATAATAATCTAACTCGATTGAAATTATACGTAAGTATATAGAAAACTAATATTTATCGTTATTAATTAATCATCATTATTGATTATGATAATTATAGATTAGTAATCCCCTTTTATATTATTAATTATTATCCAATACCCTATTATATACCTATATAATAGGTGAATAAATTAGTCAAATATATATCCAGTTTCAAAGAAAAATTAAACTATAAGGGAGGTGAAGCGAATGGTTTTTAAATCTAGTGAATTTAATCCTAATTTTCCAAAAAAAATAGTTGACGCTGGAAAAGAAGTATTTGGCGCCAATAATGCATCTTCTTTTCAAAAATGCTACCAGTGCGGAACCTGTACTGGAGCGTGCCCAAGTGGTAGAATTACTGCCCTTAGAACAAGGAAATTGATAAGGAGTGCACTTTCTGGAATGGATAACCTGCTTAAAAGTGATGACCTTTGGATGTGTACAACTTGCTATGAATGTTATGAAAAATGTCCAAGGGAGGTAAAAATAACCGATATTATCAAAACAATCAGAAATATTGCTGCAGAAGAAGGATATATTGCTGAACCACATAGAAAAACCAGTTTATTAGTATTTAAAACTGGCCACGCAGTTCCAGTAAATGATGAAATAAAAAAAGCAAGACTTGCAATTGGTTTAACTGAAATTCCGCCTACTACTCATAAATATCCTGAAGCACTCGAAATGGTAAGAGATATAATGGATGACCTGAAATTTTGTAAAAAAGTAGGAATTTGTAGGGAAACTATGGATTTAGAACCTTTGAAAGTTAAAAAATCAAAATATTAGGAAGGGGGTGAACTTATGGCTAAAGCAGATTTTGAATACATGTTTTTTTTAGGATGTATTGCACCAAATAGGTATCCCGGAATAGAAAGTGCAACGTACAAAGCCCTTGATAAGCTTGGAATAAAACTTCATCCATTTGAAAAAGCATCTTGCTGCCCTGCTCCGGGAGTATTTGGTTCATTTGACCTTATGACATGGCTTACAATTGCTGCAAGAAATATTGTAATGGCAGAAGAAGCAGATTTGGATATTTTAACAGTTTGTAACGGGTGCTACGGCTCATTATTTGAAGCAAACCATATATTACACGAAAATGAAAGTGCACGTGAAAAAGTAAATGAAGTTCTTTCAAAATATGGATTGGAGTTTAAAGGAAAATCTAATGTAAAACACCTTACAGAAGTCCTTTATTTTGATTACGGGCCTGAAAAAATTGCTGAAAAAGTTGAAAAACCGCTTGATATAAACGTTGCAGTCCACTACGGGTGCCACTATTTAAAGCCGACTGATGTAAAACATATTGAAAGTTCAGAAAATCCAAAGTCTCTTGATGAACTTGTCAAAGCAATTGGGGCAAAGTCAATATACTATAAAGACAAAAATATGTGTTGTGGAGCAGGTGGTGGAGTGAGGGCGAGAAACCCTGAAGTTGCACTTGAAATGGCTGAAACCAAAATTAAAAGTATGATTGAAGCTGGGGCAGATTGTGTAACGGAAGTATGCCCATTTTGTCACCTACAGTTTGATAGGGGTCAGATTGAAATAAAAGAAACTTTTGGAAGAGAATATAACCTTCCAGTTGTGCATTATGCGCAGTTACTAGGTATGGCAATGGGCATGAGTCCAAAAGAAGTTGCACTTGACTTACACTTTATTCCTGCAAATCCACTAATAGAAAAGCTTGGATTACAAATTTAGAGTTTCAAAGGAGGGGACTTACATGAAAGAAGGAATTTTTTTTGGAGAAGGAATGAAATTCGTAAAAGAAAGTTATCCCGATATTTACGGAGCAGTTGTTGAATTAAACAAAGTTGCGTATACGGGAAAAGTTTTAGACTATAAAACTCAAAAATTAATTGCCATAGGAATTATTGCTGCAACTGGGGACGATTTAGCAACTGAAAAACAGATGCGAAGCGGAATGAATGAACTTAACATTACAAAAGAAGAAATTGTAGATTCATTAAGGGTTGTATTACTAACATCTGGAATGCCTGCATTTACAAAAGCAATGAAAGTTCTTAACAAGTTATAATATATTTGAGGGATATTGTGAGCCACGTAACTGCTAAAACACTTAAAGAAGGAACTGATTTTGAAAAAAAACATGTTCCAATGATTGAATGTAAAGATACAGTTAAACCAAACGAAATTTATGAAGTAAAAATCCATACTGCCGGAGTAGAACATCCAATGGAAGACGGGCACTTCATACAATTTATAGAGCTAAATGTTGAAGAATACCCTCTTTTAAGGGTTCAATTAACACAGTATGCTAAACCAGATGTGGTAGTAAACGTAAAAGCTCCAAACGAAGAACATGTTGGAAGAACCCTAAAACTAGTTGCATACATGTTCTGTAACTTACATGGGCCATGGAAGTATGAAAAAGAAGTAAAAATTCAATAGATGTTAAAAATTGGTGATTTAATGATAACTACAAACCATCCACTCAGCAGTGCTTTAAAGGACATAGAACAGTTTAAATTAATTTTAGCAGATTATTTCAAGGATAAAAAAGTCTTTCCGATAAGTAATAGGATTGAACTTGGAAATGCACTTCCTTGTGGTATTTCAATGCCTTGTGGAGACGTAGAAGCAAGTGAACTCGTTAAGTTTTTAAATGAAAGTGATTTTCCAATAAAAAACGCTGAAGACCTTGCAATGAAACTTTCAAAAAGCTGTAGTATTAAATAAACTCATATTTTGAGGGGAAATATATGGATTCAAAATTAAGGTATGAAATAGAAGAGCAGATCAATAAAGAACTTTATTCTGCGTACCTTTACCTTGCAATGTCTAATTACATGAATTCAAAAGGTTTTAAAGGTATTTCTAACTGGCTGACAATTCAAGCACAAGAAGAAGTAGATCATGCAATGAAATTCTACAATTTTTTGCATGATAGGGGGGAAACTTTAGAATTAAAAGCAATTGATAAACCAGAAATTAAATGGAAAACGGTAAAAGATGTCTTTGAAAAGGGATTAAACCATGAAAAATACGTAACTGGAAGAATCCATAAATTAATGGATATCGCACTTGAAGTAAAAGACCATAGTGCTTCAGTAATGTTACAGTGGTTTGTAACGGAACAAGTTGAAGAAGAAGCATCTTTTAGAGACATTCTTGATAAATTATCCATTTTTGAAGAGGATAAAAAATACTTGATGATTCTTGATTCAGAACTTGGAAAAAGAACCAGAAGCGCCCCGTTAGAACAGTAATTAAGTTAAATGTAAAAATGGTGATTGAAATGGTATGGTGGAAATGCTCAAACTGTGGATACCTATTTGAAGCGGATACAGTTCCAGAAAAATGTCCAAATTGTGGGGAAGCATGTACATTTTACGATGTAAGTTGCTATACTCCAGAATGTGGTTTTAAAGGATTCGATCCAAAAATTGCTGGAAAAAGACCTGAAGAAAGTAAATTTTAAATTTAATAATTTGTCTATTTATTATTTTGAGGGAGGGTAAAAATTATGAAAGAGTGTTTTTTAGTATTTACTTATGAAAAAGATGGAAAACCATATATTCCAGTAATGTTTCACGTATTACTTTTTGCAAGCGAAATGAAGAAAAAAGGGGATTTAGTAAAAATTGTTTTTGAAGGTGAAGGTGTTAAATGGCTTAATGAACTATTTAACCCTGAACATCCTTTAAAATCACACGTTGAAGGGCTAAAAGATACATTTGTAGCTTGTGAAGCTTGTTCAAGCATGTTTTCAGTACTTGAAAAAATAAAGGGAAAAGTAGAGCTTGAAAACAGGCTTCATGGGCATGTGAGCCTTAAAAACTATTTAGATAGCGGATATACAGTAATTGAATTTTAAATTTTTTTCAAACAGTATAATTTTTAAAATATTTCATTTTTTTAGAGGTGATTTAATGCCTGAAAAATTAAAAGAAAATATTTACTGGGTAGGGGCCATTGACTGGAACATTCGGGATTTTCATGGTTATGAAACAAAAAACGGTTCAACGTATAATTCATACCTAATAACTGATGAAAAAGTCGTTTTAATCGATACTGTGAAACATTATTTATTTGATGAATTTTTGGATAGAATAAAAAAAATAATAGATCCTAAAAAAATTGATTATATTGTTGTAAACCATGTTGAGATGGATCACAGTAGTTCTTTGGAAAAAATAATTAAAATTTCAAATGCAAAAATTATAACAAACGAAAAGGCAAAAGAACATTTGAATTTACATTATGATACAACAAATTGGGAATTTATAATTGTTGATTCTAATGATTCATTAAATATAGGCAAAAAGAATCTTAAATTTATAAAAACTCCAATGCTGCACTGGCCTGATAATATGGTCACATACGCTATTGAAGATAAAATATTATTTTCAAATGATGCATTTGGTCAGCACATTGCTTCTTTTGAAAGGTATGATTTTGAAGTTGACGGCTGTATTGAATCTGCAAAAGAGTATTTTGCAAATATTTTATTACCCTATAAGTCATTAATTCCAAATGCCATAAAAACAGTAGATTCACTAAATATTGACCTCGTATGTCCTTCACATGGAGTTATTTGGAAAAAGGATGTTCAAAAAATTAAGGAATGTTACTTAAAATGGGCTTCAAACGAAGTTTTAGAAAAAGCAGTTATTGTATATGATTCAATGTATGGTTCGACTGAAAAAATAGGCTGTTCAATTGCAGAAGGACTTGTTGAAGGCGGAATTTCCGTTAAAATATTCAAATTATCCCGTTCAGATATAAGTGCGATTATGAACGAAATTATTGATGCAAAATATGTACTTATTGGTTCACCTACTTTAAATATCAATATTTACCCTGAAGTTGCCAAATTTTTAAAATACATGGAAGGATTAAAGCCTAGTAAAAAAATAGCTGTTGCATTTGGTTCATACGGTTGGGCAGAAAGTGCAACACTGCATATTAAAAATATATTTAATAATATTTCGTTTGAAAACGTTGATGATGAATGTTTAACAGTAAGATTTGTTCCAAAAGAAGAAGACTTAAAAAAATGTTATGAATTTGGTAAAAAACTTTCAAAAATGTAATTTGGGGGATTTTAATGGGGAAACCACTAATGGTATACACAACATTTCCTACAATTGAAAATGCACGTTCTATCGTCAAATATCTTTTAGAGAAGAAAATGATTGTTTGTGCAAATTTAAATAAACACGAGTCACACTACCTTGAAAACGGTACTATTGAAGTTAAAATGGAAGTTGGAGCATTTTTAAAAACTGTGCAAAGTAAATGGGATTCGTTAAAAGAATTAATTGATGAAATACACCCATATGAAACTCCGGTAATTTTAAAAATAGCTGTTGATGATTCAAATGAGGAATTTCAAACATGGGTTCGTGAAAACCTTTTAAATTCAAAATAACCTTTTTCAGTAGTATCAATTGTTAAGTTTCACGATATTGTGGGGCTTTATATATTAAAAATTTTTTCAGAAGTAATATATACACACAATATCAAACTATCTAAAAATAACTTTGGTGAAACTTTGAAAGAATTAAACCTTAAACTATCAAACATGAGCTGCCAAATGTGCATAAAAACAATTAAGAATTTGTTAAGCGACCTTAATGGAATAATTAATGTAGATATTAATCTTAAAGATAATACTGGAATAATAACTTATGATGAAAATATATTAAATGAAAAAGATATCTTAAAAAATGAAGCTTTTGAATTATATCCTGCTAAAAAAGTGTAAATTATTAAAATCGGGAGAAATTTATGGAAACTAAACTAAAAGTTTCGGGAATGACATGTGCCGTTTGTGCAAACACAATTGAAAGGTCAGTATCTAAAATGGAAGGAATATCTAAAATTAGTGTAAACCTTCTTGAAGAGAGCGTTAGCATTATTTTTGACGATAAAGTTTTAAGTATTGCCGACATTACTTTAAAAATTGAAAAATTAGGATATAATGTACTTGGAAACTTTGAAGAAGTAGTTGATGATGAAAAAAAACGTGAAATGGACTTAAAAGAAAAATTTAATCGGACAATTTTTGGTTCCTTGTTTTCAATTGTACTATTCTCTTTGATGTATATCTCAATTCCGTATAAAATATACGTTGCATTTTTAATTTCGCTACCTCCTTTATTTTACGTTGCAATGCCAATTTTTAAATCAGGCTACAATTCTTTTTTAAACAAAACATTGAACATGGATGTAATGTATTCTCTTGGAATGGGGGTTTCTTACCTCTCTGCAATTTTAGTAACCCTAAAACTACTTCCAATGAACTTCATGTTTTACGATACTACAATAATGCTTGCAACCCTTTTAACCCTTGGAAGATATTTAGAAGAGCGTGCAAAAGGAAAAACCTCAAAAGCCATTAAAAAATTAATAAAGCTTCAAGTAAAAACTGCAAAAGTTATTAGGGATGAAATTGAAGTAGAAATACCAATAGAAGAAGTTATAGTTGGAGACCTTGTAGTTATACGTCCAGGAGAGAAAATTCCTGTTGATGGACGTGTTTTTGAAGGTTTTTCATATGTTGATGAATCCATGATTACTGGTGAACCGGTACCAAATTCAAAAAGTATTGGAAATACGGTGATATCTGGGACAATCAACAAAAACGGAGTTTTAAAAGTAACTACTGAAAAAATTGGAAAAGATACATTGTTATCCCAAATAATCCAACTTGTTAAAAATGCCCAAAGTTCAAAGCCAAAAATTCAAAATCTAGCAGATAAAGTCGTTTCATACTTTATTCCAGTTGTATTTATAATTGCAATTGCATCTGCAAGTTACTGGTATTTTGTAGATAGTATACTTCTTTCAGTAACTACTTTTATATCCGTAATGGTAATTGCATGCCCTTGTGCCCTTGGACTTGCAACTCCAACTGCAATTACTGTTGGTATTGGAAGGGGGGCAGAATTAGGAATTTTAATTAAAGATAGTAAGGTTTTTGATGTATCTGAAAACTTAAAATGCATGATTTTTGACAAAACTGGAACGATTACAAAAGGAAAACCTGAAGTAGATGAAATAGTTTCTAAAATGCCGGTAAATGACCTATTAATGATTGCAGGGTCGATGGAAAAGGATTCTGAACATCCAATTGGTCGAGCAATTGTTAAACGAGCTCAGGAATTAAATATTTCATTTAAAAATCCAAAGGAATTTGAAGTAATTTCTGGAATGGGCTTAAAGGGAACAGTTGATGAAAAAACTGTCGTAATTGGGAATCCAAGCTTAATTGAATTAAATGATATTAAAATTGATGAATATTATTTAAAAAACATTTCTAGATTACAAGAAAACGCAAAAACTGTCGTAGTTTTAGCAATTGATAACCGCGTAGAAGGATTAATTGCAATATCAGATCAAATAAAAGAAAACGCAAGAAACACAATTGATGAACTTAGAGAATTAGGTATTGAATCTTACATGATAACAGGCGATAATGAAAAAACTGCAAAAGTAATTGGTAAAAGCGTTGGAATTTCGGAAAAAAATATATATTCTGATGTTCTTCCCGAAAAGAAAGCTGAAATCGTTAAAAAAATAAAAGAAAGCGTTGAAGGATACGTTGAATTTATTGGTGATGGTATAAATGATGCACCGGCACTTTCAACAGCTGATGTTGGAATAGCAGTTGGCAGTGGAACAGATATCGCAATTGAAAGCGGTGACGTTGTTTTAATGAAAGATGACTTAAAATACGTTACAGGATTTGTAAAACTAAGTAAGAGAGTGTTAAAACAGATTAAATTAAACTTGTTTTGGGCTTTTGCATATAACTCTATATTAATACCTGTTGCAGCAGGTGCACTTTATTCTTACAACATAAAATTTCAACCCGAACTTGCAGCTATTGCAATGACTTTAAGTTCCCTTACAATTATTGGATTATCCCTTCTCCTAAGAAGATATAACCCGATAAAATAAACTTAATTTAAAAATTTGAAAAATTATTTTAAAGAATAATCAAAAATGATAAATGTGAGTATAAAAATAAAATAATTATGTATAATTATCTGTTTATTAGGTAACTAACTTTAAATATAATTTTTTGGGAAGGTGCGTATGTTATGAAGGTTCTTGGAGTATCGGGAAGCCCTAGGAAAGAAGGAACAGATTTTGCAGTAAACTATGCTCTTGACTACTTAAAAGAAAGAGGTTTTGAAACTAGATACGTTTCAGTTTCCCAGAAAAAAATATCTTTTTGTATTCATTGTGATTACTGCATTCGTAAAAAAGAAGGTTGCGTATATAACGACGATATGAAAGAATTCTATGATGGGCTTGAATGGGCTGACGGGATTATTTTTGCAAGTCCTTGTTACAATGGAAATATCTCAGGGCAGTTAAAAACAGTATTTGATAGGTGCAGGGCAATTTTTGCTAAAAATCCAGATATTTTGAAAAAAAAGTATGGAATGGGCATTTCTATTGGAGGAGATAGAAATGGCGGGCAGGAAGTATCCTTAAAAACGATTCATGATTTTTATATTCTAAATGGAATTATTCCAATAAGTGGCGGTTCTTTTGGTTCAAACTTAGGGGCCACATTTTGGTCACAAGATCGGGGAAAAAACGGTGTTTTAGAGGATTTAGAAGGGATAAGAACGCTTAAAAGAACACTCAAGAAATTTTACACGATTTTAAGTGAAAAGGGTGATTAAAAATGGTTAAAATTGCATGGGGTATTACGGGCTGTGGTGACAAAATCGGGGAAATTGTAGAATTACTTGTAACACTAAAAAATGAGTATCCTGAAGTTGATGTCGATATTTATTACTCCCAAAGTGCTGAAATGGTGTTAAACTGGTATAAATTAATGGGAAAACTAAAAGATACGTTTTACAGTATTAGAAAAGAAGTAAACCCAAATGCACCGTTTTTACCGGGAATGCTACAGACAGGAAAATACGATTTATTTTTAGTAGCTCCCTTAACTGCAAATAGTGTTGCAAAAATAGCTCACGGGATTGCAGATACGTTAATTACAAATTCAGTTGCCCAAGGAACAAAAGCAATGGTTCCAACATACATTTATCCTCCCGACAATAAAAAAGAAGAAATTGAAACTATTCTTCCAGGAGGTAAAACGCTAAAACTATATATCAGAGACACCGATGTAAAAAACGTTGAAATTCTTAAAAAAATGCAGAGTATCACGGTATTAGAAAACGTATCTGAAATAAAGCAAGCCCTGTTAAAACATGTTAAAGGTGAATAAATGCTAAGAATCGAAGACCTGTCAGTTAAAGTTGGGGATAGGGAAATTTTAAAAGATATACATCTTTATATCGCTAAAGGGGAAACTCACGTACTATTTGGTCCAAATGGAGCAGGAAAATCTACACTTTTAAATACTATTCTTGGAAACCCAAGGTACGAAGTTGTAAGGGGAAATATCTACTTTAAAGGAAAAGATATAACTGACATGCCAATGCACGAAAGAGCAAAATTAGGAATAGGAATTTCCTACCAGTCACCACCTGCAATTTCAGGAGTAAGACTTGAAACACTTGTTGAAACTATTTCAAAGCGAAGCGATGAAGAACTTGAGGAAATGGCTAAAAAATTAAATATACGGCACTTCTACCCAAGAGATGTAAATGTAGGATTTTCAGGAGGCGAAGTGAAACGTTCTGAATTACTACAAATTTTTGCACAAAATCCTGACCTTGTAATGTTTGATGAACCTGATAGCGGGGTAGACGTGGAAAACGTGGAACTTTTAGGGGGAATTATAAATCACTTGCTTGACAAAGATAAAAAACCAAGTGAAAGAAATAAATCAGGGCTTATAATCACGCACCTTGGATATATTTTAAATTTCATGGACGTTGATAAAGCACACGTGTTGTTAAATGGGGTAATCGCTTGTTCAGGTACTCCTGATGAAATTTTAAACGAAATCATTAAAAACGGATACGAGAGGTGCGTTTCATGCTGTCAGAGAAAAAGTTGCAACAAGTAAAAGAATTGGCTGAAAAATATAAGGACGTTCCTGCACCATTTGGAGAGGATATCGACCTTTCAAAATACCCAATACCAAGAGAAAATCTTAAAACACTTGATTCCCTTTCTGAATTAAGCGATGACCATAAAACTGCACTTTCAAAAGTTGGTGTAGACGTATCTGAAAAAGATACTTTAGGTTCATATATCCAAATAAATAATGATCCAGTTTACACTAAAATGTATTCGGATATAGAAATAATGCCGATTACGGAAACCCTAAAAAAGTACGACATTGAAGAATATTACTGGAATGTTGTAGAAATAAAGGATAAGTACAGTGCAAGGGTTGCAGATGAAATTACCGAAGGATATTTCATTAGGGCGCCAAAAGGAGTTAAAAAAACTATACCTCTTCAAACCTGTCTATTAATTGGAACTGAAGAAGTTTCACAAAACGTTCATAACATTATAGTGGTTGAAGAAGGTGCCGAATTAAACGTAATTACTGGATGTACTACATCACCCCATGTAAAATCAGGTTTACACTTAGGTGTTTCAGAATTTTACCTTAAAAAAGATTCTAAATTAACATTTACAATGATACATAACTGGGGGGAAAACGTACACGTAAGGCCCAGGACAGGAATAAAAATGGATGATAATTCAATATTTATAAATAACTACGTTACAATGATGCCTGTAAAATCAATCCAAAGCTACCCAACAGCATATTGTGAAGGAGATAACTGTAAAGCAACATTCCAAACAATTGCTTATGGCAAAGGAAAGTCAAAAATGGATATGGGTTCAAGAGTAATTCTTTCAGGGAAAAATGCAGCTTCAGACATAATTTCAAGAGTTATTGTTGTAGATGATGCAGAAATTATTTCAAGAGGCCACTTAATAGGTGCCGAAGAAAATGTTAAGGGACACCTTGAGTGTAGGGGTTTAATTTTATCAAATAATGCACATATTCACGCAATTCCAGAACTTGAAGCTAAAAAAACTGATTTAGAATTATCACACGAAGCTGCGGTCGGAAAAATTGCAGAAAACCAGATAATGTACCTTATGTCACGAGGGCTTAGTGAAGACGAAGCATCTTCCTTGATAATTAAAGGGTTTTTAAGTGTAGATATTTCTGGACTTCCACCCGAGCTTGCAAAATCGGTTAAAGAAATGATGGATATGACTCTTGAAAATGCACTGTAAAATTTTATTCTTTTTTTTGTGATTTTCATTCAAGAATAAAAACTACTATTTTTAAAGATTTTTCTTAATTTATTTAAAAAATAAATTTAATAAAATTTAAAAAATAAATTTAAATCCAAAACACAAAAAATCCAAAAAATTTATAAGGGTTATGATTAATGGTTATTTATGAATAATAGTTATATTACCATACTTGAAGGAAATTTTTAAACATTTACGGGATAATATGGAAAATGATGATGTATTTATTGTAATTCCGGCATACAATGAAGAAAAAATGATTAAAAACACGATTCAAAATTTAAAAAGCAAGGGCTATTGGAATATTATCGTGGTTGATGATGGAAGTCAGGATAAAACTTCAGAGTTTGCAATTTCTGAAAATGTAATTGTTTGTAGACACATTATTAATAGGGGGCTGGGAGGGGCCTTAAAAACAGGATTAAATTGTGCATTAAAGTACAACCCAAGAGTAATTGTAACTTTTGATGCAGATGGACAGCATGCGCCAGAAGATATTTTAAAGGTATCTAAACCGATATTATCAGGTAATTTTGATGTAGTTATTGGAAGTAGGCTTATCGATGAAAATGAACTAAAAAATATGCCCTTGATAAAAAAAGTAGGTAATTTTGGATTGAACTTTATAACATTTCTAATGGGCGGAAAAATGGTAACGGATAGCCAAGGAGGAATGCGTGCATTTTCATTTAAAGCTGCAGAAATCGTTTCAAGACAGATTAAAAGTAATAGATATGAAATATCTTCAGAATTTATTGTTTTATTCAGTAGAAACAAGCTAAAATTTAAAGAGGTTCCAATAAAAACAATTTACACCGAATATTCGATGGCAAGGGGAACTAATGTAATTACCGGATTTAAAATTCTATTTAAGTTAATCATTCAAAAACTAATTTAACGGCGATAATATGTTCAAAATTAGAAACATAATCACCATTTCAGATTATGTAACAATTATAAACATTATATTTGGAATGCTTGCAATACTACTACACGATTTTCGATTTATTTATATTTCAATAGTGTTTGACGCACTTGATGGAGTAGTTGCAAGAAAAACAAATACTGTATCTGATTTTGGAGCGGAACTCGATAGTATTTGTGATGTAGTAAGTTTTGGAGTTGCGCCTGCATATTTAATTTACCATTACTTTGATTCAACGGTTGTACTTATTGCTTCAATGGTTTTTTTAATAGCTGGAGCATTAAGACTTGCAAGATTTGGAATACTCGATGTTAAAAATTTTATCGGGCTTCCAATCCCTGCTGCAGCGCTATTTTTATGTGTAGTGACTGAAACATTTTTAAAATATGGTATTGCTTCAAACTACTCTGTTTCATTTTTTGCAATTTTTTCAGGCATACTAATGATAAGCGATATTGACTACATAAAATACCCTAAAAAGCCATTTTTAGCAATATTTGGACTTTCAATAGTTTTATCTTTAATTAATATTACAGAACCGCTCTTTTTATGTGCCATTTTATATGTACTTTACGGGATATTTAATTTCAAAAAATAAATTAATTAAAAAAACTAATTAATTATCCTGAATATTTATTTTAAAATTTTAATTAGATTTTTCGTCATTTAAATTTATTTGGAACATTATCGTTAAAAATATGGTATATTCTACCGAATTTAGTATCCAAAAATATATATCAAATGTCTTTTATATTGTTATTTCGAATAAACCAAAATTAGGGGGGTAAAAATGGCAGTAATTGGAGAAAAATTTCCAGACGTTGAATTACTAACTACACACGGCAAGTTAAAACTACCTGAACATTTTATTGAAGCGGGAAAGTGGTTTGTATTATTTAGTCATCCGGGGGACTTTACACCAGTTTGTACCACAGAATTTGTCGCATTTCAAAAACGATACGACCAATTTAGGGAATTAAATACTGAATTAATAGGTTTAAGTATTGACCAAGTATTCAGCCATATAAAATGGGTTGAATGGATAAAAGAAAAACTCGATGTAGATATAGAATTCCCAATAATCGCTGATGAAAGAGGGGATTTAGCAGTAAAACTTGGAATGATAAGTCCATTTAAAGGAAGTAATACTGTTAGAGCAGTATTTGTAGTGGATGCAACAGGAACAATTCGAGCAATAATTTACTACCCTCAAGAAGTTGGAAGGAATATGGATGAAGTCGTTAGACTTGTAAAGGCCCTTCAAACTGCAGATAAAGGATATGCAACGCCTGCTGATTGGCCAAACAATGAACTACTAAAAGAAAAAGTAATAATCCCTCCTGCAAAAGATATGAAAACTAGGGCAGAAAGACTTGAAGCCTGTAAACGGGGAGATATTTCTGGATACGACTGGTGGTTCTGTTACACTAACTTAAAAGAATAATTTTATTTTATTTTATTTTACTTTATTTTATTTTATTTTAAAAACATTCATATATTAATATATATCGGTTAGTATTATTTTTATGTGTTTCGTATGAATAATTATAAATATAGGGGGCATCTATTTTTAAATACTCTTAAAACGGTGGTTTAAATGAACAGTAAATTGTTTGTAGATACTTTCCCATTACCTTTAGAAAGTCCGGAAAATATCGATAAAATTGTATTGGATGCCTATTTTGGTGCCCAGAAATTCTATTTTTTAAAGGCTGCAATTGAGTTAAAAATATTTGATGAATTGTTAGAAAAGAAAACAGTTGAAGAAATTTCTTCAAAACTAAAAATAGATTATGTATTAACCGAATTAATATTAAAAGCCCTTTATAAAATGAATTTGTTAATTTTTGATGAAGGTACCAATTCATACAAAAATACAATAGCTAGTGAAAATTATTTAAAAACCGATACTGATTACTCAAAAGTCTATTCAATTATTGCTTCACTTAAAAATATAGAACGGTGGACTAATTTATCGGAAACTCTAAAAAATGAATGTAAAAATGAATTAGTGGAAGGTTCATTCTTTCCAGAAATTATTAAAAGAATGGCAAATGATTGCAAGTGTTGGGAACTTCAAAAAACGGTCGAATATATATCAAAATTACCAGAATTTAAATCTGCTAAAAAATTACTTGATGTTGCAGGAGGCCATGGCCTATATGCAATCGGATTAAGTTTAATAAACGAAAATTTAAACGCCCATGTTTTTGATTTACCTGATGTAACGGTTGAAACTAATAAATTCATTGAAAAATACGGTGCAAAAAACGTTGAAACCATTTCTGGAAATTTCTTTAAAGATGAGTTTAATAAAGATTACGATGTAATATTTAGTTCATATAATCCCGGTGGAAAAAATCCTGAAATTGCTAAAAAAATATACGATTCATTAAAAACGGGCGGAATATTTGTAACAAAACAAGCATTTCCAAACGAATCAACTAAGTTAAGTGATATTTTAAACAATATCGAGTGGAATTTCAATAATTTTAGCAATGTCAAAAAAGGAGTGTCACGATATACGTTTAAAGGAGACCTTAGTTTTGAAAACTATATCTTGTATTTAAAAGAACTAGGATTTGAAATAATTGACGTAAAAAATTTATCGGAAGTAACGGAATTTTCAGAAGATATTTACCCAAATAATATAATAATTGCTAAAAAAATTAATTAAATGCTCATTATTATTTTATTTTATTTTATTTTCTTAATTTTTAAATTCAGGTTTTGACCATGAAATTGTGATAGTTAACATAATACTACTTTTTTTAAATAAATAATGATATGATAATATTAATAAAAACTTTTATGTACTAAGTGTTATTTATTTAGATAATGTATTACTAACTTGTATTACTAACTTAAATGATATGGTGAAAAAGTGTATAAAAAGGGAATTTTTGCAGTTATTCTTTCAATAATGATTGCAATTGGTTTTTCAGGATGCATTGATGCCTTTGGAAATTCTGAAAACAGAGGAATTAATAAAAATATAGGTGTTGAAAACAATCCCGTAACGTTTATAGATTTAGCGGGGCGTGAGGTTACAATAAATGGCAAGGTTAACAAAATAGTAACTTATGGCGCAGCACTACGTCTTGTGACGTATTTAGATGCTTCAGATAGGGTAGTTGCAATATCAGAATCTGAAAAAACACAAAGTGCCAAATCTGCACCATATGTACTTTCAAACATTGAAAAATTTGAAAAATTGCCTGCTGTTGGAACGCATGGAAACCTAAACCACGAAGCAATAATAAATCTCAATCCAGATGTAATTATTATTACTGGAAGCAGTACTACTGCAAGCGATGCAGATAACCTTCAAGAAAAAACAGGCATTCCAGTAGTTGTTTTAAATTATTACGGTTCTGGAAATATTGATCCAATATTAAACGATGGAGATCTTATAACGTCCCTTCAAATTTTAGGATTAATTCTTGAAAAGGAAAAAAGAGCAGATGAATTAATAAAATATATGGGCGATATGAAAAAAGATCTTAATGAAAGAACAAAGGATGTTCCAGATAGTGATAAAAAAACAGTTTACATGGGCGGCCTTGCATGGAATGGTGCACGAGGTATTGAAAGTACCTATGCAAATGGCGGCGTAATGAAGATGATACATGCTAAAAACGTTGCTGATTCTATGGGAACTGTTGGACATATAACATCACTAGATAAAGAAAGAATTCTTGATTGGGATCCTGATATATTATTTATAGACGGTTGGGGCCTTAGTGCAGTTGTTTTAGATGACTATAAAAAGACTCCTGAATATTATAACACCCTTTCAGCAGTCCAAAATAATGAAGTATATGTAACTTTACCATACATCTGGTGGGGCAATAATATTGAAACAATATATGCAGATGCTTATTTTATAGGGAAAGTGTTATACCCGGAACAGTTTAAGGACATAAACCCTGAAGAGAAAGCCGATGAAATATTTGAGTTTTTCGTTAAAAAGCCAGTATATAATGAATTTCCAAGACCGGGAGGCTTTGGAAAAATTGATTTAAAAACAGGAACAATATCACCATTAGATAACTAACATAATTCTAATATTATCCTTTTTTTAAAACCGTTATTATTCTTTTAAATTTATATTTAACGGTTTTAAACATTTATTTACTCCATTAATACTTTTTTTTCTAGTATGTGTATCATTTAATACATATCGAAACTTTTATGTACTCGATATTCCATTTATTTTGATTATATTAATTATATCTTTAAAAGGGTGAAAAAGTGTATAAAAAGGGAATTTTTGCAGTTATTATTTCAATAATGATTGCAGTTAGCTTTTCAGGTTGTGTTGATAATAATGCTGGAAATTCAAACGATGTTTCTAAAACAATAACTATTCAAGATATGGCTGGAAGAACAGTTGAAATTCCGGAAAATGTTGAAAAAATTGTTTGTAGCGGTTCTGGAACTTTGAGACTTGTTACATACATTCAAGCATTAGATATGTTAGCAGGTGTTGAATCTTGTGAACATGCGGAAATAAAGGGTTCGGGAAAACCGTACCATATTGCAAATATTGAATACTTTAAAACGTTACCTGTAATTGGTACTCAGCACGTTGAAAATTTAAATCATGAAAACGTAATCAAGGTAAACCCTGATGTTATAATAATTTCATATTCAGAAGCAAGTGTTGCTGATGGAATTCAGGAAAAAACAGGAATTCCAGTTATAATTATTAACTACGGTGAATTTGAATCATTCTGTGATAAAGACCTTGTTGGTTCACTTACGCTACTTGGTAAAGTATTAAATAGAGAAAAAAGAGCAGCAGAAGTTATAAAATTCTTTAGTGATTCTGAAAAAGACATTCAAAATAGAGTTAAAGGTGTTTCTGATAGCGAAAAACCTACCGTATATATTGGAGGACTAAGTGCAAGAGGAGCACATGGAATACACAGTACTTCAAGTCAGTATGCGCCATTTGAAGCTTTAAAAGCTAAAAACGTTGCTTCAAGTCTTGAACTAAAAAAGCAGATTTTTGTTGACAAAGAAAAAATTATAGAATGGAATCCTGAAATTATTTTTATTGATGCAGGCGGATACAATTTAATAAGTGAAGATTACAATAAAAATCCCGATTATTACAACACATTAAGTGCATTTACAAACGGTAAGATTTACACAACGTACCCTTACAACTATTATACAACAAATTTCGGTACTGCATTAGCAAGTACGTACTATATTGGAACAGTATTATACCCTGAACAGTTTAAAGATATTAATCCAGACGAAAAAGCTGATGAAATATACGAATTTTTAGTTGGAAAACCAGTATATACTGTACTTTCAGAAAATTACCCTGGTTTTCAAAATGTTAACTTTTCAAAACAGTAAATAATTTTTATTTTTATTTTTATTTTTTTCGAATTTTAAACCAGTTCAATTTTTCTTTAATTGAATTAATCGATAAACTTATACGCTTGGCTACCGCAAATAATACTGTATTTTTTTTAATCGTAATTAAGGTGAGATATTGGTTAATAAAATAATATCCATTTTAACCCTTTGCATCATAACTTTTGTACTGGGGTTTTCAGGATGTATTGAAGGTATTGAAGAAGATATAGAAAATAATGTTGAAAAAATTCAAATTATAGATATGGTTGGAAGAACTGTTGAAGTTCCAAAAAATGTTGAAAAAATTGTATGTAGTGGTCCAGGATGCCTAAGACTCATTTGCTATATGGATTCAGTGGATAAAGTTATAGGAATTGAATCTTTTGAAAGTAATGACTATATGGGAAGACCATATAGAATTGCAAACCCCCAATTTTCAAGTCTCCCCATAATTGGAAATGGCGGTCCAAGAGATATTAATGTTGGGCCCGACCCTGAAAAAGTAATGACCATAATGCCTGATGTTATATTCATAACATATATGGAAGCAGGTAAAGCTGATGAATTACAGAGAAAAACGGGAATTCCGGTTGTAGTTTTAACATATGGAACGTTTGGAACATTTGAAAATGAAAAAGTATTTGAATCATTTAATATACTTGGAAAAATCCTTGAAAAAGATAAAAGGGCAGTTGAAGTATCTTCTTTTATAGAAGAAGTTCAAAAAGACCTCGATGAAAGAACTAAAGATATTCCAGAAAGTGAACGGCCTAGTGTTTATGTTGGGGCTATTGGATACCAAGGAACGCAAGGAATTGATAGTACTGAAGGGTCATACCCTCCACTTGAAGCCGTAAATACTAAAAACATTGCAAAAAATGCATCAACAGCTCATATTTTCATAAGCAAAGAAAAATTAATAGAATGGAACCCCGAATACATATTTATTGATGGCGGAGGAAGTTTTAAAGTAAAGGAAGATTATAATATCAATCCAGATTACTATAATTCGCTTGATGCATTTAAAAACGGTAATGTATACCTTCTTTTGCCATTTAATCATTATATGACAAATATTGGAACTG
Organism: Methanococcus vannielii SB; assembly: GCF_000017165.1. Taxonomy (NCBI): domain Archaea; kingdom Methanobacteriati; phylum Methanobacteriota; class Methanococci; order Methanococcales; family Methanococcaceae; genus Methanococcus; species Methanococcus vannielii. The sequence goes on from NC_009634.1 coordinate 544,521, forward strand.
CACTTGCTGATTCATACTATATTGGAAAAGTACTTTATCCAGAAGAATTTTCAGATATCGATCCTGAAGAGAAAGCTGATGAAATATACAAATTTTTAGTTGGAAAAGAAGTGTATAATGTTATGAAAGAAGAATACGGCGGCTTTAAAAGAGTCGATTTTTTAAACTGAAATAAAATATAAATTTCTTTTTTTATGACGTTTTTTAATTTAATTTAAATATTCACTTTTTTGATATTTAGTATTACTAAATTTTTATTTTTATCTAAATTATACTAATTAAATCGAAAGTTATATCTATTATTATTACTTATTTTTTAAAAGTATTATTAAAAAATAGGTGGTGCAGTGTATAAAAAAATAGCCAGTGTAGTTTTAATGTCGCTTTTAATAGCAACACTCGGAATTTCAGGCTGTATTGATAGTTCAGAGCCTCATTCTGATTTAAAAATAGATTCTAATAAAATTATCGTAATAGATGATGCTAAGCGAACTGTTGAAGTTCCAAAAAATATTGAAAAAATAGCAACGTTAAATGGAGCACTTCGTGAGGTAGTTTATTTTGGTGAACAAGAAAAGGTAATAGGCCTTGAATTTAGGGAGTCTTCTCAAAAAACTACTGGAGCATTTCCTTCAAGTTTTGACCTTCCATATATTATTGCATACCCAGAACTTAGAAATTTACCTCCGATAAGAACTGGTTCAGATATAAACTTTGAAGGAATTTTAAAAGCTCAGCCCGATGTAATAATAATTGGAAGCTTTTCAAAAGCTGATGCAGATTCCCTTCAAGAAAAAGTAGGAATTCCAGTTGTAGTCATATATGTTGATTCAATTGGAACCGATGCTCAAAACCAAAGGTACTTTGAATCAGTGGAAACCCTTGGAAAAGTACTTAGAAAGGAAAATAGGGCTAAAGAACTAATTTCACTTTTTAAAGGTTACGAAGATGACCTTAAAAATAGGGTAAAAAATATTCCAGAAAGTGAAAGGCCAACCGTTTATGTTGGTGGAAGAGCATATAATGGGGCCCATGGAATTTTAGGTACTGACCCAAAGTGGCCACCATTTACATTAATTAATGCAAATAATATCGCATCAGGTCTTTCAGACGAAAGTATGGGAATTTACATAAGTAAAGAAGAATTGCTAAATAAAAATCCCGATTACATTTTCTTAAGTGCTGCTTCAAAACATAAAATTTCAGAGGATTTAAAAGAACCCACATATAAAGAACTCTCCGCATTTTCAAATGAAAACGTTTACATGGTTCCACCATATTGCTGGTATTTCTTTAACAAAGAACATGCACTTATAAACGCTTACTTTATAGGTTCAATAGTATATCCTGAAGAGTTTAAAGATATTGTAATTGAAGAAAAAGCTGACGAAATATATAAAAATTTCCTTGGAAAACCAATATATGATGAAATAATGACCCACGCCTTTTTTGTAGGTCATAAAAAAATGGAAATTGATTAATAATCAATCTTACTTTTTAATACTTTTTTAATGGTTTATATATATGTAATATTAACTAATTATTTATATGCAAGAATAATAACTATTTATTAATTTTACTATCGATTATGTGATAATATGGAAAATGTTACTAATAACTACAAAAAATTCACTGCTAAAAAAATTTTATTTGGAATTATACTTTCTATTGTATTGATTTTACTAATCATATACGCACTTTGTAGCGGAGATTACCCGTTAACAATATCCCAAATTATAAGTGCCCTTTTAGGAAATGAAAGTGGCCCTGTAAACCTTGTTATATGGAATATAAGGATTCCAAGAATACTAGCTGCAATAATTTGTGGAATTGCACTTTCAACTGCTGGTGCAGTTATGCAGTGTACTTTAAAAAACCCGCTTGCGTCACCATTTACACTTGGAGTTTCACAAGGCGCAATGTTTGGTGCTTGTCTTGCAATAGTGTTTTTTGGAGTTGGAAGTTCAACAAGTGCCGGTAAAATATCCGTAATAAGCCACTATCCGATAACAGTATTTGCATTTTTAGGTTCATTACTTGGAGTAGCTGCAATATTACTCATTTCAAGGTTAAAAAATCTTGCTCCTGAAGCCCTTGTACTTGCAGGGGTTGCAGTAAGTTCACTATTTACGGCTGGAACAACACTTCTACAATACTTTGCAGACTCCATACAACTTGCAGCAATGGTTTACTGGTCTTTTGGAGACCTTGGAAGGCCCCTTTGGCCAGAAGTAAAGATTATGGCGGTTGTAACTACGATTTCATTAATCTACTTTATATATAAAAGGTGGGATTACAATGCCCTTGAAAGTGGGGAAGAAACTGCTAAGTCATTAGGCGTACATACTGACAGAGTAAGAATCATGGGGATGTTATTTTCCTCCCTTGTAACATCAGTTTGTGTTGCATTCTTAGGTATAATAGGATTTGTAGGCCTCATATGTCCACATATTGTAAGAATAACTGTTGGCGGGGATTATAGACATTTAATTCCACTTTGTGCACTATTTGGTGCAATACTCGTACTTGCCGCAGATACTTTTGCTAGAACCATTATTTCGCCGATAGTACTTCCAGTAGGTATTTTAACCTCGTTTTTAGGGGCCCCAATGTTTTTGTACTTACTTATGAAGATGTATAAAAAATAATTAAGGTGGTAAAAATGATAGTTTCAGTAGATGACGTTGAATTTAAATATAAAAGTATCCAAATACTAAAAGACGTCAAATTTGAAGTAAAAAGTGGTGAAATTGTATCCATTTTAGGAATAAACGGGGCAGGAAAGACTACATTAATGAAGTGTATAAATAAAATACTTGCTCCAAAAAAAGGAACAATCCTAATTGAAAATAGCGATTTAAGCAAAATAAATAGACATGATCTGGCAAAAAAAGTAGGATATGTCCCTCAAAGGTCAAATGGAAACTTTATGACCGTATTTGATTCTCTTCTTTTAGGTAGACGACCGCATATAAAATGGGAAGTTTCAAAAAAAGACATTGAAATTACTGAAAACGTACTTAAACTTCTTGACCTTGAAAAATACGCACTTAGAAATACCAATGAATTAAGCGGTGGAGAACTTCAAAAAGTAATAATCGGGCGAGCCCTTGTACAGGAGCCACAAATAATATTACTTGATGAACCTACAAACAATCTCGACTTGAAAAACCAGCTTGAAGTCATGAAAATATTAAAAGAAGTTTCTAAAAAGAATAACATTACATCAATAATAGTAATGCATGACATTAATTTATCTTTACGATATTGCGATAAATTTTTAATGCTAAAAGATGGAAGCGTATTTGCAGAAGGCGGAAAAGAAATAATAACTTCGAAAAATATCATGGAAGTATATGGCGTAAATACGCAAGTTCATGAGTTTAATGGCCATCTTACGATAATTCCTGAAGAAAGTTAATAAAAATGTATTTACTTAAAATTACGCATAAATAACTAAAAATACCTAGCTACTCATAAATATTTCCTCATTACAATGCCATCAGAATTATTTTCATCTTCAAAAAATTCTTTTATTCTAAATACTTCTTTAAATCCGTTTTTTTCATAAAGATTTATTGCAGCAGCCCAGTTTACTGAAACTGTAAGTATCATTGATTTTAATAGATATTTTTTCGTAATCTGTTCAATTAATTCTAAGAATAATAATTTTCCATAGCCTTTTCCACGATATTTTTTTAAAACGCCGATTGATGAAATATATAATTCATTTCCTGAGTTTTTATGTAATGAGGTAATATCATGATCTAAATCAAACATTTTTTCATCTATTTTTTTAGAGTATTCCCATAATTCAGAAGAAATATATCCAAAAATTTCATTACCATATTCTAAAACTAAAAAACCGTCTGGAAAAACTAAAAGTCTATTTAATATCACGCTTTCACTTTCAAAAACATTTTTGCTAAATGAGTCGTGTTCGATATCCATGATTTTTTTAATATCTTCTTTTTTTGCCGTTCTTATGACTATTTTTTCCAGAAAAAACACCCCGATTATATTTTAAAAAATAACACAGTTTATATATAGTATTGTAATCAAGTATCTAATATATATAAAAGAGGCTACTTTTGCATAATTTAGCTACTTTAATTGGTGAGATTTTTGGAAGATATAATATCAAAAATTAGCTCGTTTATAAAACAATCTAACAAACTTGTTATCCTTGGAATTGGAAATTATTTAAAAAGTGATGATGGATTTGGAATATATGTTATTGAATCGCTTGTAAAAAACTATGAAAAATCGTTTAAAGATGTAAACTTAGAAAAAGAAGTGAATATAATAACGGATAGATTAACTTTGATAAATTCTGGAGTAGTTCCAGAAAATTTTACCGATGTTTTAAAACGTGAAAATCCAGATAAAATAATAATGATTGATGCCGCATTAATGAAACAAAAGCCCGGAACTTTAAGGATTGTTGAAAGTGAAGAAATTTCTGAAACCGGATTTTCAACACATGCACTTCCACTTACAATAATCATTAAATATATAAAGTCATACATAAATACCGAAATATTAATAATAGGTATAGAACCTACTGACCTCACATTTGGGGAGCCTTTATCGGGAATTATAAAGGAAGAAGCTGATAAATTTTCAGAAATATTTATTAAAGAACTTGATTCTTTTTTATTAAACTCTTAAGGTGAATTATGTTTTCCATAAAATTTAACACGACAGAAGATTTACCTGAACCTTCACCGGACTTAATAACCCAAGTAATTGGGCAGGACGAAGCCGTTAAGGTAGTATTAAGTGCTGTAAAAAACAAAAGACATGCATTACTACTTGGAGACCCCGGAGTAGGTAAATCAATGATGGTAAAAGCATTTGGACAGCTTTTAGAACATTCTGGCGAGTTTAGGCCATATTCAATAATTGCAAGGCCGAATATGAAAAACTCGGAAAAACCGCTAGTTGACATGATTGAAGGACATTTGATTGAAGAAACTTCTGAAATAGAGCGCCCTAAAATGATGAAACAACCGCCAAGCATATTTACATTGCTTTTTGGAATAATAGCTTCATCACTTATATTAAGTTACATTCTAAATAATCTTTCAGACCCGTCATCTAAATTTGCAGTAATTGCAGCAATTTCAGTAATAGGTTCCCTTTTAGTATTCTTAATATTATTCCTAAATATTTTTGGAGCAACAAAAGCTTCAATGCCAAATTCAATAAGCCCTGCTGACATTAAACCCGTAATACTTTATGAATGTAAAAAAAGACCGCTTGTTAGAGCAAGTGCATACAACACTACAAAATTACTTGGAGATATTAAACACTGCCCTTTAGGCGGAAAACCACCTATTGGAACTCCCCCGCATAAGAGGGTAATTTTAGGTGCAATTCATGAAGCGCATAAGGGTATTTTGTACGTTGATGAAATTAAAACAATGCCTGTTGATGTTCAGGACTACATTTTAACCGCACTTCAAGATAAACAGCTTGCAGTTAGTGGACGAAATCCTAATTCAAGTGGAGCTTCAGTTGAAACTAATCCAATACCATGTGACTTTACTTTAATAATGTCTGGAAACATGGACGATGTCAGTAATTTAAGGGCGCCACTACTTGATAGAATCGACTATAAGGTCGTTTTAAGAAACAAAATGGAAAACAATCAAGAAAATAGGGATAAATTACTCCAATTTATAGTTCAAGAAATTAAAAATAATAATTTAAGACCAATGACATATGACGCATGTTGTGAAATAGTAAAACTGGCACAATTACTTTCTGGTTCAAAAAATAAGCTTACATTAAGGTTAAGGCAAGTTTCAAACATTATAAAAATGGCAAATGATATTGCAGTTGGAAAGGAACTTTCCGAAAGTATTGCAGAACTTTCTGAACAGGCAGTAATTATTGAAACGTCAGTTGCTCAAACTACTGAAAAGAAAAGCAATAAAAGGATAATGAATGTTGTTGAAAAATTCAAACCTTCTAAAAAAGCAGAACCAAAGGACGAAACACATGAAATGAAAGTTGTAAAAAAAGCTGTTCCAAAGAAAGAAACTGCAATAATTGAATTAAAGCATATAAACGAAATTATAGATTCTGGAATATACAGTATGTCAAAGCAAGTTGGAATAGACTATTTAAAAAATTTCAAAAGATATAAAAACATCGTTTCAAATGACGTTCCAAAAGTTGGAGTAATACATGGGCTTGCAGTTTTAGGTTCTGATGGGCTTGGAGACGTTACAAAAATAATTACAAAAATTGTAAAATCAAAAAATCCAAGGACAAATCTATTAAATATCAGCGGTGACCTTGCAAAGCATAGTATTACTTTAGCCTCCGCACTATCTAAAAAATTAGTATCCGATAAAACATTAAACATTACAAAAACTAAGGAAGACCTAGATTTAGCCGAACATGAAATATACATACAATTTAGCCAATCCTATTCAAAAATTGACGGGGATTCTGCAACCGCAGCTGCATGCTTAAGTATTATATCCTCACTCCTAAATATTCCGTTAAAACAGGATTTCTGTATTACTGGAAGCCTTGACTTAAACGGCGACATTCTTGCAATTGGAGGAGTAAATGAAAAAATAAATGCTGCAAAAGAATACGGATTTAAAAGGGTAATAATTCCAAAATCAAACCTTGAAGACGTGATTGACACTGAAAGTATTAGGGTAATTGCAGTTGAAAAACTCGAAGAAATTATTCCACTGGTTTTTGAATTAAACTAGTTAAATCTATTGAAAACTAATTAATATATTACAACTTTTTTTGGTGATTTTTCTTGGATTTAAAAGAATTTATAAAAATATGCCATTTATTATATGATAGAAAATATGTAGTTGGCTCAGGCGGAAACGTTAGTTTAAAAAAAGATAATTTAGTATACATAACGCCAACAGGGTCTATTTTAGGTTTTTTAAATGAGGAAGATATTTGTGTTGTTGATATTGCTGGAAAAATTATAAAAGGAAAGCCTACTTCAGAATTAAACATGCATTTAGAGATTTATAGAAATAAACCGCACGTAAATGCAGTCGTTCATACGCATTCAATGTACTGTACTGCATTTTCAGTTTTAGATAAGAAATTAGAACTTTATACGCCTGAAGCTGAAATTTTCCTTAAAAAAATAGGTTACGTTGACTACTGCCCTTGCGGAACGTTAGAACTTGCAGAGTGCGTCTCTTCGTGTAATGAAGACGTTTTAATATTGAAAAAACACGGCATAGTTACGCTTGGAAGTACTTTAACTGAAGCATATATTAAAACAGAAGTTTTGGAAGAAATTGCCAAGTTAAATCATATAGTAATGTCTTTTGATAAATAATCGTTCTAAAAATTTAAATCTTTTTTTAAGAATTTAAATCTAAATTTAAAATAAACTAAAAATTGAAAATTTAATTTTTAATTGTTTCAAGTTCACTTACAATACTCCATATCTGAGTTCTCGTGTGAATTGGCATATTAGGGTCATCGCTAATGTCGTCTAAATATTGGATTGCAGTAGCACTTCTTACAATTAATTCCTGTTCTTCATTATTTAGTGCGGCTTTTGCATTGTCTGCTGCAGCCCTGATGTTTCTAGGAACCGTTGTATCTTCAATAATTTCTTCAAGCATTCCTGAAATATTTTTAAACTTGTCTGCTGAGGATAATTTTTTTGGGCTAAACATGGTTTCACCTCTTTTGGCCCGTGTTTAATTAAAAAAACTGTAAATTCAACTAATTGCATAATATGATTAATGCATGTCATATTTAAAGATTGAGGTTAAATGAAAAATAAAGAGTTTTTTAATGAAAAAAAGTCTTAAATTATTTCTTTAAAACTTCAACTTTTTTGGAAGTTCCAATAAGTACTTTATCGCACTTTGTAAATATCCCGTTTTCCAAAACTCCCGGAATACTGTTTAGCATTGTTTCGGTTTCTTCTGCATCTTCAATGTTTATAAATACATCTATTATCATGTTTCCATTGTCAGTAATTACGGGGCCCATCTTTCCAGAACCTGACCTTATTGCAGGTGCCGCATTAATTTTTAAAAGTTTACTTAAAACAGTTGAATACGAAAAAGGGATTACTTCTAAAGGAACAGGGGTGTTTTCACCAAGTGAATCAACCATTTTACTTTCATCCGCCAAAACTACAAACTCTTTTGCATAATAATCAACAATTTTTTCCATTGTATGGCATCCACCCCCGCCCTTTATTAATGAAAAAGTCTTTTTATCAATTTCGTCTGCCCCATCTATTGCTATATCAATTTCACCACATTGATCCAGTGAAATTAATGGAATTCCAGACTGATTTGCCATCATTCTTGAGTCAAATGACGTTGGAACGCCATAAATATAAAGTTCTTCTTCAATAACTCGTTTTCCAAGTTCTTGAATGAATAAATTTGCAGTTGAACCAGAACCAAGTCCTACAACCATCTCATCTTTTATAAGTTTTGCAGCTTCTTTTGCAACTTTTATCTTTAGTGAATCGGAATCTATTGATACCTCTTCGTCAGATTTTTTAGGTTTTGCCATAAAATCACCAGAAATTTCTAAAAAACAGTTTTAATGAAAAAATAGTTTATTAAATAGTATATGATTATAATTTCTATTATGACTTTTATTAAATCTTATAGGTTTTATTCAGTTCAAGTTTTAGAAATATTAGACTTAAACTAAATTAAAATTTTTTTACAATTTTAATTGTAAATTTTAATGTTTCCCCAGCTAATTCGTGGTTAAAGTCAAGTGCTACATCTTCATCAGTTACTTCTAAAATTACTGCTGGTTCATCACCTGCAACAATTACCATTCCTTCTTCAGGTTCAAAATCTGCTTCGTCAAATGCATCAATTGGAACTCTTTCAATTAACGATTCATCCCTAAATCCGTATCCTTTTTCAGGAGAGATTGTAACTGTTACTTCTTCCCCTACATTAAGACCTAAAACTGCTTCTTCAAATCCTTGGATTAATTGCCCCTCACCAACAACAAATTCTAACGGCTGGTATGGTCTTTCTTCCTCATAAATCCCTTCTTCTTTTGCTACTGCTTCAATTGACGTATCAAAAACTTCTCCTTCATCAAATCTGCCCGTATAATCGACCAATATTCTATCTCCTTTTGTAATCAAAAAAATCAACTCCTAGCTCAATATGTGACTATCTATCAAATAAACAATATAATATATATAGCTTATTATGGCGCTATTTTCTACACTAACTCTGTAAATTACTCTTTTTAATACCACTTTTTTAAATCAAATCAAAAGTTATAAAAATTAAAAACGGTGTTTAAAAATTAGAATTAAAAAAAGGTGGAACAAATATGGTCAGCGTAAATCTATCATCTTTACCAATTGTACTTGACATGATTAATAGAAATGATGATTTAAATATTCAAGTTATTAAATTAGAAAACGGTGCAACTGTTTTAGATTGTGGCGTAAATGTTACGGGAAGCTTTGAAGCTGGAAAATTGTTCACTAAAATATGTCTTGGTGGACTTGCCCATGTTGGAATAAGCATTTCAGGAACACTCGATAATAAAATGGTTTTACCATGCGTAAAAGTAAAAACATCACACCCTGCTGTTGCAACACTCGGTGCACAAAAAGCAGGATGGAGCGTGAGTGTTGGAAAATACTTTGCAATGGGTTCTGGCCCTGCAAGAGCATTGGCAATGATGCCTAAAGTCACATATGAGGAAATTGAATATCGGGATGACGCTGATGTTGCAATCCTATGTTTAGAAGCTTCAAAACTTCCTGACGAAAAAGTTGCAGATTACGTTGCTCAAAAATGTGGTGTAGATGTTTCAAAAGTATACTTACTCGTTGCACCTACTGCTTCAATTGTTGGGGCAGTTCAAATTAGTGGTAGAGTTGTTGAAAATGGAACTTACAAAATGTTAGAAGCACTTCACTTTGATGTAAGAAAAGTTAAACTTGCAGCCGGTATTGCACCAATTGCACCAATAATTGGCGATGATTTAAAAATGATGGGTGCTACAAACGACATGGTTCTCTATGGTGGAAGAACATTCTATTACATTAAAAGTGATGAAGGAGATGATATTGAAGCATTATGTAAATCATTGCCATCATGTTCCGCCCAAACGTACGGAAAACCATTCTTGGAAGTATTTAAAGAAGCAAACTACGATTTCTACAAAATTGACAAAGGAATGTTTGCTCCAGCAGTAGTTACAATTAATGACCTTAGAACTGGTAAATTAGTTACACACGGTAATACGAACATTGACGTACTTAAAAAATCATTAAAGTATACGGAAATCTAATTGCTCTAATGTAGATTATGAATTAATGTAAATTATAAATATAACTTTTAATATCTTTTTTAAAATATTTCAATTTAGTAAAATTTCAGTTTATTAAAAATTCCAATTGTTAAACAATTATTAAAATTTACGAAAAATATCTATTTTTGATCATTTGGGTGTTACTTTTATGATATTAAATTTAAACGAAAAAAACATGGCTCTTGGATGTAAGTACTGTATTAAGGGGGAAAAACTCGTATTATATATCACTGGTTTATGCGAAGAATCTTGTTATTATTGTCCCCTTTCAGAAAATAGGAAAGGAAAAGATGTAATTTATGCAAATGAAAGAAAAATAAACTCCGTTGAAGAAGCTATTTTAGAATCAAAATTATGTGGGAGTAAAGGCGTAGGAATTACAGGTGGAAATCCGCTTTTAAGAATTGAAAGAACTGCAAAATATTTAAAAGCACTGAAAAACGAATTCGGTAGTAATTTTCATGCACATTTATACACCACTCCAACATTTATAAATGAAAATAACCTAAAAATTTTAAAAGATGCAAATTTAGATGAAATAAGGCTTCACCCATCAAAATTATTTGAAAATTGTAAAGAATTTAAAGAGTTTAATACGAAAGAATTCTTAGAAAAGTTAATATTGTGTAAAAAATACATTAACGATGTTGGAATAGAAATTCCTGGAATTCCAAAATTTGAAGAAGAAATCCTTAAATTAGCGAGTGATGTTGAAAAAATAGGTGTCAATTTTTTAAATATAAATGAATTAGAGTATTCCGAAACAAATTATTTACTATTAAAAGAAAGAAAGTTTAAAGAAAAAGATGATGTATCTTCCGGAATACTTGGAAGTGAAAAAACTGCTTTAAATGTTTTAAAAAAGTTTAAAGGAAATTTAAAAATTCACTACTGCCCTTCTTCATTAAAAGATGGAGTTCAGATGAAAAACCGACTTATAAACCGGGCTAAAAATGTTGCAAAGCCTTATGAAATAATTACAGAAGAAGGACTTTTAATAAAAGGAATAATCTTATTTAAAAAAATTGAGGATATTTCAAATATCATAGAAACACTGGAAAAAAATAATGAAAATTTTGAAATTCTAGATGAAAAGATATATTTAAACTCAAAAGCCCTTGAAAATTTAATTGAGAACCTTAAAAAAGAAAATTTCAAATTCAATTTCAGTGCATATATTTCAGAGTACTACCCGACATCCGACAAACTAGAAGTTGAAAGAATCCCTCTTGTTACAAAAAAACCAAACATAAAACTAAAAAAGAAATAATACGGCTACTTTTTTAAATTTTGATTAAAGTAAATTAATATTAAACGTACTAAAATACATTTAATTTTTAAAATTAAGTTTTATAACATTTTAAATAGATAATAATCCACAATTTTAAGATATATCTTTTAATTATCATTTTTTATGCCTTTATTTTAAATTCGGGAATTTCGAAAGGTTTAAAAAGTCTATTTACCATAGATTTGATTGGGGAAATTAGAAGGGGAGAGTTTAATGCCGTAAATACTTCATCTTAATGGTCTTAATTAATGGGGAATATTATGAGGCATTTCAAAACCATTGGTGCAAAATAAAAGTTAAATTGCCAAATTAACATGTAATATCCAATTATTCTTTAAAATGCACCAAAATAACGATTAAATGAATTAGGATACTTGCTATAAAACCAGGGGTGGTTTTGTGAATAAAAAATCAGCGAGAGCGCTGTTTTTAGTATTAGTTATGGTGCTCTCGAATATGGGGGGAGTCATGGCTCTCAACCCTACAACCAGTGGCTGTGTTGATTGCGGCACTTCAAACGGGAATAGCGGTTCGGGAACCATTATAATTGATTGTGATCAGTGCAATACTGACGGAAGATGTTTTAATGTAGCTATTACCTCACCAGCAGATATGTCTGAATGGTGCGACCTTGTTCCAATTAGTGGAACAATAGTACCTTGTGCTCATGACACTATTGGCTGTGCTGACTATATAGTAGTTTATTCAAAATACTTGGGAGACTATGAATGCCTTCCGGGAAATGCAAGTTCAATTGCAAATACGGGTTCAGGATGGGACTACGTAGGTAGCGACACAACTTTAGAAGGAGAATGTCCTACACTATGGGGATTAGACTGGCCAATTTGCTGCGAAATTGATGGATGGTATGTATTAAGAGCAATACTCTATAATGGATGCGATGTTCAAGTCGGATGTCCATCAGATCCAGTATATGTATACTTCGATAAAGGGGTTATGGTAAGCCTTGCATTACCTGATACATTATACTGTGGAGGAGTTATTGAAGGATGTTTAAATCAAACCTGTGACTGCGTTGATTACATATTAATCACTGCAGAATACATGGGAGATATGCCAAAATGCGAACCATGTATGCCTACAAGAACATATGTTATAGACAGAGCAGAGTTTAAAAGCGCAATGTGCTGTGACTACACGTTTGACGTATTTTTCAATGATTTATACTGCGAAGGAGAATATAAAATAACTGCTACGCCATATGCGGACTGTACTGATAACTGCATTTACGATGGCGTTCAAATTGGGGAAAGTTACGTAGGATACCTCGAAATTATAAGAGGAGATGTATGCTTTGAAATACTTTGTCCTGCACCAGTTTCACCTGAATGTGGAATGACGCTTTGTGGGCCGATTAATTTTAAAGGTATATTAAACGACCCTTGTAGCGGGGCAAAATATATCGAGTTTTACGCTGAAAAAACAGGCGAATATAATTGGTGCTCTGGAGCATGTTATGAATCATGTAATGCATGTGATGGAGAAGAAATTATAAGCTTTGACATTAAACCTACAAACTTACCTGAAAATATCTGTCCAAAGTGTGGAACTACAATGAATCCTATAATTTGTGGCCCATGTGGTGGAACAATTCAAGGATACAAATGTCCAAACTGCCCTTCAAACCCGGGTAATCCTAACGGTGGAACGGGAGTTTCAGAGTGTATTTGTCAAAATCCTGCTGACCATGGCAAGTATATTTCTAAATCAGCATTAGAAAATATGATTTACCTTGGAAGCACGTATGCTACAATGCCAAACTGGTCATTTGTTACAAATGAAATGTGTAATCTTGATTCAGGATGCTATAAAGTATATGCTGTAGTAATTGACAGTTGTGAATGCGATGAAGAATATAGATATGATGACATTTCATTTGCATACTGTAATGAGAGAGAGTTAACAATAGAACTTGATGACTGCATAGTAACTGAATGCATAGATGGAGAAGAATGTACTAAAATATACAAAGTAAAAAGTGGAACGGTAACTGCGAGAGGAAATATTACAGTTCCAACATGCTGGATAAACTATCCTGAATACGTAGGTCTTGAATACAGCCTTGGACAAATGCAAATATGTGGCCCAATTATTTGGGGCGATTGGATACCTGCAAGCTGTATTGACGGGTCAATTACGTGGAATAACGATGGAGAATGCCTTAAATCAGGTGTTTGGGAAACTACATGGTGTACTCCAGAAGATATTGAAAGCAAATATTTTGTAAAAGTAAGAGGAGTTGCAAAAGAAGGATGTGGGGAATTCTATTCTGGAGACATTAAAACAAGTATTTACAACAAGTTTGACGTTAACATATTTGACCCATGCGAAGGAAATACAATATACAACGGTAAAGTTATAAGAGGATTTGTATGGGCGGAATACGATGGATATGGTGGAATGTTAAGTAAAAACGTATGTTTACCTGACCACGTAGATTTATACTGGAGACCATACGGAGCCCAACACTGGGCCCCAATGGATAGCGCATTTTTACACTGGAAAAATTCTGAACAGTATATCGACTTTATGGATTACGGAATAGACCCTGGAATGCCAAAATTACCTAAACTTAACTACAAGTGGGGTAACTGGGCATACTGGGACGTTACATGGACATCATGCATGGTAAACTGCGTAGATAATGGGCACTACGAGATAAAAGCAGTTGTAGAACCCTGTATAGATGATGAATGTGGAACATTTGAACGTGCAGAATACATTATTGATGTATGGGTAGACGATACATCCGGTGTCATGATATCCAAACCATTTGACGGACAAACTGTATGCGATAACTTATGGGTATACGGTACTGCAGTTGGTGCAGGAGTTACAAATGTAGACTTCTACGTGTCAACCGACAACGTTACGTGGACACTCTATAAAGAAGACATCGATGTAAACGTAAATGATGGAAGATGGAAAGCACCACTTAACACTTGCTGCTTTGAAGATGGGCCACTCTACTTAAAGGCTGTTGTAGTTGGGCCGTGTGACATTAGCGAAAGTACAATTATGGTAAACGTGCTAAACGCTATAGAAATGGATCTTACATGCCCTAACGATTGCGTATGCTACGTAAACGGCGACAAAATGCCAATAAGGGGGACATTAACTGGTTGTGATGTAGATAATAGGGTAGAAAATGTAAAAGTATACATGGGTGCAGGTAACGGCCAACTTATTGGAATAATTCCTGCTAAAGACTTTAGATACGTTGGAGATGGAGTATGGGAATGGGGAATGTGTTTTAACCCATGTGTTTTAAACGGCGGTTCAACACAGCTTATCGCTAGAGCAACATACAGGTGTGGAAATAACTACTTTAACATCGATACTGGCCCACAAAGACCAGTTATACAGCATGATCCAAACCTTAAAATAATTGATATTACTGGGCCTGGAAGCAGTCCATCAGTTGGCGGAACTGTTTCAATAGAGGGTACTTTAGAAGGAACATGTATTGACTACCTAACATTTGAATACAGGAAAATATGTGAACCAAATGGGCAACCACTAAGCGATTGGATGCCATTCCCTGGAGTTAGCGTATTAACTGTTCCGGAAATGTGCATGTGTGAAATTTGCATGTGGACTTTTGACATAGATACGTGTGGAATGGATGGACTATACGAAATAAGGGTCAAAGCATTTGGCTGGCCATGTGGTGAAATAGCCTCAGATACTGACTTTATACGGATAAATAATAAAATTGGAATTACGCTAGATGTTCCTGCAATAAATTCAGGAATAAAAAGTGGAACTATTGAAGTTTCAGGTACAGTTGAAAACTGCCCTGTAATTGACAGAATAGAACTTTATTACGTATTAAATGGAGATTTCTTCTTAATTAGTGATGAAATTACATGTAGTAATGAAACTTGGAGTTACATGTGGGACACCACAACTGTAGCAAACGGAGGATACTGCCTTATTGCTTACGCATACGATGATGATTGCGACAGTATGGCGTCATCAAAAACGAGAGCCATTTGTATTGAAAATAATGGAGTACCTCCAGTAATAAACGAAACAAACGACACGATATTTAGAGAATGTGTAAAAATAGAAACAGTGTGTTATGTACCATGCACAATGCTTAGAGTAACATTCAACGATACAGTATCAATTAATGATTCATATAACCCTGCAAGTCCATTAGATGGATTTGAAATTAATTACGGAAACTTCGGGCCAAATCCAACAATGGAAGAGGATGCAACAGATGACCATGTAATAATAATTAACTTGGGAACTGGTTACGTTATCACGCCAGGAGTTACCGAAATAAAACTCAAGCCAAATCAAACTGCAATACTCGGTCCAAATGGAATTCCTATTGTAGACTGTAGTGCTGAATTAAAAACAATTCCTCAAGCTCAGAACAGTGGTAATTCTGAAAATTCCGGTGTAATAACACTTGGAAACATGAAAATGTTTTCAGTACCTTGTAAAGTAAATACTGGGCAGATGGTTGGAGATGCAGGCGTTAATAACGGTGCATTTGTAAAATTCACCAATGGAAAATGGGAAGCTGTTAGTGAATTCAAACCATTAGAAGGCTACGTATACATTGGTACCTTTGAAGGAGATATGCCAATATATATAGAACCATTATTACCAACTGACACACCACCTGAAATACAATTAGCTTCAGGATGGAACCTTGTCGGGGTAAATACTTACGGAGGATCTTTCGATCCAGTACCATGTAATGAATTCCTTGGAACTGCACCCATTAGTAAATTATTAGAATTCAGTTCCAGCGGATGGTTAAAACTCAATGGTGGAAGTAACCTTGTACCAACTAATGCATATTGGGCATATGCTGATTCAGGATGCAGTTTTGCCGGACAATAATTAACAACAATGGCTGAAAATTAAATTCAGCCATTCCTCTTTATTAGGGGGTGTGATTTACATGAAAAAGCTATTTACTTTATTATTGGTAGTTGCACTTGTTTCCAGCATGAGTATGGCATCCGCCACAGGAGGAATTCCACAATTGCCTCAAAATTTTTACGGTGGAGTATATTTAAATGATCTTCCTGCATCTGGAACGTTAAAACTACTCATAAATGGTGTAGAAGAAGACCATGTTGTAGTTACTAATGGTGTATTTGGTAAAGGAATATTAGATAAAAAATTAACTGCTAGTGGAAAATCAGGAGATAAAATCACTTTTTCATTTCAATCTAGCGGATATACAATAAATTCAGCTTACACGATATATCTTGTAAGTTCTAGTAAATATGTTTCGGATATTGACTTTCAGTCCGGAGTAAACACCGAAATCGTATTAAAATTTAATGGTACGGGAAGTAGTGATCCAGGAAGTAGTGATCCAGGAAGTAGTGATCCAGGAAGTAGTGAACAATCAATGCCATTAAATCCTGAATTATTCTACGGTACTGCTAAATTAGGAGACTCAAATGCTTTTGGAACACTAAAAGTTTATGTTGATGGGGTGCTTCAAGACTCAATCGTAGTCCAAAATGGGGCATTTGGAGGCCCTGGGCCACTCAATACTAAATTAATTGCAACGGGATACGTTGGAAAAACTAATGAAGTTAAATTCTCGCTTGAATCAGATGGTAAAACATATAATGGCTTTACTGCAAAAGTAGGGGATAATACATATACAAATAAACTTCCATACGTTGAAGCAACAGTATGCCTTATCGAATTAAAATTCTCAAATTCGGAAAATACTGGAAATGGCGATAATTCAGGAACTAATCCAATAAATGGGACTAATAATTCTGGAATGCCACTTAATCCAAATATATTCTACGGTACTGCTAAATTAGGAGACTCAAATGCTTTTGGAACACTAAAAGTTTATGTTGATGGGGTGCTTCAAGACTCAATCGTAGTCCAAAATGGGGCATTTGGAAATTCTTGCGTACTCGCAGATAAATTAATTGCAACGGGATACGTTGGAAAAACTAATGAAGTTAAATTCTCGCTTGAATCAGATGGTAAAACATATAATGGCTTTACTGCAAAAGTAGGGGATAATACATATACAAATAAACTTCCATACGTTGAAGCAACAGTATGCCTTATCGAATTAAAATTCTCAAATTCGGAAAATACTGGAAATGGCGATAATTCAGGAACTAATCCAATAAATGGGACTAATAATTCTGGAATGCCACTTAATCCAAATATATTCTACGGTATAGCATATTTAGGCACATCGTTACCGTCAAGTACATTAAACGTTTACGTTGATGGGGTGCTTCAAGACTCAATTGAACTTAAAACTGGAGCATTTGGAGGCCCTGGCCCACTTGATGATAAATTAATTGCAACGGGATACGTTGGAAAAACTAATGAAGTTAAATTCTCGCTTGAATCAGATGGTAAAACATATAATGGCTTTACTGCAAAAGTAGGGGATAATACATATACAAATAAACTTCCATACGTTGAAGGGCAACATTACATAATTATTACATTCACGACATCAACAGAATCGTCAGATACTGGAAATGGCGGTTCTAGCGGAGGAAATACCGGCGGTGGCTCTAGCGGAGGAAATACTGGTGGAGGAAATACTGGCAGTTCTACTGTATCTGGAACTACATCAACAGTTAGTACATCTAGCACTAAAACCGGCTCAAATATGGAAACTTCAACAAAAACCAGCACATCAGGTAGTGCAGTTGAACCTTCAGACTCAGAAACCACGCCTAAAACAAGTGTTTCGGAAATCTCAACAGCTGATGATGGATCAGGCGAACAGTCTGCATTACTTCAACAGGAAAGTTCATTGACTGGGCTTAATTTGTCACTTACGGTTGCTGCAATACTCTTGATATCCATTGCATTAATTGCTGGATGGTACCATTCAAAAGCCAAACCTGAAGTTGTACATAATTAACATATATTCTTTTTTTAACATTTTAAAAATATATTGGGGTTATTTTTTATATTAAAAGCATTTTTAAAGAGTTATAAAAATTTTAATTTCAGCTTTTTTTAAATATTAAAAACATGTTGCACTTTTTTTCCGAACAAATTCGATATATATAATAATAAAAACTTATTTAAAATAGTATTATTTATTTGGTGAAAACATGAAAAAAATAAGTTTAATTCTTTCAATTATTCTATTGAGTAGTTTTTGCCTTTGTACTGAAAAAAATAGTAACGATTTATTTGAGTACAGCGACAGTACTGTATTTATGGTAACTGTTGGCGAAAACAAGGTTCCAATAGAATTAAGAGCAAAAATTAACGATTCATTTACTACATTATTTAAAAATACGGATAAAAATGAAATAAAAAGTACGTATTATAGTGAAAATCATGAAATAATATATATTGAATACGATAGGTCGCTCCCTGCGGCAGAAGGAGGCGTTAGCGTTGCAGATTTAAAATTGAAATTAATATGGGCAAACAGTTACTTTAACCCTCATGTTATAATTGTTCCTGGAGATTTAACTGAAAATGGAACTTATGCGGATATATTTTATAAAGATGGAAGTATTGAATCTACCTTTTTGAATAACGAACATGTGGATAAAGTTAAAAATAGCAATAAAACAATTGTAATTGATTTTCAAAGAACTGAAAATCCTGCAACAATTGAAAAATATAATAATACATATATTATCGAAGGAAATTCGCTAATAGAACTTGATAAAGCAGAATCAATGTTTATAATTGCACTTCTTTCATAATTCATAGTTACCATACTTCATAACTATTTCTTTTTCTTTTTATACAATTAAAATTAAATTATAATTTTTAAGTTTTTTTCGTAATCGAAAATGAAGTACTAATTTTATTCGAATAAGTAAACATTTTTTGCGTTAAATGTTTTAGTTTTAAATACTTAAAAGATAGGTATATTTTTAAAAGAGTTTATTGGGCTAAATCGTATTAAAATGTTTAAATGCTGCAAGCTTTTCAAGCATTTTTATTTATTCCCCATAATATATGCACTACATAAATTTGCGGTTGAAATACCGGATTTCATTTGGTGAATTTAATGAAAATATTAAAAAACCTTGCAATACCACTTTTAGGAATTTTGGCATGGGAATTTCTTGCAATTTACTTAAATAATCAAGTAATACTGCCCAAAGTTGAAAGTGTTGTAAATATATTATTAAACCCTGGCGTTGGGCTACTTGGAACTGGAAATTTAGTTGAAAATACGATTATAAGTATTAAAAGAGTTTTAATCGGGTTTTTTATTGCAGCAATGGTTGCAATTCCTCTTGGAATTTTAATGGGGTATTATTCAATTGTAAATGAATTAATTGACACCCCAATAGAACTTTTAAGGCCAATTCCCCCACTAGCATGGGTTCCATTGGCACTAGCATGGTTTGGAATAGGCGAATCTTCAATGCACTTTATAATTTTTATAGGCGCATTTTTTCCAATTCTATTAAATACCATTTCTGGCGTTAGAAGCGTTCCATTAATAATGATTGAAGCTGCAAAAACGCTTGGAGGAACCACTAAACATATTTTAAAAAGTGTGGTAATTCCAGCGTCTTCTCCGGATATTTTAACTGGTTTACGAGTTGGAGTAGGTATTGCATGGATGTGTGTCGTTGCAGCAGAAATGCTTCCTGGAAGTGATGCTGGACTTGGATATTTAATAATGTATGCATATTTACTAAGTAGAATGGATGTTGTAGTAGCATCAATGATTGTAATTGGAATAATTGGAATATTATTTGATAAAGGATTAAGATTTATCGAAAAAAGATACTTTAGCTGGAAAAAAATGATAAAATGATTATTGGACGGATAAATCATGTCAGTTTTAGAATTAAAAAATGTAGTTAAAAAGTTTGGAAATGATAAAAAAGAGATTCTTGCAGTTGATAACGTAAATTTAACGGTAAAAAAGAACGAATTTATATCACTAGTTGGCCCAAGTGGTTGCGGCAAATCAACAGTTTTAAGAATGATTGCAGGGCTTGAAGCCCCCAGTTCTGGCGGGATTTACCTTGATGGGGAAAAAGTTTTGGGTCCCGATGCAGATAGGGGTATGGTATTTCAGCAATACACCCTCCTCCCTTGGAAAACCGTTCTTCAAAATGTAACGTTCGGGCTTGAAATTAAACAAATCTCTAAAAAAGAAAGAACTGAAATTGCGAAAAAATTTCTAAAAATGG
The DNA here is from genome assembly GCF_000017165.1 of Methanococcus vannielii SB. Taxonomy (NCBI): domain Archaea; kingdom Methanobacteriati; phylum Methanobacteriota; class Methanococci; order Methanococcales; family Methanococcaceae; genus Methanococcus; species Methanococcus vannielii. Next base: position 565,311 of record NC_009634.1, read on the forward strand.
TAGGATTAGATGAATTTTCCGAGTCTTACCCTTATGAATTAAGTGGCGGAATGCAGCAACGTGTTGCAATTGCAAGAACCATTGCAAACGATCCTAAGGTTGTATTGATGGATGAACCTTTTGGAGCATTAGATACGCAGACAAGAACTATGCTTCAAGATCATCTTTTGAAAATATGGGAAAACGAAAAAAAGACGATTATTTTTGTAACTCATAGTGTCGATGAAGCGGTTTATTTATCGGATAAGGTTATTATAATGACTGCAAGACCTGGGAAAATAAAAAAAATTATTGACATAGAGTTAGATAGGCCAAGAAAAAGGACTAGCGGAGAATTTATAAAATACCGGAAAATGATAATTGAAGAACTAAAGGCAGAAGTTTTAAAAACTTACGTATAAAATATAGTTTAAGTAAAGTATAGTTTAAGTAATTTTTAAATCTAATTAAGTTTTAAAATATGCTAAATTCAAGTTTTAAATTAATAAATCGTGTTTTAAAATTGTTTATATACTTGGAGAAATATATTCTTTTTTAACGAACTATTATTCTAATAATATGATATTTAATATACAAAATGTGATATGATGCTAAGGGGAAAAGAAGCAACTCTCGCTGCAATAATTACAATAATTATGGAAGAAGAACCCGAAACTCAGGACGATATTGCAGAAAAGCTAAACGTTAGTAGAAGATACGTTGCAAAGCTTTTAAAACCTCTTGTAGATGAAGGGGCAATAAGACATCCTTATGTAGTAAATCTTGAAAAGCTTAAAAATTTTGAAGAATATTTAGAGACCGATAAATTTTTTAAAGAAATTTCAGATACTTTCGATAAAATGGGTACAAACGTTATATATAATGCCGAAAAAGTATTTGAAGCTTTAAAAAAGCAGGATATCGATTCTGCAAAGAACGTAATTCTTGAAGATTATGCACTAAATCGAATGGAAGATGAGGTAAATATCGTTTTAAGAATGAATGCTTCAAAACATCTTGATATGGATAGCTTAATGCAAGTGTCAAATATTGCTGCAAATATTGAACGTTGTGGGGATTATCTTTCAAATATCGCAGAAGAAGTAGTAAACGGGCTTTTAGTGGAGCCTTTAATATATTTAGAAATTTTTGAACTTCATGAAATTATAGTTAAAATGTTTAATTATGCAATGGATATGGTAAAACATCAAAAAATAAATACTGAAATTTATGAATTGGAATTAAAATTACATGAAAAGCTCGACATAATTCTTGAAAAGCTTAAATCAGAACGTGTTAAAAAATCAGAAAATATTAACCAATTTATCCAATTTGGAATGTTTTTAAAGGATGTTGAAAGATTTGGTGATAGATGCCTTAAAATATTTGAATTAGGGCGTGAATTCCATCATAAAATCCCGCAAAATAAGAAAATTCCGGAATCTTTTAGAAATATAAAATAAGTTTAACGTATCCATAACTTAATAATTAAATTTATCCAAGTAATATTCATTCATCAATAAATTTAAATAATATTAGTGCTTATGGTGAAAAAACTACTTATGGTGAAACTATGGAATTTTTGGGGAACGAAATGTTAACCGTTAAGGACGGAAAATTAAAAATTGATGGGCATGATGCAGGCGAACTTGCCAAAATGTATGAAACTCCGCTTTATGTGATGAGTGAAACCCAGACTGTTAAAAACTTCGAAAGATACGTTGAATCATTTAAGGAATACTCTGAAAAAACCGGAAAAGAAACCATATTTTCATTCGCATACAAAGCAAACACAAACCTTGCTTTAACAAAACTTCTTTCAAAACTTGGATGCGGTGCAGACATTGTAAGTGCTGGGGAATTATATATTGCAAAAATTTCAAATGTTCCTTCTGAAAAAATTGTATTTAACGGAAACTGTAAATTAAAAGAAGAAATTAAAATGGGAATTGAGACAAAAATAAGGGCATTTAATGTTGATAGTATAAGCGACCTTATTTTAATCAACGAAACTGCAAAAGAAATGGGAAAAATTGCAAACGTTGCTTTTAGAGTAAATCCAAATGTTGACCCAAAAACACATCCTAAAATTTCAACTGGAATGAAAAAGAACAAGTTTGGACTGGATATTGAAAGCGGGATTGCACTTCAAACAATTAAAATGGCAGAAAAAATGGAAAACGTTAAAATTGTAGGTATTCACTGCCATATAGGCTCCCAATTAACTGAAATTAGCCCATTTGTTGAAGAAACAAGGAAAATAATGGATTTTGTAGTTTTGCTTAAAAATGAAGGAATTAACATTAACGATGTAAATCTTGGTGGAGGACTTGGAATTCCATACGACAAACAAAAAGTAATTCCTGTCCAAAAAGACCTTGCAAAAGCAATTCTTAGTGTAATTTACGAGTACGAAAGTAAAATTGAACTTCCAAACCTTATTTTAGAACCTGGAAGAAGCATAGTTGCAACTTCAGGAGTTTTACTTGGAACGGTAAAACATATAAAAGATACCCCTGTTGCAAAATGGATAATGATTGATGCAGGAATGAATGACATGATGAGGCCTGCAATTTATGAGGCATACCACGAAATTACTTCCTGTACATTAAGAAGTGAAAAGGAAGTTGTAAGTATTGCAGGAGGATTATGTGAAAGTTCAGATGTATTTGGAAAAGATAGGGAACTTTCAAAAATTGAAGTAAATGACACCATTGCAATTTTAGACGTTGGAGCTTACGGAATTAGTATGGCGAATAATTATAACTCAAGAGGAAAACCCGCAATGGTTTTAACAAGTGAAAAGGAAGTTTCAATAATTAGGGAAAGGGAAACTCTTGCTGACTTAATATCAAAAGATATAGTGCCAAATCATTTACTTTAATTTTTTATTTTAAATTTTTTGAATTCTTTAAATTATCTCAGAAGATAGGGGGAAATTAAATTAAGTTACCGAATAATAAATAAAATACTACAAAAAGCAGTTGAAAGAATAATTAGTGGCAGTATTTTTCTTTTTGAATTAATGTCATATTTTAGCATTTTTTTCACCAGAATTTTTTTCTTTTTATTTTATTTTTAAATCGATACAGTTTAAAAATTAACTTTAAAGGGATTTAGTTGTTTTTATATGCCCATAATCCTATCCGCTTATTTTTTGCATTTTTTTCGTCTTCTAAAAATTTTTCTTTTAATTCAAAATCACTAACATAAACCCTTGCAAATCCATGTTTTATAAGATTTTGATTAAAGTTTTCATTGTCAACATATATGTATGCAAGGTGCCGCCCGTACCTATCTATTTTGGGGCTGTTTCTATCAAATACCACTATTACATTCTTATTTTCAATATTATCCCTAGTATAATTTGTTACTTTATATCCCCACAGTTTTAAATAATCCAAATCAGATATTGGCGAATTATAATCAATATAATATTCTTTAGGATTATTTTTCTGGTACGTTTCAGGAGTATCTACTCCTAAAAGCCTTATATTGTAATCTACATTATCTGACCGCACATAAACGGTATCCCCATCAACAACCCTTATAACGACCCCTGAAAAGTGTTCTCTTGAATTTATAAATTCTTTTGAACTTACTTCATTGTTAAAAGAAATACAGCTCGCAAAAATTAAAGTTAAAATTATTAAGATATTAATCGCAATTTTTCCAATCGATTTCATAATATCCCTATAAATCAAGTTCTTTTGAATAGATTTTTATATCAATTAACGGCGTTTCTGAAAATGCGTCAATTTCTTCAATATAGATCCTATTTTCCACGATTTTATTGATATTTACAGTATATAGTGCAATAGGGTTAGGCCTAACTGGTGATCTTGTTGAAAAAACCCCTCTAACAGGATTTTTTAGGTTTCCTTTTGGGTGTACGCGTAATGTACGCCTTTTATCTTCATTATCTGACCCATTAAACCACAAAAAAATTAAAATTTTTGAATTATTAGTTAGTCCTTCAGTTCCGTCAAAAAACTCTGGAAAAATCTCCAAGTAAGATTCAGTTTCTTCTTTTTTAAAAATACCTATCTCAAAAATAGTATACTCTTTCCTAATCAAATCGATCACCTAAAAAGCATTTTCCAAGGATTTTTCCGTTTATATCCACAATAATACAAGAAAATTTAATATTTGGAAATCTTAAACAAAGTCTTTCAACAACTCTTTTTGAAATAAGGTTAAAGACTTCATTTAAAATATCCTTCTCAGCCAAAATCTCTATTATTTCTTCAGTAGTATTTGATTGAAGTATTTTTTTCATTAATTCTTGATTATTGCATAGAGTTGACGTATACGCACATAAAATTTCATTTCTTGCATCGGATACCTTTGAGTGAGTATCAAAAATACCTCCTGCAAGTTTTACTATTTTCCCAGCGTGTCCAAAAACAGTTATATCTTTAACGCCTTTTTCTCCTGCTTTTTCAAGCATAAAACCCCAAAAATTTGAAACTTCTATAATTTGGTCTTCTTCAATATTTAAAACCGATTTAGCGTATTTTGTACCTATGTTTCCCGGAACAAACACTAAATTTTCAAAGCCATTTTGTATTGCTATATCAATTTGAGGTAAAAGGGATTCTTTATATGCATCATTAGACATTGGCCTTACAATTCCTGTTGTACCAAGAATTGAAATTCCCCCAATTATTCCTAATTTCGGGTTTAACGTTTTTTTAGAAATTTCATCCCCATTTGGAATAGATATTCTTACAACGGCCTTTTCACCATCATTTAAAAGTGAAATTAAGTTTTTCTCAATCATTTCTCTTGGTTTTGGATTTATTGCATAATCGCCCACATCAATTTGCAGACCTCGTTTTGTAACGATGCCAACGCCATTTCCGCCAAATATTTCGATTAACTTTAAATTAGAATTATTATCCAATTTTTGAAGCGTAACTTCAACATTAATTGTCATGTTGTTTGTAATATCGATGTCTTTTCCGGAAAATTTTTTAACTGTTGCAAAAGCAGTATTTTCGCTTCTTTCGATATTTTGTATTGGAATTATTAAAGTTTCATTTTTCAAATTTAAAATTTCTACAAAATCCAACTTTTTATTATTTTTTAAAAAATAGAGTGCAGAATATGCACCCGAAACCGCACATGCACCAGTTGTATATCCAAAAGTCGTTTCTGTTCGAAAATCGATAGTCATGGTTTTCACAAGTTTTAAATTAAATATTATTATATAATTGAGAACAAGATATAAATAATTACTTTTTAAGAGGTCATAACTTGTATACTGAATCAGAAGTGTTTAAGAAGCTTATTTCAAAAGCTAAAAATGAACCACTTGATTTAGAAAAGATAAAATAATTTACAACTTCGAAGAAAAAGAAGTAGTATTAAAAAAATTAAAAACGGATTAATATTTTAAAATTTTTGCATTGCTCAATTTTTCAAAGCCGTTCTTTTTTACGAGATATAAATCCTCAATTCTAACTCCAAAATCATCCGTATAAATTCCAGGTTCTATCGTAATAACCATTCCCTCTTTTAAAATAATATCCTCCTTTATTTTTGAAGAGATTGTCGGACTCTCGTGAACTTCAACCCCTACGCCGTGGCCGAGAGAATGTATAAAATACTCCTTAAATTCGCCCATATGGTCCCTTGCAACTAAATCAAGCTCTTTTACAGAAATTCCTGCTTTTAAATTTTTTTCGGCCTCTAACTTTGCACTCTTTACAACATCATATACTTCAGAATATTTTTGAATATTTTCATTTAAAATTACGGTTCTAGTGATATCTGAACAGTAGCCTTCGTAAAGTGCTCCGATATCCATTAGGAGAATGTTTTTTACAATATCTTTTGACGGCATTCCGTGTGGAAGCCTCGTTTTTTTATTAGATATAGCAATTGTATCAAATGATGGTCGAATGCTTCCCTTTTCTTTCATAAAATACTCTATTTCTGCAGCAACTTGATTTTCTGTTACGCAGTCATTTTCAAACGCATAATTGGTCCCAAATTCAATTGCTTCGTCGCTTATTTTCGCTGCAGTTTTTATATTTTGAATTTCTGCTTTTGATTTTATTTCACGCATTTCATCAATTTTTTTAGAAATTATCGTATATTTTTCAACAAATTTTAAAAACTTAATCGGTAAAGTATCTTCTAAACCGATACAGCCTTTAAATGTATTTTCAAAGTTTTCGTAAAGTTCAATATCGAGATTTTTATTTTTATAGTCTTTTGACATTTCAAAATCGAGTTTTGACACCTGTAAAGTCACTTTATCATGGTTGCTATCAAAAATAAGTATAGAGAAATTAGGTGGATATCTTTCTAAAAAATAAGTTATATTCTCTTTTCTTGTAATTACTGCTTTTTTAATATCATTTTCTTTTAAATATTCTAAAAATTCCCCAAATTTATCCATAAAACCACCTTTAGAAGTTAATTAATATTTTAAATAGTTAAAAATCTAAAAATTTAATTAATTCATACCCTAAATTACTTCGATATTGCATCCAATTGATTTCATTTTATCTACAAAATCGGGAAACGATATTTTAACCGATTCTTCACCTTCAATTACAGTTTCTCCATCTGCAAGCATTCCTGCAATAGTAAATGCCATTACAAGCCTGTGATCATCATGAGTTTTAAGTTTTGAACCGGTTAGTTTATGTGTGCCAGTAATTATAAGCCCATCGGGTTTTTCTTCGATGTCTGCACCCATTTTTGAAAGTTCAACTGCACATGCGTTTAATCTATCGCATTCTTTAAGTCTTACGTGTTCACCGTTGTAAACTACCGTTTTTCCTTCGGCAAAACACCCTAAAACTGCAATTGTGGGGACTAAATCGGGAATATTGGTTACATCTATTTCAATCCCTTTCAAATTATAAGGGCCTTTTATTTTAACGTTATTTTCGTTTATTTCTACGTCTGCACCCATTTTCTTAACTATTTCTATTATTTCTCGGTCGCCTTGCTTTGAATTCTTAAATACATTCTTTACTTCAATATCGGAATTTAATAAAACCCCTGTTGCAATTAAATATGACGCAGAAGAATAATCACCTTCAATAGTATATTCACAAGGACGGTAACTTTGTTTTCCTTTAATTTTATATCCGGTTTTATTTTCTTCCACTATTTTTTCAATTTTTACCCCAAATTTATCTAAAACGTCTATTGTAATGTTTAAATACGGTTCAGATTTTAAAGGGGTCGTCAAAATAATTTCCGAATCCGTTTCACTAAATGGTAATGTCATCATGAGCGAGGTTATAAATTGAGAACTCATGTCACCCCGTATTTTAACAGAATTGCTTGTAATTTTTCCTGCTTTCACAATAATTGGTGCAATTCCGTTGTTTCTTGTTGAAAAACTTTCTATTCCAAGCTGTTTTAATGCATCAAGTAGCGGTTGCATTGGCCTTTTCCTAATTGAATCATCCCCTGTAATTACGGCATATCCATCAGGAATTTGGGAAGAAATTCCAGTTATAATCCGTAAAGTAGTTCCACTGTTCCCGATATCAATAATATTATCTGGAACTTTTAATTTAGACCCGATTATTGTCCATTTTTCGACCTCATTTGTAATTTCTGCACCAAGCATTCTACATGCATGTGCTGAAGATAAACAGTCTGCACCGTTTAATGGATTTTTTAAAATAGATAGCCCATTTGCAAGGGATGCAGAAATTACTGCTCTATGTGTGTACGACTTTGATGGAGGGGCATTTATAATACCTTTTACTTCCGATGTCCTTTTAACGATAAGCACTAAATCACCGTGAATTTGCGAATAATTTCATAATTATCTGAAAAGTATATCAAACTATCCAAATATTAAAAATTACCGCCATTTAAAATATATTGAATGTACCGTAAACTATATATATTGAAAAAGCGGAAAGCTATTTCCTATAAAGATGATTTTGGAGGAATATATATGTGCAACGTTGAGCAGGCAGTGGAGTATATCAAAAAGAAAAACGTTAAATTTATCAGATTCCAATTTGTAGACATTCACGGAACCCCAAAAAACATTGCATTTCCAGTAAAAGAGGGAAATTCAGGCGATGAAGAATTATACGATGTATTGAGTAAAGGATTATACTTTGACGGTTCTTCAATTGACGGTTTTGTATCAATTGAAGGATCAGACATGATGTTAAAACCTGATCTTTCAACATTGTTTGTTTTGCCGTGGAGATCTGCTGAAAAACCCGCTGCAAGAATTATCTGCGACGTATGTTATCCAAATGGAAAGCCCTTTGAAGGAGACCCTAGAGGATGCCTAAAAAAAATGCTTGATAAATTCGATGAACAGTTAAACGGCCAATATTTCGTAGGCCCCGAACCAGAATTTTTTGTTTTAAAGCAAGACGCATGTGGTTCGTGGGTTCCAGCAGATAATGCGGGATATTTCGATTTAGAGCCGGTCGATACCGGATGTGATATTAGAAAAAAAATAGTTTGTGCTCTTGAAGATTTGGGTCTACACGTAGAAGCAAGCCACCACGAAGTAGCAGCTGGACAGCACGAAGTTGATTTTAGATTTGCAGATGCAGTTAAAACAGCAGATAATGTTATAACATTTAAAACTGCGATTAAAACTATTGCATCACAAAACGGATTGATGGCTACATTCATGCCAAAACCATTCTTTGGGGTTAACGGAAGCGGTATGCACTGCCACCAAAGTATCTGGTTAAATAATGAACCTTCATTCTATGATGAAAATGCAAAGTACCAGTTAAGTGGTATCTGTATGGATTACATTGGAGGTATATTGGAACATGCAAAGTCAATAGTTGCCGTAACAAATCCGACAGTAAACTCATATAAAAGAATGGTTCCAGGATACGAAGCTCCTGCAAACATTGCATGGGCAAATTCAAACAGGAGTGCAATTATAAGGGTTCCTGCACCAAGAGGAAAGGGAACACGAATTGAATTTAGAGCACCAGACCCATCATGTAACCCGTATCTTGCATTTACCGTCATGCTTGCAGCAGGTTTAGATGGAGTTAAGAAAAAAGGCGGCGCACCAGAACCCGTTGAAAAGAACATCTTTAAAATGACTGAGGCTCAGAAAAAAGCAGAAGGAATTGAATCAGTACCTGCAAGTTTGAAAGCTGCACTTGAAGAGTTAGAAACCAATACAATATTGAAAGATGCTCTAGGAAAACACATCTATGAAAGTTTCCTTGAAATTAAAACCGCAGAATGGGATTCATTTAGAACTGCAGTTACAGACTGGGAAACTGCAAACTATCTAAGATTATAACTTAAAATAAAATAATTTTTAAATACGTTTTTTACTAGTTTTACTATTTTTATTATGTTTAACATCAACTAAATTTAAAGATAATTGTACAAATAAATTATATAGATTTTAAAACCTAATTTTTACAATTATTGCCGAATCTAAACCCATGCAAAAACTATAAAAATAATAAGTAAGTAATAAGAAAGAGACGGGAATCTAGGAAACTTTTGAAAAACACATTTTTAGAGATTTTTTGCGGCTATGTAAGTTGAAAAACTTTGTATAACGTAGCTTTTGTATTCAATACTAACTAAAACACAAAAACGAATCAGAAAAAGAGGTAAAATCATGGCATTTAAAGTTGTTGTTGCTGACCCTAAAGCGGGAAAATCATACCAATATGAAATAGACGGAAACGAACTATTAGGTAAAAAAATTGGCGATGAAATAAACGGTTCAATCGTTGGTTTAGAAGGATATAAATTAAAAATTACCGGTGGAGCAGACAAATGTGGTTTTGCAATGAGACATGATATTCACGGCGCTATGAAAATGAGAGTCTTATTAAGAGAGGGGCCAGGATACAACCCAAAAGAAAGCGGTATTAGAAGAAGAAAAAGTTTAAGAGGAAATACGATTTCAAAAGACATCGTATTGATAAATACGAAAGTTTTAGAATATGGGCAAACTCCAATTGGCGAATAATTTCTTTTTTTCTTTTTAATCAATATTCTTTTTTGTAGATTATATATATCTATATAAAGTATTAGTTATAGAGTGACTATATCTTTTTTGTAAAATCTGAGTTTTACAAAATCTACAAAAACGCTGTTTTTGTTTGGTGATATTATTTTCAATTTACCGTTAAATTGATTTAAGTTATAAAACTGTGCGAGGGATAATTATGGTGGCATCTAATCAATCTGAAGTAAATATAGGTATGGTTGGTCACGTAGACCATGGAAAAACGAGTTTAACTAGAAAATTAACCGGTGTTTGGACAGATACCCATAGTGAAGAGTTAAAAAGAGGAATTTCAATAAGACTTGGGTATGCTGACTGCGAAATAAAAAAGTGTGAAAGCTGTAACGAACCTGAATGTTATACTGTAGATAAAAAATGCGACTGCTGTAGTGGGAAAGTTGAAACTTTAAGAAAAATATCCTTTGTAGATGCTCCCGGACACGAAACACTGATGGCTACAATGCTTTCAGGAGCATCTTTAATGGATGGTGCAATTTTAGTTATTGCTGCTAGTGAAGAGTGCCCACAACCTCAAACAAAGGAGCATTTAATGGCACTTGATGCACTCGGTGTTAAAAATATACTCATTGTGCAGAATAAAATTGACCTCGTAACTGAGGAACAGGCTGTTGAAAACTATGAACAGATCCAAAAGTTTACAAAAGGAACCGTTGCAGAAAAAGCACCAATTATTCCAGTTTCAGCCCACCATGGGGCAAACCTTGACGTGCTTTTAAAAGCAATTCAAGAGTTTATTCCAACTCCAAAAAGAGATGAAACAGTATCTCCAAGACTCTATGTTGCAAGGAGTTTTGATGTAAATAAGCCAGGTTCAGAAATTAAAGACTTAAAAGGCGGAGTTATCGGCGGAAGTATTATTCAAGGAATTTTAAAAGTTGGCGATGAAATCGAGATAAGGCCGGGTAGTAAGGTAGTTGAAGGAAATAAAACCAAATGGGTTCCAATCATTACAAAAATCATATCACTTGGTGCAGGTAGTAAAAAATTAAAAACTGCACTTCCAGGGGGATTAATTGGAGTTGGAACCGAATTAGACCCTAATTTAACGAAATCAGATGCATTGAGTGGAAGTTTAGCAGGAATTCCCGGAACACTTCCTGAAACGTTAGAAAAAATAACTATTAGGCCACAACTACTCGAAAGAGTTGTAGGTTCTCAAGATGAACTTTTAATAGAGCCTTTAAAAACCAATGAAGTCTTAATGTTAAACGTTGGAACATCAACAACAGTTGGAGTAACCGTTTCAGCAAAAGCAGAAAAGGTAGAAATAAAACTAAAACTTCCAGTATGTGCTGATTCAGGCGATAGGGTTGCAATTAGCAGAAAAATAGGGTCAAGATGGAGATTAATCGGATATGGAATAATATTATAATTTTTTATTAAAATTATACTATTTTGGTGTTTTAATGGACTTTTCAACCTTAATTCAGAAAAAGGAGAAAGTAGTTTCAAAAATTCAAAATATAAATTTTAACCATGATCATTCCAAATACTGGATTGAATCGCTATTTATCCATAAATCCGACATGAAATTTTCTGGAGGAGATGGCAGTTTTAATAAAATAGACTATATTAACTACTGCTTATACCTAACTGGAGCTGTTTCATACTGTCAAAGCGTTGGCGGAACTATTGAAAAGTCTGTTTCAGCATTTGATGGAGATATTATCCTTCCATATAAGTACGTTCAAAATCGTTTAAGCCGTTACATGTTAAATACGGAATTAAAGGTTGCATTATCTAATTTAATAAAAAGTGAAATAGATTACTACCTTTATGACGGTTCACTATATTCTTTTTTAGTCCAAACTAATAATCACATGACAGTCAATGGAAAAAAGCTTGAAGAAACTATTTTTGATTATTATAAGGAATATTCTCGTATTATACGATCCAAAATCTTTGAAGAGATTACCTCTGGATGCATAAGTTCAGCAGTAGACATTTCATTTGAAAATTCCCTGAATGAAGAGCAGAAGATTGCACTTGAACAGCTTGAATATTTAATACTATTATCTGAAATTACAAAATATCAAAAAAAAATGGTTGGAATTGCGAAAACTTCTAAAATGAATATTTATTTTGAAAATGCACTTATTCCTGATTTAGCATTATTTTCAAGGTGTAAAAAATCAGGATATTCCATTCCTGTAGACTTGATATCTGAAAAAGTAAATAAAAACTTTTATAAGAATGTCGATTACTTCAAAAAATTTGGAATTGACCTTAAAAATTTATATTACCAGTTTGTAAAACTTGAAGACAACAGCGGAATTTTATGTGCAACTTCCTTTGAAAAGCTAGATGAAACATTTTATTCGAATTTAAAAGAAATATCCGTTTCAGGTTATCCATACATATTAAAAAAATCACACGAAAACGTGAAAATTGAAAATTCAGATGTTTTAAAATTTGCTAGACTTCTTGGGATATATGAAGAGTCCGATAGAGATTCAAATTTAAAATTTTAAAAGTTTAAAATTTTAAATAAAACTAATTTTTAAAGATATTTTATTTATTAGATTTTATTTATTCGGCATATATCGAATAAGATTATATTTTAAATCGAAATATTTATATAATGATTAAGCATTATATTGGGCCATGGAAAGAATAGCGATACACATAATGGGAGAAATCGTTTTATCCGATGACATTGGAAAAGCGATGAAAAAATGGAGAGAAATGTTTGGGATACCACAGATAGAAACTGCAAGATACCTAGATGTTTCCCCTTCAGTTATAAGCGACTATGAAGTCGGTAGAAGAAAAAATCCCGGGGTAAATATCGTAAAAAAATATGTTTATGCACTCCTTGAAATTGATAAAGAAAGGGGCGGGCATACAATAAAAGCATTAAATAAAGTTTTAAACCCTACCTCAATGAAAGCAATTCTCCAGATAAAAGAGTATCAAAATCCAACAGGAATTAAAGATTTAATTTCAATTATCGATGGAAAAATTGTTTGTGGTGAAAATAACACTAATTACCAAATATTTGGGCATACCGTCGTAGATAGTGTCAAAGCAATTTTAGAAATGAACGGCCAAGACTTTTTAAACCTTTATGGCTGGACTACTGAACGAGCACTAGTTTTTACAGAAGTTTCTGCAGGAAGGAGCCCGATGGTTGCCATTAGGGTAAGTAATATCAAACCAAGGGTTGTTATTTTTAATGGAGTTTCCGAACTTGATAAACTTGCAGTAAAGCTTGCTGAAATCGAAGGAATCATGCTTGTAGTTACGGAACTGACTACGGACGAACTTTTAAAGCGATTAAAGGAAATTAGATAGATTTATTTTGTTATTTTGTTTTATTGTTACTGGCATTTGATGTTCATTAACAAAAAAATGGTGAGCTAATGAAAGAAGTTGGTATTGTAGGATATGGGAGTGACCTTCCAAAATACAGGATAAAAGCCGAAGAAATTGCAAAAGCATGGGGCAAAGATGCTGAAGCAATTAAAAAAGGACTTGTAGTAAATGAAAAAAGTGTACCTGGCCCAGATGAAGATTCTGCAACAATTGCAGTTCAGGCTGCAAGAAGAGCATTATCTCGTTCAGGAATTAATCCAAAAAACATTGGTGCAGTATATGTTGGAAGTGAAAGCCACCCTTATGCGGTAAAACCAACATCGGGAATTGTTGCCGAAGCGGTATGCACTTCACCAGAAGTTACTGCTGCAGATTTGGAATTTGCATGTAAAGCAGGAACTGCCGGAATTCAAATGTGTATGGGGCTAGTAAGTAGTGGAATGATGGACTACGCAATGGCAGTCGGTGTAGATACTGCCCAAGGAGCTCCTGGAGATGCACTTGAATATACTGCAGCAGCAGGCGGTGCTGCATATATTATTGGCGGAAAAAAAGAAGAATTAATAGCTAAATTTAATGGTACGTACTCTTACACTACAGATACTCCTGATTTTTGGAGAAGAGAACACGAACACTACCCGAAACATGGCGGAAGATTTACTGGAGAACCTGCATACTTTAGGCACGTTTTAAGTGCTGCAAAAGGAATGATGGAAAAAATGGATACAACTACAAAAGATTATGATTACTGCGTATTTCACCAGCCAAATGGAAAATTTTATTTAAGTGCTGCAAAACAACTTGGTTTTAACGAAAATCAGTATAGATACGGATTATTAACACCATACTTGGGAAACACATATTCAGGTGCGGTGCCACTTGGACTTTCAAATATTTTGGATCATTCAAAAACAGGTGACCGCATATTTGTTGTTTCATACGGTAGTGGTGCAGGAAGCGATGCTTTTGATATCACTGTAACAGATAGGATTTCTGAAGTAATAAACAAAGCAGTAACTACTGAAGAATTGTTAAGCAGGAAAAAATACATCGATTATGCAGTTTATTTAAAATACAGGGGAAAAATTAGAATGTAACTTCACCAGGTGAATAATATGAAGGATGTAGCAATTATAGGATATGGACAAACCAAATTTGGCGAACTCTGGGAAGAATCATTTAGAAGCTTGATTGTAGAAGCAGGAACTAAAGCCATTAGTGATGCAAATGTTGACGGAAACGATATAGATGCAATGTATGTGGGTACAATGAGTGGGGGTCTTTTTGTAGGCCAAGAGCATACTGCATCACTAATTGCAGATTATGCAGGATTAAACCCTGTACCGTGTACAAGAGTAGAAGCTGCATGTGCTTCTGGAAGTTTAGCATTGAGAAGTGCATTTTTATCAATTGCAAGCGGTGCACACGATATCGTTTTAGTAGGCGGTGTTGAAAAAATGACGGATGTGCCGGATGCAACATCTGCAATTGCAACCGCATCGGATCAAGAATGGGAAGCTTTCGTTGGTGCAACTTTTCCATCCCTTTATGCCATGATGGCTAGAAGGTACATGTTTCAGTATGGGTTAACATTAGAACAGCTTTCAACTTGGAGTTCAATTGCACACGAAAATGCAGTTCATAATAAATATGCACAGTTTAGGTCAAAAGTAACTGTTGACCAAGTAATACATGCATCACCAGTTTCAGACCCGCTAACACTACTACACTGTTCACCAGTTTCAGACGGTGCTTCAGCTTTAATTATATGTAATGCAGAAAAAGCTACAGAATACGCTCCAAAAGATGAAATAATTTATGTAAAAGCTTCAACCCAGGCTTCCGACACTATTGCATTACACGATAGGCCAGACATGACCACATTAAATGCTGCAAAAGTTGCTTCAAAAAAAGCGTATGAAATTGCAAGAATTGATGCTTCTAAAATCGATGTTGCTGAAGTTCATGACTGTTTTGCAATAAATGGTTTGGTTTTAACTGAAGATTTAGGATTTTGTAAGAAAGGGGAAGCTGGAAAAATTGTTGAGTCTGGAAAAACTAGGATAGATAATGAAAGCTTTGTTACGGTAAACCCTAGTGGAGGTTTAAAAGCTGCAGGACATGCATTGGGTGCAACAGGAATTAGGCAGGTCGGTGAATTATACTGGCAATTAAAACAGGATAAAGAATGTAAAGATAGACAGTCTTCAATTAAAAACGGATATGCAATCGCTACAAACGTTGGTGGAACTGGTGGAACCGTTTGTACACATATATTATCGAATAAAAGATAATTAATTAAAATAATTTAAAATAGTTAAAGTAATTTAAGAAAATGAGTTCCGGTGAAATTATGGTAGTAAGAACCTGGAGAAGCATGCAGGAAAGATACAATCTTGTAGGTTCAAAATGTAAAACTTGTGGAAAAGTCTATTTTCCTGCAAGAAGTGTTTGTCCCGAATGTAGGCGAAAAGGAGAATTAATTGATTGTAAATTAAATGGAAAAGGAAAGATTTATTCTTATTCTGTAGTTTATGCAGCCCCCAAAGAATTTGATAAACAGTCACCCTACATAATTGGAATAGTTGAACTTGACGAAGGAACAAAAATAACCTCACAAATTGACTGCGATATTGATAAAATAAAAATAGGGATGCCTGTTGAATCAGTCTTTAGAAAAATAAAAGAAGACGGACTTGATGGCGTAATTAGCTATGGATACAAGTTCGTTCCAGTAGTTTAGTAATGAATTTAATTTTTAAATTAAACTTTTTTAGTATTTTAGTTTTAGATTTTTTATTAAAAATTTATTTATCAATTCTTGAAAAGAACATGTTTTAATGAATCTAGGTCAACGTATATTTCATTGTGGACTTTCGAATATTTGTAAGGAACTTCAAGTTCATCAAGCATTTTACATTTTTCCCCTGCTTCATTTAAATTTACAAAAAATGCATAGTAAGGACTCATTTTTTCAATATCAAATACTTTTGAAATTCTTTTAAACATTTCTTTTACCGTATCAGATATGTCCACCAATAAAATACCATTTTCAAGTGATATCCTAAATCCTAACTCTTTTAGTTCATTTAATGCGTATTCTTCGCCCCCATCAATCATTTTAAATTTAATTATCCCTTTTTCACGCCCGCTTGTAAGTATTGGTTGAAAGTTTCGGGATAAAAATTCAATAACTGAGGAATGATATTCTAAAGATTCTTTTAAGTCATTTTTACGCTGTAATTTTAAAAGGTCAAGTAGCCTAGTAATATTTTGATTTCTCGGAATTAAAAGTAAGTTTTGTTCTTTTAAAAGTTTTATAAAAATTCGCTCTTTTTCAAGCAGTTTTTTAAAATATTCCCGATAAAGTGAACTTTCAAACTCTATCTCGTAAAATTCGTCCGTAAGTCTGCTTTTATATCCTCCATTTAAACCGTAACGAATATAGTATTCAAGTTCTGAAAAAATTGTATCACTTATCATTTTTTTACCCCTCCAAAATAACCCTTAAAAAAATATGTACTTAATTATTAAAAAAATTTGTTTATTAAAAAAAGTTATTAAAAAAAGCTAGTTTAAATTTTATAATATTTTTGAAAAGTCAATACTTTCCTCAATTATTTTTGAAAGTTTATCCATGTTTTCCTGAAGTACTTTTTCATAATTATCTTTACTTATGTTTTTTAAATTCTTTTTGGAAAGCACCAAATTTACAAGATAGTTCCTAAACTCAAAATTTTCTAAAATTCCATGAAGGTACGTTCCAAAAATATATGAATTTTCAATTTGTTTAAAGGAGCCGTCATACATGTCCCCAAGATTTCCAAAACCATTTGAAAGTGTTATTAACGGAGTTTCTTTTGAAACACTATATCCTTCATGTAATTCATAACCTGAAACTTCATATTCCATATCATTTATTTTTAAAATTCCATTAGAGTTATTTATCGCCTTTTTATTTCCAAAAGTTGTTTCCATATTAAATACATCTAGTCCAGAAATTGTTCCAACATTTCCTTCAGAAAAATTTTCATCAATTAAAATTTTTCCTAAAGTTTGATATCCTCCACAAATTCCAAAAATTATGCCTCCTTTATTTATAAATTCGTGGATTTTTTTATCCAACCCATATTTTTTCATTAAATTCATTTCAACAGTTGAACATCGAGTTCCAGGAAGAATTAAGATATCTCCAGTAATATCATCATTAAAGTCAATATATTTCATTAAACAGTCATTTGAAAGAGGGTCTAAGTCAGTAAAATTTGCAATTTTTGAAAATTTAACTATATTTACTTCCACTGGGCTTTTTAAGTTTCCAAAAACTTTTTTTCCCTGTATTGCCTGGCTATCTTCTTCAGGTAAAACTAATGTTTCATCATAAGGAATCGTACCAATTACCGGAATATTTGTAAGTTCTTCAATTTTTTCAAACCCGTCTTTTAGTACATCAATATTTCCTCTGAATTTATTAATTACAAAACCTTTCAGTAATTTTTTCCAATTTTCTGGAAGTAAATTAACAGTCCCGTAAATTGAAGCAAAAACTCCTCCTCTATCGATATCTGAAACTAAAATTGCATCTGCATTTGAAAGTTCTGCAACTTTTAAATTTGCAATATCATCATTTAAAAGATTTATTTCACAACAACTTCCAGCACCCTCAATTACAACGTAATCGTAATTTTTATCAAGATATTCAATACTTTCTTTTATTTTTTCAAGAAAATAGTTCTTTTCTTTTCGATATTCGTTGTAATCCATGTCTTTGTACGGCTTTCCGTGAACTATAACTTGCGAAATAAAATTTCCCTTTGGCTTTAAAAGAACGGGATTAAAGTGAATTGAAGGATTAACCTTTGCAGCAATAGCTTGAGTGTACTGTGCAACTGCAATTTCCCCATCTTCGACACTTACCCTTGAATTTAAACTCATGTTTTGGGATTTAAAAGGAGCTACCTTGTATCCTTGATTTACAAGCATCCTACAAATTCCCGAAACTAAAACTGTTTTTCCACTGTTTGAAGCCGTTCCAACAACCATTATAAACTTAGCCATTTATTCACCAGAAAATTTTATTATAATGATATCACTTAAACTTTTCTTTAAAACGAATATAGAAAAATCGAACATATATAGTTACTGAAAAATATTAAAAATAATTTTAAAATAAAAGTTTAAATTAAAATAATTTAGAATGTTTTTAAGGTTTTAGAATATTATTCAATGATTTCAGACATTATCTCTAAAAATCTTTCGTTTTCCTCAAAAGTGCCAATAGAAACCCTGAAATAGTAAGGTTCAAGCCCTTCAAAAGAGTAACAGTCCCGTACAATAACGCCTTTTTTAAGTAGTATTTCACAGAATTCTTTTGAATTCATTCCATTTTTTATTTCAACAAGCAAATAATTTGTTTCCGTTGGGTAAACCTTTAATTGCTTGAATTTTTTTAATCCATCATGTAGTTGAGTTATACTTCTAATCCCGTTTATCTTACATCCATTAAAAAATTCCTTATCTTTTAAAGCAGTGATTGCAGATACTTGGGAAGCCCTAGTTAAACTAAATATCGGCTTTATTCTCATCATGTAATCTACAATTTTTTTATTTGTAACGCCATATCCGATTCTTTGCCCTGCAAGGCCAAATACTTTTGAAAAAGTCCTAAGAACAAGTACATTATCGTATTTAAGTGCCCATTGTGTTAAATCGTACTCTTTTTTCGAATATTCAATGTAAGCATGATCAATCATTATAAGTGCATCTGTACTTTCGATAATTTTTTTAATGTCTTCATTAGAAATTACGTTTCCCGTTGGATTATTTGGGGTGCATAAAAATATTGCTTTTGTTTTTTCAGTTATATTATTCAATACACTTTCAACATCAAGTTTAAAGTCTTTTTCCTTGTCAAATTTTGCCCACTTTATTTTTGCACCGTGGATTTTTGCAGAAATTGCGTATTGTGTAAATGTTGGAATTGGAATAATTACTTCATCCCCTTCATCAATTAAAATCCGCATTATATTGTCAATTACTTCGTCTGCACCATCCCCGCCAATTATTATATTTTCACAAGGAACGCCTATAAAACTACTTATTTCCCCCAGTAATTCGGAATTCAAAGGTTCCGGGTACTGGTGCAGTTTTGAAAGTTCCAAAAGAAGTGCTTCTTTGATTTTTGGTGAACAACCCCAGGGATTTTCATTTGAACCAAGCTTTATAATTTTTTCAATCGAAATGCCATAATTTCTTGCAATTTCCTCTTTTGATTTTCCTGGAACGTAAGCTTTAAATTCCTTTACTATTGGCCTTATTATATCATCTATTGTCATAAAAACACCAGAAAACAATTTTGTTATAGTAATTCTTCTGAATTTAATTTTTCAGCACCGTAAAGTTCTTTTGCACGCTTGAATATTAATTCATCAGCAGTATCTCCCGATTTAACTACTACATATATTTTTGAAGGATTAATATTTAAAATAACTTTTGAAATCTGCTCTTTTATAATTTTACATTTTTTTTCTATCCCTAAAAGTGCTTTTTCAGGAATTTCCGGGCTTACTATTTTCATATCTTCAATTTCCAAAACTCCTTCGGTAGATAATATGTTTAAATCGGAATCTATTTCTTTTAACGACTTTAAGAGTTTTTTATTGCTTACAATATAAAGTGCTTTTCTATCGATTGATATTTTATCCTCTAAGTTAAATCCAAATTCACTTAAGATTTTATTAATATGTTTTTGAACATCAAAAAGAAGTTTTGAAAATTCTTTTGCCTGTTCAGAATTTAATTCATGGTTTGGTGCAGTTTTATACAGGTATTCATCAGCTTCGAAAAGAGACTGAACTGCCCGCTTAAATTCGTTTCCATTAATTTTTCCAGAAATTGCATCAGAATATATCTTTTTTTCAGCTTTTATAGGGTCACTTACAATTTCAAATTCTTTTTTAGTTTTTGAGATGGTTTCAATCGCTTTTACAATCAATTCTTTTGATACTTTTGTTTCAGACATAATCATGTTCCTCAAGAATAGTTACTTATTTTCGTGATTCGAGTTTTTCAAGTTCGTTTAAAAGCAGTACTAAAAATACCCCTACATCAGTAACTACCCCTATTGCCTGTGAAGTTCCCCTGTCCATTAATTTAGTGACTGTTGACGGTTGGATATCTACACAAACTGTTTTAATGTATGAAGGCATTAAATTACCCGTTGCAACCGAATGTAATAATGTAGAAAGCATTATTACCATTTTTTTATCCATTACAGAACGCCTCATTTCATCCTGTGCAACCATAACATCGGTTATAACATCAGGAATTGGGCCATCATCACGAATACTTCCTGCAAGGACGTATGGAACGTTATTTTGTATACATTGATACATTATCCCTTCTTTTAACCGTCCCTGTTCAACTGCATCTTTTATACTTCCTGCATCGATTATCGTGTTTATCGCATATATGTGGTGCTTATGCCCTCCAGTTACGGGTTTTGCCGTTTTTATGTCTACACCAAGGGAAGTTCCATAAAGAGCAGATTCAATATCATGAGTTGCGAGTGCATTTCCTGCCAAAATTGCCTGAATATATCCAAGTTCGACCATCTTCGCTAATGCTCCGCCCCCACCTGTATGAATTATTGCAGGCCCCCCAACAATTGCAATTCCACCTTTTCCGGTTTTTTTATATTCCTCACGAATTTCATGCATTTCTTCTGCAATTCTTCGAATAATAGCTTCTTTAGGCTTTTCTGAGGATACTTCTGAATTCATAAATTCAAAAAGCTGCCCTGCTTCCCTTGATTTTTCTGGAGGAATAACTCGTATTCCGTTGTGTCCAACTACTACGTAATCTCCGGCCTTAACTTTTCGCATTACTTTTGTTTCTGCAAGTTTTTCCTCAGGATAAACAACAATTACTGCATCCATTTTTGGATTTGCTACCTCAATCCACTCATCATTTATTTTAACGTGTGTGGGATGGTTTGTAGTTGAATAAAATCCATCAGGCAATACACTATCCTTTAAAGCCTTTTTTAAATTGGCATTTTCTATTTCAGGAATGTTTGCACCGACATTTTGAAGTGATTCAAGTATCTGATCAAGGTGTTCTTGAGTGTCCCCTGAAATCAAAAGTTTTGCATAAGAAGTATCGGTTTTTTTCTTCCCTATATCAAACTCCAAAACCTTGTAATCTCCGCCAAGTTCTAAAGTCTTATCAAATACTTTTGCAAGAATAAAACTATCAATTATATGTCCTTTTAATTCAATTTCTCTCATATACATAAAACCACCTAAAGTAAAAAAATAAAGTCCATTATTTTAATATTAAGATTTTAATGTCTTGCTTAAATATATAATTTTTCGAATTAGATTAAGAATATAATTTTAATAAATGCAATAATTTTTGATACAAATCATAACATTTATAATAAAATAAAGAAGTAATTTATTGTAAATAATTAACTATGTTAGTCCTCCGTGGGTAACGGGGACATTAAAACGTAGAATATTACCCAACTGTATGTTTTTGATGTAGTAATATGCAAATTAACAAAATATAGGTACTTTTTTTATTAATTATTATACTCAATTTTCAGGATATGATGAACTCCTCGATAATAATGGGAACAATTTATCCATTTGCACTCGTTTTTAAATTAAAATAGGATTCTCAAAAATATTCATTTTTAATACCGTTTTGTTCAAATATATCTCCAAAAGCAAACCGTTCCGAATATTTCACTGCCTCCCAACTAAAAAACCAATTCTGGCGAATAAATGGACTACATTATACAAAAATGTTTCCGATAACGCCAATGTATTTACAAACATTTGCAATCGGTTCCGACCCGTATTGGAATTTAATCCAAAATAAATAACACAAAATAAATCAGACATAATTAATAATGCACAAAAATACATAACCAACTATGAAAATAATATACGACATAATTATTCTGTAGATATAGATAAAGTTATTTCTACATTAAAATAAAAAATGATTATATTTAAATTTACTTAAAAAACGAGCTATTTTTCAAATTATCTTCTTTCATATTTTTCATAAATTGCGGAATGTAGTTCGATGCAGATTCAACTGTCATTTGCATGAATTCATCTTTTAAATACTTTCTTTTTATCATTTCTAAACCCACCCACTCATTAAACCGCTTATCTTGGATAATTACTACCCCGTAATCTGTTTCAGTCCGTATGAGTCTTCCAATCATTTGTATTACAGTTCTTGCCATTATGTGAAATGAAGTCATTAAAAATGCACTCCAATGTGCATCTTTTACCGTCCTTGCCTTTAATCGCTCTTCTAATAGCCCTTGTTCCCGTTTTAAAAGTGGTGTTGGAACGGGAAATGGTAAACTATCGATAATAACACATGTTAAGGCATCTCCAGGAATATCCACCCCTTCTGCAAATCTTCCAGTTGCCAAAAGAAGCCCACCATATTTTTGAAAGTCTTCTTTTAGCTTTTTTGCAGCCTTTCCATCCATTCCTGATTCATAGCAGTAGATATTTCTAGAATATCCATTATCTAAAAAATATTCGTATGAAGTTTTTAAATCTCCAAAACTCTTAAAAAGTATTAAAGTATTTCCGTCTGCTGAATTTACAAGTTTAAACAATTTTTCATTTGCTTTTTTACGTTTTTTATCCTGTGAAGTTATATCCATAGAATTAAACTTCATATCTTCCCCATCACTCAATGCAATAATTTTTCTCCTATCCTTTGAAAATGGGCTATCTAAAATTAAATTTTCACTTTTTCCCATTCCTGTCTTTATTGCATGTATATTTAAGTTCCCAAGTGTTGCTGAACAATGTACTACCGAAGCACTGCCGTATAACTTATTAAGATACGTTGAAACAAGTACTGGTTCACAGAGTATCGAAAAATTATTTTTATATATTACAAAATTTCCAGTAATAGTTTTTAAACCATTTAAATTTTCCAAAAATTCAGTTAATGGAACATCTGAAATTTTCCTATCTGAAATAAACTGGAGTTCTAATGGGGTTAAAGATTTATTTTCTATTTTAAATTTTAAATCTTTTTTTTCTATCTCTTCATTTTCTTTTAAGTCCCCAATTAATTTTTTAATTTTCTTTATTTCCCGATAACCTTCAAGAAGTGACCCAAGTATTGCAACGTCTTCTTTAAGTCCTGATGCAGTTATACGAAACCCGTTAAACAGAAGTGAATTTATACAGTCTTTTCCAGATGCATTTTTTGTAACGTAATCTTCAACAATTGTCCAAAATATTTCGTCATCGTCATCAGGGGCCCTTTCAAAATGCGTTCTAAGACGTGTTGTTGAATAATGGTAAGCCATGAATCTAAGCCGTTTTAGTGCATAATCAGGACTTATAACAATTGTTGCAGCATTTCTTATGCTCCCTTCAAGTTTATGTGCTTCGTCACAAATTACAATATCAGTCTGCTTTTTTTTATCAATTTCGTCTTTAAGATAATAGTAAATCGTGTTATTCATAACGATTATATTTGCATCAAAGCATTCTATTTTTGCTTTTTGGTAACCGCAAATACATAGTGGGCAGTAAAATGAAACATTTCCTTCATATTCAATTTTGTCTTTTTTTGTTCCGCAAACACACACGGGTTTTTTATTTGGCCGATATGTACAGCCCTTGTTTAACTGACAATATAGAGTATTTGCTTTTTCTCCTTTTGACTTACAGAAAAAATTACCCTTTCCCATCATAAAGGATATTTTTAAATTGTGCTTTAATGAATTTAAGTCTTCAAAAATCCTTTCCTGTTGGTCGATAGTTTCCGTAAGTATTATTATACGTTTTCCACGTTCTGCAAAGTAAAGTGCTGGAACTAAGTATGATAAAGTCTTTCCAACCCCAGTTGGTGCCTCTACAACAAGATTTTTTTTATTTTGTACGCATTCGTAAATTTTAGCCATTAATTGTTCTTGTTGGGGCCTTTTACTGTAATATGGAAATTTTTCATTGGAATATTCTTTAAATTCGCCAAAATTCATTTTATCACTTAAATTAAAAAATAGATGATACTTTTAGGTTAAAATAATATTAAAATATGCATTTTATGAGGATATATAATTATCCTAAATTTCTTTCTAAAAAAATTTGTAAAAAATTTATGGCCATAAAATAAGTTAATCAATATACAACTTTTCAGAATACTCTTTTATCATTCTTTCTGTATCAAAATATTCAACAACGTGGTTTACAGAATTTGCAGCTTTTTTCCACCATTCTTCAGTATCATATAAAGATATAGCTTCTTTGAGTCTTTCATACATTTCCTCTGATTCGTAATCTTCATTAAGGTTTATTCCGTCCCCAATTGTAAAAGAATCTTCAGGATATTCTTTTGCCCATTCAACATGCCATCCATCTACAGTACTCATGTGTATTGATGCATTCATTGCTGCAGTCATTCCAGAAGTTCCTGAAGCCTCATTTGGCCTTTTTGGAGTATTTAACCAGACATCCGAACCTTGTTTTAAAAGTTTACTTAGATTTAACTCATATCCTGTAAGAACTGCAACACCTTTCATTTCACGAGTTTTTGACATTATCCAGTTAAACGTTATCTGGGCATTTGAATCCGCAGGATGTGGTTTTCCAGCCCATATTATCTGCAACTTTCCACTTTCTATCAAATTTCTGAATTTTTTCTCATCCCTTAATAAAAATGAAGGTCTTTTATATTCTGCAAATCTTCTTGCCCATACAACAGTTAAAATATCTGGGTCAAGCATTTTACCAGCCTGATCTGCCACCACTTTAAAAAGTTCCCTTTTAAGTTCTTTTTTCCTTTTTTGAAGTCCATTGTAGTCTTTTTTTTCAGAAGCTTCTTTTAATCCGGCATCTTGCCAGTAGTACCTATCTTGAGCATTTGTGATATTAATTATAGGGACTCGATTGGTAACCCATGACCACATTTTTTCAGAGGTATCTGTATGTAATTTCGAAACTGCGTTTGCCCGTTTACACATCCTTAATGCTGCCACAGTTAGATTAAATGGATTTCCACCGTATTTTTCAGCCGTTATTGTATCGATACTACCAAAAAATCCCATATTTTTAAGCAATGTAATATCTTGAACTTCATTTCCTGCTGCAACTGGCGTGTGTGTTGTAAATAATAAATGTTCTTTTACGTAATCTATGCCATAATCTTCAAGCATTTTAAAAGCAATTGGGAGTGCATGGGCCTCGTTTATATGAAAGTATTTAACATTTTCTGCTTCACGAATTACTTTATACCCTCCAACACCAAGAACAATTTCTTGGGCTATGTGGGTTAAATTATTCCCATCGTAAAGTTCATAAGATATTGTTCTTGACAGGTGATCGTTTTCAGGGATATCCGTAGTTAAAAAATAAATTGGGCAAGTGTTAAAAACGTTTTCTTCTAATTTGTAAGCTTTTACCCAGATATTAGTTCCATTAATAGTAACTGGAACTTTTAAATTAATATCTGTTAAAAAGTCGTAGTATTTACGAACGTGCTCTACCTTCATACGACCTTCCCGATCCTTAGCTTGGTCGTAATATCCATAACTCCAAAGCATTGAAACGCCCACTAAGGGTAAATTCAGCCTTTTTGCAGCCCTAAAATGGGACCCTGCTAAAAAGCCTAGTCCTCCAGCATAAGTTTTTAAAGACTGGTCTACTGCAAACTCCATGCTAAAATAAGCCGTCTTCTTCATTAAATCCCTCAAAATATATTAAAGCATAATTTAACAACAATATAAATCTATTTTTTATATTTATTAAATATATCTAAATTAAATGTAAATGCCTAAAAAACTTTGGTATTTTATTTTGGCTAGAAACTCATTTTTTAGCGGTAATTATAGTTATCGGGTTTTTAGAAAGCATCATATGGCCAGAACTTATCCGTTTACCATATGAAATTAGAACACTGATAACTTCGATTGAAAAATTAAGTCTTTCTAAAATTTGAATAACTTTTACTGAATTTTCAAGCACGATTGTATTTATTACTATATTTCTAACATTCTTTTCATTTAATTTTTCAATAACTGATTCTATATTTTGGGTACCCCCAATAAAAGCTTTATTTACTTTAAAATTTGATATCAAATCTTTTGCATCCCCAAAATAAACTTCACAGTTTTTTACGTTAAATTTATCCATGTTTTTTAGGGTCGTATCGATAGCATCTTTTGAGCCATCTACTGCATAAACAAATTTACATCTTTTAGAAATTTCAACAGTCATTCCCCCGCTTCCACATCCTATGTCTAAAATAATATCTTCAGGACAGATGTTTAATTTTTCAACACTTATTGCCCTTATTTCCTCTTTTGTTATGGGAACTCCATCAAGCCTATAAAATTCGCTGTCTTTTATCATTTTACCATCTTATAGCATCTTTTATATTATTAACAAGTTATAAATAGTCATATTACTTAATTATATAAAGGGCTTAATTATTAAATAATGTAACAGTTTTAGTATTTTTTTAAATTTATTAACATCATATTCAATAAAAGGTGAAGCTATGGCTGACGTTTTAACAGAATTACCGGGAGTAGGCCCATCTACTGCAGAAAAGCTAATTGAAGCAGGTTATTTAGATTTTATGAAAATTGCAACATCTACAATTGGCGAATTAACTGATATTGAAGGAATTAGTGAGAAAGCTGCTGCTAAAATGATTATGGCAGCGAGAGAAATGTGTGACCTTGGATTTAAAAGTGGAGTAGAGTTATTAAACCAGAGAAAGAGTGTATGGAGGCTTTCAACTGGAAGTAAGGAATTAGACGAAGTTTTAGCAGGCGGTCTTGAAAGTCAGTCAGTCACTGAATTTGCAGGAATGTATGGTAGTGGTAAAACACAAATAATGCATCAATCTTGTGTAAATTTACAGATTGCTTCAAAAATATTTGCTGAAACAGAAAATGTTTTAGAAAAAGAACTCCCAAATCCAAAATCAGTTTATATAGATACTGAAGGTACATTTAGACCTGAAAGAATTTTACAGATGGCTGAAGGTGCGGGAGTTGATGGACAGTATGTTTTAGATAATACTTTTGTTGCAAGAGCATATAATTCCGACATGCAGATGCTATTTGCAGAAAAAATAGAAGATTTGATAAAAGGCGGAAACAATATTAAATTAGTAATTATTGATTCTTTAACCAGTGCATTTAGAAACGAGTTTACTGGAAGGGGGAAACTCGCTGAAAGACAACAAAAATTAGGTAGACATATGGCAACCCTAAATAAACTTGCAGACCTTCACAACTGTGTTGTTTTGGTAACAAACCAAGTTGCTGCAAAACCCGATGCATTCTTTGGCGTTGCAGAGCAAGCTATTGGGGGGCACGTTGTTGGGCATGCTGCAACATTTAGATTTTTCTTGAGAAAATCAAAAGGAGATAAAAGAGTTGCGAAACTTTACGATTCCCCACATTTGCCCGATTCAGAAGCAGTATTTAGAATTACTGAAAAAGGCATTCAGGACTAATTAGGATAAATATTATAAATTAGTTCCATACATAACTTTTTAAAAATAAAGAATAAAAAATAAAATTTTTAGATTATCTTAACATTCCCATTTCTTTTTGACGCTTTATTCTCTGTCCCAATATACAGGGTCCGTTTCTATTACCTCCAATTGGGATTTTTGGCGTTCCAAGGCAGTTCATGCACCTTGCCATGACACTTGAACCTAATGCAAGGCCATCTTCAACAAAAACAATATTTTTAGAAACGTCATCCCATATATCAAGTTCTGAGAGCATTTCAATTATCAATTTTGGTTTTTCACCAGTAATTCCCGCTCTTCCAGTAATTCCAATTGCAGTTTCTTTAGATACTATTTTTTCATCATGTGCTAACTTTATGAGCCTTTGCGTAATTTTTGCAGAAACTATGTCAAGCGTATAAAGAAGTGTTGGAACATTTGATTCCTGTAGAATTTTTGCTCCGATTTTTTCAAGTTCAAAAATATCACTACCATTTTCACCAACGTCACAACCTATCAAAAATGTACCTGCTTTTTGTGCACTTTCAGGATTTACTGGGACTGTTCCAAATCTGGAAACGCCTTTTGGAACTTCTCTTATTATAACAAATTTATGAATTTCTTCAGCATATTTTTTTGCAAGTTCTTTATCAAGTTTTCCTTTAGTATTTATGATATCTAAAACTGCACCGCCCCTTTTATTTACTAAATCAGTTCCTCGAACTACTGAATCACATACTGCCCCTGCTAAACCACATAAATTTCCTACAACTTTTGCATAAGGTTCTGAATCATTAGTAATCCTACCTGCCAAGGTTGTACCAAAGTCTATACTTATACAGGGATTTCGGTAATCAATTTCTGTCCATTTGCTTCCAATTTTTATTCCTGCAGTTACAAGTTCCCCTTCCATTTCATTTGCAACTACTTCTTTTCCAGTTGGGGGAACTACTCCTGTTACTGCCCCATCAAAAATTAATTTATCTATTAAAGTATAATCTTGTAATATTTCTGGAAGCTGCTTTTTTGTCATTATCGGCGTCATTTTTCCATTTGGAATTCCTGCCATCCTACAACCTTCAGCAAGGGATACTATCATCATTCCAACTTCTTCAGGAGATGCAAATCCAGCAGTAACACCTGTACTCCTAACAACAAAATGAATATCATTTACACTTAAATGTGCTTTATCCATTGCTCCTTTTAAAACATCCCTAACCATTTCAGAAACTGCTTCTTTTGTAAGTTCAATATCCCATATTGTACGTCCAAAAACCTTCTCTCCTTTTTTAGGTGGCCGTACATCCCTTGTAAGCCTGACTTCCTTTGATACCACGTAAGTTTTTCCAGATTCCATATCTGTTGCAGAAATAATTGATTTAGTGGTTGTATTTCCAAGTTCAACCGAAGCTACCGTGTAATACGGTAAAATTCTCTGGTTTGGGCCAACTTTTTTTGGATTTAAATCCATTACATCGATAGATTGTGATTTAGCATATTGAATCTTTGGTGATTTTGAGAACATACCCTTAATTAACTTAATAAAGCCCATTTATACCATCTCCATACTCTAAACTTGCAAAATTATTATAATTATTTAAAAAAACATTAATAAATTATGAAAATTTGATTATATAAATGTGGTATTTTTGAATTTTAAAACCGCAAATATCTCATTATCTAAAATCAGCTACATTATTTTAAAATGGTTGTAACTTTAAGGGCTAAATTTTTAGAAATGTAGTTTAGTAACATATTATTTTCCAAATACGGCCTTCTCCAAAATTGGCCAAACTACACTTGAAGGGCTATCCATATCTCCTTTTTCATTTATAATGTCTAAAAGATTATTTTTAGTTACGTATTCCAAAATCCTGTCGATTTTGCCATCGTCAATCATGTTAAAAATCCTTCTTATTTTAAGATTTTTATCGATTTCTTTTGAAAATTCCTTTTTCCAGTCTTTTTCATAGCTTTTTAGGAATTCAAGCGAATAATTTCCTTTAAAATAGTTATTTATAGTATTTGCACAGATTTTTCCACATTTAGCACCGTAGTAGAGTCCGCCACCACTTAAAGGTTTTACTTGCCCTGCAGAGTCCCCAACAAGCATTACATTATCCGTTACAGTTTTTGAATAGCCTATAGGAATTGCACCAGACGTAAATTCAATTGGAGTTGCATTTTTTAAAATTTCATTTGCAATACGGTTATTTTTTAAAAATTCCGTTAATTTTTTGTAAGAATTATTTGAATCACACGTTCCAACTCTTACTCTATCATTTCCAAGTGGAATTATCCAAGTAAAAAACCTTTCAGAATATCTTTTATCATAAAATACATTTACAAAATCATCATCAATTTTTGCATTTGCATATTCTATCTGTATTCCGGATATTATTTCTCTTTTCTTATTCATTTGAAGTGATTTTCCAATATTTGAGCGGATTCCATCAGCACCGATAATTATTTTAGGGCATACTTCGTAACTTTCACCAAGATGCATTATTTCAAGCTTTTGAAATTTTTCTTTAAGGCTAGATTTAGTAATGTAATTACGTCTTTTTTGGTTTGAATTTTTGATTTTCCCATACGATTTCATTAAAACATCTACTCTTTTTGAGGCCCTTTTTGCAATATCTTTATCCATTACCTTTCTTTCAAAAACTTCTGCCCTAACTTTCTCATTTCCAACTGTAAATACATTGT
Organism: Methanococcus vannielii SB; assembly: GCF_000017165.1. Lineage (NCBI taxonomy): Archaea > Methanobacteriati > Methanobacteriota > Methanococci > Methanococcales > Methanococcaceae > Methanococcus > Methanococcus vannielii. The sequence goes on from NC_009634.1 coordinate 595,858, forward strand.
TTTTTGAAAATATATTTGCTCCTCGAACCTTATTTACTGAACCCTTAGGATTGCCAAGTTCTTTTACCCCATTTACACTTATAAGTCCTGCACATTGTAGTGGTACCCCAATTTCTTGATGCTCCTCTAAAACAAGCACTTTTTTATCCGTAATATTTTCCCCAGTTATAAATCCGGCTGGGCCCCCTCCAACAATTATTATATCGTACTTTTCAAAATCCATCTTATTCCCGAAAATTTTTTTAAAGTTACCGTAGTTTTTAAAAATAGCCCTAATTAAAAACTATTAATTAAGAATTAATAACTAAGAATTACTAATAAAAATTTAAAAAATTTAAATATTTTTAAATTCAATATTAAATACCTGCATAAATATATTTTCATTATTATTCAAGTTAATCTCAAATGTGGGTTACTTATGGATTAATTGTAATATATTGTAAAATAAATACGGAAGATGGTAATATGATATATATCGTTGGAATTGGGCCGGGAAACCGAAATTACATTACTATTGAAGCATTAAATACTGTTAAAAACTCAGAAGTTGTTATTGGAAGTAAAAGGGCACTTAAAAACTTCGAAATTAACGGAGAAGTTATTGAACTTACAAAAAATCTTAAATTAGAACTTTATAACTTTTTAAAAGAGCATCTTAAAACCGGGAATAAAAAAAATGTCTCGATATTGTCTACTGGAGACCCTTGTTTTAGCGGGCTTTTAAAAACTGTTCTGGATTTTGATTTTATTAAAAAAGAGGATATTGAAGTGATTTCAGGAATTTCTTCGATTCAATATGCTGCTTCGAAGTTGAAAATTTCTTCGGAAGATTATCGAATTTTAACCCTTCATGGAAAAGAAGAAAATTTAAAAAAGTTACTTGAATGCGTAAAAAATAAAGAAAAAGTGATTTTTTTACCAAATAATATAAAAAGAGAACTTGGATATTTGATCAATAATGGAGTTTCAAAGGATATAACTGCAACAATTCTTGAAAATTTATCGTATGATAATGAAAAAATAGTTACTGGCCCGATATGCAATTTAATTAATGAAAACTATTCATATCTTTTAGTATGTGTAATTAACTAACTTAATTTAAGTAAATTGATTAAGTAAAAATAGTAAAATAGGGGAAATTTTGAAAAAAATAATTTTGATTGCAATTTTACTGAATGTAATATTTTTAACCGGGTTTTCAGGGTGCATTGAAAAAAATTATAGTTCTGCAGAAATTATTAAAAATAGCCCGTATCCTGAATTTTTATACGTTAACAATAATGCGTTAAAGCTTTTTTTAAACGAAACTTCTAAAAAGGAGCTATCAGACTATTTTTTCATGATTTTTGAAGGGGCATACATAAATACTGAAAAACCAGATGAAATTGCGTTAAAAACGCCACTTTGGGTTTTTGGAAGCCTGTTTCAGGGCGAAAACATAAAATCAGAACAGGGTTTTATATTCCTAAATTCAAATTACGTTTCAAAGCCCGTAACTAATTTCAGCTATCCAACACAGTATAACGACATAGTTTACCACGGCAAAAATAAAACTATTCTATTTGAAATAAATAGTGATTACAGTAATTTTGCAGTTTTTATGGAAGATAATATAGAAAACAGACGTTTACTCAAAAATATTAGCGAAATTGGTGGAAAAAAGATTAAAAATAAAGATATTATTGAATATAATAAAGTAATTCAGGGAACGTATTTTATAGATACTAAAGAATTTTCCTTTGAATTTATTTTTGAATTAATAGAAAATTAGAATTAATTATTAAAAATTTATAACTGTTTTTTTAAAAATCAAATAACAAGTTATATAAAAAATGATTCAACGAATTAATATACTCCTTATAAAAAATAAAAGGGATTTAAAAATGGATGTTATGCAGTTTGTTCCAGATATTGGAACTGGATTTATAACCGGATTTATTGTTGGATGGGGAATTAAAGTCGCAATGAAGGTTGTTATTGCTTTGATTGGCCTTTATGTGTTCAGTTTAATTTATTTAAGTAATTTAGGCGTAATTTCGATAAATACTGATGCACTTTTCGGACTTGTTGGAAACGTTGAAAGTGCCGTTGTTTCATATGGGAGTCAGGCCGCAGGATTAATTCACTCCGTATCTCTTGGAGGCGGTTTTGCAGCAGGTGCAGCAGTTGGATTAAAAAAAGGATAATATAAAATTTAAATTTTTAAAATTATTCTACTTTAAAACGTGAAAAATATGGATATACGACTTAGGGATTTTGTAAAGACTAGAGAAGGATACTTTGCAGTAAATACGTACCAACACCCCAAAGACAAGATAATATCTTTTTTAAGGTACATAAATATTGATGAAATTGGGATGCATATTTTAAAAGACTATAATCTTGATGAAAACGATATTAGGTCGCTTGAAGGGCATAACTATATAAAAATTGCAGAAAGTAAAACTGCTTATGATATTTTAAAAGAATATTACCCCGAATACCTGTTTTATGATGATGTAAACGATGTACTGCTTCATGCAATTCCTAAAAATAGGATTGAATCAATATTAAGTCCAAATGCTCGGTTAAAAAATGTGCTTGAAACACAGAATACTAACGCCGAAAAAAAATGTGCAAAACTAGCAGAAATATTAAACAATTACGGGCTAAAATATGAAAATATGGGCGTTTCTGGTTCAACAGTATTAAAATTAAATAATAAATTATCAGACATTGATTTTGTAGTCTATGGAATGAAAAACCATAAATTCGCACGAGAAATATTAAATATGGCTTTCCAAGATAATGTTTTAAAACCTCTTTCAGATGAATTTTGGAAGAAAGCGTTTTTAAAAAGGATAAAAGATAAAACAATCGGTTACGATGAATTTGTATGGCATGAAAAGAGGAAATTAAATAGGGGAGTTATTGACGGCGTAATGTTTGATTTACTTGCTACAAGAGATTGGAATGAAATAAACGAATCTTACGGGGAAAAGAGATATAAAAACCTTGGTTTTATCCAAATTAAAGCAAAAGTAGCCGATGATTCATTTATTTTTGATAATCCTGCACTTTATACATTAGAAGATGTTGAAATTCTAAATAATGAAAATAATATAAATGTAACTGCTGATGAAATAAAAGAAGTCGTCTCTTTCACACACACCTATGCTGGTTCAGCATATTTTGGTGAAGAAATAGTCGTTAGGGGAAAATTAGAAGAAGTTTACGGGAAAAAATGCTATAAACGAGTTGTTGTTGGAACTACCAGAGAAGCGTTTAATGAATATGTAAGATTAAAAAGTAATTTTTAAATTATTTGAAAAATATTAATCTATTTTTTCAATTAATGCTTTTATATCCGCAGGCTTTGTAAAATAAAGCGATGAAGTAACTATAACGTCAACACCTGTTTTTGCATATTCTTCAATATTTTCAATATTAATTCCACCTGCACAAGCCACAGTTATTTTCTGGTTTACTGATTTAGCATCTTTAATAAAGTTTTCTACCTCTTTTGGACTTAATTTATCAAGTTGAATAAAATCAAAACCCATTTTAACATATTTCAACCCAATTTCATGATTATCTGTTTCTATTCCTATTTTCTTTTCAAGAACTTTTGATTTCATTATTTCCAAAGTGTTTTGGAGTTCTGAATCATCTTTTAAAAATATAAGGTGTTCATTAAAAATCAGAACTGTCTCTGATAGCCCCATCCTATGAGGATAAGCACCTCCTGAAATTACTGCCTTTATTGAGAGTTTTTTAGTTCCAGCAGCGCTTTTTCTAGTTGTTACTATATTTACATGATTGTTGTACTTTTTTGAAATATCTACAAATTCCTTTGTTTTTGTAGCAATTCCAGAATATCCCTCAAGTAATCTTAAAACACTTTTCCATGCGAGGTGGATTTTATCCGCTCTTCCAAATGCTTCAAAAAATACCTGGCCTTTTTTTACAAAGGTTCCCGAACTTAAATAATTTTTTACAGTTAGTCCTATAGTAGTACAGATTCTTGCGGATTCCTCAGTACAACATATTACCATGTCATGTCTTGCAATGTATGAAATTTTTGCATTAAATCTACTTAAGTCCATTAATTGTGAAGTTAAATCTAATGGATTTACGTCTTCTTCAATTATTTTTTCTAATTCA